>JAUQWM010000004.1 GCA_030835125.1 Gemmatimonadaceae bacterium | reverse complement strand
GCCTGATGCCTGATGCCTCTACTTTCCTACTTTCAGGTTCACGATCCTCGTCTGCTCGAGCTCGAGGTTGTACACCATCAGGCTCAGGTATCCTCCCTCGCGGACCGAGGACAGGACCTGCTGCAGGTCCTGTGCGGTCTGCAGCGTGCGGCGCGGTTGCGGGTTGATCACTGACACCAGCACGTCGTTCGGCAGGAGCCGCTGGCGCGCCGGGCCGTTCGGGTCGATCTCGACCACCCGCAGCCCGCGGTGCTCGGTCGAAAGCTGGTTCTGGCGTGCCTGCGCGTCGCTGATCGGCTCGACGGTGATTCCGATGGGCGCACGTTCGACGCGACGCGGGTCGTGCTGTCGGTGGCCTCACCCAGGCGGACACTGAACGTCTTCCTGGTGCCGAAGCGCCACGCCTCGATCTCGACGCTCTCGCCGGGCTCGTGGCTGCGAATGATGCGCTGCAGCGTGCTCACGCGGTCGGCGGGCTTGCCATCCGCCTTCGTGATCACGTCGCCCGGCTCGATACCGGCGCGACGGGCCGGCGAGCCCTCGTTGTCCGGGCTGTACGGCTGCACCAGCACACCCATCACGTCCTTGAGGCCGGCGACGGCCGCATCTTCGGCCTGCGCGTCCCGGATCGAGACGCCCAGCACGGCGCGCCGCACCTTCCCGTGCTCGATGAAGTCGTCGAGGACTTCCTTCGCCAGCGTGATCGGAATGGCGAATCCATAGCCGGAGTAGTAGCCGGTCTGGCTGGCGATTGCGGTATTGATGCCGATGACCTCACCGCGGACGTTCACCAGCGGCCCGCCCGAGTTGCCCGGGTTGATCGCGGCGTCGGTCTGGATGAAGTCGGTGATCGCCCAGCTGTTCTGGTTGACGCGGACCTCGTTGCGGTCGCGTCCCTTCGCCGACACGATGCCGGCGGTAACGGTGAAGTCGAGCCCCAGCGGGTTGCCGATGGCGACGACCCACTCGCCGATGCGCGTGCCGTTGTCGTCCCCCAGCGGGGTGAACGGCAGGCCCTTCTGGTCGATCTTCAGCACCGCGACGTCGGTCGTATCGTCGCGGCCGATCACGCAAGCTGGGAACGTCCGGCGATCGGTCAATGTGACCTCGACGCGGTCGAAGCCTTGGATGACGTGATTGTTTGTGAGGAAGTAGTCGTCAATGGCTCACGATGACCCAGAGCCGCTGGCTTCACACCACGACCGGAGTCACACGTTCGGCGATGGACGAAGAACCAATATGTCGCTTCGTACCACTGACCCACACCCGCGCTCTCAGCCCTAGCCAACCGGACTGCCTCGTTGCCAAAAACGGCACTAGAGGGACGCTTTTGGTAGCGGCCAATCCGGAAGAGCTCGGTCGCGGCCGTCGCGACCACCGCAACGTTGCTTGTTCAGGGTGAGGCTCGTATTATTCGCTCGCAGTCGACGATGAAGCGTTGCCCAACGAGGGTGACGTCGGTCGTAATGGAAGCAATGGGCGACGCGGACTCGCGGAGGGTGTGTTGGCGTCGGAAGTCTCTGCGCAACCCCCCTGCGGATGATACCCTCGCCAACATGGGTGACGTTAGGCGCCGGTCGGGCGTTTGGTGCGCTTGTCGTCCATGACCACATTCACAGCCACAGAGCAGATTCATGACCGGCCGGGTCGCTCTGATAAACATGCCGTTCGCTTCGTTGAATCTGCCGGCGATCGGCATCTCGCTTCTGCAGTCCGCTCTGCACCGGGATGAAATTCCGTGTGACGTGCACGATCTGAACCTGCGGTTCGGCAGCCGGATCAGCGCCGAGAGTTACCATCGAATTGCAGAGGCGTCCCCGACAATCGCACTGGTGGGCGAATGGATCTTCGCGGAGGCCGCCTTCGGTACGGATGGCGCGCGGGATCGTGCTTATGAAGACAGCGTCATGCGAAAGCGATTTTCAACGTTCTTCTCGCAGGAAATCATCGACGAGGTACGAGTCGCCCGGGTTCAGGCTGCGCCTTTCCTGGAGGAATGCCAGCAGTCGATTGACTGGAGCAAGTATCAAATTGTCGGCTTCACGTCCTCGTTCCAGCAGCACGTTGCAGCTATCGCTCTGGCAGAGCGCATCAAGCGCCGGCATGCGGCAATAGATGTGGTATTCGGGGGCGCAAACTGCGAAGGTGAGATGGGAGCAGCATTGCTGCGGCAGTTCTCGTTTGTGGACGCCGTGTGCACCGGCGAAGGGGACATCTCATTCCCAGAATACGTTAGGCGAACCTTTGCGCAGACGGACCGCCGTGTGCCTGGCATGTTCACGCGAGAAGCCGGTGGAGAAGTAATCATACCGGCGCCTTCAGTGCCGCTGAGGGATCTCGATGCTCTCCCGTATCCGAGCTTCGACCACCACTACGCGCAAGCCGCGGAGTGCGGAATCGCCGCCACGCTCACCCCCATCGTTCCCTTCGAGACGTCCCGTGGTTGCTGGTGGGGCGTGAAACAGCACTGCACGTTCTGCGGACTTAACGGAGGGACGATGGCGTACCGCAGTAAGTCCGCATCACGCGCTCTCGACGAGATCATGACGCTGGGCTCGCGTTATGGCAACCACGTACTGCTGGTGGACAACATTGTCGATCTGAACTACCTCGACACGTTCTTTCCCGCCTTGGAGGCCCGACAGTCCGGCATCACGATGTTCGTGGAGACGAAGGTAAACCTCAGGAAGGACCAACTCGCGCAGCTCGCGCGCGCGGGTGTCCGTTACCTGCAACCGGGCATAGAGAGTCTCAGCACTTCCGTCCTCAGACTCATGAGGAAGGGTTGTACCATGCTTCAGAACGTGCAACTGCTGAAGTGGTGCAAGGAGATGGGTGTACGAACGATCTGGAACTTCCTGCATGGCTTCCCCGGGGAGAACTCCGCAGACTACGATGACGCTGCGGCTCTGATTCCGCGCGTGCTGCATCTCGACCCCCCCGGCGGAGTTGGCCGAATCCGGCTGGACAGATTCAGCCCTTACTTCGTCGCTCCAGAGGCATACGGAATCACGAACGTCAAGCCGCAGGAAACGTACGCGCACATCTTTCCGTTCGACGAATCTGTATTGCGCGATCTCGTCTACTATTTCGAGTTCGATTACGACGAGTCGCCGGAAACGGCACGGTCAGTATCCACCGCGGTTGATCAGATCAATGCCTGGCGGAAGTCGGATAATAGAGCGTCGCTCACGTGGTGTGATTCCGATGGCACCCTGGTTGTGCGCGATGCGCGATGCGGCGGGAGCGTGACGGAATTCGCGCTCGAGGGCGAGTCGAGAGAGACCTACCTCTTCTGTGACAGGATCCGGAGTCTCGACGCGATACACGCGCACCTGACTGCCAAGAATCCGCGCACACGGGCGCGAGACGTGCGACGCATCGTAAGCGGGTTGGTGGAGAGCTCTCTCTCGATTATCGAGGGCAACGCCGTTCTCAGCCTGGCTACTCCGACGCGTGGCGTCAGGCTCCAGAAATCCGCAACGGTGCCTGCGAACAGGCGCGATAACCAATCATGAAGGACTGGATGGCCGACGAACATTTGGCTGGCACGAGGACACCATGGCCACGAAGCAAGCCAGCGCTCACTCACGAACGCTGACGCTGGAACAATGACATTACGAGGTTCCCCAAAAAAGAGCACGACGAGGGCGCACGGTTTCGATTAGCGCCGGACTTCAATGCAGGAGGTACCAATGCAGGAAGCAATAGCCGAGATGGGAGTTGGCAAGTTGCGGTTCAAGAAGGAGGTAGTCCGCGTGCTTTCTGAAGTAGCTCGCGGTGAAGTCGATAAGAACGAGAAGGGCGGAACAGAATGGCCGTACTGCACCACGACGTGCGGCTACTGCTGTTCCATGGCAGGGTAGTCGTTTTGCGGTGTGTAGTCATCAAGGCAGTAGCGCTTAATTGAGTCTGTGTGCCCTCGTCATGCCCACAATGACCCAGTTGGGAGCGGCCGCCCCCTAGCCCCCTTCGATTAAAGGCCAATCCTCGCGACGAACTGACTGATGCTTGATGCATGGCGCGAACCGTTAGGGAGAGTATCGAGAGCCGGGGAGGCCGCTGCAGGAAAGGGCGTTCACTGGGAGCCGATCCTGACCGACTCAATCCGAGCGGCGGCGTTGGATGCGGTGCTCGACATAGCGGCAGCGATCGAGAAGAGGCTTGGCGAGTTCGAGAAGCTACAGCCAGGAGATCGCCTCAGCGAGCTTGGCGTCGCGAGTGATGCCGCCGTCTATGCCGACACGGCATTATTGTTCGCCTATCTCGCACGGACGGGGCAATGTTCCGAGGCGCGTGCGAAGGCCAGACGGTTCGCCTCTCGTGCGGTTGTATTGGCGAGCGAAGCTAGGCTCCGACCGGGCCTTCTTGGTGGTCTATTGGGGGTTGCATGGTGCGTGCAGCACGTCGTCGATGTGCTGGCGATTGAGCAACCAGAGGACGTAAATGACGAAACGGATCTCTTGGTGCTCGAATGGCTGAACGAGAAGCCCTGGGTTGCGGACTTTGATCTTACTTCTGGCCTTGTCGGAGCGGGTGTCTACGCGCTCGAGCGGTCAGGGACCCCGGCTTCCGTCGCTTGCGTAGGCCGCATTCTCTCGCATCTCGAGGCTCTGGCGCACACCACAGCGGTTGGCGCGTACTGGTACAGCCGGACGGTCCGGGTTCAGCCAGAACTCGCGGCAACGCACGGAGAGTTCCTGATGGTTCCGGGCGTTGCACACGGCACGGCCGGTGTAATCGCTTTTCTCGCGCGCGCGGCACATGCTGGATTGGCCAACAGTAGCGCGAAGCGCCTCCTCGAGGCGGCAGTCACAGGGCTGCTCGCGTGCCGCCTCCGGGACGGAGGTCCCGCCGTGTTTCCCAACTGGCTCGCCGAGGGAGCGCCGACCGGTCCCGCCCGACTTTCGTGGTCGTGGTGCTACGGCGATCCCGGCATCGCCGCGAGTCTCATGGCGACGGCTCGCTTGTGCCAACGAGCGGATTGGGAAGAAGCCGCTTTGCAGGTCGCGGCGGTTGTCGCTTCGCGATCGCTGGATCCGAGCACCGCGATCAGGGACCCGAATCTCTGCCATGGGACGGTAGGCATTGCCCACGTGCTGAATCGATTCTATCAAGCTACCGGCGACGAACAGTTCCGTCGCGCGGCGAGCTTCTGGATGGAACGGACGCTCCAGATCAGGCGCCCTAACGAGGGTTTCGCGGGATTTGTTGCGATGAGGGGACGGGAAAAGTCGGCACACGTCGATTGGGTCAGGGAGCCGAGTCTCCTGCTGGGAGCCGTCGGCGTCAGCTTGGCATTACTGGCGGCCGCGACACCGACTGAGCCCGAGTGGGACCGTCTACTCATGGTTGGCATCCCGCCTCGCGAATAAGGCAGACACGGTTCTATGGATTTGGAGGCCGCATCACATCACGAGCCGTCTGGGTTCTTCGTCCTTCGAACCCCGCTTCTTGCGCTCGACGAATACCTCGCCTGGGGCGCAGATCTGACGGCGGCGAGCGCCTGGGCAGGCGGCGGTGATCTCGCCCGGGCCGTCGAGGCTGACAAGAGGGTACTTCGCGAGCGCCTACGGCAGGTCATCGTTAGGTCGGAGGTGAAGGAAGCCATTTATCTCGCCTCGCCGATCCTTGCTGCGCGGGGAACCGCCTGGCAGCGTGCGCCGGAAAGCATTGACGGTGCGAGGGTCGAAGCGGCTCTCGTACGATACTTCTCCCGGATGACGGGTCGCGCCACTCCGTTCGGGCTCTTTGCGGGGTGCTCATACGGAGTCTTGGGACGGACGACGGAGCTCGAGCTGGGTCCAGCGTGGCAATATCGCCGTCATACGCGCGTGGACATGGAGCACCTGGGCAGGGTGGCGGCGACGTTGGAGTCCGAGGGATCGGTTCGAAAGGCCCTCGTATTCAGACCTAACGAAACGATCTACCGGCTCGGCGGCAAATTCAACTACATCGAGTTTGTCGTCGATCCTGAGGGTCACCGACGATACGATCTCGTGAGCGTGTCTGCAGATCCAACGCTGACCTCACTGCTCGAATTGTCCCGTAACGAGACGACACAGGATGAGCTCATTGCCCTCCTCGTGGGGAAAGGTTTCACTGAATCTGATTCGTCCGACTTCGTCAGCGCAATGATAGAGAGTAAGCTTCTCGTTTCCGATCTCAGGCCCTGCGTAACGGGAACGGATGCGCTGATCGACCTGAGCGCCCTCTTACACCGACTCGGCCCCCGGGCGTCACGACATGCGGAAGGACTGGACACCATAGCCGCTTCGTTGACTTGCCTCGACACGGCGGGCGTTGGAGCACCGCTGGAGGCCTATCACGAGCCGGAACAGGTCCTTCATGATCTGCAGGGGCCAGGCGCCAAGGAGCATCTGTTCCATGTCGACC
Organism: Gemmatimonadaceae bacterium; assembly: GCA_030835125.1. Taxonomy (GTDB): domain Bacteria; phylum Gemmatimonadota; class Gemmatimonadetes; order Gemmatimonadales; family Gemmatimonadaceae; genus JABWBJ01. The sequence goes on along the minus strand of JAUQWM010000004.1, from coordinate 18,191 downwards.
TCTACAAGCCGCTGAAGGTCGGGACGCTCGGCGCCGACCTGGTTGATGAAATACTGAAGGGTGTCCGTCTCCTCCATCGAGTGAGACCCCCATCGGGAGACAATCGGCTCACGCGGTTTGCGAAGGCGTTTGAGCAGCGATACGGAAGCCAGATGCTGCCCCTGGTCCAGGTGCTGGACGAAGATGTGGGGATCGGATTCGACGAAGCGTCCGAAGGTTGCGCCGATGAATCCGAGCTCTTGCGTACGCTCAAGGCTACGACCGGCCAGGAGAATGACAGGCGCTGGAGCGAGAGGGATCAATACCTGCTCCGGTTGCTCCAGCGAGCGATTGAGAACAGCAGCGAAGAAATTGTGCTCGAGGACAAAGATGTCGAGAGGCTTGCCTGCAAGGAGCCTGCCGAACTTCCCGACGCCTTTGCGGTCCTCGTCTGGCTTACCGAAACGAAGGAGAACAGCGCGCCGTCGTGGAATCAGACGATCTGGTTCGAGGGGGGAGCCGGCCCTTCTGGTGCCGAGTTGTTCGGGCGGTTCTGTTACGGGGAGGAGGAGCTCCGACGGCACGTGGAACGGCATCTTCGAGCGGAAGAGCGTTGCGCGCCAAACGTGGCATTCGCAGAGATCGTTCATACGCCGCAGGACCGGGTCGGGAATATCAGCGCGCGGCCCGTTCTGCGGGAATGGGAGATTCCGTACCTCGGACGATCAGGGGCGGCACCAGAGCAGCAGATCCACATCCAGGACCTTTTTGTTGCAGTGCGCGAGGGCCGTGTGATCCTGCACTCCATGCGGCTGAATCGGGAGATTGCGCCTCGCCTGACGACCGCCCACGGAGCTTCGCATCCACAGCAGCTCGCCGCTTACCGATTCATGAGCGCCCTTCAATCGCAGGGGGTCGCCACGCCTATTATCTGGTCGTGGGGTGCGCTCAAGGACAGCCCGCGTCTTCCGCGCGTTCGTCGTGGAGGATTCGTCCTGAGTCGGGCACGTTGGCGATTCGAGGCTGCCCAGATCGATCGACTAACTGTGAATAACGCTGTCGAGCGGTTCCGCGCATTTCAGGAGCTTCGCGAAGAGCTGCGCATGCCTCGCTGTGTCGCAATTGTCGACGGCGACAACATCCTTCCGCTCGATTTCGGGAACGCATTGAGCATTGACGCCGTGGCTCACCTCTTGCGAGGCAGGACGCGGGCGGAGTTCGTCGAATTTGTGCCACAGGATCAACGTCTTGGTGTGTCCGGACCCGAGGGCTGCTTTGTCCATGAGCTGGTGGTACCGTTCGTGAAGAGATCCACACCACGTTCGACTCCCGGCTCCACCAGAGAGACCGCGCTGCAGGTTAATGACCGCAATCTCCCACCGGGCTCGGAGTGCCTCTTTCTGAAGGTCTACACCGGCCAAGTCGCGGCAGAGCATCTCCTTCGCGACGAATTGGGCCCCCTGCTCAGAGAATTGACCGCAGCTGGTGAAGTGTCGCATTGGTTCTTCGTGCGGTACGCCGATCCGGATTATCACCTGCGACTACGTCTATTCGGCGATCCGTCACGACTGTGCGCGGGAGTACTGCCCGCGTTCACTCACCAACTTCGCAGCGCACAGAGCGCGGGCACAGTTTCTAGGATTCAGCTGGACACCTATCAGCGTGAAGTGGAGCGGTACGGTGGTTTGGAAGGAGTTCTCATAGCGGAGCGACTGTTCTGGGTAGACAGCGAAGCCGCGCTCGGCGTAGTTAACGCATTACGAGAGGCCCCGACGAGTAGTGCTCGTCTCGGACTCGTACTGAGAAATGCAGATCTGTTTCTCGCGGCCTTCGGACTCGAACTAGAAGAGCGACATCGGTTCGTGAACTCGTTGGCCGTATCGGCCGCTGGTCATCTCGGTATCCCCGCGGCTGAACTGCGGTATGCGTCGGGACGGACATACCGGGAGCATCGCGCGCTCATTGAGTCGTCACTCGGCTGGAACAGCGGCAACAGGGAGGATAGCGGTTGTAGCGTTTTGGCGGACGCGCTGGCTGCCCTCCAGCTTCGAAGTGTCAAAATGGGACCTGTGGTTGCGGCACTCCGCGAACGCGTCGCGAGCGGCGACGTGTCTGCGCCTCTGGACATGCTCATTTCCAGCTTCCTGCACATGAGCTTTAATCGCTTACTGCGAACGAGCCAACCACGTTACGAGGCATTAACGCTGGACTTGCTTAGGCGGGGCTACCAGTCGATCCTGTCCAGAAGCGGTCATGCCAATCCGCTGACGATCTCAGCTTCCAGCGAATAGTGCATCTCCGTCGCAGCTGCGATGCTGGACCAGCGGCGTTCGTTCAACAGCCTGCCGGTTGAGGACAAAAACCAGGCGTCATGGTTTGCCGACGCCCGAGATCGAAGAGGGCTCGAAGATCCCTTGCCGGGCCTCTCACTCACTCACTCTTCGGTATTCGCAACACCGGTTCCTGACAGGAACTATTGACCCAATCGCAGGTTCACGATGCGCGTTCTCTGGTCATCCAGGCTGTAGACCATGAAACTGACGTAGCTGCCCTCGCGAAGGCTGCTGAGCGCGCGCTGCAGGTCTTCTGCTGTACGCAGTTCACGTTGCGGTTTCGGGCTGACCACGGCGAGCAGCACGTCGTTGAGTGCGAGGCGGCCTTGGCGTGCAGGGCCATCCTGATCGACGTCAACGACCCGCAAGCCGCGGTGTTCATTCGAGATCTGATTCTGCCGAGCCTGCGCATCAGTGATCGGCTCGACCGTGATGCCTAACTTACCGGCACTGATTCCCAGCAATCGATCATCGCCATCGCGCGAGGTGCCCGGGTTCGCCGCCACGCGCGCTGTGCTGTCCGACGCTTCGGCGAGGCGGACGCTGAACGTCTTCTTTTCGCCGTAACGCCATGCTTCGATCTCGACCGTTTCTCCCGGTTGGTGGGAACGGATGATGCGCTGCAGCGTGCTGACACGGTCGGCAACCCTGCCATTGGCCTTCACGATCACGTCACCCGCTTCCATGCCTGCGCGGCGCGCCGGACCATCGTTGTTGTCTGCCGTGAACGGCTGGACCAACACACCAGTCACCTCCTTCAGTCCGGCGATGGCGGCATCTTCAGGCTGCGCGTCCCGGATCGAGACGCCCAGCACCGCGCGCCGCACTTTCCCATGCTCGATGAGGTCGTCGAGCACTTCCTTGGCCAGCGTGATCGGGATGGCAAAGCCGTAACCCGAGTAATAGCCCGTCTGGCTGGCAATGGCCGTATTAATGCCGATTACCTCGCCGCGGACGTTGACCAGCGGCCCGCCCGAGTTACCCGGATTGATCGCGGCGTCGGTCTGGATGAAGTCCGTGATGGCCCAGCTGTTCCGGTTTACCTGGACATCCTGCTGGCCACGCCCCTTCGCCGAGACGATGCCCGCGGTGACGGTGAAGTCGAGGCCGAGCGGGTTGCCGATGGCGACGACCCACTCGCCGATGCGCGTGCCGTTGTCATCTCCCAGCGGCGTGAACGGCAGGCCCTTCTGGTCGATCTTCAGCACCGCGACGTCGGTCGTCTCGTCGCGGCCGATGATGCGGGCCGGGAACGTGCGGCGATCCGTCAGCGTGACCTCGACCCGGTCGAAGCCCTGGATGACGTGGTTGTTGGTGAGGATGTAGCCGTCCTGGCTCACGATGAAGCCGGATCCACTGGCTTCCTGCGGCGTGGGCGGTTCACGATCGAATTGGCCGAAGAAATCCTCGAGCGATCGCGGTTGCCGTTGCTGCGGCGGCTGCTGCTGCTGCTGCGGCCGCTGGCGCTGCTGCGACGTCTGGCGCTGCGTGCGCTCGGAATGAATCGACACCACCGACGGGGTGACCCGCTCGGCGATGGACGTGAAGGCCAAGTTGAGGTCCGAAATGGCGGCCGGCACGATCGGCGCCACGTTCGACGCCTGGCGTGTCGACGACTGCGCGTTCGCGAAGTTCGTCAGGTCGAGTCCCGAGGCGAAGACCAGGCCACTGGCAAATGCGACGACCAGGGCGCCACCAAAGGCGAAACGGGAAGATGACTTCATGGCTATACTCGGCGAAGCAGGGTTACCAACGAAAAGAGGCATCAGGGATCAGGCATCAGGCATCCAGGGATTCGGATTCGGGGCCTGCCGGCCCCGATGCCTGATGCCTGACCCCTCTTCTTTACATACGTAGTCACGGTTGCGTTCCGGTGGGTTTCCTGTACCCCCAGGACGTTGGCCCGCGGGCCCTGTTATCACGGTGGCCCACGTCACGCCGGGGCGCCAGCCCCGGCGTGCAGGACGTCCGCACTGTCGATGGACCGTTACTTCTTGGTGTCGTCCACGATCTCGTAGTCTGCTTCCACCACGTCGTCCGGCTTCGCCCCGCCGGGCGGCGTCGCGCCTTCCGGTCCGGGGGCTGCCCCTTCCTCTGCACCAGGCGTCGGGCCGGACTCCGGCTGGCCCTGCGAATACAGGGATCGTCCGGCCTCCTGGTAGGCGGCCGTCAACTCCTCCATCGCCGCCTTGATCTCGGCGGCGTCGTCGCCGCGGTGCGCCTTGCGGGCACGCTCCACCGCCGCCTCGAGTCGGGTCTTGAGTTCGGGGCTCAGGCGATCCGACCACTCCTTGGCGTTCTTCTCGACTTCGTACGCCAGGGAATCGAGGCGGTTGCGCGTGTCGATGTCCTCGCGGCGCTTCTTGTCGTCGGCCGCGTTCTTCTCGGCGTCGCGCACCATGCGCTCGATCTCGTCCTTGTTCAGCCCGCTCGACGCCTCGATGCGGATCTTCTGCTCCTTGCTCGTGGCCTTGTCCTTGGCCGACACGTGGAGGATGCCGTTCGCGTCGATGTCGAAGGTGACCTCGACCTGCGGCATGCCACGCGGAGCAGGCGGGATCCCCGTCAGCGTGAACTTGCCGATGGTCCGGTTGTCCCGGGCCAGCTCGCGCTCGCCCTGCAGGACATGGATCTCGACGGTCGTCTGGTTGTCATCGGCGGTGGAGAAGGTCTCCGTCTTCCGCGTCGGGATCGTGGTGTTCCGCGGAATCAGGACCGTGGTGACGCCGCCAAGGGTCTCGATACCGAGCGAGAGCGGCGTCACGTCGAGCAGCAGCACGTCCTTCTGCTCACCGGTGAGGACAGCGCCCTGGATGGCCGCGCCAATCCCGACCACCTCGTCCGGGTTGACCGAGCGATTGGGCTCCTTGCCGAAGAAGTCCTTGACGATCTGCTGGATCTTCGGGATGCGCGTCGACCCGCCAACGAGGATCACCTCATCCACATCCTTCGGGTCGAGGCCCGCGTCCTTCAGCGCCTGCTGCATCGGGGGGATCGTGCGCTTGATCAGGTCGTCCACCAGCTGCTCGAACTTGGCCCGCGTCAGCGAGTAGTTCAGGTGCTTCGGACCCGACTGGTCGGCCGTGATGAAGGGGAGGTTGATGTCCGTCGACTGCGTCGTCGACAGTTCCATCTTCGCCTTCTCCGCGGCTTCCTTGAGACGCTGGAGGGCCATGGCGTCCTTGGAGAGGTCGATGGCCTGGTCGCGCTTGAACTCGGCGACCAGCCACTCGATCACTCGCTGGTCGAAGTCGTCGCCGCCGAGGTGGGTGTCGCCATTCGTGGCCTTCACCTCGAACTGGCGGGTGCCCTCGACGTCATACAACTCGAGGACGGAGATGTCGTACGTGCCGCCGCCAAGGTCGAAGACGGCGATCTTCTCGTCCTTGCCCTTCTTGTCGAGGCCGTAGGCGAGCGCCGCCGCCGTGGGCTCGTTGATGATGCGAAGGACCTCGAGGCCGGCGACCTTGCCGGCGTCCTTGGTCGCCTGGCGCTGCGCGTCGTTGAAGTACGCGGGTACGGTCACGACAGCCTTGGAAACCGGATGCCCCAGGTAATCCTCGGCCGTCTGCTTCATCTTCTGCAGCACCATGGCCGAGATCTCGGGCGGCGTGTACCGCTTGCCCTGAACCTCCACCGACGCCAGCCCACTGGGGCCCTCCACGACGGTGTACGGGACACGCTTGATCTCCTCAGGCACTTCCGCAATCCGGCGTCCCATGAACCGCTTGATGGAGAAGACCGTGTTCTTGGGGTTCGTGACGGCCTGCCGCTTGGCGATCTGCCCCACCAGTCGTTCACCGTCCTTGGTAAAGCCGACGACAGACGGGGTCGTCCGCCCTCCTTCGGAGTTCGGAATGACCACCGGGTCGCCGCCCTCGAGCACCGCAACGACGGAATTGGTGGTGCCGAGGTCAATGCCGATTACCTTGTCTGCCATCTGGAGTGCACCTCTTGGAGAGATTCAGCGGTAGCGCCCGGCGATGATGCCGCGCCGTTTGGCGGCGGTGCCATGGCGGCGGTGGTCAGGGTGCAATCCCGGGACCGCGCACCTGTGTCATTTTGGCGGACTGCGGTAGCAGGGCTGGCCGGCTTGGGGTCGAAATGGCCGAACTGCAATGAGTTGAGGTTGTTGGAGATAGCTGGGCACGTCGGGCTCTGGTCAGGAGTCTCCTCCCTCCCGCTCGCAGATGTTCCCCCTCAGCGACGAAAACCCCACCGTCCGGATGCCGGTCATGACGTACCTGTTGATCGGTACGATCCTGGCCGTGTGGGTCCTGTTGCAGGGCGCCGGATTCGACCAGACGGCCCTGGCCGTCAGCGTCTGCAACCTGGGGATGGTTCCGGGCGAGCTGACCGGACAGGCGACCGTCGGCACCTCGATTCCGCTTGGTCCCGGCATGGCCTGCGTGGTCGATGACTGGGCGCTGAACATCTGGACGCCGGTCACGTCCATGTTCCTGCACGGGAGCTGGGGTCACCTGCTCGGCAACCTGCTGTTCTTCTGGGTCTTCGGGAACAACATCGAGGACAGCATGGGACGCGCCCGGTTTCTGGTCTTCTACCTGCTCTGCGGGCTCATCGCGGCTGGCGCTCACGTGGTGGTCGACCCGGAATCGCCGGTCCCGACCGTCGGTGCCTCCGGGGCGATATCAGGAGTGCTCGGCGCCTACCTCGTGCTCTATCCCAGGGTGCGCGTGCGAATGCTTTTCTGGTTCCTGCTGTTCATTCGCATCTTCCGCGTACCTGCCTGGGCGGTCCTGTTGTGGTGGTTCTTCTGGCAGGTGGTCTCGGGACTGCCGCAACTGATGCCGATGCGTCCCGAGGTCTCGGGAGGGGTCGCGGTCTGGGCGCACATCGGCGGATTCCTCGCCGGCGTGGTGCTGGTCCGTCTCTTCGTGGACGAGAACCTCCACCGGCGCCGGCTCGCCATGGATGACGCCCGGGACACCTTCCTGACGGCGTGACGACGAGCCGTCAGCCAGCGTGCTCGAGTCGGAGGGCGCTGGGTCCCGGGTGGGCGCCCGCGAACGCCACTTCGCGGTAGCTCCGATCGAGCGCATCGAGTTCCCTGGACCAGTCGAGTGCCTCCGCCGTCAAGCGCGCACCGCGTGCGAGTCGTCGCGTGAGCGCGCGGTCGAGGACCAGGCGCACGATGGCTGACGCCATGCTGGCGGTGTCGGCGGCAGCGCACGCGATCCCGTTGGCCCCATCGCGAAGGTGGTCGGCGACCCCCCCAGCGGGAACCGCGATGACAGGGAGGCCACTGGACATCGCCTCGAGCACCACCAGGCCCAGCGTCTCGGTCAACGAGGCGAACACGAAGGCGTCCGCGCTGGCGTAGAGGCGGGGCAGGACCTCGCTGCGATCGAGGTTGCCCAGGAACGAGACGCCCTCGTGAACCGATTCACGCAGCGCATCCTCCCTGGGACCGGAACCGGCGACCACGAGGTGGACGGAACCGAACGGCAGGCTCCCACGCGCCTGCTGGTACGCGGCGAGGATCCGATCCACGCCCTTCTCCGCGGCGAGCCGACCGACGTGCACGAGCACGAACGTGTCGTTGCTTCCCCAGGCCGATCGCAGGGCGCTGCTGCGTCGCTCCGGTGAGAACTGACGCGTGTCCACGCCGCGTCCCCAGACCTCGACCTGCTGGACGCCAATCGTCGCCAGGTCGGCCGCAGCCACGTGCGATGGGGTGTAGACGCGTCGCGATCGCCGGTGGAAGTTCGCGAGGTAGCGGGAGACGGAAGGCCTGAGCCACGGGACTCCGTAGGCCTCGGTGTACCGGGAGAAGTCGGTGTGGTAGGAAGAAACGGTCGGGATGCCGGCGCCGGCGGCGAGTCGCTGGCCGATCCGGCCGATGACGAACTCGGTGGCGGAGTGGACGAGGTCTGGCTGGAACTCCTGGAGGATGGTGGCGATGGGCCGCTCCGACGGCAAAGCAAGCCGGATGTCCGGGTATCCGGGCATCGGGGCGCTGGGGATCTGGGTGGTGCCGCCGCGACCGGTGGAGAGCTCGACCGGAAAGGCGTGGGCGCGTGGCTCCGGGTACTTCGGCGCGACGACGGCCACTTCCCAGCCACGCTCCCGCAGGCCCGTGACGCTGAGTGCGGTGACGACGGAGACCCCGTTCACCTGCGGGGGCCAGGTATCGGTGCAGACGAGGAGCCTGGGGGGGCGGGAGGCCATGGGGGGTCCGGGTTCCGGGGTGACCGGAGGAATGGGGCCGCCGGGTCACGGTCCCATCACGCCCCCGTCACGCGCCCGCTACGGCGTGGCCGCCCGGCGCGGCGTGGCGCCGCACCACAGAATCGTCAGGCACTCGTGAGGCAGTCGTCAGGCATCGGGACACTGGTTCCGCCGGGTGTCCGCCTTGGATACGCGGGGCTGGCTCGCCGGCCCGCAGAAGGCGCCGCTGCCAGTCGTCAGGCACTCGTCAGGCAGTCGTCAGGCGGCACCGTTACACGCTTGCGACGCCGCCGACGCCGGACCCTGACGCGGGGGGGCCACCGTGCGGGCATGACAGGATCCCGCCGTCCCGCCCCGGCCCCGGTCCGCCGCGTCATCGTCGTCGTGGCCGACGGGCTTCGCCCCGACGTCATCCCGCTCCTCGACCTCCCCGTGCTCGGCCGCCTGCTCGGCCAGGGGGCCGCGACCCTCACCGCGTGCACGGTCGCGCCCAGCGTGACCGCGGCCGCGATGGGCTCGCTCCTGACCGGGGTCGAGCCCCGGGTCCACGGCCTGACCTCGGACCGCTTCCGGAACCCGGGCCGTCGTCCGGGCGTCGAGCCCATGCCGCTCGTGCTGCGCGACGCAGGTGTTCGCGCGACCGCATGGATGGCGAGCCTTCCGTGGATCTACCGTCCCCTCGCCTCGCGCCTGGTGCGCCGGCTCGGATTCGCGGAAGCGGAGTTCGCCGGCGATGACGCCTTCGGCATCCTGAACGCGGCGCTCCGCGACCTGTCGCGCCGACAGGACGGGCTCTGGCTCATGCACTGGCCCGACGCCGATCGAGCCGGTCATGCCGCCGGCTGGCCCTCCCCGGCTTACTTGCGAGCCGCACGCCGCATCGATGAGTGCCTGGGAACACTCGTGCGGCGGACCGGCGTCACGGAGGATCCCGACGCGATGCTGGTCGTCCTCGCGGACCATGGCGGTGGCGGTCGCCGCAGGCGCGACCACGACAGCGCGCACCCGCTCGACCGGACCATCCCGATCGTGATCGCCGGGGGCCGCGTGGCGCGCCGTCACCTTCCCGCGAACGCCTCGCTGCTGGACGTGCCGCCCACCATCGTCGACGCGCTCGGGGTGGCCGTTCCGCGATCCTGGTCCGGGCGAAGCCTCTTCGCGCACGCCATGCGGAGTGACCGCCAGCGTGCGATGCCGTCGCGCGAATGGCCGATGGCCACCGCCAGCTGACGATGGCCGGCTCACTGGTGCACCGCGTCGCCGCCCGCGATCGCGCGTTGTTCGATCGCCTCTGCCTGGACGCCAACGCGCGGCACCTGGTTCGCATTGCCTGGTCAATCGCCACGCAGGTTGGCGGCGCCGCAGTCACGATGCTGGCCTCCGTCATCCCGTTGTTCGCCGAGGGGTCGCTGCGCGTGGGGGCACGGCGAGCCACGATCCTCCTGGTCGTCTCTCACATGCTGGTCCAACTGGTCAAGCGAACGGTTGACCGGCCCCGTCCGGTGTTCCCGGACGGCCGCACCGTGCGCGCTCCCGACCGCTTCTCGTTCCCCTCCGGTCACGCCGCCGCGGCGCTCTCCGTGGCCATCGGATACGCCAGCGTCCACCCGGGACTGGCGGTTCCCCTGCTCCTGGTCGCCTGGACCGCCGGGGTCTCGCGCGTCGTGCTCGGGGTTCATTTTCCCGCCGACGTCGTTGCTGGTCAAGCGCTTGCCGTGCTGACCGCGGTGGCTGTCGCCCCCATCCTGTAGTCGCTTCCCTGCCATCGCCGCCGGCATTCCCGGTGCGAATTGTCGTTGCCTGCCCCGTCTCGTCACCGGTAGTTTCTTGCCGTCCGTTACGTGTTTGTTACGTCTGTTACAGAAACGGCGGACAGGACACTCAAGAGACGGCCGGCCACTGTGCCCCTGATTCCCAGAGACGAAGGCTTCTTCACCCTGTTCAACGAGCTCGCGGCCAAGATGAAGGCCGCCGCCGAGCTGCTCCGGGCGATGTTCGCCGACCTCCATCGTCTGGACCACTATGTTGCCGAGATCAAGAAGGTGGAGCACGAGGCCGACTCGGTCATCCATGAGGTGGGAACCCGCCTCGACCGGAGCTTCATCACGCCGCTGGACCGCGAGGACATTTACCGGCTGGCGCAGGAACTCGACACGGTCGTCGACCTGATCGACGGCACCGCGCGTCGGGCGGCGATGTTCAAGCTGCGCGAGACGCGTCCCTACGCGGTCCGCCTCGCGGGGATCCTCTACCAGTCCGTGGATGCGCTCGAGCAGTCCGTCCGCAAGGTGAAGGACCGCCGCTCGGTGACGCGCCAGACGATGGAAGTGAAACGGTTCGAGGAGCAGGGCGACATGGTGTACGCCGAGGCGATCGGCGACCTGTTCCAGGGGACGCCGGATCCCATCGACGTGATCAAGTGGAAGGAGGTGTACGACACGCTCGAGGGCGCCCTCGACCGGTGCCAGACGGCCTCGATCGTGCTGGAGAGCATTTCGCTCAAGAACTCCTGAGCCCGTGGCGACCTACATCGTCATCATCGTCGCGGTCGCGTTCATCTTCGACTTCATCAACGGCTTCCACGACTCGGCGAACTCGATCGCGACGGTCGTGGGCACGCGGGTCCTGAACCCGCTGGTGGCGGTGGCCTGGGCGGCGGCGTTCAACTTCCTCGCCGCGTTCACCGTGGGCACTGCGGTCGCCAGGACCGTCGGCAAGGGGATGATCGACGTGTCGATCGTTACGCCTAACGTCATCCTCGGCGGGTTGCTCGGCGCCATCGCCTGGAACCTGGTGACCTGGTACTACGGACTTCCCAGCAGCTCCTCGCACGCGCTGGTGGGCGGCTATGCCGGCGCGGCCGTGGCCAAGGCGGGCTTTGCGGCGATCATCCCGGCCGGGTGGATCAAGACCCTCATCTTCATCGTGGCGTCGCCGGTGATCGGCCTCGTGGCCGGCTACTCGCTGATGGTGGCGTTCTACTGGATGTTCCGCTGGTTCAGCCCGGCGCGCGTGGACGCGATCTTCCGGCGCATGCAGCTGGCGAGCGCGGCGCTGTTCTCGCTCTCGCATGGCGCCAACGACGCGCAGAAGACGATGGGGATCATCGTCGGCCTGCTGCTCTCGGCGCAGGGCGCGTTCGCGCAGGAAACCGGGTGGCTTCGGCATTTTCACGTCGACACCGCGGACCACATTCCCCTGTGGGTGGAGATGGGTGCCTACACCGCGATTGCCCTGGGCACGCTGTTCGGCGGGTGGCGCATCGTGCACACGATGGGGAGCCGGATCACCAAGCTGCGGCCCGTCGGCGGCTGTGCGGCCGAAACGGGCGGTGCGATCGCGATCCTCATCGCCACGCGGTTCGGGATCCCGGTGAGCACCACCCACACCATCACCGGGGCGATCGTAGGGGTCGGCGCGACCACGCGCCTGTCCGCGGTCCGGTGGGGTGTCGCCGGTCGAATCGTCTGGGCATGGGTCCTGACGATCCCGGCGTCAGCGTCCATTGCGGCGCTCTTTCTGCTCCTGCTCGAGGCCGTCTCGACCTGAGACGGACCCCGCGCGCCCGCGCGTATCGAACCGGTAACGAACGGCGCAGAATTGTCACGACAGGCCAAGCCTGATTGCGGGGCGGCATTTTCGCGCGCTTAGTACTGCCCGAGCCGTGCGCGATGGCGGCGATCCCGGGAGCAAGCATGAGCGCGAGCCGCAAATTCGTCGATTCCTCTGGGTTCTCATGGCATGCCGTCGAGATCGTGTCCGAGGCGATCTGCGAACCCGAACGACCAGCAGGGTTCCTGTATTTCCTGTCACGCGGCACCACCAGGAAGCTCAACTCGTATCCCGGGAACTGGGCTGGCCTCGACTGGGCCGCGCTCGAGGACCTGTGTTCATCCGCTGAACTTGTCGGCAGCGACCGGGGCGCTTCCCGCGCTCGTGCCATCAGCCCGCGCCCCGCGACGGCCGGCGCACGGTGAAGCGGCCCCTGCCAGGGGGTGCGTCCGCGGTGTGGGTTCCAGCCCCATAACCCGTTTTGCCCGATCGACTTGGGCAGTGGGCCGCGGCCCCTCCCAGGTGTGGTTACGGGGCCATCCGCCGGGGGCGATATTTCAGGGGCCCGATGGCATTCCATTCGCGCGACTGCGCGGATTCACCAGAAGCCCGACATGACGGAGTCTGCGGTCTCATCGCCGTTCATCAGCCGTGAGCTTTCATGGCTCGCGTTCAACAGCAGGGTTCTGCACGAGGCCGAGGACGATCGAACGCCGCTTCTGGAGCGGCTGAAGTTCCTGTCCATCTTCAGCACCAACCTGGACGAGTTCTACATGGTCCGGGTCGCGGCGCTGCGCCGGCAGGTGGCGGCAGGTGTGCAGGTGCCGTCGCCGGACGGGCGCACGCCGCTGGCGACGCTCGAGGCGATCAACGGGGCGATCCGCGAACTGCTGGAGCGGCGTCGCCGCTGCCTCCACGAGGTCCTGGTGCCACAGCTCGACCAGCTCGGCATCAGGATGCTCTCGATCGAGGACGTGTTGCCGGAAGAGCGCGCTGCCCTCGACGACTATTTCGAGACGCAGGTCTTTCCGGTGCTCACGCCGCTGGCCGTCGATCCCGGGCACCCATTCCCCTACATCTCCAACCTGTCCCTGTCGCTCGCGGTGCAGCTGCATGACGAGACCCGGAACGGCGAGCATTTCGCGCGGGTGAAGGTCCCGCGAAGCCTGCCCCGGTGGGTTCCGATCCGGCGCGCGAATCATTTCGTCCCGCTCGAGGACCTGATCGGCGCCCACCTGGCGAAGTTGTTCCCGGGCATGCGCGTGCTGGGCTGGCACATCTTCCGCATAACGAGGCATTCCGACCTCGACGTCACGGCCACCGACGAGGGCGAGGACCTGCTCGCCTCGATCGAGGAGCAGATCTTCCAGCGCCGGTTCGGCGAGGTGGTCCGGCTCGAGGTGGAGACCGGGATGCCGCCCCAGGTCAAGGCGCTCCTGCTGGACGAGATGCGGGACACCACCGATCCCGCCGTCCTGCCGCTCACGGAGCGCGACGTGTTCGACATGGACCCGATGCTGGAGCTGGGTGACCTGATGGCGCTGGCCGCGCTGGAGATCCCGGAGTTGCGCGATCCGCCGTTCGGTCCCGTCACGCCGCCCGAGGTCCGCGAGTCCGACCGGTCGATCTTCGACATCATCCGGGAGCGGGACGTGCTGGTGCACCACCCGTTCGAGTCGTTCGGGTCGACGGTCGAGAAGTTCTTCGACACGGCCGCCGAGGACGACAACGTGCTGGCGATCAAGCTCACGCTGTACCGGACGTCGGGCGACACCGCGATCGTGCGGGCCCTGACCGAAGCGGCGCAGCGCGGGAAGCAGGTCGCGGTCCTGGTGGAACTGCAGGCCCGGTTCGACGAGATCAACAACATCAACTGGGCCCGGACGCTCGAGAGCTATGGGGTGCACGTCGCCTACGGACTGCCCGGCCTCAAGACCCACGCCAAGACGGCGCTGGTCGTCAGGCGGGAAGCCGACGGGATCCGGCGCTACGTCCACATCGGGACCGGCAACTACAACTCGCGCACCGCGCGCCTGTATACGGACTTCGGGCTCCTCACCTGCCACCCGGAGATCGGCGCCGACGTCAGCGAGGTCTTCAACCTGCTGACCGGGTTCTCGCGCCAGCGTGACTATCGCCGGCTGTTTGTCGCGCCGGCTTCGCTGAAGGACCGGTTCATCGACCTGATCCGGCGCGAGGCGGACCATGCGCGCGCGGGCCGGCCTGCCCGGATCATCGCCAAGATGAATGCGCTGCAGGCGCCCGAGATCATCGACGCGCTCTATGAGGCATCACGGGCCGGGGTGGACGTGGACCTCATCGTGCGGGGTATCTGCTGCCTCCGGCCGGGGGTCCCCGGGCTCAGCGAGCGAATCCGCGTCGTGAGCATCGTGGGACGGTTCCTCGAACACTCCCGGCTCTATTACTTCCTGAACGGCGGTGACGAGGCGTACTTCATCGGCTCGGCGGACTGGATGCCCCGCAACCTGGAGCGCCGGGTCGAGGTCGTGGTGCCGATCCTCGATCGTGCGTTGCACCACCGGCTGGGGACGCTGATGCGTGTGTACCTCGCGGACAACCGGCAGGGGTGGGACCTCCAGCCCGACGGGTCGTATCTCCAGCGGACGCCGCTGACCGTGGACGACGTGGGATCGCACAAGCTCCTGCTGCGTGACCCGTGGGGACTGGACCGGTCGGAGTCGCGCTACCTGACGCAGGAGTTCCGGGCCACGACGTACGTGCCGGCGCCGGAGCCGCACCAGCACGCGGTTGCGGCGTTAGGCAACGGGCGGCGGCGGAAGGCGAAGAAGAGCGGACCGTAGGCTCAGGGCCGGGATCCGGGGCCTGCGGTCGGTGCGGTCCGGTCAGGAATCGCCCGCCGGCTCGAACACCTCGCCCTGCGGGCCGACCAGTTCGACGTCCCGCTTCGCCAGCTTCGCCAGCAAGCCCGCCTTCCGGTCGGCGCCCCACATCTCGAGTCGCACCGAGGCCCGCGGCTGCGGCACGACGGTCACGCGCACCGCGCGATCGAGCCAGCGCAGCTTGATCCGCTTCACCGCGCCGGCGTGCCCGCGGTCGAGGCCGTCGGCCAGCCGCAGGATGGCCGACAGCCGCCGGATCCGCCGCCGCGTGTCCCGGTCGAGGCGCGCGAAGTCCACGTGCCGGCGCCGGGGCTCCGCGCCACGATGATAGCGCGCCACGTGCGCGATCATCATCTGCTCCTCGGGCGACACGCCGAGCAACTCGGCGTGCGTGACCAGGTGGTACGAGTGCTTGTGGTGACGCGCGTGGCCGATGTGGTAGCCGACGTCGTGCAGCAGGGCGGCGTCGGCGAGGATCGCACGGTCCGCCGGCTCGCACCCCAGCCGCCGCCCGATGGCGTCGAAGAGCTGCAACGCCAGGCGCTGCACTTGTTCCGCATGCGGACGCTCGAAGTGGCACTGCTCGGCGAATTGCCGCACGGAGCGCTCGCGCGCCACGCCGGGGTCGGCGGGCGCCGGCGTGACGCGCGCGGTCTCCAGCAGGAGTCCCTCGCGGATGCCGTACCCCGACACCGACACCTCGCGGGCCTCGATGCGGGCCATGACCTCGGCGGCCACCGCCAGCCCGGCGAGGATGATGTCCGCCCGAGCGGGATTCAGGCCCGGAATTCCGGCGCGCTCCTGACGCGACGATGCCAGCAACATGTCGAGCAGGTGTTCCACTTCCTCACGCGGCACCTGCGTCCCGTGCACGCGGCCGTCGTACGGGAGGCCGCGTGCGGCCAGGTGCATGGCGCCGAGATTGGTGAACGTGCCTCCGGAGCCGATCAGCAGGGCGCCGCGCCAGTCGCGCACCGGCAGCACGCGGCGGATGCCGTCCCGCACCTCGGCCCGGAGCTGCTTGAGCTGCTTCAGTTTCGGGCGCTCGCCCAGGAACTCCTCGGTCAGCCGGAGCGCGCCATACGGGAACGACTCGAGTCGCTCGACGACCCCATCGGCGCTCATCACCAGTTCCAGCGACCCGCCGCCGATGTCCATGACCACGGCGCGTCGTACCGCGAGGTCGAAGTGTGCCAGCGCCGATCGGAAGGAGAGCCGCGCTTCATCCTCACCGGTGAGCAGCCGGACCCGGAGGCCGGTCTCCTCGCGCACCAGGTCCAGGAAGTCGCGCCGGTTCGCGGCATCGCGCACCGCGCTGGTCGCGACCGCGTGGATCCTGGTCGCGCCGAGCTGCCTGGCGAGCGTGGCCATGCGCTGGAGCGCGTCGATCGCGTGTCGCATGGACGCCGCGCCCAGCTTCCCGTGCCGGGACAGGCCGGCGCCAAGCCGCGGCGCCGCCTTCATCTCGTCGATGATCCGGATGCTGCCGGTGGGGGTGACGTCGGCGACGATCTGGCGGATCGAGTTCGACCCGACGTCGATGGCGGCGATGCGGACGCCTTCGGCCGGCCGCGGGATGCGCGCGGCGATGTCCAGCACCCGCACCCGCGGGGCCGTCATGACGACAGCGTGCCGCCTTGTCCCGGACGGTTCTCCATCTCCGAACGATGCTTGATTTGCTTGCCTTCCGCCAGAAAGACGGCGTCCTCGCCGATGTTGGTGGCCAGGTCCGCGACCCGCTCGAGGTTCCGGCTGACGAGCAGCAGCTCGAGCGACGGCGTGATCAGCTTCGGGTCCGCCATCATGTGCGTCAGGAGGATCCGGAAGAGCGAGTCGTGGAGGGCATCGACCTGGTCGTCGCGCTGGCACACCTCGCGACCGAGCACGCCGTCGGCCCGCACGAAGGCGTCGAGCGCGTCGCTCAGCATCCGCCGGGCGCGGCGCGCCATGTCCTCGATCGCGGGATCGATCAGCAGCGGCGCCCGCTGCGAGGTGATCCGGAGCGCCGACTGGGCGATGTTCACGGCGTGGTCGCCGACCCGCTCGAGGTCGCTCGAGATCTTGATGGCGCTGATGATGAACCGCAGGTCGCGCCCCATCGGTTGCTGGAGCGCGAGCAGCGCGATGGCCAGTTGCTCGACTTCGATCTCGAGCTGGTCCACGTCGCGATCGCCGCGGATGACGGCGTCGGCCTTGTCCTTGTCCCGCGTCAGCAGCGCGTCCACCGCGATGTCGACCAGCTCCTCGGCGCGCGTGGACATGTCCACCAGCCGCTGCTTGAGCGTGGCCAGCTGGGCGTGAAAATGCCGCTCGGAAACGTCGGCGCCGGTCATCCAAACCTCCCGGTGATGTAGTCCTCGGTGCGTCCCACCTTCGGGCTGGTGAAGATGCGCGCGGTCACGTCGTGCTCGATGACTTCGCCAAGGAAGAAGAACGCGGTTTCGTCCGACACCCGGGCCGCCTGTTGCAGGTTGTGCGTCACGATCACGATGGTCAGCTCGGATTTCAACTGGAACAGGAGTTCCTCGATCTTCTGCGTCGCGATGGGGTCGAGTGCGGAACAGGGCTCGTCGAGCAGGAGCACCTCGGGCCGGTTGGCCAGGGCGCGCGCGATGCACAGGCGCTGTTGCTGCCCCCCGGACAGGCTGAGGGCACTCTGCCGGAGGCGATCCTTGACCTCGTCCCACAGTGCGGTGCGGCGCAAGGCGCTTTCGACGATGGCGTCGAGATCGGCGCGGGATGGCCGGCCATTGAGGCGCGGGCCATAGGCGACGTTGTCGAAGATCGACCGCGGGAACGGATTCCATCGCTGGAAGACCATGCCCACGCGCTGGCGCAGGTTCACCACGTCGACCCGGGGCGCGTAGATGTCCTCGCCGCCCACGCGAATCGATCCGGTGTGGCGCGTCTCGGGGATGATGTCGTTGAGCCGGTTGAGCGAGCGCAGGAACGTCGACTTGCCGCATCCCGACGGGCCGATGAGCGCGGTGACGGACCGCGGCCGGATCGTCAGGGAGATCTCTTTCAACGCCTGCTTCGGGCCGTACCAGAAGTTGAAGCCGCGGGATTCGACCAGGCCGGGGACCTCGCGGGCCTCGCCGGTCGGGGTGGCCCGATCGGGTCGTGTCGCCGTCATCCGAACCGACCGGTGATGTACTGCTCGGTCCTCTGGTCGGAGGGCGTGGTGAAGATCTTCGACGTCGGCGCGTCCTCCACCAGTTCGCCCATGAGCATGAAGGCGGTGCGATCGGAGACACGCCCGGCCTGCTGCATG
>JAUQWM010000041.1 GCA_030835125.1 Gemmatimonadaceae bacterium | reverse complement strand
TGAGAGTTGAGAGACACCCCTCTCAACTCTCAACTCTCAACTCTCAACTCGCAGCTCGTTCATAGATCCTTCGCTGGTCGATCGTCCGGCGCTGGCGCTTATGCTCGTAGTGGAAGTCCACGATCATCACTTTCGGGTCCTTCGGGTCGATGCGCATGATCATCCGCGCCGACCCTTCCGATTCGTGATTCCGTTCGACCACGAGATCGTTCTTCCGCCACTGCACCTTCGTCTTCAGGACCGTCTGGTTCGTCAGCGGTTCCTCGAGCGTCTTGTTGTCGGCGCGCAGGTTCACGAAGACGGGGCCGTCCTCATCCTCGAGGTTGACGATCGAGTCCGCCTGGGTGACCTTGAGCGACTTCGACGCCATCATCATGCCGCCGAAGATGAGGCGCATGTTCCCGCGGCCGCCGCCTCCTCGTGCGCCGCCACCACTGCCCGTTGCGCCGCCTGACGAGCCACCACCGCCCCTCCCGCTTCCGCCGCGGCCGCCCAGGCCGGTGCGCATCGTGCGACCGGCGCCGGTGCCCTCGGGCTCCTCGATCACCTTGTCCTTCGCCGGCTCCGTCTTGTCGATGTTCAGGGTCCACGTACCAACCAGGCTTGGCGCATCCTGAGCCGCGGCCGGTTGCGGCGCCGACGCGGTCACGAGTGCCATCAGGGTGGCAATGACGGGGACAACGGTACTTCCGGACATGATTCCTGCCTTCGGCTCACGGCCGCGACGGGGGGGTGGGTGGTGGGGGAACGAGAGCACAATATTCGGCGGAACCGACCCGCACGCCATCGGGGGAGCCGGACCCCGACACCTGTGAGCCATGCCGGCGGGACCCGGCCTGCCCGGAGCCCATGAGTACTTGACTGTTGGCGGGGCGAGGCCCTCCCTTTCTGGTCGCGGATCCCCGTCCGTTTCCCCCCGTCGGAGCCTGCCCTCGATGAATGCACGCGCGTTGACCCGCCTCTGGCCGCTGGCTGCGGCTGGACTCCTCCTCTCGCTGTCGGTCGCCCCCGTTGTCGCCCAGGAGCGCGACGCCGCGCCGGCGCCCAACCGGGCGGAAGGCGAGGGGCCGTTCGATCGCCTGATCATCCGCGGCGCGACCCTGATCGATGGCACCGGTGCCCCGCCGCGCGGGCCGGTCGACATCGTCGTCGAACGCAACATGATCACGCGCATCGTGGACGTCGGGTTCCCCGGGCTCCCGATCGACCAGGGCCGCCGTCCACAGGGGCCGGCGCGTGAGATCCAGGCCGAGGGGATGTACGTGCTGCCGGGGTTCATCGACCTGCACGTGCACACCGGCGGCGTGCCGAAAGCGCCCGAGGCCGAGTACGTCTACAAGCTCTGGATGGGGCACGGCGTGACGACGGTGCGCGGCGTCCCGTTCGGCGGCTTCGAGTGGTCGCTGAAGGAAAAGGCCCGCAGCGCGAAGAACGAGATCACCGCGCCACGCCTGGTCTCCTGCCATCGGATGGGGACGGGCGAGGGCTGGAAGGGTGGCGCGATCCTGACGCCGGAGAAGGCCCGCGAATGGGTGCAATACGCGGCATCGCAGGGCGTCGATTGCCTCAAGCTCGGTGCGCATGAACCCTCGATCATGGCGGCGCTGATCGACGAGGCGAAGAAGAACAAGCTGGGCACGACCGCTCACCTTGCGCAGACCGGTGTCGCGCAGATGAACGCCGCCGATGCCGTGAAGCTCGGGCTCGGGGCCGTCACGCACTACTACGGCATCTTCGAGGCGATGTACGACAAGACCTCGATCCAGCCGTACCCCGACACCTACAACTACAACGACGAACAGTGGCGCTTCGGCCAGGTGGCCCGGCAGTGGAGCCTGGTGACGCCGCGCAGCGAGAAATGGAACGCGTTCCTGAAGCTGCTCAAGGACAACGACGCCACCCTCGACCCGACGATGACGACCTACATGTCGGGGCGCGACCTCTCGAAGCGTCGCTCGGCGGACTGGCACGAGACCTACACCCTGCCGTCGCTGTGGGACTTCTACACGCCCAACCGCGAGAACCACGGCGCGTACTTCTACAACTGGACCACGTGGGACGAGGTAGCCTGGAAGAAGTTCTACCAGGTGTGGATGGAGTTCATCAATGACTACAAGAACATGGGCGGGCGGGTGACGCCGTCCACCGACGCCGGGTTCATCTACAACACGTACGGCTTCTCCTACATCGAGGAGCTGGAGAATTTCCAGGAGGCGGGGTTCCATCCGCTCGAGGTGATCCGCGCCGCCACCCTGCATGCCGCCGAAGAGATCTTCCGCCCCACCGGCACGCCGATCCAGTACGGCGTGGTGCGGCCGGGGATGCTGGCGGACATGGCGATCGTCCCCGAGAACCCGATCGCGAACCTCAAGGTCCTGTACGGCAATGGCTTCGTGCGACTGAACGACAAGACGGGCAAGGTCGAGCGCGTCGGCGGCGTGAAGTGGACGATCAAGGATGGCATCGTCTATGACGCGAAGAAGCTCCTCGCCGACGTGGCGAAGATGGTGGAGAAGCAGAAGAAGGAACGGGGAATCACGAAGCTCCCGATCGCGATGAATCCGAACCCCTAGGCCAGAGGCCAGAGGCCAGAAGACAACCGTCCGCGGAGGATCCATGGTCCGAACACTTCTACTGCTGTGCTGCTCGGCGTCGCTGGTCGTCGTGAATGGGTGCGGCGACTACAAAGTGCCGGATGGCACGCCCACGTCACCGAACGCGTCGCCGCCGGGGTCGACGGCCTCGATGGGGTCGCTGAGCGCAGTCCTCGACAACGAATCGCTCACTGCGCCGCTGCAGACGGGCGCCATCTGGCGGAACAACGCGTTCGGGTTCTCGGCCATCAACGCGACCGGACCGGTGACGCGCACGTTCGCCATTTCCGTGTCACGAGCGAGTGGACCGGGGACGGCGGTCGTCGGCGGGCCGAACTTCCCGGCTGTTTCCCTGATGGAGTACGACGGCACCACGTGGTACCGCTGGTTCGCGACCTCGCGTGGAGGAGCCGGTTCGGTCACGATAACCTACCTGACCAGCGAGTCGGCGGCGGGCTTGTTCGACGCTGAGCTGGTCCCCGACAGCGCGACCGTGGCCGCCGGCAGGACAGAAACGAGATACCTGACCGGCGGCACATTCAGCGTCAGCGTTTCGCGATAGCGTCTATCCGACGGGATACGACCCGGGATACCGAGCCTCGTACCACGCGCGCAGGCGCGGCAGCACCACCAGGCTTGCCTGCGGATGCAGGTGGTGCACAACGTGGTATCCGACATTGCGGGGCGCGAGCACGAAGGCGCCCAGCCAACCGAGGTGGTTGTCCCGCGTCGTCGCCATGATCGTCTCGGCGCGGCGATCGGCGACGCTTTCGTAGTGGTGCTCGATGAGGAGCCGGCGTGCCGAGATCACGGAGGCCAGGATCACCGGGAGAAGGTAGCACCAGAGCATGATGCCCGGCGCCCTCACGATCGCGATCGCGACCGCCACCTGGAAGGCGACCTGGCGGACCTCCGCCCGGGCGCAGGCGATCACCTCGGCAGCCTCGCGCAGGTCCAGTCCGCTCCGGTCCTGGAGGAATACGCGCGCGTACGCGTTCCTGAGCGAAGGCAATCCGAGCGCGGCGACGCCGACGAGCGCGCGGATCGTCCAGAACGGGAAGAGCAGGGCGCCCCGCAGCGTGTGGACGATCCACCACCACCAGGTCACCTCGCCGTCCTTGAAGTACGGATCGGTGCTCATGCCGCTGTCCCGGTGATGGCGCAGGTGATGATAGCGCATCGCCGCGAGGGTCGTGGCCAGCGGCAGGCCACAGAGTACCTCGAGCACGCGCCGTCCTGTCGTGGAGCGTGATCCCATGTGTGCCGCGTCATGGAGGATCACGCCAAGCGCGTGGTAACGACCCGCGAGCGGGACGAGGACGATCGGGTAGGTCCACCACGGCGCGAGGATGACGACGGCGCACAGGACAGCGATCATGGCCCATTCTTCCAGCGACATCCGGAGGAGCTGCGGCACGGTGGATCGCGCCAGCAGTTCCGGGGGCACGTCGCGACGCGAGACCACCGTGGACGGCGCCGCGTCCAGCGCCGCTTCCAGTTCGTGCACGCGAGCGACCGCCGCAGCGTGTTCGCCCACAACGGTCCCGCTCATGAATCCTCCGCGCGGAGTCCCGGCGGTGCCCCGAAGACGCGCGCCGTGTCCTTCCTCAATCGCCGGTTGGCCAGTCGCCGAAGCCCGCCGATCCCGGCCCGCCACCCGGGCGCATGGTGCTGCGCGTCGTGCTGGAAGGCGAGCAGGTCGTCGCGATCCGCGGCGTCGTAACGGAGCATCCCCTCGTAGAACAGGGTGCCTTCGAGGGCGACCCGATGCCCGACGAGCTGCTGGTGAAGCCACTCCATGTGCGCCACCACGTCGGCGCAGTGCATGGTGTCATGCGTCCAGTACGGCGCGCCCGAACGGTTGCCGGCGTGGGTGCGCAGCCCGAAGCGCGCACGGTTCTCGGGATTGAGGACCGGGACGTACTCGACACGCACGTTGAACGGGGCCAGGTAGTACACGTCCGGCGGCGCATCGCGCAGCACCGTGAGCGTCTCCGCGATCGAGGCGCGCGTCTCCCCCGGGAAGCCGATGATGAGCGAGGTGAGCGTGGTCAACCCGGCGTCGCGGCAATTGCGCAGCGCCCGGATGTTGTCGGCGACCGTGACGCGCTTGTTCATGCGGTCGAGTTGTCCCTGGCTGCCGCTCTCGACCCCGATCTGCACCTGGTGACATCCGGCCGCCTTCATCAGGTCGCACGTCGCCCGATCCGCGAGGTCGTCGGCGCGCGCATAGCAGATCCACTTCAGCCCGACCTGCCTCGCAATCAGCCGCTCGCAGAGTTCGACCAGCCTGCGGCGCGGCATCGTGAACAGGCTGTCGAGGCAGGTCACGAACTCGACACCGGCGGCGGCCAGGCGTTGCCAGTCTTGCGCGATCCGCGCGGCCGACCGATAGCGAAAGCGCGTGTCGTCGAAGAGGTACGGATAGTTGCAGAAGCTGCAGCGGTACGGACAGCCGCGCACCGATTCGTAGTTGACGTTCGTGAACACGCGCCCGTGCACGCGGCCCGCGAGCTCCCAGTCGGGCGAGGGGAGGACATCGAGGTCCGTGCCCGACGGGACGCCGCTGTGGAGGATGATGGTCCCGTTCCGTGACTCGATGCGTCCCCCGGCGGGTGCTTCCAGCCTGGTAAAGCCGCCGCGGATCCAGTCGCAGAGCGCCGGGACCATGAGTTCCGCGTAGCCCGTGGCCAGCACGTCGATCGCGCGGCAGCCCGGCCATTCGCGATGGAGGATCCCCGCAAGGGCGCCGCCCGCCACGACGTGGTTCCAGGGACGCTTCAGCATCGCGATCATCGTCTCGAGCTCGCTCAGGTCGCGCAGGAGCGTGGTCGATGCAAAGACGCACGCGCAGTCGCGCAGGAGGCGCTCGCGTCGCGCGGTGTCGGCGTGAAGATCAGCGTACGTGGCGACCTCGAACTCCATGCCGTTGTCGCGGAGGAGCGTCGCGAGGATGACTTCGGCCAGTTCCGGAGGATCGTTCGCTTCGGAAACTGGCGCTTCGAAGAACCGGCGGACGGTGCCGGCATACGGGGCGCGCTCGAATTCCCGGCTGTGCAGGAATGCCCGCGCCCCCATCACGTGTCCCGCGAGGTGCAGCTTCGACTCGAGGTCGAGCCAGGCACTGCCGGCGCTGCGCATCGCCCGCACCTGGCGGGCGAGCGCCCTGGCCCACGAGCGCTCCCTGGTGGTGACCATGCCCCCGGTCACGATGAGCACCCGATGATTCATCCGGGCACCACCGGAAGTCGTGGCGCGGGGCCAGTTGCGCGGCGGGTCACCGGGCAGAACGTGCCACTGCAACAGGGGAACCGCTAGCCGCCCAGCTTCACCACGACCGTCGCGGTCGACGAGGCGGAGCCGGAGGTCGCCGTGATCGTGGCGGTCCCGGGGAGCAGGCCGGTGACGGTGCCGCCCGCCGAGACCCCGGCGACGAGGGCGTTGCTCGAGCTCCAGGCGACTGCGGCGCCGTTGAGCACGCTGCCAGCCGGGTCCCGCACCACCGCGGCCAGCGTGACGGTGCCTAACAATCCGAGCGTGACGGAATCCGGGACGATCGCCAGCGTGCGGACGCCGGCGGCGGCAACGGTGACGGTCGCGGTGCCGGTCTGGCCCTCGCTGGTGGCCGTGATCGTCGCGGTACCCGTCGCCAGGCCGGTCACCGTCCCGCCCGTGCTGATGGCGGCGATCGAGGTCGCGTCGCTCGACCAGGACACCACGCGCCCCGACAGGGGCGCGCCGGCGGCATCGGCCAGCGCCGCCGACAGGGATATGGTCTGGCCGATGGTGAGCGTCGGCGTGGCAGGTGTCACCGTCACGCTGGACACCGGGATGACGCCCACGCGGACCGTGACCCAGCCGAGCACGCCGTCGGCGCTGGCAAAGATGACCGCGGTGCCCGGAGACACTCCCGTCACCATCCCCGTGGCGGAGACCTGCGCCACGCCCGGCGTGCTCGTGCTCCAGGTGATGTTCCGTCCTGGCAGGGGCGCGCCCGTGGCGCTCAGCGCCTCCGCGGTCAGTGCCACCGTCCTGCCGACCGTCACGAACGGCGCCGGGGGCGTAATGACCACGGACCCCACCGGAATCGGCAACACCGTCACCTGGGACGTGCCGGACTTTCCGCCACTGCTCGCCGTGATCGTCACCTTGCCCGCACCGACACCGGTCACCACGCCGCTGGAGGACACCGTCGCGATCGCATCGTCCGACGAGGCCCACGCGATGGGCGCGCCGGGGATGACGCTTCCCTGTGGATCGAGCACCTGGGCGCTGAGCGGCGTGGTGGCGCCCTCGAGCACCAGCGCCTGCGCCGGCGTGACCACGACCGCGTTAGGTGGTCGGCTGGCGACGCTCACGAGGCTGGTGCCGTCCCGGCCCTCGCAGGTGGCCGTGATGGTGGCGGTGCCGGGCGCCACCGCCGTCACCACGCCCGTCGATGTCACGGTCGCGACCGACGCATCGCTGGTCGACCAGAGGACGACCCGGCCTACCAGGGGACTGCCTGACGCGTCGAGCGGCTGCGCCTCGAGTTGTGCCGCCTGCCCGACCACCAGTGACTGCGAGGACGGCTTCACCTGGACCGAGGCCACTGGCACCGCCGACACCGTCACCGACGCCGGCGCGCTCTTGCCTTCGGCAGAAGCCGTGATGATCGCGCCGCCGGGCGAGAGCGCCGTCACCAGGCCGCTGGCGCTCACCGTGGCGATCCCCGGGTTGTTGCTGGACCAGGTGATCGGCCGGTCAGCCAGGGCGTTGCCCGCGCCGTCGCGCGCCTCGGCCGTGAACTGGAAGCTCTCCTCGACGTACAGCGACCGGTTGGCGGGCGAGACGTGCACCGTCGCCACGGGCGTGGCCGTCACCGTCACTTCCGCGAAGCCGCTGCGCCCGCCAGCACTCGCCGCGACCTGCACCGTACCCAGCTTTCGCGCCTGGACCACGCCGTCCGCGGTGATCGTCGCGATCTCCAGGTTCTCGCTCGACCAGTGCACGGGCCGGTCGATCAACATGGTCCCCGAGGGATCGAGCACCTGCGCCGTCAGGCCCAGGCTTGCGCCGACCGCCACGGTGGAGGTCGGTGGCGAGATGACGATCGACTGCACCGCCTGGCCGACGGGATCGAGCAGGTCCCCGCCGCACGATGACACGAATGCCATCACCACCGCGGGGCGGAGGAGGCGGACGCGTGACGACCAAGCGACCGCGGGATGGGCGCGTGACCAGGCAATGGACATCGCGCCGACGATACCGCGGCGCCCGCGCGTCGCGACAGGATTCGCGTCACAAGCAGGTGGCAGAGTCCGGTGGTCCGTCATGACAGCCTCGGGTGTGGTCCGGCGATGATGACCCGCCCGGAAGTCGACAACCACGTGGACGGCAACCCTTACGCTCCCCCCAGTGTCTCACTGGAAACACTGGGGGCTACGACCCGATGGGCGATTCACCGCCGCTGCTGAAGGGCACGCTCGACCTGCTCGTGCTGAAGGCGCTCTCCTGGGAGCCGATGCACGGCTTCGAGATCGTCTCCTGGCTCGAGCAGCGCTCGCACGGCTGTGTGGGTGTCGATGATGGCGCGCTGTACTACGCCCTGCACCGCATGGAAGAGCGCGACCTGATCGAGTCCGAGTGGCGCCTGACTCCCAACAACCGGAAGGCGCGCTACTACCGGATCCGCGCGGCGGGCAGGGCACACCTGCGCACCGAGGGCGCGTCGCTGGAGCGCTACGCCCGCACGCTGGCCGACATCCTCGCCCTGCGGCCCGGGTGATGGGCCGCTCGCGACGCACGTTTCACCTGTCCACCAGGGACCCCTCGTCGGCGCGCCGGGACATGCGCGACGAGTTGTCGTTTCACGTGGAGGAGCGGACGGCGCAGCTGGTCGCGCGCGGGCTCACGCCCGCCGCGGCCCGCGCCGAGGCCATCCACCGCCTGGGGGCGAGCTGGGAATCCACCGAAGACCGCCTCGGCGATTCCGCCGAGCAGAAGGAACGGAGACTGAACGTGCGTGAACGCCTGGCAGAACTCGTCGACGACATCCGGTATGCGATCCGCGGCCTCGCCGCCCGTCCCGGCTTCACGGCGATCGCCGTCCTGACGCTCGGGATCGGCATTGGGGCCAACACCGCCATCTATTCGGCGGTGGATGCGCTGCTGCTCCGGTCCCTGCCGTATCCCGAACCGGGACGGTTGCTGGACATCGTGCAGTCGTCGAGCGACGAAGGGCCGGCGCCCTGGTCGTACGTGAAGTACGCGTTCTTCCGTGATGCGCAGCGGAGCTACGCGGCGCTGGCCGCGCATGCGGATGGCCAGGTGATCCTGACCGGGCAGGAACCGGAGCGCCTCGGGATCGAGGAGGTCACGGGCGAGTACCTCAAGGCGTTAGGCGTGCGGGTCGCGCGGGGCCGGGACTTCCCGCCGGAACTCGATGCCGCGGGGGGCGCGCGCCGGGTGGCCCTCATCAGCGATGCGTTGTGGCAGCGGGCGTTCAACGCCGACCCGGCGGTCGTGGGCACGTCGCTCAGCCTCAACAACGAGCCGTGGGAGGTGATCGGCGTCCTGCCACCGGGGTTCAGGGGACTGTCCGGGCGCGCCGATGCCCTGCTGAACCTCACGGCGCGGCCGGCCGATGGCCTGAACGAACCATGGTCGCTCGAGTTCTCGCTCATCGGCCGGCTGCGGGATGGGGTCACGGTGGAGCAGGCGGTGTCGGAAGCGGGGCTGATCGGTCCGCGCATCTTCGAGGCGTTCCCGATGGCGGCCGGCACCCTCACGACGAGCAAGGAGCCCAGCCGGTGGACGGCCGTGGCGCGACCGCTGGACACCATCCGCGTGGCGTCGGGGCTGCGCCGCTCGCTGCTGGTCCTGTTTGGCGCGGTGGGCATGGTCCTGTTGATCACGTGCGTGAACCTTGCGAACCTGCTGGTCGCGCGCGCGGTCGCGCGGAAAAAGGAGATCGCCGTGCGACTGGCGCTCGGCGCCGGTCGCGGGCGGCTGGTGCGCCTGCTGGTGACGGAGAGCTTGGTCCTCGCGCTCCTGGGTGGTGCCGCGAGCCTGGCGATCGCGTGGGCCGGGACGCGCGCGCTGGGCGCCATCAATCCCCAGGAGACGCTGCGCGTACAGGGACTCCAGGGTGGTATCGGGGCGGTGGGGTTCGACGCGATCCAGCTCGATGGTCGCGCGTTGCTGTTCACGTTCGGCATCACGGTCGCGGTCGGCCTCCTCTTCGGCCTGGCGCCGGCGCTGGGCGCGACGCGCGCCAGCCTGGTTGGAGACCTGAAGGACGGCGGCGGTGCCGGCGGTTCGGGCCGGCGCCTCGGGGCCAGCCGCCGGGTGCTCGTCGTCGCGGAGGTGGCGCTGGCGATGGTGCTCCTCGCCGGATCGGGCCTGATGATCAGGAGCCTCGGGCGGCTCCTCGACGTGAATCCGGGCTTCGATGGCGAGGGCGTGCTCACCCTCAGGTTGTCGATGCCGCCGGGTGTGCTGGCTCCCGACTCGATGCCGGGGTTCTATGACCGGCTGCAGGAGGAGATCGCCGGCGTGCCCGGCGTGCAACAGGTCGCGATCGCGGACTGCGCGCCCCTCAGCAATGGCTGCAACGGGACGATCATGACGTTCGCCGACCGACCGGAGAGCGCCACGGGGAACGCGATGGTCGGGGTGCACTGGGTGTCGCCGAACTGGTTCAGCACCATGCGGGTGCCGCTCACGCGGGGTCGCGCCTTCGCCGGGACGGACCGGCTGGGCGGACCGAAAGTCGTGATCATCAACGAGGCTGCCGCCAGGCAGTACTTCCCCGGCGAGGACCCGATCGGAAAGCGGGTCGGCGTGTACCAGGGCGGCTTCCACACCGGGGCCGAGGTCATCGGCATCGTTGGCGACGTGCGATACGGGACCATCGACTCCACGGCCCGGCCCGACGTGTACATCTCGTACGGCCAGGCGCGGCTGTCCCGCATGATGGTCTTTGCGCGGACCACGGGGGATCCCTCGAGCCTGGCGCCCGCGGTCCGGGCCGCGGTGCGGCGGATCGCGCCGGGGGCGCCCGTGTTCGACATCCGGTCGATGTCGGCGCGCGTCGGCGCGGCAACCGCGCAGGCGCGATTCAGCGCCGTCCTGCTCGGCCTGTTCGCCGCCGTGGCGCTGTCCCTGGCGGTGATGGGGACCTACGGCGTGCTGTCGTTCGCGGTCGCGCAGCGCACGCGGGAGATCGGGATCCGGATGGCGTTAGGCGCCGAACGGGCGAGCGTGCTCGGGCTGGTGGTGCGCGACGGCGCCATCCTCGCCGGGACGGGCCTGGCGATCGGGCTGGTGGCGGCGCTTGCCTTGACGCGGGTGCTCCGTGCGATGCTGTTCGAGGTGACGACCACGGACCCCGTGACGTATGCCGCCATCGTCGTGCTCCTGGCGGCGGCGGTGCTGGTTGCCACCTGGGTCCCGGCGCGCCGCGCCGCGCGGGTCGATCCCGCCACGGCACTGCGCAAGGGATGACCGACCGGTCCTACTGCTCGATCTTGTAGATCTCGCGCTTCCCGTGATCGACGAGGTCGTGATACCCGGTCATGATGCGCTCGAACTCCTTCATGTCCTCCGGGGATCCCTGCATCGACTCCATCTCCTCGAAGGCCTTGAGGCTCGGCACCTCCATCTCGGACACCAGCGTCCAGTAACGCTCGGCGCAGACGTCGGTCATGATGCGCATGCGCCCCCAGCCGAGCTTCTCGGACAGGCCGGCCATGGCCTTGAACTTCTCGATGAGCGGGCGAACCTTGCCCGGCTTGCAGTACATGATGTCGCGGACGAGATACACGAAGCCTCCGTGCGGAGTGTGGGAAGGGCCATGACCATGTGTTGTTGCCCCGGTCCCGGCAAGGGACGCCCTTCGCCCGGAGCGTCCCATTGGGTCATCCGCCTAGCCTCACGGTAATCGTTGCGGTCCCGGTGACCGATCCGGATGTCGCCGTGATGGTCGCCGTACCGGGATACCGCCCCGTCACCTTGCCCTTGTTCGATACGGTCGCGGTGCGGGCATCGCTCGTCGTCCATCTCACCTGGGCGTTGTTTATCAGGTTGCCGATATGATCGCGGACGTCGGCGGTGAGCTGCACGGTCCCGAACACCCCGACGGTCGCGGTGCCGGGAGTCACCGTCACGGTCGCGGGTCCGGGCGCCACGACCGTGACGGTGGATGCCGCAGACTTGCCCTCACTCGTCGCAGTGATCGTGGCGGTCCCGGCGGTCACGCCGGCCACGTTTCCTGAGGTCGATACGGTGGCAACCGCCGGACTGTTCGTGGTCCACGTGAAGACGCGGCCTGGAAGCACGTTGCCAGCGGCGTCGAGGGCCTGCGCCTGCAGTTGCGCGGACTGGCCGATGACCATCACTTGAGTCTGCGGAGTCAACCGGACGGACTCCACGGCAACCGCCGACACATTGACGGAAGCGAGGGCGCTCTTGCCTTCGGACTCGGCCGTGATGATCGCCGCGCCCGCACCGAGCGCGGTGACGAGGCCGCTGGCGTTCACGGTCGCAACCGTCGGGGCGCTGCTTCTCCAGGCGACGGGCCGACCCGACAGGGGAAGTCCGCTGGCGTCGCGTGGCTGCGCCGCGAACTGGACCGACTCCCCGGCGAGGATGGTGGCGTTGCCGGGTGTGATGACCACGCTCATGACCGGCGTGTTCGTGACCGTGACCTGGGCGAACCCGCTCTTGCCCTCGATGCTGGCAGCGACCTGCACGACGCCGACCTTGCGCGCCGTGACGCGACCCGACTCGTTGACAAGGGCAATGGCGGGATCCTCGACCGCCCAGAATGCGCGACGATCCTCGAGCTGGTTGCCATCGGCGTCGCGGGCTTCGACGAGGAGCGTGAAGCTGGAGCCGACAGCGACCGACGCGACGGTCGGTGCGACCTCGACCGTCTCCACCGCGGCCCGACCGGGATCGAGCGAGCCGGCGGAGCAGGCGGTCGCGACAAGGACCGCGAGCCCCGGGAAGGAACGACGCGTGGCGGCGGGCGGTGGTGATGAGGGCCGGGACATGGCGATACCGTACCAGCGAATCGCGGATTTGTGCTATCGCGCAGGTCACACAGCTGGCGGACGCGGGCATGAGCGTCCGGTCCGGCCCGCCACCTAACGATTCAGTTCGCCGTGACCGCCGTGGCGTGCAGGCGCAACCTCACCGGGAACGCGGAGTAGGAAGGATGCGCGCGCCGGTGCGCGCGGCGGGCTGGCGCGGTGCGCAGGCCTGGTCCCATCAAAATGGAATTCCCAGTGAGGCGCCCCAATGACAATGCAGCGAACGACATCGTGCGCGATCGGGCTCTGCGTCGCGCTCTCGCTTTCGGCCCTGGCGGAGGCGAAGGCACAGATCGACACGACCCGCCGCGACACGTCGCAGGTTCGCATCCCGGTTCGGAAGGGAAACGGACTGGCGACCACTCCCATGCGCGATGACGGGATCACCCGGGTGGAGTCGGGTGGTGACGTCGCCACCATGACCTCGATGCGGATCGACTCCCTCGAAGGCGTGTCACGGGAGTACCGCACGCGTCTCGACTCGCTCGAAGCGGCCAATGCCGCCGCGGGCACGCGGACCGCGGCCATCGAGGCCCGCATCAGCGCCCTGTCCGATTCCCTCACCCTCACCCGCAACGAGATCAGTGCGCTGCGCGAGGAACTCAACACCACCAACGCGCGACTGACCGAAACCGATGCGCGCCTGCAGGGGCTGAACCAGCGATTCGACCGGTTCCGTCATCGGTCGCTGTTCGGCAACAGCGGGTTCTACGTCGGCCTCGGCACGGGCGCGAACTTCACCACCGGTACGCTCCGGACGATCGGCTACGAGAGCGCACCGACCCTGACGCTGCCGCTGGGCTGGAGCAAGCCGGGCAGCATGCTCGGTCTTCGCACCGAGTGGAGCATGCAGCGGCTCGAGGGTGTCCAGGAAGGCGCGTTCTTCAATCCCGACCCGACGATCTTCTCAGGGCTCGGCATGGTCACGCTGTCCTTCCCGCTCAACAAGGGGAAGTCGAACAACTTCTACCTGATGGGTGGCGGCGGCTTCTACCAGTTCCGGAACTTCGGCGTCGGCTCGGGCCTGGCTGACAAGTTCAGCACGAGCATCGACGGTGACGACACCGAGACCAAGTGGGGCTTCAACGCGGGCGCCGGGCTGGAGATCCACGTCCTCGGCGCAAGCTCGCTGTTCGTCCAGTCATCGATGACGAACATCGCGGCGGACCGTGGCCTCACCGGCGAGGAAGGCCGGAACCTGCGGTGGATGCCGGTGGTCGTGGGCTTCATGCTGCGCTAGGCAACTCCCCAGGCATGAAGGACGAACGGCGCGCCGAGTGGCGCGCCGTTCGCACGTTCGTCACCGGCTTACGCGGAGGTCAGTCCGCCCGGAGTACCCGGTTCGGGTCGGCGCGGGTCGCCCGCAGGGCCGGGCCAATACTGGCCAGCACGCCGACGCCGACCATGATGGCGCACACCCCACCAAACACCAGCGGGTCGCGGGGATGCTCCCGATACAGCAGCGGCTCGATCCAGCGCGAGGCCACTGCGGCCAGGAGGAGCCCGATGGCCACGCCCGCGGCGGCATACCCGGTTCCCTGGCGCAGCACGAGGCGGAGGATGTCCCGCGACCGGGCGCCGAGCGCCACCCGCATGGCGAGTTCGTGCATGCGTTGGGCAACGGTATAGCTGATGACGCCATACAGCCCGACGGCCGCGACCACGAGGGCCAGCATCCCGAACGCGGCGAACATGGTGGCGCCGAGGCGCCATCCCCGGCTCTGGTCATCGATCGCGTCCTGCAGCGGCGTCACGACGACGAACCCGTTGCCGGGCATCGCCGCCTGCATGGCCGTCCGCACGCGTTCCCGTTCGGCCAGCGTCGGCCGTCCATTGAGCCTCACGAGGATGCGCGACGCCCAACCACCTCCCATCTGTTCCGCGTTCAGGTAGTACATGAATCGTCGTTCATCGGTGAGGCGTTCCGACGCGGCGTCCTCGGCGACGCCAATGACCCGCGTGCAGGGATCCGTCGGGAGGTTGGCGGACGCATTCCACGTGACCTGCATGCACTGGCCGATCGGGTCGCGGCCCGGCCAGACGACGCGGGCCATCGCGTTGGAGACCACGGCCACCAGAGGGGCGCCCGGGCCGTCCCGCTCATCGTAGGCACGTCCGCGCAGGATGCGCGTGCGCATGACGTCGAAGTAGCCCGGGCTCGTCACCTGGACGTTGAAGCGCCCGAGCTGTTCCACGGAGTCGATGCCAGGCACCTGCAGCTGTGCGGTGTTGCTGCGAAACAGTCCCGAGTTCATCCGTGCCGCGCCGCCGGTGGCGGGAATCGCCCTGGCGGTCTCGAGCAGCCGGTTCAGGGTCGCGCGCAGCTCGGCGTCTCCGAGGCGCAGTTCGCGGAAGTCGGGATAGACCTCCACCACCTGGCGCGCGTCGTACCCCAGGGGGATCCGCAGTACGTTGTGCAGGCTGCGGACAAAGAGGCCGGCCCCGACGAGCAGGAGGACCGAGAGGGCGCCCTGGGCCACGAGCAGCGCGGAACGCAGCGTCGAGCGACGGTAGGTGCCGCCGCGTGCGCCGGCCTTGAGCGACGCGGTCATGTCGGCACGCGCCGCGAGGATCGCGGGCGCGACGGTGGTGAGCAGGGCGGCGGCGAGGGCGCAGGCGGTGGCCACGCCGATCGTGCGCCAGTCCGTCCTCAGGGTGAACGTCGAGCCTTCGGGCAGGAGGAGTTGCCGGATGGCCGAGCCGCCCCACTGGGCAAGGAGCAGCCCCACCGCGATGCCGACGAGGGACAGCATCAGCGCCTCGAGGACGAACTGGGCCAGGAGTCGCGCGCGGCTCACGCCCAGCGCCAGGCGGACCGCGATCTCGCGCTGGCGACGGAGCACCCGTGCGAGCATGAGGTTCGCGACATTGGCGCAGGCGATGAGCAGCACGATGGCGGCGACCCCGGAGACCCAGAGGAGCACGCGCGATTCCATGCCCGCGTCCGGGCCGGCGGCGCTCCGCATCGGGCCGATGAAGGCGCGCGGATGGGCGACGGAATCCGGCAGCACGCGGGGGTTCGTCTCGCGCTGGATGGCGCGGCTGCGCCGGTACGCGGTTGTCAGGTCCGCCGTCGCCGCGGCTTCCGACACGCCGGGCTTCAGCCGCACGATCACTTCCACCCAGTCCCAGTTGTAGGCGGTGAAGAACGTGTTGCGACTCGACTCCTCGATGTTGGCAGGGACCGTCGTGACGGGAATGAAGATGTCGGGCGCCCGTCCCTGCACGGTGCCGACGAACCCGGGAGGGGCGATGCCGATCACCGTGTAGTCCAGCGAGCCGACCCGGAGCGTCTGCCCGAGGAGGTCGCGGCTGCCTAACGTATTCCGCCAGTAGTCGTGCGCGAGGACGGCCACCAGGGCGCCCATCGGGACCTGGTCCTCGGCGGGCCCGAAGAAGCGCCCGTGGACCGGCCGGATGTCGAAGAAGCCGAAGAACGAGGCGCTGACGCCGGCAACCTTCTGCTCCCGCGACGCCTGCCCCGTCCCGACCGCGACGCGCCATTCGGAGACCGCGGCATGCTGCCGGATCGACGGCGCCGACCGTACGAGGTCCAGGTACCGGGTGTACGGGATGACCGGGTAGGCGTTCCGTCGCGTCACCGTCGTCTCGACGTACACGCGGTGCACGGACCCCGGGTCCCGCAGGAGCGGGAAGGGGCGGAACATCAGGCGGTCGATCACGGCGAACATGGCGGCATTGGCGCCGATGCCGAGGCCTAACGTGATGACCACCGTCGCGGTGAACGCCGGGGCGTTGACCAGCCCGCGCACGGCATAGCGCAGGTCCTGGAGCACCGCCTCGACGACCGGGAAGCCCCAGGCGTCGCGGCTCGACTCGCGCAATGCCGTGACGTTGCCGAGCTGTCGGCGGGCCGCCGCCCGCGCCTCGGCCGGCGAGAGGCCCTCCCGCTCCAGGTCACGGGCGAGCAGGTCCGCATGGGTCTCGAGTTCCGCGGCGAGCTGGGCGGACAGGCGGTCCCGGCGCAACCAGGCGACCACCCGGAGGACGGCCTCGCGGGGGCTCATGCGTCGGAGAGCTTGAGGACGCGCACCGTGGCGGCGATGGACCGCTTGAAGTCGGCTTCTTCCTGACCGAGTTGCTTCCGGCCGGCGGCGGTGATCCGGTAGTAGCGCGCCTCACGGCCGGTGGGGGTCTGCTTCCACTCGGAGGCGATCCATCCCTTCACCTGCATGCGCGACAGGGCCGGGTAGAGGGATCCTTCCTCGATCCGCAGCGCCTCCCGCGACAGCCGCTTGATGTGCTGGGCGATGCCGTACCCGTGGAAGGTGCCGGCGGCGAGGGTCTTGAGGATCAGCAGGTCGAGTGTACCGGCCAGCAGCGGGGCGGGGGTATCGGACATGTCAGCTCTATCCCTGTCAGGTCTAGGTATCGGTCTGACACTGAAACCTGCCGGAAGGTTGGGCTGGCCGGAGTTTCCGGTGGCCGCCCGCCTCCCGGGGCGGGGCGTCCCGCGGGACCTTACCGGACGCCCGGCCGGACCCGGATCACCTCGCTCCGCACGCCGTCGGAGAGGATGACCTCCACCTCGCCAACGGCCCGGTCGATGCTGACGGGCCCGTTCATCGAGATCCCGAGGACGACTCCGGTGCGGGCGTTGCGCACGAGGGCTCCGCTGAACGCGGCGGTCGGCCACGCCACTTCGGCGCGGTCGCCGGTGGTGCGTAGCGCGGTGGTGGACGCCGAGAGGCGAAGCTGTTCCCGGGGAACCCGGGCGCCGGCGGCACGGGTCAGCGTCGTCGCGGAGCGCGCGCCGCGGACCCTCAGGCTGGCGAGGGACTCTCGATCGACCTGCGATACGGGAATGGCGAAGGCGAAATGCCGCACTCCGGGGGCGTGGTCGATCTCGGCGGGTTCGAACGCATACGAAAACGGGATGCCGCCGTCGTCCCGGACCCCCTCGATGACGTACGATCCGCGGTTCGGTGGCAGCTGGACGCGGGTCCGCGTTACGAACGCGGGGTTCACGATCACGCTGTCCCCCGTGATCGATCCCCACGCAACGAGGCAGTCGCAGTCGGCGCCCTGCGTGTCGCCGGTCGCGATCACGCTCAACGGGTTCGCGGCGATGCGAGCGGCGATCAGGGCCTCGTAGGTGTAGTCGCTGATCCATGCCGGCGTGCAGTACGACATGATGTCGAAGGCCAGGAACGCCGGGAGTTGTTGTGGCGACCCGGAGTTCAGCGACCAGGTGTACATGTCCGTCCCCGGGACGCCGATCTCCGCGCCCGGGTGGGGATAGCCCGGATCCGCGCTGCTCGCGCCGCCGCACGGCGCGTGACGGCGCCCGTGGTTGTGCCCCAGTTCGTGCGCGACCAGCTCGGTCGTCTGCCGCTGCCGGCTGAACCAGTTGACGCCGACCAGCACGGCTGTCCGGGTCCCCGATCCGTAACTCGCGAGGTTCGAGGGGATGTACCCGAAACCACCGAACTGCGTGAACGTCACTCCGGGCGGCGGGCGCAGAGCGCCGACGTAGTACCGCGGCGTGCCCTCGATGACGCGCTTCACGTCGAGTTCGCCCAGGATCTGCACCCACGGTCCCTGGTCGCCGCTGCCGAACGACACGCTCGTCGAGAAGGTGTCGCCGATGTCCCAGTCGATTTCCGACAGCGGATAGACCTGTCGCGTCGCGTAGAGGTACTCGGAGATCACGTTCTGGTTCACGAGTCCGACGCTCCCGCCGCTCGCGAGGAAGATCGGCACGAACCGGATGTCGAGCGGGGGAATGCCGGTCATCTCGAAGGGCCCCGGGCCGCCGGAAGGAGGCCACGTGTTGTCGCTTGACGCCGTTTCCGGGATCACGTCATGCGGATCCAGCTCGACCAGCACTCGCAGCGCAGCCGTGATGCGGTTGGCGGGCAGCACGAACGTGGCGATGGGCGACGCCAGATTCACGACCGTTGGCAACGTGCCGGTCGCGTTCGTCTCCTCGCGAAACGTCTCGGTCGTCCCGTCGTAGGCGATGAACCGCAGCCGCGGCACGAGGCATCCGGACGGCAGCGCGGCGTCGCTCGTGGCGTACACCCGGATCTCCGCCGGGAGGCCGCCAATCACCAGCGGAATGGTGCCTGACGAGTTCTGCACGACCTGGCTCGCCAGGACCTGATCGAGCCGCAGGTTCAGCGCGGACGGGAGCACGCAGGCGGCCGCCGTGCCGCTCTTTCCCTCGCTGGTGGCGGTGATGGTCGCGCCGCCGCCGCTTACGGCGGTGACCACTCCCGCGCTCGAGACGATCGCCACGCCGGGGTCGGAGGTGCTGAACGCGACCTGCCGGTCGGTGAGGATCGTCCCCGCCGCGTCGCGCACCACCGCCCCCGCGGTGGTCGCCTGCCCGCTGACGAGCACCGGCACCGGGAGCGAGAGCTGCACGGTTGCCACGGGCGCGGGCGCCACCAGGACGCTGGCCGTGGCCTCGATACCGTCAATGGTCACCTTCACCGCTGCGGTTCCCAGTCCCACCGCGGTCACGACCCCGGACGTATTCACCGTCGCGACGCCAGGCGCCTCACTGCGCCACGTCCCCGACTTCCCCGTCACTTCCGCGCCCGCCGCGTTGCGCGCCACCGCGCTGAGCTGGGCGATGGGACTCACGCCGAGGTGGAGTGTGACCTGCGCCGGCTGGATCTCGACCGCGGTGACCACCGTGGGGTCCGTATCCGGTCCGGTGGAACTGCAGGCAGCCACCGCCAGCGAGAGCAGGAAGGTCGCGCGTCGCGCGGCGCGGATCGCATTCATGGTGTGACCTTGCGCTCACGCGCGGAAGACAACTCGGCAGACGATCCCCGGTGCCTAACCTGTGCGAACCCGTTGGAGCAGGGAAGCCCTGAAATCCGGGTGCGCGATGGACACCAGCGCCTCGGCCCGCTCCCGGATCGACAAGCCGTGCAGGTTCACGGCTCCATACTCCGTCACCACCCAGTGCACATGCCCGCGCGTGGTGACGACGCCGGCACCGGGCGTGAGTTCCCAGACGATTCGTGAGACCTTGCCGCCGCTTGCCGTCGACGGGAGCGCGATGATCGGCTTGCCCCCGCGCGACCGTGCGGCGCCACGAATGAAGTCCATCTGCCCACCAATCCCGGAGTAGATCCGGTGGCCGAACGAGTCGGCGCAGACCTGTCCCGTCAGGTCGATCTGGATGGCCGAGTTGATCGCGGTCACCTTCGGGTTACGGCCGATCAGCGCGGTGTCGTTCGTGCGGTCGCAGGAGTGGAACTCGACCATCGGGTTGTCGTTCACGAAGTCGAACAGGCGCTTCGAGCCCATGACGAAGCTGGTGACGGTGCGACCGGGGTGCACCTGCTTGAAGCGGTTGGTCACCGCACCGGTGGCGATCAGGTCCACCAGGCGATCGGAGAACATCTCCGTGTGGATGCCGAGGTCGCGCTTGTTGCCCAGGCGCGCGAGCACCGCATCGGGGATGGCGCCGATGCCCATTTGCAGCGTCGCCCGGTCCTCGACGAGTCCGGCAACGATCTCGCCGATGCGCGCCTCGACCGGTGTCTCGACGGCCGGAGGATGCTCGATGAGGGGGCGGTTGGAATGGATGAACGCGTCGATCCGGTCGAGCGGGAGCGCCGTGTTCCCATGGGTGCGCGGCATCTGCTCGTTGATCTCGGCGATCACGAAGCGGGCGCTGTCGACCGCCGCCCGTGCGGCATCCACGGACG
The DNA here is from genome assembly GCA_030835125.1 of Gemmatimonadaceae bacterium. Taxonomy (GTDB): domain Bacteria; phylum Gemmatimonadota; class Gemmatimonadetes; order Gemmatimonadales; family Gemmatimonadaceae; genus JABWBJ01. The sequence goes on along the minus strand of JAUQWM010000041.1, from coordinate 11,401 downwards.
TGCCAAGCGAGCAGTAGCCATGGCGGTCAGGCGGCGACACCTGCACCATCGCCACGTCCAGCGCGACGCTGCCGCTCAGGAAGAGTCCCGGGACATCCGACAGGAAGATCGGTACGAAGTCGGCGCGACCCTCATGCACCGGTTCCCGCATCGACGGCCCGTTGAAGAGCGACACGGATCGAATCCGGCCACGGCAGGCGGCATCGGTCCACGGCGCCGGTCCGTCGGTGTGCAGGTGGTACAGCCGCACGCCCTCGATGTCGGTGCGCGCCGAGAGCGCGGCCAGCAGCGGCGCGGGCGTGGCCGATGCCCCATGCGAGAAGACACGCATGCCGCTCGCGATGATCGAAACGGCGTCTTCGGGGCCGACCGCTCGGGTGAGCACGGTGGAGATGGGTGATGGGAGATGGGGCGAGTGACGGACCGAAGACTGCCTGTCACGCGGTGGGTGCAGTCTGTCCCTTCGTCGCGTGACTTGGAAGGCTCCGGGTCGATTGTTGCGCATCCATCAACCGGAGTTGCCATGAGCAGAATCCCGTCAATCCTGCTGGTCTCGCTCACCCTGGTGGTGGTTCCCCACAAACGCGCCTGCGGGCAGGCGGCCCCACCGGCGCCACCGTCCTGGGAGCAGCAGACGTCCCGGACGTGGCAGGCCCTGCATGACAAGATCGTGGGGATGGCGAAGGACACGCTCCTCCCCGACGCCAGCCTCGACACCAGGCCGCATCCTGATTCCCGCACGATCCTGGACGAGTATCGGCACGTGACCATCGGCCTGGAGATGACGACGGCCCAGCTCAGGGGCGAGGCCTTCGACTACCCCGCACGGGTCAAGGCGGACGAGTCGAAGCCACGGACGCGATCGTCGGTGGTCCGGGAGATGGAGACCGCGATCGCGGCTTCCTATCCGTTGGTCGCCAAGTCTGCCTCGCCGCGGCTGCTGTTCTGGATCGACCACCAGGCCGAGCACTATGGGAAGCTGGTGTCGAACTACCGGCTGGCCGGGGTGGTCCCGCCAGCCAGCCGGCGGTAGACGCCCCGGATGGCTTGAGGCTCTCGATCGGAGGCTCCAGCTTGGAGGTCAGCGCTTCCCCCAACCGCGACTCCATGAACCGGATCGACCCGGCCGCGTTAGGTGACCTCTGCCCGGAACTGCGGTCCCTCCTCGAGGCGGAACTCGCCGCGGGGAACCGCGTCACCGACGCCGATCGCGGCTGCTTCTCGCCGGACGCCGTTTTCGTCCTGCTCGAGCGACCGTTCACGCGGGAGCCGACCCTCCCGGAGGGGGTCGTTCGCGTCGAGGTCAACGATCCGCACTGGTGGCGGGTCGAGTACCGTCACACGGTCACGGGTCACGTGATCGCGTGCCGGTTCGGGTAGCCCGTCAGCTCCGCTGGCCGAGGTGTTCGAGCAGCAACCGGTTCGTCTCGGCGGCGCACTCGTGGGTGACCCAGTGTGAACGCCCTTCCAGCACCTCGAATCGGTACGGGGCGTCGACCCAGGCCTCCGTGGCATGCGCGGCGACCGAGCCGCACGCCATGTCCTCGGTGCTCCAGATGTAGAGCGTGGGCACCTCGATCCGGCCGGCGAGCGGAACGAGCCTGATGCCGGGTTCGAGGGCGCGGTACCAGTTGAACGCGGCGGTCAGGGCTCCCGGCTCGCTCAGCCGCCTGACGTACAGCTCAACGACCTCCGGTGACACCTTCCCCTGGTAGACGCCGCGCAGGACGGCGGCGTCGTTCGACAGGAAGGTCGTCTCGGCGATCCCCGGCTGCCGGAACAGGTCGACGTACGAGAGCTTCTCCTTCTGCTCCCCTTCCTGGGCGTGCTCGTGCAGCGACGCGGTGTGTGGCGTCGAGATGACCGAGAGCGACTTGAGTCGCCGCGGATGAAGGCTGGCGACGGTCCACGCGACCGCGGCACCCCAGTCGTGGCCCACGAGGTGAAACTGCTCGTGTCCGAGCGCGTCGGCGATCGCGAGCACGTCCGACACGAGGTGCCACACCTGGTACTCCGGGACTGCGTCCGGGCGCGCGCCGGGAGAATACCCACGCTGGTCGACGGCGACGGCGCGGTATCCCGCGCCGGCGAGCGCCTTCAACTGCTCGGTCCACTCCTCGGAGAACTCAGGGAACCCGTGCAGGAGGATGACGAGTTCGCCGTCCTCGGGCCCGGCCACGAGCGTGTCGAAGGTGAGGGGGCCACAGGTGATCTGCTCTCGCGGCACGATGTCTCTCCCGGAAGTCTCAGGCGGGGAGGCGCGCCGGCGCCACGCCGACGCGGTCCACGATGGCACGGAATGCCGGCTCGTCCCGCAGTTCGCGGAACCAGGGCTCCATGTGCAGCCGACCCAGCCACCAGTCGCGCACGGCGATGCCCTTCTCGAGCCACTCGTACATCGCGTCGTAGTCGCCGAGCCAGCGGTGTACCGACGCGACCAGTACCGGGGCGACGTACTCGGTGGCGCTGCGCGTCACGAGTTCGTCGAGGAGCGCGTGCGCCTCCGCGGTGCGTCCGGCGATGGCGTGCGCGCTGGCCATGACCCCGACCGAGTGCGGGTGCCGCCCCAGGCTCGCGAAGCGCCCCGCGTAGAAGAGCGCCTGGTCGGGTCGCCCGATCAATACGTTGATCACGCCGGCCCAGTAGTTGGCCAGGGAGTGCTCGGGGCTGCGCGCCAGGACCTCCTCGAACGCTGCCAGCGACTCCTCCACGCGGCCGGCGACCAGCAGGATCTCGGCGCGATCGATCTGCGGAACGCGCGAGAGGGGATCGAGCGCCCGGCCCTGTTCCGCGAACGCGAGTGCTTCATCCACGCGTTCATGCGACATGAGCACGTACATGAGCTGCGACCGGCACTCCACCAGGCCCGGCGCCATCTCGAAGGCTTCCCTCGTCAGGCGTTCTCCCTCCGCCGGGTTCCACTCGAACCAGTTCGCGACGGCGCCGCGGACCGTGAGGGCGATGGCCTGTGACGGCTCGAGCTCGAGCGCGCGGTCGGCAAGCTGGCGCGCACGCGTGAACGCCATCTCCGCGGGGATGGCGCAGTAATACCCCAGGTTGAGGAACGAGTAGGCGAGCCACGCCTGCGCGGCGGCGAGCGTGGGGTCGAGCGCGATCGCCCGCTCGAACCGCTCGATCGCGCGCGGCATGTCCATGTCGCGCATCTCGAGGTAGGCGCGCCCCCGGAGGAACTGCTCGTACGCCTCGGTGTTCACCGGGCCGGCGGCCCGGACCCGGCTGGCCGGGGCGGGCGCCGGCGTCGGGACGGCGCCGAGGCGCTGGGCGAGCGTATCTCCGATGGAGTGCGCGATCTCGTCCTGCACCGCGAAGATGTCGGTCAGGTCGCGGTCGAACCGCTCGGACCAGAGGACGGACGCGTCCGCGACCCGCGTGAGCTGGGTCGCGATGCGCACGCGGTTGCCGGCGCGCCGCACGCTCCCGCCGAGCACCGCCTCGACGCCAAGGCGCGAACCGACCGTCCTGAGGTCATCCTTCGTGCCCTTCATCGCCAGGCAGGACGCGCGCGCCGCCATCCGGATGCCCGGCATGTGCGCCAGCGTGCCGAGGATCTCCTCGGTCATTCCGTCGGAGAAATACTCGTTGTCCGGGTCGCCGCTGAGGTTGACGAGCGGCAGGACGGCCACCGAAGGCCGGCCATCATTCGCCGTCGCCGAGGTCACGGCCATGCCGTTGAGCGCGTCGAGCACCTCCGCCGTCGTGGGCGGTCGGTCGTCGCGCTCCCTCGCCAGGCAGCGCATGACCAGCGCGCAGAGGGACGCGGGCGCGTCAGGCACCTGCGTCTCGACCGGGTCGATCGGGACGCTGAAGTGCGCCGTGATCATGGCGGCGCCGCGCTTCCCCTCGAACGGATGCCTGCCAACGAGCATCTCGTACGCGGTCATCCCGAGGGCGTACAGGTCGGCCCGGTGGTCGATCGAGGGATCGGCCGTCGCCTGTTCCGGCGACATGTAGGCTGGCGTGCCGAGGGACATGCCATCCTGGGTGATCCGGGTGATCAGCGCGTTCGTCTCCAGGTCATCAGCGTCCCCCTCGAGGACGATCGGTGCGTGCTCCGGCCGCTCGAGCGCCTGCTCGACGGCCTTCGCGATCCCGAAATCGGTGACCATCGCCGCGCCGCCCGACAACAGGACATTCTCCGGCTTGATGTCGCGATGCACGACACCCTTGGCATGGGCGTAGGCGAGCGCGCGCGCCATGTCGCGCAGGATCACGATGACGTCGCGCAGGGGGATCGGTCCCGCCTTCATCCGGTCGCGGAGCGACGCCCCCTCGACAAACGGCATCGTGTAGTACGGAAGCTCACCGACGTGCCCCGCAGTCAGCACCGGCACGATGTTGGCCTGCTGCAGTCGCGCCGCCACCATGATCTCGCGCGCGAATCGTTCGAGGTCGAGTTCGCCGAGCAGGCTCGGGCTGACCACCTTGATCACGACCTGCCGGCCGAGGGCCTTCTCCTCCGCGACGAAGACCCTGGACATGCCCCCACCGCCCAACTCACGCTGGATCGTGTAGTCGGCGGCGAGGCTGGACTGCAGTCGTTCCGTCAGCTCATTCATTCCGGGGGGAAGCCGGGGCGCGAGAAGAGCTTATGGCATGCTGATGACCCCGGCAAGGAGCGCCGGAGTTGCCAGAGTTGACCCCGACCGAGGCTTACCCGGTCGCCTGGTCCCAGATGTCCTGCAGCCACGTCAGGTCGGGTTCCCGGATGGTGGCGTTGTTGAGTTCCCGGCGCTTGTCGGAGATGGCGACGTAGACCTCGCGGCGCACCCGGTTGATGCCCCCCAGGGGCCGATGCTCGGGGAGCGAGTGCCATGGGTCGAACGAAAGGCCCAGGGCCAACTTCCGCTTCGCCGGTGTGTCGAACTCCTGGGCCGGAATCCGGAGCGTGCCGAGGCGAATCGGGGGAGAAATCGCTTCATCCCACGCCACGGTGGGGTCTTCGACGGGCGTCGACTCGGGGTTCGCCTGGAGCTGGACGCAGAAGTCGAACGCCGCATCCTCCTGCTTCAACTGGGAGACGAGCGCTGCCCGCAGGCAGTTGGCGCGCTTCTGCAGCTCGGGGTCGTTCGACGGCTGGAGGGGTGGCGGCGCATTGACCGCCTGAGGGCGGACCAGCCATTTGACGGCGTGGGGTCCGAGGCGGTACGGCGTGCTGCTGAAATACTCGGTGTCCAGCGGGCTCTTCGGGGGCCGCTTGCGGAGTGCGCCGAGGATCCTGGCCTCGTGGAAGTGCGTCGCCAGGTACGTGAAGAAGAGGTACCCGAACTGGAGCAACTGGCCGACGAACGCGGGGAGGCGGCGGATGAAGGGGCCCTGGGTGAGGCGGAACGCCGCGAGCAGCTTGGGCGCGAAGACGGCGTAATCTGGTGCGTTCCGGATGAAGAAGACCGGGCAGTCCACGAGCAGGAAGTCCTGGGTCGTGGCGTGGCGCTCGTCAGGCAGGACCTTCTCGCCAGGCACGTCGAACAGCTTGATCGCCATGCCGTGGGTGTCCTTGCTCGACTGGTCCTGGTTGGCGGCATTCGAGTAGCGCACCAGGGCCGGGTAGACCCGCGGTTCGCGAAAGACGCCGTGGCGCAGTTCCGCCGGCAGGTCGGGAGCGACCTCGAACGCGGCGCGGACCACCCCGGCGGTGCTGGCGTGCTCCACGCGCTGCACCGGCCTGGCCTTCGTGTCCATCATCGCGAACACCACGTCGCGAACCACCCTCATGGCGTCCGGTTCCCCGGGCGGGATCTCCTCGCCCTGGGACAGGTCATCGCTGGGACCATCCATGCGCACCTCGTCGGTGGAGCACGTGAGCCGCTCCGCCGACCGATGGGGAGCACGGGTCAGTTCGCGGCGCGAGAACTTGCCTCGCCAGGGGAGCTCCCGCAACTCGCGCGGCCGGCCTTCGTGCAGCAGCTTAGGGCGCCCGGCTTCGGGCATCAGGCTTCAGACCGGTCAACGTTGGACCCACATGATCCGTCCACCGGACAACCGCACCACAAGCAGCGCCCACGTTCACCCGGTGTCGCCGCACCCGCCATTGGTCCACGAGGACCTGGCGGATGACGGCATCGCGCTCGCGCTCTCGGGTGGCGGGTTCCGGGCCATGCTCTATCACCTCGGCGCGCTGTGGCGCCTCAACGAGCTGGGTCTCCTGGGGCAGCTTGCGCGGATCTCGAGCGTGTCCGGCGGGTCGATCGTCAACGGGCGCCTCGCACGGGCGTGGAGGGACCTGGCGTTCCGGGAAGGCGTCGCCACGGAGTTCGAGTCACAGGTGGTCGACCCGGTTCGCCGGTTCGCGAGCCGCACGATCGACTGGCGGGCGGTGCTGACCGGCTGGTTCTCGTTCCGGCCGATTGCGAACTGCCTGGCGGACATCTATGACCGCCACCTGATGGACGGCATGAGCCTGCAGGATCTGCCTGACGATACCAGGGGTGAGGGTCCGCGCTTCACCTTCAACTCCACGTCGCTCCAGACCGGCGCGGACTTCCGCTTCAGTCGCGAACACGCGGGCGACTGGCGGGTCGGGCGGGTGGACCGCCCGGTCCTCAGGCTTGCCGAGGCGGTCGCTGCGTCGAGCGCGTTTCCACCCATGCTGTCCCCGCTCGTCATCGACCTGGCGCCCGGGACGGTGGTGCCCGGCAGCGGGAAGGTGGGCTTCGAGAACCCGGCCTACAGCACGCGAGCCGTGCTCGCCGACGGCGCCGTCTACGACAACCTGGGGCTCGAGTGCGTGTGGCGGCGCTACCGCCGCATCCTGGTGAGCGACGCGAGCGGGATCCTCGGTCCGGAGCCCTCTCCGAGTCACGCCTGGCTGAAGCTGACGATGCGCTCCGTGGACGTTCAGGGATCGCAGGTCCGCGACTTGCGTGTGAGGCAACTGCTGACGGCGTTCGGGCTTCCCGAGTCGGATGAGGAGGTGTGGCGGCGCGGCGCGTACTGGGGGATCCACGCGGACATCGGCGGCTTCGGCTGTCCCGGCGCGTTGCCCTGTCCCCATGCCCGCACGCTGGAACTGGCGTCGCTGCCAACCCGGCTGGCCTCGTACCCTGCCGAGACGCAGGAACGGCTGATCAACTGGGGCTATGCGGTTTCGGACGCCGCGCTCCGGAAGTGGATGGTGCCCGGGGCGTCCCCGCCGGCGGCCTTCCCGTATCCGCGGTACGGTGTCTGAGGGGCGCCGCCACACATTGACAGGCAGGCGCCAGTCAGGCCATTTCCTCCCTGGGCGGATTGATTCCCATCCCGAGACTCGATGCCAAACATCAGCGGCAAGGCATACGGCTTCACCGCCTTCACCCCCATCAAGCGCTGGAAGACGCCGTTCGTCCGGCTCTTCTTCTGGTCCGTGCCGATCATGTCGAGCCGGTTCGTCCAGAAGTACTTCGGGTGGATCCACCTGGTGAAGGCGCAGCAGCTCCTGCTGGAGCTGTCCTTCATCCACTTCGCGCGCTGGTCGATCGTGAAGCACGACTTCTGGCCGCGGATGTCGAAGGTGCAGCCGAAGGACCGCACCCGGTACGACTACCTCATGTTCTGCTCGAACTTCAACGGGACGTGGGAGCAGTACATCGATGCGTTCTCGCAGGTGATCCCGGACGGGATGAACATGATCTGGCGGACGTCGGAGCAGTTCCCCGGCGCACAGCCGATCACCCCCTTCCTGGCGTACATCCGGAAGGTCCAGTGTGACTGCGACTACTACTACGGCGCGTATCCCGGCGCGACGGCCACCGACGTGCGGCAGTCACTCCGTCTGTACGAGCAACTGCAGGTGTTCATCGCCCGGACGGAGGGCATGGACGCGACCCGGTTCGCCGCGGAGTGGCGCCGTTTCCTGTTCACGGTGCAGGACTGCCTGGGCGCCACGGGCGCCGACCCGGTCATCATCGACTGGGAGGAACTGCTGTTCCCCGACCAGAAGCGCCCCGAGGACCTGGCCGTCCGCGGGTTGCACACGCCGGTGAGCGTCGACCAGGTCGCGGCGCCGGCCCCGGTGCGGGCGGGGGAGTCCCATGCCTAACGTCGAAAAGCAGTCGTACGCCTTCGCGGCGATGACGCCCATCCTGACGGGGAGCACGGCGGGGGTCGTTCACGCCGCCGAGCTGCGGAGCGTGCTGGCGCGGCTCACCGCCACGGCGCCGAGCCCCATCACCAGGGTGCCGGGCACGCACTTCCTGCGCTGGAACATCCTCGACGGCATGCCGCAACTCGGCTACCCGACCGCCCCGGACCTATTGAAGTCGAAGTACCTCCTCCTGGAGTGCGACTTCGACGGCGCGCGGGACGCGTGGATCGACGGGTTGGCCGCGGCCGTCCCGGAACTCCTGACGTCGATCTACCGCCACTGCACGGGCTTTCCCGGCCTCACCGACGTGGACGCATTCCGGGGCTACCTGGTGGCATGCCAGCTCGACACCACGCTCGACTTCGCCCCGTACGCGAACGAGTCGCTCGACCGCGTGCTGCGGGCGCTCGAGACGCAGCGCCGCTTCGTGGCGTTCATGGAGAAGAGCCAGGGGCGCCCGGACATCGAGTTGCGCATGGCGTTTTCGCAACTGGTGGAACAGCTCCGCGACATGCCCACCCCCCGTCCCGGCAGCATCTGACCAGGCCACGACATGCGTGACGTTGAACTCGCCGATATCCAGGGCAACATCCTGCGCGGCTACAACCAGCCCTTGTTCCGGTACGCATACTACCGGGTGACCGAGCCGGCCGACGGGCAGCAGTTCCTCGCCCGGCTGGTGCCGGCCATCACGACCGCGCAGCCCTGGCGTGACGGCAAGCCCGCGTCGACGCTCAACGTCGCGTTCACCATCGGCGGACTGCAGGCGATGGGCATGCCGCTGGAGGTGCTGTCGAATTTCCCGTTCGAGTACCGGCAGGGAATGCGCGAGCGCGCCCCGGTGCTGGTGGATCGCGGGGAGAGCGACCCGGGGCGCTGGGAGTCGCCGTGGGACAGGACCGGCGTGCACTTCTGGGTCGGGATCTCGGCGCAATCGGCCGGGGAGCGGGATGCGCGCCATGCGTGGGTCGAGCAGCAGCGCGATGGGCTGGCCGGCGTCGAGCGCGTCGGCGTGCAGGATGCCGGCAAGCTGCGCATCGACGGGCAGTACACTCCCAAGGAGCACTTCGGCTACACGGACGGCATCGGGAACCCGAGCATCGACGGCGTCCCCGGTCGCAAGACGGCCGGCGGCGGGAAGATCGACGGCAAGGACGGGTGGCTCCCGCTGGCGCCGGGCGAGTTCCTCCTCGGGTACGGCGACGAGGCGGGGGAGGTCTCGCCGACGCCGCGCCCGGTCCGCTTCTTCCGCAACGGCACGTTCATGGTGTTCCGGAAGCTCGAGCAGCGCGTGGCCGAGTTCCGTCGTTATGCGGAGGAGGAAGGGAAGCGCTACCCGGGCGGGCCCGAACAGTTCAAGGCCAAGCTGGTGGGCCGGTGGCCCGACGGCACGCCGGTGGAGCTGTCCCCGGACCATCCCGATCCGGCGATCGCGAACGACCCGTCCCGGAACCTCGACTTCACGTACGGGAGCGACCCGTCAGGCGCGCGCTGCCCGCTCGGGTCGCACATCCGACGCGCCAATCCGCGCGATGCGAACGGGTTCGGCGGGCTGCTGAGCAACCGGCACCGGATCATCCGGCGGGGCGTGATGTTCGGCGATTGGCTCCCCGAGGGGGCCGGCGACGACGATGCCAGCCGGGGGCTGATCTTCATCGCGTTCAACGCCAGCATCGAGCGCCAGTTCGAGTTCGTGCAGCAGCAGTGGATGAACTTCGGCAACGACTTCTGCCTGGGCAACGACCGCGACCCGCTCATCGGGAATCGCGATGCCGGCGGTGGCGCCGGCGCCTGCAAGCTGACCATCCAGGGAGACGGAAACGGGCACGCGCCATGGATCACCTCCACGTTGCCCACCTTCGTGGCCACCCGAGGAGGAGACTACTTTTTCATGCCCAGCCTGTCCGGGCTGCGTTTCCTCGCCAACGCCGAAGGCCAGCTCGACCCGGCGCAGTTCGCCGACATCGCGCGCTGAGACCGCCGACCCCGCATCCGGAGCCGTGACCCCATGCTTTCCCGCCGTCGCTTCGTGCAGACCTCGTCCATCGCGCTCACCGGCACCGCCTGCGGCGTGGCCCGCGAGAGCGCTGCGGCCGCCGCGGCTCCCGACGACCTTCCGCCGTCCATTGCCGCGCTGACCTCGATGAAGGACCAGGCCACGCCGATCAGCGTCCAGGAACGACAGGCGCGGATCGAGAAGGCGAAGCGGCTGATGGCGGCGAACCGCATCGACGCCCTGATGCTCACGGGCGGGACCTCGATGGTCTACTTCACGGGGATGCAGTGGGGACTGTCGGAGCGGATGACGGCGGTGATCATCCCGGTGCAGGGCGAGGCGTTCATCGTCACGCCGAAGTTCGAGGAGGAGCGCACGCTCGAACAGGCGCGCACGGGTCCCCTGGGCGCCGGCACCCAGGTGCTCACGTGGGAGGAGGACCAGAATCCCGGCGAGCGCCTGGCGCAGGGGCTCCGGGCGGCCGGCATCGCGAGCGGCTCGCTCGGGGTTGAGGAGACCGTCCGGTTCACCTTCTCCAACATGGTGGCGCTCGCGTCACCGGCACTCCGCCTGACGAGTGGCACCCCGGTCTCGGCCGGGTGCCGGATGGTGAAGGACCAGCACGAACTCGCGTTGATGCGGCTGGCCTCGCAGGTCACGCTCAAGGCCTATGAAGCGGCGTGGAAGGCGCTGACCGACGGGATGAACCAGAACCAGTTCGCGGACCTCGTCACCAAGGCGCACCGCCAGCTCGGGTTCGACGGCGGGGCGGGCGTGCAGGTCGGCGAGTACTCGGCGCTCCCACACGGATCGGTGCAACCGCAGGTGATTCGTGAGGGCACGATCCTGCTGATCGACGGCGGATGCAAGGTCGAGGGCTACTCGTCGGATCTCTCGCGCACCTTCGTGCTCGGGAAGGCCACGGACCGGATGAAGTCGGTCTTCGAGCTGGAGCATCGCGCCCAGTCGGCGGCGCTGGCGGCGGCGAAGCCCGGCGTCGAGTGCCAGGCGGTCGATGCCGCGGCCCGGAAGGTGATCGAGGATGGCGGGTTCGGGCCGGACTACAAGTTCTTCTCCCACCGTGTCGGTCACGGCCTGGGGATGGATGGCCACGAATGGCCGTACCTCGTCCGGGGCAACACGCTCAAGCTCGAGCCGGGCATGACCTTCAGCGACGAGCCCGGGATCTACATCCCCGGCGAGTTCGGCTGCCGCCTGGAGGATGACATGGTGATCACCGAGACCGGCGCCGAGCTGTTCACGCCGCAGAGCCAGAGCCTCGAACAGCCCTTCTGATCCGGTGATGGGGTGAATGCGAACCCCGG
>JAUQWM010000003.1 GCA_030835125.1 Gemmatimonadaceae bacterium | reverse complement strand
CGTTGCGCAACGCGCCCGAAAGCACGGCGCGCACCATCGCCCGCGTGTAGGGGAGCTTCATGCGCTTGCCAATGCCGTAGGGGCCACCACTCCAACCGGTGTTGACGAGCCAGACATCCGACCCGTGCTGGTCGATCAGCTTGCCCAGCATGTCGGCATACCGGGTCGGGTGCCAGACGAGGAACACCGCGCCGAAGCAGGAGCTGAAAGTGGCCTGGGGCTCCGTCACGCCGCGCTCGGTGCCGGCTACCTTGGCCGTGTAGCCCGACATGAAGTAGTACATCGCCTGTTCCCGCGAGAGCTTCGCGATCGGCGGCAGCACGCCAAACGCGTCGGCGGTGAGGAAGACGATGTTCTTCGGGTGCCCGCCGCGACCGCTCGGCACGTGATTGCGGATGTACGGCAGCGGGTACGACGCCCGCGTGTTCTCGGTGATCGTCTGGTCCGTGAACTGGACCCGGCGCGTGACCGGGTCGAGGACCACGTTCTCGAGGATGGTCCCGAACATCTGGGTGGTGGCGAAGATGTCCGGCTCCTGCTCCGGCGAGAGGTTGATCACCTTCGCGTAGCAGCCGCCCTCGTAGTTGAACACCCCCTGCTCGGCCCAGCCGTGCTCGTCGTCGCCGATGAGCGACCGCTCCGGGTCGGCCGAGAGGGTCGTCTTGCCCGTTCCGGACAGTCCGAAGAAGAGCGCCGTGTCGCCGGCCGGGCCGATGTTGGCCGAGCAGTGCATCGACAGCACGCCTTCCTTCGGCATCAGGTAGTTCATGACCGTGAACATCGCCTTCTTCAGCTCGCCGGCGTACCGCGTGCCGCCGATGAGGATCATGCGCTTCGAGAGGTGCAGGACGATGAACGTTCCCGAGCGGGTGCCGTGGGTCTCGGGGGTCGCGTGGAACTCGGGGGCGTGGAGGACGGTGAAGTTGGCGTCGAAGCCGGCCAGCGCGTCGGCCGCGGGGCGGATGAACATGTTCCGCACGAACGCCGCGTGCCACGCGTTAGGCGTCACGTAGCGGACGCTCAGGCGATGGGCCTCGTCGGCGCCGCAGTAGAGGTCCTGGACGAACAGGTCGTCGCGCCCGTCGAGGTACGCGCGCACGTCGGCCAGCAGCCGGTCGAAGCGGGCGGGGTCGATCGGCTGGTTCACCTTCCCCCAGTCGACGTCCCCCTCGGTGGACGGCTCGCGCACGACGAACTTGTCGTTCGGCGAACGGCCGGTGTGGGGAGCCGTCGTGGCGACGAAGGGACCCATGTCGGCCAGGGTGCCTTCGCGGCGCTGGATAGCCGCTTCGACGAGGGCAGTGGACATCAGGTTCCAGTGCACATGGCCGGACGGATTGAGGCCCTGCGCGGAGAGTTGGAGGTCCGCGCCGGCGGTCGAGCCGCCGGCGGACTGGGTCTGCGTTGCCATGTGAGGAGGACTGGTTGCTAAAGGGACGGGATGGAAAAGACCCCTGGCGGGGTCGGGGCAGGCCGGTCGATCGACGGTCGCACGCGGTCCTGTGCGTCCATGACCGCCACCGCCGCCATGTTCACGATGTCCTGAACATCGGCACCCTGCTCCAGGACGTGGACTGGCTTGGCCATGCCCACCAGGATCGGGCCGATCGCCGTCGCGCCGCCCAGGTGATGCAGCAGCTTGTAGGCGATGTTGCCGGCACTCAAGTTCGGGAATATCAACACGTTGGCGGGCTCTTTCAAGGAGCTGAACGGGAAGGATTCCGTGAGCGTCGCCGCGTCCACCGCGGTGTCGGCCTGCATCTCTCCGTCCACCATCAGCTTCGGGTCGCGCTGCCTCAGCAGCTCGACGGCGTGCGCCACGCGCGTCGACTCTTCACCACGGACCGACCCGAAGTTCGAGAACGACAGCATGGCTACGCGCGGGACCTCGCCCAGCGTCCGCACGATCCGGCTGGCCGAGTACCCGATCTGCGCCAGTTGCTCCGCCGTCGGCTGGAAGTTCACGGTCGTGTCCGCGCAGAAGACGACCCGCTTCTCGAAGACGAGCATGTACATCCCGCTCACCAGCCCGGCTTTGGGGTGCGCGCCGATGACCTCGAGCGCCGGCCGCAGCGTTTCCGGATACGTGGTCGTCGCGCCCGACAGCATCGCCTCCGCGGCCCCGGTGGCGACCATGACGCAGCCGTAGTAGTTCGGGTTGTACAACCGGCGACTTGCCTCCGCCAGGCTCATGCCCTTCCGCTGGCGACGCTGCCAGAGGAACCGGGCGAACTCTTCGCGGCGCGGTGACGCGATCGCCGGATCCTCGATCTCGATGTCGTCGAGCGAAAGGTTCTCCGACTCGGCCAAACGCTGGATGCGCTCGCGGTTGCCGAGCAGGATGGGAAGCGCGATGCCGTCGTCGACGAGGATCCGCGCCGCCCGCACCGTGCGCCGGTCCTCTCCCTCGGCCAGCACCACCCGTCGCGGGTCGCTGGCTGCGCGGTTGATGATCCCACGCAGGATGCCGCGCGCGCGACCGAGCCGGGCCTCCAGCTGCTCGCGATACGAGTCGACCTCGATGAATTCGCGGGCCACTCCGCTCGCCACGGCCGCCCAGGCCACCGCGGGCGCGACCCAGAGCAGCACGCGCGGGTCGAAGGGGAAGGGAATGAGATAGTCGCGCCCGAACTTCACGCGCTTGAGCCCGTAGCGGCGGGCCACGCTTTCGGGGACCGGCTCCCGCGCCAGCATCGCCAGGGCGCGGGTCGCCGCCATCTTCATCTCCTCGTTGACCTCCGTCGCGCGCGCATCGAGCGCGCCGCGGAAAATGAACGGGAAGCCGAGGACGTTGTTGACCTGGTTCGGGTAGTCGCTGCGCCCGGTGGCGACGATGGCGTCGCTGCGCACGGCGGCCACTTCCTCGGGAAGGATCTCGGGGACCGGATTGGCCAGCGCGAACACCACCGGATCCGGGGCCATGTTCGCGATCATCTCCCCCGTCACTGCGCCGGGGCCGGACAGCCCCACGAAGACGTCGGCACCGACGAGGGCCTCCGCAATGGTCCGCGCCGTCGTGGCATTGGCGAATCGGGCCTTGTACGGATCCATGTGGTCGGTGCGCCCTTCGTAAATCACGCCCGCGCGGTCGCAGAGGATGATGTGCTCCCGCCGTACGCCCAGTCGGACGTAGTGCGCGGCGGTCGCCAGCGCCGATGCGCCGGCGCCGGAAAACACGACCTTGATGTCCTCCGCCTTCTTGCCGAGAACCTCGAGGGCATTGATCAATGCCGCGCCGGAGATGATTGCGGTGCCGTGCTGGTCGTCGTGGAAGACGGGAATGCGCATCGTCTTCCGCAGCGTCTCCTCGATCTCGAAGCACTCGGGGGCCTTGATGTCCTCGAGGTTGATCCCGCCCACGGTCGGCTCGAGCAACTGGCAGAAGCGGATGACGTCCTCCGGCTTCTGCGAGTCGACCTCGAGGTCGAAGACATCGATGTCCGCGAACTGCTTGAAGAGGTTTCCCTTGCCCTCCATCACCGGCTTTCCGGCGAGGGCGCCGATGTTGCCGAGTCCAAGGACCGCCGTGCCGTTGGTCACGACGCCGACGAGGTTGCCCCTGGCCGTGTATCGGTAGGCGGCCTCGGGGTTCTTCTCGATCTCGAGGCACGGTTCGGCGACCCCCGGGGAATACGCCAGCGACAGGTCGCGCTGGTTGGACAGGGGCTTGGTCGGGACGACGGCGATCTTGCCGGGCCGGGGCAAACTGTGATAGTCGAGCGCGTCTTTGCGGTTCATCCAGCAAAAATAGGTGGCTGACGGCGATCAGGGGACCGGAGAACCCATGACTTCGCCTCCATCTGCAGAAGCACCAAGCGGTTGCTGATGGGTGGATTGATTCCGAACGCTGGGGGTACGTTCCCTGCCGCTCCGCCCTGCCGGGCAATCTGCCCCTGCCGCCCAACCCGCCACGTCCGGCGGGACTCCCGTGGACACTCCATCCCGGCGGGTTTCCCTCACGGTCGAAACGCGATGAGGCCTGACGGATGCAGGGACCCCGAACACTCCGGCTATTGGTGGCCCTTTTCTTCGTCGCCGCGATGAGCCATGGCCCGTCGACGCCGGCCGCCCCCCTCGTCCGTCGCGAATCACCTCGCGCGGCAGCAGGCGCCGTTCCTCCGATCGCCGGGGCCGGGACACGGGCCGTCGACGTGGAGATGCGACGCGTGGACTTCCATATCGACAGCGGAATCGTCCTGCGGATCGCCCAAATGCGAGGGACGCTCCTGCCGACCGTGGCCGGAACGCCACCGGCGTTCGACGACAATCGATCATTCACCCTGGCCATGCATTCGGCGGAGATATCGATCGACACGTCGAGCCTGAGCGTCCTGCTCAACCGGCACGTGTTTGGGTACCCGGGGGCGCCGCTCAGGAAGCTCCGACTGCACACCGAGGGCGATCAGCTGGTGCAGTCCGGCGTGCTGCACAAGGGCATCAACCTGCCTTTCCGCATGCGCGCAACCGTCTCGTTGATGCCGGACGGTCGGATCCGGCTTCACCCGACGTCGGTCAGGGTGCTGGGCATCGGGGTGAGGAACGCGATGGACTTCTTCGGCGTGGAACTGGCAAATGTGATCCGGGTGCGCGGTGGGCGCGGTGCCAGCATCGACGGCAACGACTTCATCTTCGATCCCGAGGCAATCCTCCCGCCCCCACGCCTCCGCGGCCACCTGACCAGGATTGCCGTTGGTGACGGAGTCATCGCGCAGACCTATGGTGCCGAACCCGCCCGGGACGTCACGCCGCTGCGGACCCCGTCGAGGCGATCACCCAACTACATGTACTTCCGCCATGGCACCCTCCGCTTCGGCAAGCTGACCATGGTCGATGCGGACCTCCTCATCCTCGATGACGATCCCGCCACTGCCTTCGACTTCTCGCTCGGCCGCTATAACGAGCAGCTGGTGGCCGGGTACTCGAAGAGCACCGCCGCGCTCGGACTCGTCGTCTACATGCCGGACCTCAGGAGCCTCGGCGCGAAGACGGGTCCTGCCGCACGTCGGTGAGGCCCGGTCACCCGCGCCGCTGGACCCGCCTGACGAGCCAGGCCAGCATGACCAGGACCGCGGAGACGCCGATCATGGTGGGCCCGGTGGGGAGGTCGAAGGGTATCGACAGCGCGAAACCGGCTACCGCCGCGAGCAGGGCGGCTCCGAGGGCGTACAGCAGCGTCCCGGTCATCCCGTTGGCGAGCAGGAGCCCGGTCACCGCCGGCAGCACCAGGAAGTTGAAGACGAGCAGGACCCCGGCGAACTGCATCGAGATCGAGATGACGACGCCCAGTACCAGGTAGAACCCGAGGTCCCAGAGGCGGACCCGGTAGCCAAGCGTCCGGGCGGTCTCGCGATCGTACGACGTGAACAGCAGCTCCTTGGCGAAGAAGACCTGGCCGGCGATGACGGGCGCCGACACCAGCAGCAGCTCCATCGTGTCCGCCCGGGTGATGCCGAGGATGTTGCCCTGGAGGAAGATGTCGTGCGCTTCCCCGACCGCCGATTTCGCGATCAGGAGGATGCCGGCGGCGGCAGCGGCGGCGTACCAGACGCCGATGCGCGCGTCGGGCGGGATCGGTCCGCGCACCGCACCGGCAAAGAACGCCACGGACGCCAGCGTCGCCGCGAGCGACAGCGCCTCGGGATGCTGCGCGAACCCGGCCACGATGCCGTGGCCGGCCAGCCAGTAGGCAAGGGCAATGCCCGCGGACGACACCTGCGCCAGCGCCGCCCCCACGAAGACGATCCGGCGGAGGACGACATACACCCCCAGCAGCGCACACGTGACCGCGATGATCAGCGACCCGTACAGCGCGTCACGAAAGAGCAGGACCGCGTCAAGCATGGCGATTCCCCTCGCGGGTCCGCTGGGCGACGACGATGCGATGGCCGTCGAACGAACTGACCTCGACCGGGATGCCGTACATCGCGCTCAACGACTGTTGCGTCATCACCTCGTCGACGGTGCCGACCGTGTGGCCGCCCTCGTGGACGAGCGCGATCCTTTCGACATAGTTGGCCACTTCGTTGAGCGCGTGGCTGACCATCACCACGGTGATGCCCGTGCGCTCGTGCAGGTCGCGCACCAGCCCGAGGATCTGGGTGGTGGCGACCAGGTCCATGCCGTTGGTCGGCTCGTCGAGCACCAGCAGGTTCGGCTCGCCGACGAGGGCCCGCGCGATCATCGTGCGCTGCCGTTGCCCGCCCGACAGCGCGTTGAGGGATCGATCGGCGAGGTGGGGGATCCCCACGCGCTCCAGCGCGGCACGGGCCAGGTCCCGGTCGGCGGCGCTCGGGCGCCGGCCGAGGCCGATCCGGTCATACCGGCCCATGAGGACGACTTCCAGGACGCGCAGCGGGAACAGCGAGTCCACCGGATCCCGCTGGGGCACGTACCCGTACCGGAGGCCGGGCGCGATCGTCACCGTGCCGGCCAGCGGCTTGAGCGAGCCGAGGAAGGTGCGGAGGATGGTGGTCTTTCCCGCCCCATTGGGTCCCACGATTCCCAGGAAGTCGTGATCGAGGATGTCGAGGGAGAACCCGCGCAGGATCGCGTGCTGGCCGTAGCCTAACGTGGCGTCGCGGAACGAAACCAGGGCCGTCATCGGATCGCCGCCGCCACCGTGGTGACGGCGTTCCGCATCACGGTGACGTAGTCGTCCAGCCCCTTGGCCCCCCCCACGGATGGCGGCAGCACCAGTACCCTGGCGCCGGTCTCCCGCGCGACCTTGTCCGCGGTCCGCCGATCGTAGAACGGTTCCATGATGATGACCTTCGCCCCCGCCTGCTTCATCGTGGCGACCAGTCCCGCCAGGTGGGCCGGTGACGGGGGCACCCCGGGCTTGGGCTCCATGAATCCCACGATCCGCAATCCCGTGTAGGCGGCGAAATACCGCCAGCTCGTGTGCCACGCCACGATGGGCTTGCCCTTGAGCGAGGCCAGGTCCGCCGCCCATCCCTGCTCGGCGGCGGTGAGGCGGCCTTCCCAGGCCGTGGCGTTCGACCGGTACGTGGCCGCGTTCCCGGGATCCAGCTCCGAGAACCGGTCGCGGAAGAGTTCCGCGATCTTCCGCGCGTTCGACGGGTCCAGCCAGTAGTGCGGGTTGCCTAACGGGTGCACGTCCCCCTGGCTCCGGTCCACCGCCTGGTTGGCGTCCATCACCGGGATCACGGTGGAGACATTGACGTGACCCGTGGCCCCCGCCGCGATCTTCCGGTTGCGCGCCCCGTCGAGCAGGAGCGGCATCCAGCCGATCTCGAGGTCCAGGCCCACGTAGGCCCAGACGTCGGCCTCGCGCAGGCGCAGGATGAAGCTCGGCTTGGGCTGCACGAAATGCGGGTCTTCGTAGCCTTCCCCGATGTGCGACGCCCGGACCTTGTCGCCGCCAACCGCGCGGGCGATGTCGTACAGGTCGGTCGTGCTGGTGACCACCTTCAGTTGCGCGAAGGCGTCCCGGCCAGCCACCGGCAGCATCGCCGGGGCCAGGAGCGCAAGGCGCAACGCGCAGCGCATGCGTCGGATATGTGTCATGGTCATCGACCTCAGAAGGGATGCGGCTTGTGCGGCCCGAGCGCGAACGTCGCCTGCAGGACGAAGCGGTTGAAGGCCGGTTGTCCGGTGGGACTCACGCGCTCGAACTTGCCGACGATCTTGGAGAACTCGCTGGGATAGAACTGCCAGTAGCCGGAGACGGCCGTCGTCTGCGCGCCGTCGAATTCCGGGTCGTCCACCGAGTCGAACCGCGCGCCGAGGTAGCCACGCCGCGAGACCTGGTAGCGACCGAAGAGGTAATACCCCATCAGGTTGTCGAGCGTCGCCGGCTTGAGCGGGTAGACGCTGGACGTGTTGTCGTTGCTGTTCTGCTGAGCGAGCAGTTCGCCCTGCAGGATGAAGGATCGGTACAGGCCCTGTTGCGGTGGGCGCCAGCGGAACGTGGCGTCGACGCCGAACGTGGTCTGCCGCATCGGGACCGCGTTGACGTCGCCGAGGGGCACCGCGGCGCGCTCCTTTCTTCCGGTCAACACGGACCCGGAGATCTCGAGGTTGGCGGCGTCGGACAGGTCCCAGTAGTTCCGCAGGCGCGCCGAGTACGCGAGTCCGTCCAGGTCCCTGCTCGTCGGCTCCTCCGTCACGAGGTCCTCCGGCGCCTCCCCCAGTCGCTCGGTAGCGGTGACGATGACCTCCTGGAAGAATCCAAGCGGGGCGAAGATGCGGGCGAGGTAGACCCCGGTGCTCTTCAACCCCTCCTCGCCGAGCAGCCGTTGCACGACGAGCGAGTGGTCCACGGTGTGGAGGTCGTGCCGGTGCGTGGTATTCTGCTTGCCGATCGGCGCCAGGAACCGTCCGAGGCGCATTTCGAGGTGCCACGGCAATGACGTGGCCGTGAGGAAGGCCTGCTCGATGCCCACGCCCTCGGCGTCGGAGAAGCCGAAGAACACATCGCCCCGGAAGGTGGGGTCTACTGCTGCTTGCAGCGCGAGTTCGACTTCCCGGACGCCGAGTCGGGTGCCGTCCTCCTGGGTCGTGCCATCCGGCGACAGGTCGGCGATCAGGTCACCGACGAGGCTGATGTCGGGAATGAGGCGGGCATTGGGCGCCCCCTGGGGCTGGGGCGGGGGCGCGGATCGTGAGGCGCGGGCCAGGCTGCCGGTCGTGCGCTGCTGGGCCGCGGCCTCGGTGAGTGGCAGGAAGCCCGCGCCGGCGATGGCCAGTGCGAGCAATGGGAAGCGTGCGGTTGCGTTCAAGGTTCACCTTGGCGTTCAGCCGGTCGGACGTCGCGATGCGACGTGTGCGGGAATCGCGCCGGACACGGCGCGGGTTGCCTGCGGTCGATCGGTTGCCCGGCCCTGGCATTCCCGGACGCGGTGCGCGAACCGGGAGGTGGCCTTGTCCGCGACGGGCCGGCGGTTGCCGGGTCGTCGTTAGGTGATGGCCGGGCGGATCAGGCGGTCGGAGGCGCCCGCGACCCGACCGGGAAGAACCGGCCGGCATCCGCGGTGCACGAGTCCACCGCGGCGGGACGGTCGCCGGCGCCGCGTGACGCGGGGAACAACGCCGGGGCAGAGCCGCCGGTCGCGCCGCCGGAAAGCGTCCGGCAGATGAGGCAGTCCAGGTGGCTGTGGATCGGCGGGCACGTGGTGGAGCTCTCGTCTTCCACATGCGCGACCCGGGTCAGCGACTCCGCCGCGGCGCGGGCCTCCACGGTCGAACCGGCGCCCCAGAGCAGGGCCTGAAGCCCGAGGAGCACAGCCGCCAGCAGGCGCGGTACCCCGTGCCTCCCACGTGACTGGAAACCCCGGTTCGGGCGTGACATGGGCCAAGTCTACCCTCGCGAGCCCCTCACGGTCCAGACCGCGGGGTTCGGCCGTGCCGGACGGCGGTGTCGGCGAATCCCCTCAGGAGGCTGAGCATGCGCCGATCCGTGGCAGTGGCGTCATCCAGCTTCGGGGTCTCGATCACCTTCGGAACCCGCTCCAGTCGAGGGTCCGTCATGATCCGGCGGAACGCCTCCGGTCCGATGGTCCCCTCGCCGATGAGTTCATGGCGGTCGCGGCGCGAACCCAGCGGCGCCTTCGAGTCGTTGAGGTGGATCATGCCCAGGAGGGCCAATCCGACCTCGTCGTCAAGGCGCTGCCAGACGCCATCGTAGTCGTTCACGAGGTCGTAGCCGGCGGCAAAGAGGTGCGCGGTGTCGACACACACCCCCACGCGACCCCGCACTCCCCCAGGGATGAGTCGGAGCAGTGTCGCCATCTCGCCGAAGGAACTGCCGAGCGCAGTCCCCGACCCGGCGGTCATTTCCAGGAGGAGGCGCGTCGTGCCGGGCACCGTGTCGAGCGCGATGCCGATGGCGACGGCATTTCGCGCCAGTCCCTCATCGCGGACGTCGATGTAGTTCCCGGGATGGGAGACCAGGGCGTCGAGCCCGAGCGCCTCACACCGCCGCAATTCGCAGGTGAACGAGATCAGGGAGCGGGTCCAGAGGAACGGGTCGGGGGAGGCGAGGTTGATCAGGTAGCTGTCGTGCGCGTTGGCGTGGAGGATGCCTGACGACTGCAGCCCGGCGCGGAACCGGAGCCGCTCCTCCTCGTCGATCGCCGGCTCCCGCCACTGGCTCGCCTGCTTGGTGAAGACCTGGATGGCGGTCGCACGGATCGCGGCCGCCCGCGGGATCGCCGAGGCCACGCCCCCGCTCGTGGACACGTGCGCCCCGAGCAGCATCAGGACGGGAGGGCGGGAAGGGGCGCCGATCGCATGGCCGAAGCATATGTCCGGGACGCGCTCAAGCCGGGACGCCGGGTGGCCGATACTGCCGGGGAGAGAGTGGAGCGTCGAAACGGGTCGGCGCTTCCGAACGTCCCAGGAGCCGATCGATGCCTCGTCCACACTTCCAGTCGCCCAGCCGCTTCCTCGTGGTCGCGGCCCTTGTTGCCGTGTCCACAGGCTGCAAGGAGGCCGTGGAACCGCCAATCCCTTCGGCGCTCTTCCTGGTGCAGGGCAATGCGCAGCAGGCGCAGGCCGGCATGGAACTCCCCACCAAGGTCGTCGTCAGGCTGGTCGATGCCGACGGACAGCCGATCCCGGATTTCCCGGTCGGGTTTGTCGTCACCCAGGGCGGCGGCGTCGTCACCCCCGCGTCGGCTCCCACCGACGACGCCGGCGAGGTGACCGTGAAGTGGACACTCGGTCCCAACGACGCCGTTCAGCTCCTGCACGCGACGGCGGGCAACATCCAGCCGGTCGTCGTCGGTGCCATTGGCCTGCTCCCGACGGACCTGGTGGTGGCCCAGGGCGCCGGGCAGTCCGCGAAGCCAGGCTCCGCCCTCGCCAACGCGATCGTGGTCCGCGTCGTGAGCACGGGCAACGTGCCCATGAAGGGCATCCCGGTCGCGTTCCAGGTCGTGAACGGCGGCGGGCAGATCACCCCGCAGTCAGGCGTGACGAATGCCGCTGGCGAGGTCCAGTCCCGCTGGACGCTGGGTCCCGCGTCCGGCGCGCAGACGGTCCAGGTCGTGACCGGATCCGTCCAGCCCGTCACCCTGACCGCGGTCGCGGTGCCTTGATTGAGTTGAGAGTTGGGAGTTGAGAGTTGAGAGA
>JAUQWM010000040.1 GCA_030835125.1 Gemmatimonadaceae bacterium | reverse complement strand
CGCCGTCCGCTCGCGGACTACGGCCGATCCCGGCGCCGACCTGCAGGCGCTCGAGCAATCCGATGCCGTCCAGCTCTTCGTGGACCGCGCCAGGGCTTCGCGGCGGGACTTCGCGCTGGGTCCCGGGAACGCCGCCGTGGTCGCCGAGATCTGTCGCCGGCTCGATGGTATTCCCCTGGCGATCGAACTGGCCGCGGCGCGGGTGAGGGCGCTGTCGGTGGAACAGATCCGGTCGCGGCTCGATGACCGCTTCAAGCTCCTCACGGGCGGGCGGTCCGCCGTGCCCAGGCAACAGACGCTGCTCGCGACGATCCAGTGGTCATACGACCAGCTCCTGCCTGACGAGCAGTCCCTGCTGCGCGCGCTCGCGGTCTTCGCCGGCGGATGGACGCTGGAGTCGGCCACCGCGATCACGGGGGACGGCGCCGACGAATTCGCGGTGCTCGACCTCCTGACCCGGCTGATCGACAAGTCGCTCGTCCTCGTCGACCAGGCCGGGGGCAGCGAGGCCCGCTATGGCATGCTGGAGACCGTGCGCCAGTACGGCCTCGAACGCCTGCTGGAGTCTGGCGAGGCCGACGCGGTGCGGGACCGCCACGGGTCCGTGTTCACGGCGCTGGCCGAGCAGTTCTACCAGGAGAAGTTCACGCGCGAGGAGTTCTGGGCGCAGCGCCTGACGCGGGAGATGGACAACCTCCGCGCCGCGTTGTCGTTCCTGCGCCACCGGAACCCGGAGCGGTACCTCGAACTCGTCGGCGCGCTCGGTTACTTCTGGTGGGGCCGCTCGCACATCGTCGAGGGGCGCGAGCACGTGAACGCGGCGATTGCCGCCGCGTCGCCGCATCCGGTCCGCCGCTCGTATGCGCGCACCCTGCGCGGCCAGGCGATGCTCCACGCGTACGAGGGCGGCCAGACCGGCGCGCGCGCGCTGATGGAGAGGACGCTCGCCATGTGGCGGGACCTGGGCGACGCCCTCGAGATCGCCGCGTCACTCGAAATGCTCGGCTGGTCGCAGTTCCTGGCGTCCGAGGACGAGGCCGCGTGCGCGACGTTCGGGGAGTTGCTGCGCGTCGTCCGCGAGTGCGGCGACCCGGTGCTGGTGAACCGCGCCAAGGTCGGGCTCGGCCAGGCGCTGGTGGCCCTGTCACGCGTCGAGGACGCGTGTCCAATCGCGAACGAGATTATCGCGTTCTCCCGCAAGGCGAACGATCGCCGCTCCGAACACTCCGGCTGGCACTACCTCGCCGACTGCGCCCTCATCCAGGGCAGGTTTCCCGACGCCCTCGGGCTGTACCGCGAGAGCCTGGTCCTGGCCGAGGCCATCGGTGACCGGCTCGAGACGAGCTTCGAGGTCGAGGGGATCGCGATGACGCTGGCCGGACTGGGGCAGCACGAGACCGCGATCCGGCTCATGGGAGCGACCCGGGCGGAGTGGGCGCGGCACGGGGTGAACATGCAGATCCGCTTCTGGGATGCCCTGACGGAGCGCCACATCACGCCGGCGCGCGCGGCACTGGGCCACGAGCACGCGGAGGCCGCGACGAAGGCCGGGCGCGAGATGACGTTCGAGGCCGCGGTCGCCGAGGCGCGCGCCCTGGCCAGCCAGTGACATGCCTAACGCCGCCGGGCCGTCCTGAGGGTCACACGGCCAGCACCGGGACCCCATAGGCAGTGAAGAGCGGATCGCGCGTCGCGATCTGCAGGCCATGCTCGATCGCCTGGGCGATGAGGACGCGATCGAACGGATCGGCATGATGCCAGGGCAGGTGCGCGCTCGCCTGCCCCGCCGCCGCCGTCACCGGGATCTGGAGGAACCCCGTCGTTTCCGCGACGCCCAGCCAGTCCGGCGGGAGCACGAGCTTCCCCCGGGATGCCTTGATCTCCAGTTCCCAGGCCGACGCGGCGCTGAAGTACACCGCGCGGCGCGTGTCCCTGATGGCCGCCACCGCCTCGGGCCGCATCCGACCCGGGGCGTGGAGCGCCCAGAGGAGCGCGTGCGAGTCGAGCAGGAGGTTCACTTCTTCTTCCGCGCGGTCGTGCGCGTCGCTTTGGGTCGTGGTTCGGCGACGCGCTTCACGCGGGAGGGTTCGAGTTCTCCGCCGTAGAAGGCAGCCTCAAGATCCGCGTCCGGGTCCCACGCGTCCTTGCGTTCGGTGACCTTCCCGGCCAACGCGCCGAGTGGTCGCGGACCCGCGGCAGCGCGCACCGCGACCAGTCGCACCAACGGCGTCCCCGCGCGCGCGATGACGATCTCCTCACCGGCGACGGCTTCCTCGACGAGGCGGGAGAGATGCGTCTTGGCATCGTGCATGTTCACGGTCTTCATAATGGACTAAGCTTAGTCCAATGCCGAGTATGGTTCAAGGGCCGTTCCCATGAGGGGCGTTCGGCCGGCATCACGCGCGCCGGCTGGTGTCCCGGCTGCCAGGCCTGCCCTATGCTCCCACCGCCTGGCGGAAATCCGACGGCGTCTGGTTCGTGTGCTTCTTGAAGGCCTGGTTGAACGTGGACTTGGACGCAAAACCGGCGTCCATGGCGAGGGCGAGCATCTTGAGCGCACGAGCCTCCCCCGCCTGGATGCGACGCTGCACCTCGCGCACGCGGTATCCGTTCACGAAGTCGTAGAACGTCTGGCCGACCTGCGCGTTCAACACCTCGGACAGCTTGTGCGGTGAGGTGTCGAGCGCGCCCGCGAGGTCAGCGAGCGTGAGTTCACTGTCCCGCCACAATCGCTTGTGGTCCATGAGCGCCAGGAGGGACGCCTTGAGGCGCTGGGCCTCGAAGTCATCGAGCCCGGACCGTTCGTAGCGCGCCTCGATCGACTCCGGTTCATCGGGCGGCTCCGGAGGTGCGGGAGGATCGGCCGCCAGCAACTCGCGTGGTACCCGATGCTCGGCGGTCTCGTAGCGGAAGACCTCCGGCTGGCGGAGACCCATGTAGCCAATGGCGTACACGAGGACCGCCATCGCCAGCGAGATGTGGTCGTCGCGAAGCCGCGCGCCGACGTCCGTGATCCGGAGTGTCGTCGCCAATAACCAGATGCTGAACGCGGCCACCGACAGGAAGAGCAGCCAGTGGAGGTTGACGCGCGAGGTATTCGAGTAGCTGTTCTCGACCTGGCGGCCGTGACCGCGCAGGTACAGGACCGTCGCGACCGAGTACGCGATGCCCGAGACGTACTTGAACGGGTCGAGGACCTGGAGCTGTCCGGGAACGTCGCCGGCGATCCACCGATCGAGCAGCGCCAGCTTGTCGGCCCCGCTCATGAAGTAGTACGGAGACGTCGCCAGCGTGTTGATCGCGACGGGAAGGAAGTGGATCCAGGTGCGGCGTTCGAAGCGCCAGGTGCGGTCGCTGGCGGCGAGGGCGTACAGGTAGACGAGAGGTCCGAAGATCCACGGCATCTGGTAGGAGACGCCGAAGAAGTGCGGGAAGGAGCGCACGATCCCGGCGCCATAGTAAACGCCGGACGCGAGGAAGATCGTGAAGGCCGCCATGAGCGCCGCGAGCAGGCGGTTGGCGGTGCGGTTGTGGCGCTGCGCCAGCAGGACACCGGTGAGGAGGAGACCCTGCAGCGCTCCGACAACCTGAGCGAGCTGGATCCAATCGAGGGTGAGACTCGCCATGGCCAGAATCATACTGGCCATGACGAGTCGAGCCAGAGGGGGCGGCGGCGATGGGCGAGCCGCGATGACCGCGCGTCACGTCCTTCCCTCGCCCACCGCGCATCGCTATCGACCGAAGCCGACCTTCATCGAGACCGAGTTCACTTTCGCCTTGTTGTACTCCACGGCGAGGCGCAGCCCGGAAAGCTGGACCGTCGCACCCACCATCGTCTGCGAGCCCCCCACATATTCGTCATCGAGGCTCACGGCGGTGGTCGTCTCATGCGACCGGGTGAGGTAGCTCGAGACGCCGGCGTACGGTGACACCGAGGCCCAGCGTGTGAGCGGGATCCTCCGGCTCGCGACCAGGTCCCAGCCGATGACCGTGAAGTCCAGGTCCTCGGGACCATAGAGCGACACGAAACTCAGGCGGCCGGCCAGGCCCCAGTCGTTCTCCTGGCTCCCCAGGAGCGCACGCTGCACCATCGCGCCGTAGAAGCCGTAGTTGGCGTTCGGGTTTTTCGTGACATACAGGCCGACGTCGGTCTTCTCCGTGACCCCTACCCGCGCCATGAAACCCGGGAACTTCAGTCCCGAACCTTCGAACAGGTAATGGGTGGAGTCGGGGTGGACGAAGGTGTCGTTCCAGGCGGCGTCGTGGTCGTCGATGCCGGTCTGCCACTGGAGAAGCGAGACCTCGAACTTCCCCTTCCCCATCGGCCGGGCATCGGTGAGGGGACGGAAGTAGGCGACCAGCCCGGCTTCCCCCGTGAACTGCCGCCACGCGTCCTGGGTCAGGGACGAATGGAGCTGGAAGGAGCATTCCTCCCACCGCGGATTGACGTGCAGGTGGGGGTGGTGGTGGGTGTCCTGGGCGGCCGCGGGGGCCGCGACCGTGGCCGTGGTCAGCGCCAGCACGATGGTGGTCAGGATCCTGCGATTCATGAGAGCCCCGCATTCATTGAGGTCGATTCCGGGCAGCGGAACCCCGGTCAAAACCGGGATCGCTGCGGTTTGCGGGAGGCAACCTGGGGGTGCCGCCCTCGAAAGTCGTCCGAGCCGATCGGATTGGACCACAAACAGGACCGAATCCTTGCCCATTGGCGGCGTTTCGGGTGGCAGATCGCTCCTGCGAGGTCGGCGACCCACGCTCCCGCGAACCGACGGACAACCAGGCCCGCCCACTTGACCGTCTAGTGGTGCGGCGGATACCGTGCATGAGCACTAGACCATCTAGCCCTCCATGCCACCGAAATCGCCGTCCCTGCTCCAGGGCACCCTCGACCTCATCGTCCTCCAGCTCCTGCGCGCCGAGCCCACCAACGGGTACGAGCTGGCACAGCGCATCCAGGCGATCTCGCACGACGTCCTCACCGTCAACGCGGGTTCACTGTATCCCGCGCTCTATCGGCTCGAGGCCCGCGACCTCATTCGCGCCCACTGGGACGAGTCGAAAACCGGCCGGCGCGTGAAGGTGTATTCACTCACCCCCGCGGGCCGTCGGCAGCTGGCCGACAACCGCGAGGAGTGGACGCGCTTTGCCGGCGCGCTCGCGGCCATCCTCAGGACATGAGCGCGCTGGGGCGGGCGCACGCCTGGCTGCGGGCCGCGTTCGGACGACGCGCGGCCGAGCGCGACATGAAGGATGAAATGACCGAGCACCTGGCGCGTGCCACCGAACGGTTCCGCGCGCGGGGGATGGACACCCACGAGGCGATGCTGGCCGCCAGGCGGGAGTTCGGCAACGTGGCGGTCATCGAGGAGGCGGCGCGGGAAGCGCGCGGCGGACGGTGGATCGAGACCACGCTCGGCGACCTCCGCCATGCGGTTCGCCATTTCGCGCGCGCCCCGCTCATGGCGGCGACCATCGTGCTCACGCTGACCCTCGGCGTGGGCGTCAGCTCGGCGGCCTTCGGGATCGTCTCCGGACTGTTGACCCGGCCCGCTCCCGGCGTTCCCGACGACAAGTCGCTCGTTGCCATCCGGGGCATCGGGACCGACGACGGGCAGCGCACTGCGCGCGGCTTCTCGTATCCGGAGCTGATGGAATACGCCGGCCGGCCGGAGTTCTCCGCGGTCGCGGGCTGGACCGAATCGGTGGTGGTCGCCGAGCTCGATGGCCAGGAGGCCGGCACCGCGTACCTGCAGTTCGTGACCCCGAACCTCTTCAGTACGTTAGGCCTGCGCCTGACCGCCGGCGCTGGCTTCGGGCAGCGGAAGACGGGTGACCACGCCGAGCCGGAGCTGAGCGCCATCATTGGCCATTCATTCGCACTCCGGCAGTTCGGGACGGCGGCGTCCGCCGTTGGCCGGACGCTGAAGGTCAACGGCGTCACGGTCGTCATCGTCGGTGTCGCCCCGGCGCGGTTTCTCTCCGCCTTTGGCGACGGGGAGGTTCTCACCCTGTGGATGCCGGTGTCTGCGTGGCCGGTGGTCGACCAGCTGACCGGCGCGTTCACCAATCGCGCCATCGGTTCGTTCTCCGCGGTGGCGCGTCTCCGGGACGGCGTGGGCGTCAGGCAGGCAGTGCCCGCGGTCGAACTGGTCGCCTCACGCGCGGCCGCGGCGTTGCCGGCGGCGACGCCGCGCGAATGCAAGGCGCCGCCGTGCGCCACATCCGGCGCGTTCACGGCCGATGTCGTTCCTCTCCGAGGCGACGTGCGTTTCAAGTCGTCCCGCGCCGAGGACATCCAGGTCGTCGCGCTCATTTCGGCCCTGGTCCTGCTGATCCTGCTCGTCTGCACCACAACGGTGAGCTCCCTCCTGGTCGGTGCCGCCGTCACCCGCCGCCACGAGATCGCCGTCCGTCTTGCACTCGGTGCCTCGCGGGGCCGCATCGTCCGCCAACTGCTGACCGAGACAACGCTGCTCTCGGTGGCGGCCGGGGCGGCTGGCCTGGTCGTCTATGCGCTCGTGTATCGCGCCCTGCGTGATGGCCTGGAGGACGCCGACGTGGGTCCGACGTGGGCGACCGCGATGATGACCGCCGTGTTCGCGATCGTGGCCAGCATCCTCTGCGGCCTGTCGCCGGCCCTGCACGCAACACGCGACGCCCTCGCCGGCGTGCTCAAGGACTCCGCCAGGTCGGCGACGGTGCGGTCGCGACTGCAGCGCGCCTTTGTCGTCGCGCAGATCGCGTTGACGCAGCCGTTGCTGGTGATGCTGGCGATGATGATCGCCGTCGTGGCTCGTGAAGGCGAACGGGGAGTGAACCGCCGGGGAGTGAACCGCGAGTTGAGCGAGCATGTCGTGCGCGCCAACTTCGAAACGTGGGCGGCGGTGAACCAGGGTGACAACCGGCTGCCGGCCGTCATGGAGCGGCTGTCGGCGCTCCCTGGCGTCGTCGCGGTCGTTCCGCAGGTCAATGGCTACCGCGTCCTCAGCATCGAGGTGCCCACGAATGGAGCCTCCGCATCCCGTCGGTTCGAGGCACGCACGCAGCAGGTTCCGCCCGGTTACTTCAAGGCGATGGGAATACGGCTCCTCCAGGGTCGTGACCTGATCGAGAGCGACTCGGCGGCACCGGCAACCCCGATCGTGGTCGGGAGCGACTTCGCGGCGCTGGCGTTCGGCGGGATCAATCCCGTGGGCCGGCGCCTGACGAGACCAGCGCTCGACAGGGGACGAAGACTCGGGGAGGTCGAGATCGTGGGCGTCGTCTCCGCCGAGGACGTCGGGCCAGATGCCGAGGGATCCGCCGTGCGCATCTTCACCCCGATGGGCGGCGCGCTGGCTGTGCCAACGCCGGGGCCGGATGCACTGCTGATCCGGACCCGGACGCCGGCGGCACCGATGATCGCGACATTCCGGGACATCGCGCGAGCCGAGGCACCGATGATCCCCGTGCGCAGCATGCAGACCCTCGCCCAGATGGAGCGCGAGACCCGCGCCGAGATCATCGAGGCGACGGGCGCGTCGGCCGTGGGTGGCATGATCACGCTCTTCCTGGCGTCGATCGGGCTCTACGCGGTGGTGGCGCTCGCGGTCAACCAGCGGCAACGGGAGATCGGGGTCCGCATCTCGCTGGGCGCTCGCCCAGGCCAGGTGGTGGCGCTGTTCTTCCGGAGCGGACTCCGGGTGAGCCTGGTGGGCCTGCTGCTCGGCGTTCCGCTCAGCGCCGCGGCGTGGAAGATCGTCACGTTACAGCTGCGTGTTCCGCCCACGAACATGCCACTGATCGCGGCAGCGGTGATGCTGTCGGTGGTAGCCGTGGCGTCGATCGCGTCCTGGCTCCCGGCGCGGCGCGCGGCGGGCGCGGACCCGTTGGAGGCGCTGCGAAGTTCTTGAGTTCGGGAAGCGGGAACCGGGAATCGGGAAGCGGGCCCGATTCCCGGTTCTCATTTCCGTCTTCGGGCGCGGGTGCGGGCGGCTTTGCGAGCGGCTTCCCGGCGGCCGGCGGGGCCTTTGGTCCGCGCTGCCTTCCGGGCGGATGCGGAGCGCTCCTTTGCCGTCCTTTCGCGAGCAACTGCGTGTGCGTGACGCGACAGGGCTGTCTTTGAGGCGGCTTCCCGACCTTCTCGCCTCAACCGTCGGGTCATTGCTTTCGAACGCGCCGCCGACGGCCGGCTTCTCCTTCTCTTGCGGCCCCTGGCGAGGTCTCGCTTTGCGGCCTTACGCGTTCGCGCGGGTGCCTCGCCCTTCTTCGGTGCCGGCAGCTTCACCCCGGCCCGGCGCGCCTTCGACAGACCGATGGCTATCGCTTGTTTCGCGGAGCGGGCGCCGTGCTTGCCTTCGCGAATGTGGTGGATCTCCTCGCGAATGAACTCGCCGGCCTGAGTCGACGGGGCCTTTCCTTCGCGCTTGTCCTTCCGCGCCCGGTTGATCGTTTCGCGGTCAGGCATGGCTCACTCCGTTCCCTGCCGCGAGGCAGGCGGGCAGCACCGCCAGCGCGGGAGCCTCACCGAGGAGTACTCGCAGCCGGAACGCCGGCAGCAACGTCCTCGAGCCAGGCTTCAGTGAGGCGAGTACCTTCTCGACGAGGATCCGGCCCGTTTCCGTTTTCGCTGTCGTCGTATCGAGCACGACTGCGCGGGGTGCCGACCCCGTCGTTACCCTGACGAACAGTTCCTTCGCTCCGGCCACGTCGGGAGCGGGGAGGTTCGCGATCAGGATGGCCGAATCGAGCAACGCGGACACCGCGGGAAGCTTTGAGGCATCTGTCGCCGGCTTGCACGCGTCCTGGGCCATGGCGATCGAGGGGATCAAGGCACCGAGCGCGACAACAGCGCGCAGCATCATGTGACGCATGACTACTCCCGGTGATGGCGTACCTGGCTAGTAGCCATCCAGGGGTCATGAAGTTTCAGGATCGGGCAACACCGCGAGTGCGACCATGGCGGCCTCTGGAATCGCGACGACTACCTCAGACCGCCGTGAACCGCGACTCGCGGAGTTGCGCGCGGGCCTCGCGCCAGGTCGGATAATGTTCATTCATCAGGGCAATGAAGCGAGGGCCGTGATTCGGCACGATGAGGTGCACCATTTCGTGCACCAGCACGTACTCGAGCATGTTGGCTGGCTGGGTGACCAGTTCGGTGTTGAGCCGGATGTGCCCTGTCCGATGATTGCAGGTTCCCCATCGGGTCTTCATCCGCCGAAGGTGGTACGCCGCCAGGCGCACGCTGAGCCTCGTTTCCCAATCCCGGATCAGCGCCGGCAACACGCCATGCAGGATCGATTTGTGCCAGGCCTGCATGAGCGCCGCACGCCGGCCGACGTCGCTGCCGGGGCGGGTGAGCAGGGTGATGCGGTCATCGTCGAGAGTGACGCCCTGCCTGCCCTCGCGTTCGACAACGACCAGCTCGTGCGGGTGACCCCACAGGTAGTGCGTTTCGCCCTGTTCAAGGCGTCGGGGCGCCGCGTGGGTTCTTGCCCGCATCCGGTCCTGCTGTCGGCGGATCCACTCCAGCCGAGTGGCGGCGAACGCTTCGACGGCGTGCAGTCGGACGGACAGTGGTGCGGAGATGGTCACGCGGCCGTCAGGCGGATGCACCCTCAGGTGGAGGTGCCTGATGCGTTTCCGGGTCACCGCGATCAGGATGTCACCGGCAAGGACCATGTGTCTCATCAACGGGCGCTGGTTTTCGGGAACCGTGGCGTGGACCATGTTGCCGTCCGAACCTATCGGGTGGAACTGCCCCTGACCACGGCCGTCTTTGCGGACGCGATTGCTGCCTTGCGAGTGTTGTCGCTGGACGGAACGCGTCCGTGATGTGCGCGACGTTCCTGTGCTCTCTGTGATCCCTGTGGTGAGGGCTGTGTCTGGCCTACGACGAAGTGGAGTCATACTGCTCAACCGCAGGGGTCACTGAGGTCACAGAGAAGACCCTGTGCGTTCTGGCGCCGCGGTTGTCCCGTTGAAAGCCACGGCCTATTCGTCGATGGCGGCTGGCCAATGCCAGGGACCAGCGACGTTCTGATACCACCCTCCCCCGTGCCCGGAGTGACGCAACGGCCGCCTTGGTCGCAAATGCCGGAAACGAAGGGAGGCGCCGTGATCGAGGCACAACGAGCGGTCAGAAGCCAGCTCGTCATCGGGATCGAGCCGCTGGCGCGTGGGCGGAGTTCAGGGCGAGATGATTCTGACATCGAAGGCGCCCTGGGCAATGACCAGGGAGCCCGTCGTGGCGGGGCCGGGGACCAACGTCGCGGAGAACATGCCTGACGCGCGGCCATTGGCGAGCGTCGTGATCTGCAGCGTTCCGACGCTCGTGCCGGTCGCGGCGCCCCAGCTCTTCGCCGTACCAGCGCGTGTGACGGTCATCGTGGCACCGCCCGGTCCTCCGATGGGGTAGCTGCTGCCCGCGCTCATCACCGTCCCCGGCGAGATGGAAATCGAGAGCGTGTCATTGATCGCGCCGAAGACAAAGACACCGCCGGTGCCCAGTGCCGTGACCGTGGCCCCGTTCCACGGCGTTCCACCGATGAGCGCGGAGATCCGGCTGCCGTAATTGTCCGCCGGCACCGCCACGAATCCGGCCGGCAGCGGCATGTCGAACTCACCGTTGGTGACAATCCTCGTCCCGGTGGTCGTGGAGAACGCCTGCGGTGGAGCCGTGAACTGAAACGTCCCGGTAATGCGGGTACTCGTCAGGCTGGTGACGGTGACCGTGCCGGCATTCCCTGGGAAGTTGGTCGCCCAGGTACTGAGCGACGTGGCCCCCTGCTGCGCGTAGACCGAGCCCGATCCTCCGGCCGTCGTCCCCTGATTGACGCCCAGCGGATAGGTGCCGACTCCCGCGATGTACCCGAGCGTGAGCGTGATGATGGTGTAGTCGGTGGAGCTCACCACCTGCGTGCCGGTCATCGTGATCAGGCCGGGAACCTGGTTCGATCCGGATCCGCCGCCGGTAACCTGGTTCGTGGTGCTGATCCACCCTGAGCCATCGACCGTTGCGGTGAACGTCCCCACGCCCGTGAATCCTCCAGGGCCAGTGGTGGACCCGTTGCTGCAGGCGACGAGCACGAAGGCACTGAGCGTGGCGATGGTTCGCATGGCGACTCTCACGATGAGGGCGGGCAGGCTCCGAGGCCCCTGCCACACTGCCATGCGCAACGGCGCCGGGAATACCGTCATGGCTCCTCAACCGGCCGGAGAGTCCTGGAGAGCTCCTGTGATCACCCAGGGCGCGTGGCCGGCGACTTGCAGAGTGCGCGGAGGCGCCCGGATGTCGGTGACTTTCGGCCGGGCGGCCGACCTGAGGATTCGGCGGGTGTCGGGAAGGTGAGCCCTGACGCCATCTTGTTGCGCGTTTCCTTGAGGACCTCAGACCAAAGCCCTTCATGTCCCGATTCGCCCTGCGATCGAGCCTCCTCGCGGTTTCCGGACTTCTGCTCGCCTGCGGGGGCGGTGGATCGGATGACATCACGCCCCCGCCACAGCCTGGGCCTCCGGCGTCGATCGCTGTCTCCCAGGGAGACGGCCAGCAGGGAGAGCCAGGCGCCATCCTGACCACCCGACCGGCCGTTGTGGTCAGGGACGCCTCGGCACGCGCCGTGCCGGGAGTGGTGGTGAACTTCGGCGTGGACTCTGGTGGCGGCGCGATTGCCTCGGGGCAAGCCACAACCGGAACCGACGGTGTCGCGACCGCGGGGAACTGGACGCTGGGCGCCACCGAGGGCCGCAACACGCTGCTCGTCACCGCGGCCAGCCTCGCTCCGGTGCGGCTTGGCGCCACCGCGCGACTCGCTGACGTGCCCATCGGGCAGGGTACCGGAACACCGGCCGGCGGCACGATCACCGTGACCGCGCCCAGTTCTCCGCTCAATGGCTTCAGCATAACGATTCCCGACGCCGCGTTCAGCGCACCGGTCTCGTTCACCGTGCGGCAGAGTTCCAGTGCCGGGTTCTCGCTCACGCAGCCCGGGCAGGCGTTCGGGGGTTCGGCGCGGAGCGTCAGCGCCATGAGCGTCGCCGCCGCGAACGGCGCTGGGGCGGCGGCGACCCCCGTCATCACGATCGTGTCGAACGGACCGGCCACCGCGAACGGCGAACTGCTGCTGAGGATCCCGGTCCCCGCGGGCACGGTGCGTCCCCTGGCGGCGGTGGTCAACGCGTCAGGCACCCCACTCGCCTTCCTGCCGATCATTGCGCGCGATGCGACCTCGATCACGGTCACGACGCGGGTACTCGATCCAGCGCTGTTCAGCCAGGTCGGGAACATCCCCCAGACCACGCCCCCCCCGCACGCGCTCTCGATCGTGCTGTTCAACGGACCCGCCGGCGGCCCCGGCCTCGGCCAGCAGTTCCCCATCGCGTTCAGCAGCGACTACCGCTTCGGGAAGAGCAACTTCGCATTCAACGCGGTGTCGACGACGCGTGACCCGCGCACCGAGATCGGCGTGGCGCTGACCGAGTGGGCGGCGACGTTTCTCTTCCCGGGGGGCGTCCACCACACGTTCGACCGGGCCCCCGGTGTCACGTTCAGCGACACGCGCGGCCTCTCGATGTCGGCCGGCATCACCGGGGATGCGTTCCAGTCGCTCGGTTCGTACGCCGCCGCGTGGATGGCGCACTACAAGACCCAGAACGTCGCGTACGATGCCGACCTGGCGACCGCGATCATCTACCAGATGTGGTACAGCGGCCGATCGGTGCCGGTCTGGCTCACCGACGGTCAGTACATGCACATGGTGCTCGTGATTGGCTGGGATCCGGCCCAGGAGCGCTTCCTGACGCGGGAACCGGCGAGCGGGGTCATGTCCCATCTTTCGTTTGCCGGGGACGTCATGGCGACCTATCCCGATCCGGTGTCGTCGAGTGTGCAGTACACCATTCCGTACATGAGTTATGCCTGGCAGGCAGGCTACTGGCCGCAGTTGCAGTCGTACGTCTCGAGCCTGGCCTCGGCCACCACGCCGGAGGTCTTCCCGTTTCGCGCTGCCCGGTTCGGGACGCGGGGCAGTGCCCTGCTGCGGGCGACACCCGACCAGCCGGACAGCATCTTCTTCCTTGCCGACACCAACCGCGTCTGGCCCACCACCCAGGCGCCTCGTTATGCACCGCCGTCGAACTTCCCGGCAAACCCGGGATGGGGCAACGGGTACGGCCGATTCTATGACCGCACCGAGTCAGGGATCTGGTCGCCCGCGCCCGGCACGGAGGGGTCGTCGGCATTCTTCGACTGGACCGCCTTTCCGCAGGGCCATGCGCAGACGATCGGCCTCGAGGTCCTCGAGTTCGAGTCGTCGCAGTTCCCGTACGTATCGTGGGCGGGGTGGCGCGAGATCCGCCTCATCAAGTACGGCCTCAAGGTTGCCGGTACGTTCGAGGCCGTAGGCGGGCCGTCCACCTTCACGCCATCCCTGCTGGCAGGGTCACCGCAACTTCCGGCCGGCGCGAAGTTCGAGTGGGACTTCGGCGACAACACGGCGAAGCAGGTGGTCACCAGCCTCACGGCCGTCAACCACACCTACGCCGCCTCGGGGACATACGACGTGGTCCTGCAGGTACTGCACCCGGTGCAGAACCTTCCCATCGCGCGCGCCACGATCAGCGGATCGGTGGAGGGCGAAGCGGTCTGGCATATCCTGACCTTCATTGACCAGGACGATTTCTTCAAGGACCTCGAGGTTGGGGAGGCCGCGGAGTGGCTGCTGCGCATCAAGGCGGTGCCACTCTCCTCAGTGATCTCCATCGAGCGCTATGGTGCGGCCGATGAGGAACTGCGGCTCACGGTCCTGCTGGATGACGTGTGGAATCCGGCCATTTGCTGCCCGCCGGCGTCAGGCGGTACCGCGTTCGTGGTTCCGTTAGGTCCCCGGTTGCCGTTTCACCAGTCCTTCGGCCCGTTCTTCAGCGCATGGCAGACCAGCTCGTTCACCATGACCGGGAGCATCCAGTCCGGAACACTGGTGAGCCTCTACGCCTTCCCGCCGCCCATTCCGTACACGATCCCGGGTCAAGGCGTCCAGACGGGCCCTTCGGGCGCCATCCGCGTGAATGCGGTCATGAACGGGAACATGCTCACCGGCACGATCCTGCTGACGAGTTGGTGGATTGACGACGAATTCGGGGAGTTGGATTCGGAGGGCACGTACCGGTTCCCGTTCACGGCGCGGCGCATGCCGTACAGCGCGGCGCCGAGGAGGCGGTGATCACCGCACGCGGGTTCGTCTCGCCGTCAACCTGCTCAACCACAGGGGTCACCGAGGCGAATCCTCCAGCAGGGGCTGGATGCGCAGCATGATGGAGCGTTGCAGCAGCACCGGGTAGACGTGAACGACCACACCGGGCAACAGCATCCACATTGCGCCGCCCCAGGAGTGCCCGGTGACACGCGCGACGGTCGCCAACAGGATGTGGAGAGCAAAGCAGGCGACGTGGGCGCTGACGTTCGCCCGCAGGCTCAGTTCCAGGGAAGGCAAGGCCGCCCTGGTGCCGTTGAATCCCCGCAAGGGGCGGGCGACGTGGCGATTGTAGCTCGAGCGTTCCAGAAGCCAGTCGAAGACCTCGACGCCAAGCATGCGGTGGAGTACTCGCTCGCCTCCTGCTACGCGGAACCAGTGGCGCGGCAGGAGTCGCACCGCGGGACCTGCCGTCCCGGGCAGGAGCCCGTACGTCCACCCAGCCACCGTCAGCGCGCACACCGGATTGCTCGGCCCCAGCACGAACCAGTTCATGATCACCACCCCGGTCATGGCCAGCATCGCGATCCAGTACCAGGATGGCAGACCTGAGGGGCTTGCTTGTGGCGACGGCTCCGTGCGTTGGGTGCTCAGACTACCGACCATCGGGCTCCAGAAGGTAGAAGACGTCGGTGCGGAGTCGCGTTTCATCCTCGGTCCAGTGCCCGTACACCTCCCACCGTGGGCCGGCCAGACGACGCCGTTGCACGCGGCACCACTCGATGATCGCCTCGTGGGCGCCGCCGAGTTCCGCGTAGTTGCCCCAGTGGGTGGTCGTGGCGACCTCGCCAAGCGGGAGTGATGTCGGCTGGACGTTACCGACAGCCACGAATGGTGCCGTCACGCCAACGCCGAACGCCACCTCTGTCTCGGTCGGCTGATCGGGCGCATCGCGGTAGATGAACACGTTCTGTCCATCGAGCCTGATGGCGCGGGTCCGCGCTGCAGCGTAGACCTGATCGAGGTAGCGCCTGAAGGTGTGGGACACCGCAGCAATCGGCAGTCGCGCGTGTGCCGCCGCGATGGAGTGCGGCACGGCAGCTTGAAGTGCAACCGCATACTCGCGGGAGCGAGGCATGTTGCCCTCCGAACAACGTGTCGGCGGCCTGGCGCCTGAGTGACCTTGCGAGTGAATAGCATAGAGCGCGCGAGCGCCGCGAACAATCCTCGGCTTGCGTGTGAAGATCGATGTTTCCCGTGACCTCTGTGCTCCCTGTGGTGAACGATCTGTCCCTTCCAGGATACAGCGCGGTCAGGCTTTTCCACCACAGGGGTCACTGAGGTCACTGAGAAGGTCAAGCTCGTGCCATCGAGGAACCCTGGAGTTGACACCTCGGCTTTGTCGCGCTCGTAAGGGCTTCATCTGACTCGGATCTCGCGACACGGAGTTGCCTTGAGATTCCCGGCGTTGACCTTCCTGATCGTACCGATGGCGGCCTGCGCCTCCACTCGGCATGCCTCATCTCCAGTGGAGTCCTCCTACGACCTCCCCGCGTTCGCGCGCGCACTCGATTCGCTGCGGACGGCCGCGCGGATTCCCGGACTTTCTGCCGCAGTCGTCAAGGACGGTAAAGTCATCTTCGCCCGTGGCTTCGGATACGCCGACCTCGAGCGGCGGATCGCCGCAACACCAGAGACGCCGTATGACATCGCGTCGGTCACCAAGCCCCTCTCGGCGGTCGTCGCCCTGAGGCTGGCGGAAGAGGGTCGGCTCGACCTCGACCGGCCCATGGCGCAGTACAGCGAGTGGGAAGGTTTCTGCAAGGACTTCAGTGAGCAACCCTCGATCCTCGCCCGCGGGCTGCGCTGCGTGTCCCCGCAACACTCGCTCCGTCACCTGCTGACGCACACCGCACTCGGCGACCCCGGGACGCAGTTCTTCTACAATCCCATCCTGTATTCGTGGGCGTCACGTCCCATGATGAGCGTCGTCGCCGGCACGTCGTTCTCCCGCCTGGTGGAGCAGTATGTCTTTCAGCCGGCCGGCATGGCGCGCTCCGCGAGGACCTATCGCGACCTGCCGATTCGTGCAGACCTGGCCGCAGCGATGGCCATCCCGTATCACGCCGACAGCAACGGCGCGATGGTGCGTTCGCCCGCGCGGGGGGCGCAGGGCGACGGGGCCGCCGGTGGCGTGATCTCCACGGTGCTGGACCTGGCGCGGTTCGATGTCGCGCTGGAGCAGGGCAAGCTGATCTCGCCCGCCTCGTATTCGGTCATGATGAAACCCATGCAGCGCGCGGGCGAGTCCCTGCCCTACAGCATCGGCTGGTTTGCGCAGCAGTATGCAGGGCACGAGCTGCGCTGGCATTCAGGCTGGTGGGACGATGCATACTCGGCGCTGTACCTCAAGGTTCTCGACGAGAACCTGACACTCATCCTGCTGGCGAACAGCGAGGGCGTCTGGTGGGACAATCCGAACAGCTCCGCCCAGGTGGAGCGGTCTACCTTCGCTCGAGCGTTCTTTCGTGCCTTCCTGCCGAACCGGCCACCACGTCAGTGACGAGGATGCGGTGCGGCGCTGCCGATGACTGCTCCGGCCTCCCCGGGTCGTCACACTCGGATTCGCTGTTCCCGGCTTGCGCTACTTCGATTCCGCACGAGCTGCGGCAACCGCCTTTGCGGGATGCATCAGCTTCAGTCCCTTGGCGTTCGTATCGGCTGTCGCCACCAGCAGACGACGCAGGTCTGCACCACTCAACTTCGGATTTGCCACCAGCATCTTGGCGGCGGTGTTCGATACCAGCGGCGCGGCAAGCGACGTGCCGGTGCCGAACGCCTGGACACCGCCCGGCAATCGTGCTGGAATTCTCCAGCCGTGCGCAAACAGCGTCACCTCCGGACCGAAGTTGGTGAACGCGGGCAGGTTGCCCGCGTCATTCACCGCGCCCACCAGCACGAAGTTCGACACGTCCAGACGCGTGGCCGGATTTGACCTTGCCACGCTTTGCCCTTCGTTGCCCGCCGCTCCCACAAACAGCACCTGCGGTGACGCGAGCATTCCGGCACGGAGGACCGCGCGCACGGTGTCGACCGAATAGCGGGCGACGGCGGCGCGCTCTTCGGCGGGCATGCCGGGGGCACACTGCTCCAGGTTTCGCACGTAGCTGCGCTCGTAGCGGCCCCACGACATGTTCACCACACGCGACCCGCTCTCCACCAGGAACGTGAGCAGGTCCTTGATGGAATCGGCTTCGCGATTGGCAAGCTCACGAGTCCAGCACGGCACCGGTGGATCTCCATGCCACCATTCCATGCGTGCAATCACAATCTCGGCCTGGCCGTGATCCGTCAGCGCCGCATCGGCCACCGCCGTGCCATGCGAGTAGCTGGTCCAGTGCCCGAGGTCGTCTTCGGCTGCTTTGCGCTCGGCTGGAGTCATGGCCGCCATGCGCTTCGCAATATCGCGTGCGGCGGGACTGTCCACGAACGTATCCAGATCGTCGAGCGCCATCGTGGCCGCGTTCAACTCGTCCTGGCGCGCGAGCAGTGCCGGTGGCAGGAGTTCCATCGGCGTATCCTGTCGCCGCTTGAACGGGTCGTAGCCTCGCAGCAGCACGTTGCCTCGCGCATCTCGCGCCAGCCGACCCGCAAACAACGTGGTATCGACGCCGCTGTCCCAGATGCCGATGCGAATCCGTGGCGCCGTCGGATCGGCTGGAACGGAGACGCTACGGGCCGGCCAGATGTTGACCTTCGGCGCTAATCGCGGGGCAGTCGCGGATCCCGGATTCGTTGCCTGCGCCGACAGTGGCGAGGTGGCGCCGAATGCGAGCAGGACAGCTGAGCGCAGCGTACGGCACATCGTTGGTAACTCCGGGTGAGGAATGCTGCGACACCCTGCCTGCCCTATCGTTGCCAAGCATCGTCGGCATCTCGGCATCCGTCAAGCTCGTGACACACAGGGAGAGCTCGGGTCACGCAGTTCGTCTGGCGCACTGGGCAATTGCGATCACGGGAGTCCGCTGGTGTCGCATCGGACGGCCTCGCATGCTCTCGAGGCGATCGCACGATCGGGGGAGCGCCAGGTATCACGGTGCAGATACTTGACTGCGGCAACTATCTTCTCCAGACTCTCTCACCGTCCCGCTGACAGGAGGCGCATTTGGACGCAGGAGTCGCAGGCGCGCAGGTCGACGCGGTTCGCCAGTTCAATCGCTTTTATACCGGACACGTCGGCGCCCTTGGCGACGGCCTGCTCGGGACGCCGTTCAGCCTGACGCAGGCGCGTGTCCTGTTCGAACTCGCCACGCGCGACGCCACGACCGCGTCCGAGATCGGCGCCTTGCTTGACCTCGACGCCGGCTACCTGAGCCGCATCCTGCGCGGCTTCGAGCGCCGCAAGCTCATCGCACGGAAGCGCACAAAACGGGACGCCCGTCGAATGATGCTGTCCCTGACGGCGAAGGGTCGCCAGGCGTTCGGCCAGCTCGATCGCCGCACGCGCAAGGAGGTGGCTGGTGTGCTCGCGAAGCTCGGGCCGTCCAGCCGCACTCGGCTGCTGGGTGCCATGACCACCGTGCGCACCGTCCTGGCAACCGACGCACACTCCAACCGCCGCGTCGTGGTGCGTGCCCCGCGCGTCGGTGACATCGGATGGGCCATCGAGGCGCACGGACGGCTCTATGAGGAGGAATTCGGCTGGAACGCCGAGTTCGAGGCGCTGGTGGCGACGCTCTTCGCCCGCTTCGCGTCCAGCCATGATCCCCGGTGCGAGCGCATGTGGGTCGCCGAGGTCGACGGCGAGCGGGCGGGCTGTGTGTTCGTCGTCCGCAACGAGGATGATCCGAACGTCGCCCAGTTGCGATGCCTGCTCGTCGATCCATCGGCCCGGGGACTCGGGATTGGGCGCCGGCTGGTCGAGGAGTGCGTCGCGTTCGCGCGGGCGGCCGGGTATCCGCGGATGATCCTCTGGACGAACGACGTGCTGGTGTCGGCGCGCCGCATCTATGAGGCCGCGGGGTTCGTGCTGAAGGAGGAAGAGCGGCACCACAGCTTCGGGCACGACCTGGTTGGCCAGGTCTGGAAGTTGCGACTCTGACGGAACCGCGATCGCCGGATCAATGGGGTCAGATCCCATTGCGGGGAGGTCCGTTGAAGCACTAGCATTGCTAGTAATCAGAACTGGCGATGCCATGACCCCGAAATCTTCGCTCGGAGAATTCGAGCACCACGTCCTCCTGGCCGCCCTGCGACTCGGGGACGAGGCCTACACTACCTCGATCCTCACCGAGCTCGAGGAGCGCACCGGACGCGAAGTGTCCGCGGCGGCCATCTACATCGCCCTGCGCCGGCTAGAGACCGCCGGCATGGTGACCTCCCGCATGCGAGAAAGCAGCGAGCGCGGGGAGCGCCGCGAGCGTCGATATGTCCGCGTCACTCCCACGGGCATCGCCCTCGCCCGGGGCGCACGGCAGCGACTCCTCAGCCTGTGGGATGGACTCACGATCGTGACCGGAGGACACCGCGCATGAACGCCACGCCTC
Organism: Gemmatimonadaceae bacterium; assembly: GCA_030835125.1. Classification (GTDB taxonomy): domain Bacteria; phylum Gemmatimonadota; class Gemmatimonadetes; order Gemmatimonadales; family Gemmatimonadaceae; genus JABWBJ01. The sequence goes on along the minus strand of JAUQWM010000040.1, from coordinate 167,285 downwards.
CCGCCGTCCTGCGCGCGATCGTGCGCGCTTCCCTTCCCGCCGAAGACCGCCGGACGTTGTGTGATGAACTCGATGCGCTCTACGCCCAGCGCGTCGCCACCCGGGGACGCGCGGCGGCGAACTGGTGGTACCTGCGTCAGGCGGCCGGATTCGTCAGGCACTCCGGGCTGGGACTCTGGGGCTCGGTGTTCCTCAACCCGGGCGCGTTCGCAACCGACCTGCGGCTCGCCGCACGGGGCATGCGGCGCCGCCCACTGTTCGCGTTGACCTTCGCCCTGACGCTCGCCATCGCGACCGGCGTCGTCACCGTCGTCTCCGCCGCCGCCAACTGGGTCCTGCTTCGTCCCGTGCCCGGCGTCTCAGGGCCCGAACACCTGGTGACGCTGCGGCTCGGCGCGAACGAAGGGCCCGCGCAGATCGCGTTCGACATCTCGCATCCCGACCTCATGACGCTGCGCGAGCGACTCCCAGGCGTCACGGGAGTGGCCGCCACGTCACCGATCGACGTGGACCTGCGCGCCGGCGAGGGGGCATCGCCGCGCCGCGTGCCCGGCGAACTGGTCACGTCGAACTACTTCAGCCTGCTCGGCGCACGCTTCGCCGCCGGGCGACCATTCCTTGCCGATGACGATGCCCCCGGCGCCGCGCTCACGGCGGTGATCTCGGCGCGCCTGGCGCGCAGCATCGCCGCCGAGCCGCAGTCGGTGGCCGGGAGGACCATCAGGATCAACGGGCAGTCGGTGCAGGTGGTCGGGGTGACCGCCGGTGACTTTCATGGCGCGGACCTCCCGAGCCGGGTGGACCTGTGGTTGCCGGTGGCCGCGCTCCACGTCGCTAACCCGTTCGCGCCACCGCAGTCCACCAGCAGTCGCTCGACGGGCGTGTGGCAGAAGGTGACCGTGCGCCTCGACCGGCCACGCACCGATGCGCTGGTGGCGACCGTCGCTGCCGCCGCCAACGGCGTCATGGAATCGGTGCGCGCCGAGTTCCGGGACGGCCACTCGTACATGGCGATGATCCACCAGTACCAGGCGTTCCCGGGCATCGGGCTCGATCCGTCGGTCCGGTCGTCGGTGCGGAAGACCGTTGGCCTGCTCGCCGGCGCCGCCGCCCTGCTCCTCCTGCTGGCGATCGCGAACCTGACGAACCTGACGCTCACGCAGGCCTCGACGCGCGAGCCGCAGGCCGTGATCCGGTATGCGTTAGGCGCGCGGCGGTCGCACCTGATGCGGGCCAGCCTGGCCGAGACGGTGCTGCTGGGCGCCGCGGGGGGCGGGCTGGCGCTGGTGATCGCGTGGTTGCTTGGCCGGTGGCTCGGGAACGCGCAGCTCTCCGAGTTCGGCGCCTCCATCGAAGGGATGCGGCTGGAACCGGGCGTCGCGGTGTCCACGTTCGTGGTGGCGCTGGTGGCGTCGGCACTGGCGGCGCTGGCGCCGCTGCGGCTGGCCCGGATCGGCGGCATCGATGCCATGCTCCGCCGCAGCACTACCGGGCAGGTGTCCGGGCATCGGGCGCGCCTGGCGTTCACCTCCATCCAGGTCTCCCTTTCGCTCACGCTGCTGGTGACCGCCGGCCTGCTCGGCCGGACGGTCGCGAACCTCAGGGCGATCGACCTTGGCTTTCCGATCGACCGGGCGATGACGTTTTCGCTCGACCCGGCCAGTCATGGCCTGGACCGCGCGCGTCGCGGCGTGGTCGTGGCGAACCTGGAGCAGCGACTCGCGGCGCTGCCGGGTGTGCAGTCGGCGGCGCTGGTAGCCCCCACGCCATTCGGCAGCGGCTACATCACCGCGGCCGTTTATGCGCCTGACGCGCCACCCGACCAGCGCGGTGTGGTGGGCGCCGGCTTCTACGTCTCCCCTGCGTTCCTGTCGTCGGTGGGCGTACGGGTGGTCAGCGGGGACGCCGGGTGGCGCGCCGACAGCGGCACGGTGGTGTTGAGTCGCGGAGCGCTCGAGCAGGTGCTGCCCGGCGTCTCACCCGAGCGCGCGATCGGCATGGTGATCAGCACGCGACCGCGGGCTGCGCGGCTGGTGCGGATCGCGGCGGTGATCGAGGACATACGCCTGTCGGACATCACGCGTGACCCGCCCCCGGTGATCATCCAGCCCCTGTCGGCGGCGCCGACGGTCTTCTCGCTGAGCGGCATCGTGCGCACCGTGGGTTCGTCGATGTCGGTGTCACGCGCGGTGCGCGCGGCGGTAGCCGAGTCGGCGCCTGACTTCTCGATGTTCGCCGAGCGGAGCGTGCGGGCGGCGGTGGACCTGCAGTTCAGCGAGCGGAAGGTGCTGGCCCTGGCCGCGGCCACGTTGGGCGTGATCGGACTCCTGCTGGCCGCGGTGGGTCTGTACGGGGTGGTGGCCAGCGCGGTGGCGGCCCGGTATCGGGAGATCGGCATCCGCTCGGCGCTGGGCGCGGCCCCGCTGCGGGTGGCGGGTCAGGTGGTGGGCCTGGGTTTCGCGCCGGCAGTCGTGGGGATCGTGGTTGGCAGTGCGATCACGCTTGCGGGCAGCAAGGTGGTGCGGGCGTATCTGTACGACGTACCGGAACACGATCCGGGAACGTACGCGGGGGCGGTGCTGGTGCTGCTGGCGGTGATCGTCCTGGCGTGTGCGGTGCCGGCGATTCGCGCGGCGCGGATTTCGCCGGCGAGGGTGTTGCGGGGGGAGTAGCGGGGAGGGGTTCCTCTGCACTGTGGGAGCCGGCATCGAGCGCCACCTCGCCCTCGACCCGGTGCCTCAAAACACCCGCGCGGGAACCAGGACCTGAGGGAGAGGAGCCCCGACGCCCCCGTATGCGTTGTCCCCCCAGCAGAATACGGTGCCGTCGCCGCGCAGGGCACACGTCGTTCCGGTCTGCCCGGCCGCCCGCACAACCGTGATCCCTGTGAGACCCGGGACAACGGTGGGAACTGCTCGGCTGACAAAGGTCCCATCGCCGATGGTGCCGGAGATGTTCTCGCCCCAACACTTGACGGTCCCGCTGGCGACAACGCAGGTGTTGGTGAAGCCCGCACTGACCATCGAGACGCCGTTCAATCCAGGTACCGGGGTTGGGGGCAGGGCGCCCGCGTTCATGGTGCCAAGCCCGAGCTGCCCTTGGCCGTTGGCGCCCCAGCATACGAGTCCACCGCCTACAGTCAGGCCACACGAGTGCCCGTACCCGGCTGCAACCGCTGATACTTTGCCTACCCCAGGCACGCTCTGAGGCGTGCGCACGGCATCCGACGACCCTGCATCGAATCCGAGCACACCGAAACGGGCCCATCCCCAGCAGAATGGATCTCCGGCCGACGTCACGGCACAGGTGAAATCAGAGTCCACGGAGAGCGTTCCAGAGCCGGCTGAAACAGACGCAAACGCGCCGGGTGACACGGGCGTGGAGCGGTCAATGGCAGTGCCGTCTCCGAGCTGGCCGTATCGGTTGCGCCCCCAGCACCACAGCAGGCCGGACCCGGTCTCCACGGCGCAGGCGTGTCGCGCGCCGACACTGATGCTCCCGAACGCCCGTCCTCCCGCAACAGCGACCGGCCCCACGCTTCGTGTGGTTGCGCCGTCACCGAGCCCCGCGGTGTTTTCGCCCCAGCACCAGGCACGATCGAGAGTGTCGAGGCCACACGAGAACCCCGCGTACCCTGCGATTCGCGTCAGGCTCTGCCCACCCACCGCAATCGGTGTTGGGGACGGCGCGGGCGGCGCCGCCGAGCCCAATGGGACCCTTCCCCAACAACTCACCGCCCCGTTGGTCGTCGTTGCGCAGTTGTTGGCCGCCAGATCTTGCCAGCCGCCCCCGGCGACGGCGACTGGCGACGGCTCATAGCCTTCGACCCCGGTGCCGACCTGGCCGACGTTGCTGTTACCCCAGCAGTAGAGCTCAGTGGTCGTGAGCGCACATGAGAAATCACGGCCCGACGCGACGAGTTCGACGCTACCGGGAACGGCAATTATGGCTGGAGTGGCCCGGCTCGTCCTGCTTCCGTCGCCCAACTCGCCGGTCCTGTTGGATCCCCAGCAGGCTGCCTGCCCGCTCCGCGTACGGGCGCAGGTATGCGTGAGTCCCGGGACAACGAGATCGAAGATCAACCCGCCCGAGACGGCCTGGGGTGTCAGGGCGCACGCGACGCTGAGCGCACCAAATGTGCAAACCGAAGGAGCGCTCGCGATTCCGAGTTGTCCGTCACTGTTGTTGCCCCAGCACCAGGCCGCTCCATTCGGCTCGACTCCACACGAACTATTGAAGGCGCTGTTCGCCGACCCGACGGCTACAGCCTGGAACTTCCGGCTGCCTACCACAATGGTCGGAACCGCTGCGTCTGTCGTCGTACCGATTCCAAGCTGGCCGGACGTATTGGATCCCCAGCAGTAGGCGTCCTGCGTCGTCGAAAGAGCACAGGTGCTCAACCCGCCGGCGCTGATGGTCGCGAACGTTGCGCCCACCGGGTTGACTGCCTTTCGGGGAACGAGCGAGCCTTGGCCGTTTCCGTACCCTAACTCGCCGCGTCCACTCCCGCCCCAGCACCACACATCGCCGGTGTCAGTCAGGCCGCACGTATGCAGCCCTCCCGCAGAGATGTCCACAAATGTCAGTCCGGGAGCAGCGGCAACGGCGGTCGCGCTGGTGGTCCTGGTGCCATCGCCCAACTGCCCGAAGTTATTCAAGCCCCAGCAGAAGGCCCGCCCGGTTCCATCAAGCGCGCACGAATGGCCAATCCCCGCCGTAATGAGCGCAAACGGGCCACCTGGCACCGTGACCGGTGCTGGCGCGAGACGAGCGGTCGTCCCGGCACCGACCTGGCCCGACAGGTTGTCGCCCCAGCATTGGGCAACGCCTGCGCGAAGAACGCAGGAGTGGACGTCACCCACCCCCATCGCGCGCGCCCTCGGAACCGCAGGACGCGGTACGCTCTGCACGCTGAGCGTATTCGATATCTGCCCGTCAGGATTGGTGACACGCAGGGCCCACGTCCCCACAGTGTCGACAGCGACTGTTACCTGGAGCTGGGTCCGGCTCACGAATGTCACTCGCGAAGCCGGAACGACCTGCAGTGCCTGGCCCGGAGCGCTCACCGCGACGGTCGGACTGGACACGAACCCCTTGCCGATGATCGTCAGCGTTTGGGACCCGGTCGCGACCATCGGGTTCGGTGAGACCGACGTGATCGTTGGGGCCAGCAGCGGGCCGTACTTCGCCTGAATGGCCGCCACGTCAAGGGCGTGCAGGCCCTGCCGCGAGAACTGCGGGCTGACGAGCTTCGCCATCATGACCGGCCATTGGTTGAGCGGCGTCGAGCCAGGGCCGCCAAGGGCATTGCCGATGCCGATCGCGTGGCCAATCGCGTGCGAGATCGACGTGGCATTTGGCGCCTGAAAAACCTGATGCCACCAGACCGGATGAATGTTGACAATTTCGTTGGCGGGGACCGTTCCAGACCCGCGGTACGCACAGGTATACACGTACTCGTCCAGCAGCGTCATGAGCGACGCATGGCACTTCGTTCGGCCATTCGGGGCAAAGATCCGGATGTTCGCCTGGCTCTGGGAAGTGACGACGAACTCGATCCCCGAGGTGGCGTCCTGCCAATCATCGAGAACGTGCCTGAGGTTGTACCCGGGTGTGGTCTCAGCCCAGACCCCGACGACGGCGGGGCCCCCCCCGGGGGGGGCGGGCCATCGCCAAGGCAACAGCGTGTAGTGCCACGGACTCTGGACCAGGGAGATGCTGCTGAAATCCCCGATCTCAAATACAAGCGTCTTCGCCGCTGTGTCGTCAAACGCGCTGACCACTTCGGCGAACGTACCCGCAGCGTCCCAGTGCAACACGCCGACCTGGTTGTTCGCGGAGAGCTGCCCCAGTACCGCGGAGTAGTTGACAGACACAGTAACGGGTTGGTCGAATCGGAGTCCGTGCGGCTCGAGTGACCACGTTGCCCCGAGTGGTATCAGCTCCGGATTGGCATTGGGAGGGGTGGCGGACGGGGTCGCAACCAGTCGGATCTCGGTTGGCGCGCCAAGAGCGTCCGGGGGAATGGACATCCTGACGTTTCCGTCAGGGCTGCTGATGATGCCCCCCGTCTGGTCGAACACCCTCGGCGTCACGGTGATCTGTGCGAAGCCGGTCTTCCCCTCGCAGGTGGCGGTGACCGTGATGGGGCCGCCCTCGGCGACGGCCGTGACGAGGCCCGCCTGCACCGTGGCTACGGATGCATTGCTCGATGTCCAGGTGACGGTCCGGCCGGTGAGAACGGAACCGGAAGCATCCCTGACGGTGACTGTCAGTTGAGTCGCCGTGCCAGCCGACATCGAGGCCGGAGCATCCGTGATGATCACTGAGCTGACGGGTGTCGGTGGGCCCGTATTGCCGCCGTCGTCGCCGCCGCATGTCGCGAGGACGAGCGGCGCTCCGATCACGGCCGCCAAGGTTCGAGCACTCCGATGTCTCATGGATCTCCAGCGGACAGCAAGCGAAAACCGGGCACGCTGAACGGCCCGGGGCCTTCTGCAGTGTTCCAGGCCGTTGACGGCAGCGTTTCATCCGACCGTTGAAGCGCCCCCGGACTGCTATCCTCGCTGACCACCGAAGGTACGGTCCTTGGTTACTCCGCGCCATTACTGAGCAGCGCAGGCTCTGCCGGGCAGGTGTCCGGCCATCAACACGGTGGTGCTGAGTCGCGGGGCTGATCATCCAGCCCGTGTCGGCGGCGCTGGTGGTCTTCTCGCAGCTCGGCATTGTCCGCACCCCTGCTTTCAACCACAGGGGTCACTGAGGTCACAGAGGAGAATCCAGGTGGTGTCGATCCATCAGCACGAGGACTCGGCATTGGCCGCCGGCTGATCGGGTTTGGAGCAACTGGCTGACCGTTACCGTGCACGGTAACATTATGCCCACTCCGCAAGTAGCCATGAAGGAGCGACCACAGAAAGGATACTCCGGCTCATCATCGAGCTGGAGAAGGAGGGAGCGTTGTGAGGATCCGGTCCGTGGAGGCAAACAACCGCAAGAGAGCGTTCGAGCTGCGGACCTCGCGCGGCGTGTTCACTTATCCGTATGCGAAGCTGGATCTTCAACCGCATACCGAGAATCGCGTTCGGGAGGTCTTTCCGGATCCGGAGACCGGTGGCGAAGCGTTCACTTATCGCCTGGAGTCCGGCGCCGAGGATGCCGTCCACCTCGATGCCGTCCTGGAATACAACCAGGACCCGTCGTACCTGAATGAGATCCTGCTCCATCAGCTGACTGTCGAAGCACGGCGCGCGGTCGAGGAGAGTGGCGTGTCCAAGAGAGAGCTGACCCGGCGTCTCGCGACCTCGGCAAGTCAGTTTTACCGGCTCCTGGATCCGAGTAACCCACACAAGTCGGTGGGTCAGCTCCTGGCGCTGCTGCACTTCCTGGGACGCAAGGTGGACGTCGTCGTTTCGACAGGGGAACCGATGACCCGTTCCAAGCCGAGGCGTGGCCGCCGGTCTCGCTCAACAGTGTAGGCACCGGTCGGTTAGTCGAAAAACCCGATAGTTACCCCGAGATGTCTGGCCGCCCGACCAGCCGCGACCTCGAGGTGAGCACGCTCGTGTCCATGAGCCTCGCGCTGGCCACCCTGGGCCGCATGGCCGAGGCGAAGGCCAAGGTGCAGGAACGGGTTGTGGAGACGCTTTTGGCACAACGGGCGGCCGCTTTTGGAAAGACCGATCGGCGAGTAGCCAGTGTGGTCTGTAGCGCCACCAGTGCGGGGCGGAACTGTGTCGGCTTACTTACATGCATGAGGCCGGGTAGATTGAGCGCGCGCACTTTTCGCCTCATCGAATGCCATTGGATCCATCCACATTTCGCTTTTCGTCGTTCATAGCAAACGCATCACCAGCGACGCCGCGACTACCGTTGGTCCACACCTGCGAGGGAGCCAAGCTCGTCAGGTTGCTTGGCGACGCAGCACTCCGGCCCAACGACGACCCGACTTCCAAGGAGTATCTTCAGTTTGACGAGGCGCTGCTATTCTTCTACTACGGGCGCCCAGCCTTCCGGAAGGATGTCGGGAACGTCGACAACGACGCCTGGCGGCTTTGCTGTCTCGTGCTCGCCGATGATGATGCACGACCTATCAAACGAGTGCTGCCCTTCGACAGTGGCGCATTCGAACGATACGAACAGTGGATCCACCAAAGCATGGACGTTCGCGATTTCGAGGCGGGGACGTCGCTAGATGCGGCGGCACGAATCGTCAGCACGTTCTTCGGTACCAACGAGCGGTACTACCGCGGCAAGCCACTCGAACTCGTTCCCGGTGCGCCGTACACGACGGCGAGTTGTTACGCGACGCTCATTCGCGCGCAGGGGAGGCTGGCGGTGGACGACCGGCGACGAACGATCGAGGTCCAAGTGTCGAAGCCGGTGTCACTCGACAAGAAAGTGTTGGCCGTCGTACTGCCGCAGAGCTTTGTCGACGATGCGGAACTAAGGAGGGTCATCATATCCGAGTGGGGAGCTGAAGTGATCCCCTACGAGAGCTACACTCCGTCACCGGCGGCGGCCGTAGAGACTATCTTCGCAAGAGTGGACGGATTCCTTCGGAGCTCTGGTGCCTTCGGCTGATCAGGGCCTCGAACTCGCCGGCGTGGTGCTTACCGGCGTCGACCTCCCCGGCTTCGGTATCCCGGTATTCGTGGATTCCGCCGGTGTACGGTACACATCGATCTCCGATGGACGGGAGCGCATAGCAGGATTCGCGCCCGTGCACCTTCGTGACGACGCGATGATCACGTCCACTGCGCCGTACCATTTCAAGAGCGGCGAACTTCTTCCATACGGTTTCATCTTCAGGGACAGGGTGCCGCTGGTAGGAAGCGCTCCGTATCTACGACGGGTCCTCGGGGAGCGATATGACGAGCTGGCCTCGATCCCATTCCTCCGAATTGACGTGGCCCGTTTTCTTGACAATGCCGCACTGCTGCACGAAGCCGTAGGAGATGGTTTCGCTGAGCTGGCGCGGCATAACTTGGACGTAGCGGTTCGATGGCGGCGCCGCACGCTCGGTGGAGATCGGCGTCAGAACCTTGGCCTCGCTTGGTATCTCCTCCGTAGATTCCTTGGCGGCGGCGTGGAAAAAGTCACCTTGGAACCGACGGACGACGAGGCCGATCTCGTAGCGTCCATCGAATACACAGCCCCCGGCCGTTTGCGCGAGATTGTGCAGTGCCGGGTACTTGCTAGCGATCGTCGCTTGGACTTCAGGGACCTCCGAATCGCGTTTGACCGCATCGTGGATGGCGACACGATCGCACACGCTCTTGCAGCAGACAACTGCTACTTCACTCTTCTTCTGGTCGGCAGCGCCTCTCGGCCCGTGTCGCGCAAGCTCGGCATCCCCGAGCTGCGAGGTTACCCGCCGTCGCGGCTCGGGTTGTTGGACCTCAACGACGTTTTCCCGCCTGACCTTCGTTTGACCGGGGTCACGACTCCACGATGGGACGCTGTGCTTGGCACCCAGGAATTGACTCGCGTACGACTTCTTGGCTTGCCCGAAATCGACCTGCTCCACCTGCTGGCCCGAACAGTGTTAGCCGAGCGAACCACACTGCCGCCGGAAACGGCGACGGCAGCGCTCCACGCGCTCATCGACGACCTCGACGTGTTTCCCCTGGTTAAGCCAGCGTCGCGCCGTGCACTTTCGTTCGAGCGATTGTCCGATCGTTCCACAACCGAATCACGGTGGGTATCGGGTGCAACATGGTTGGGGCGTGAGACGGGTGAGGAAGGACATTCGGATCCAGCTCCAGATGCTCCGCTGAGTTGGAAGGACTTCGCAGCTAATCTGTACGTCCAAAGACCTGAGTACGAAGAAGCGTGGTCTCTCCTGGCTGGAAAGGGGCGGCTCACGGTTTCTGGCCCTTTGGGCACGGGCAAATCGACTATGTGCCGGTTTCTAGCATTCCGCCACATGGCGACGTTTCCAACGCAGCCGGTGTATGTGCTGAACACACCGGCTCGACAGGAGCTCGGCCGCGAAGCGGAATGGCTTAAGGCTCAGAGCGGCCCCGCTCTGATCATCATTGAGGACGAGCATCTGGCTTCCGATGCCGTTGATCTCCTGCTGCAGTCACTCTCAACGACCGGCCAAGACGACAGGCGCAGGGTCATCGTGACCTCCACCCACTCCTATTCGCCGTCGCAGGCGATGGCCGGTCGTCGTCGGTACAGTCCGTTGTTCGGATACGCCTTGGTGTCGCTAGACCGACTCGACGAGACGGCGTTCCATGATTTCCTTACTCAGCTGCGGTGGGTGAAAACGAATCTCGGCGGTGCGCTCTCGGACAGGCAGCTGCACGGAATAACCGGCGGTACGCTCGGCCATGCTTTGATTATCGCACGGCTCGCATCGAGGCTCGACCGCAATGCGATCGCGCTCGACATGCAACGGAACTTAGCGCTAGCGCTTCGGGACTGGGTGCTGCGCGGCATCGGTCGGCCGAACGACATTGATTACTTTGACCAGGAATGCGCTCCCATATTCATCGTCGGAGCAGCCGGCGCACCGATCGCTCCGAGCTTCGGCCCAGGTGTGTCGGAGATGAACACCGTGGGACTTCTTCACGTAGTCGACCAACACGATGCGCGGTCCTTCTTCGCAGATCGAACGCTCATGTTTGGAAGCTTAGAGCTGCCTCGCCAACTGCTTCCGATCTACAGGACCAACATCGGAACGTTGCTAACGAGCTACTATCGGCGCGATCGTGATCGTCTCGCCGCCATCTGCGCCTCCATCAACCATGTCACCGATCCCGCCCTATTGAACGGGTTCCGCGAGTTCGTGACGGAATGCCTGCCGGAAGTCACCGAGGACGTGTCCAGCACCTCAAACGCCCTCTCGTTGGGAAAAGTGGCCAACATTGTGAGCGCAGTGCGCCGAAGTCGGCGCGAATCAGGTCGACAGCTCATAGAATCGATGACTCGTTATGCACAGCGAACGGATGGCGAGTTCTGGGAGCGGTACTTTAGTCCTGACCGCGCCTATGACGTGCGGGACGCGACCCGTTTCTGTTGGGCGCTAAGCAAAGGGAACCGGTGGGCCGTCCGGGAAGTGGGTCGGCTCGTTGACGGGGAGAGTGAGCTTGCACGGCGAACTCATTCTGTCCTCAAGAATATATGCGGGCTCGCGAGCGCCTCTCTGGATCAGCTGGGCTCCTATCTTGCAGGGCTGGGGACGATATCTGCGCCTCTCGCGCGTCGGCTGCACAATGAGCTGCGGGAAGACGGCGTCGTCCAGCTAAAGGCGATGCGGCTCGATTCCGGCATCCCTGAGCTGACGAGTTGGCTTCGGTTTTGCTGGGCGATGCGCACGATCGACCGCGTCGCGAGCAGAGCTTACCTCATGCAGGAGATCACTGCGGACAAGATCGTGGCGGTTGCCCATGAGCAAGAGGACTTGCCAGCCCTACGGGCCATCGTGCTGTCCGCAGCCGACCAATTGCCACGTGCCGCGGCGCAGGCAGTTCAGCGGATTGTGGAAGCGCCGGAAGGGAATCTGTACGACGCGCTGAGACGAGAGACCCAGATCGGACAGTTGGCCAACCTGCTGTACGCGTTCTCGCGTGCGCACCGGCGGTCTGGCGTGCGCGTAGCAGATCACATTGTCGACCATGTGAAGGGACTGCTCTCGCTGTCCGACACGTATCGGCAGGTTGGCTCTGCGCTCGCCACTCTCAAGCGAGCAGTCTCGAGCCGATACGCGGAGCGGGTGTCGGAAGCGGTGAACGTCGACGCGCTGGTCCGGCAGCTTCGTGCGGAGGACCGCTACATCCACCTCGTCGGACGCCTGCTTGCCACAGTCGCCGAAGTCGCACCGCGGCTCGGGGAAGAGCTGGTCGAGCACATCGACTACGGACTGTACATTGGATCATCCGGCACGGTGGGAGTGGCGCGGCTGGCGCTGTTCTTGCGAGGATTCGTACTCGCGAGTCCTGCGGCCGAACGAGGCGCTCTGGTGGAACGGATGACGAACGATGTCGTGCTCCGATCCACATTCACGGCGGACTGGCAGAAGACTTCTCTGGAAGAAGTCGCCTTTGCCGTGGATCGCTTGTCGGACGCAGCGCTTACCCAGTCGCAGGTGTGGCAACTCATGGGGTTCGCGTCACGAAGGCACCTCGCGGAATCGATCCTCAAGCTGTTCGAGTCGCGCCCGCGCACTGCGGCGGTTGCAACCGGCCTCCAGGTGTGTGGCCGTTTCGACTATCGGCTCGGCCAGGCCGCCCTCGATCGCGTAGTCGCACGCTACGTAGCGCGACCCGTCCGTCAAGGATCCACGGCAAACGGCGGAGCGTCGGCCTCCCAGGATGAAGACTTGCGCTACACCTCAATCGGCGCGCTGCTGCAGGCCGCTTATTCGATTGACCCCACCAAGGTGGTCAAGCTTGCCGACGGTCTCCTCGCTCGACACCAACATCTTCGCGAGCCCCACAACGACGCCAATCTGGGGCACCTAGCTCACTATCTAGCTGGGCTTCGCATCAGCAGCAGGAAGCACGCCCTGGCCGTCGGAGTCGCTATCACGAAGGCTAACCGGCTTGCGGCACTGCTCGCTTACAACGATGAGCCTGCAAATGTGCTGTTTCTCGGCCAGATGTTGGCTCGGATAGGTCGCCGATTCGGTAGCAGCTATGCGCAGCAAGTCTGCACAGACTGGGCGGAGGATATGTTCGACTTCGTTGGAGCGCAGGGAAACCTGAGCTTGGCGACACAGTGGCTGTCGCTCGTTCGCCAAAGTGATGGCGAGCACACGCTTCGTGCTGTCGAACTCATCACCGACATCGAAGGCGACGATGGAGATCTATTCCATCGGTGCGATGCGACCGTAGCGCTCCTCGATGCCGATCGGCCAGAGTTAGCGCGCAAGATGGCCTCCCGCGTAGTGGAATCGATCGGCCAAATGCGCAACGTCATCGACCTTATGACGGTCATTCCCCTGCTCCTTCGGGCGCAGCGGATCGAAGCATCGGTAGGCATTGAGCTTGTCGAGCCATTGCTTGCGTCCGTCGTGGGTCTGGACCGAATGGTAGCGGCGGCGCCTCCGGCCGCCGCAGCTGTGGCGGTCAGGTTCTTCCATGAGCGCGGACGATTCGACCTTGTACATCGGCTGTACGATGGCGTCCTCGACCCCACTCTGACCACCAACATTGTTCAGCTGGCGATCGCCTATGCGTTGCTCGCACCCACCAAAGGTGCGCGACAGCAATTCCTCGGCGATCTCGCGCGGCACTCGGACTGGCAAGATCGAATGGCAGCATCGCCACGCTTCGCGTGGTCGCGAGGCCTCGCAGTGCTCGCATCGTGGACAGCTGCGCCCGAGGCGGACAACCCGTTCACTAGCGGCCCCTGGAATACAGGATGGCTCGAGGCTGTCGTCCGTGACGCGCTCGATACGCACACACCTAATGCGGAGTTCGCACTGGTACGACTACTGGTCGGAGTGCTGGACCCTGGTAGACTCGAAACGCAGGAAATCGAGCAGCAAACAATGGAACGTGCGAAGGACGAGATCAATCAGGGCGTAGTCGTCCTGCTTCGAAGCCGGGCGGGGCAGAGCGTGACAGTGCCGACCACGGTGCTCTGGTCGCTGCTCAGAGAGACCGCGCTTGCCTCGACCTTCGTCGGCGCCACGGACCGCGTTGCCGACGACGACCAAGAGGAGGGTATCGCGTTCGCAGCGCCGGACTACCTACCTGCAGTCGGCTTCGGCTAGAGTCCGCAGTGAACCGTTAGGTGGTCGCATTCAACTAATGCCTCGCCGATCCAGTTAACTCACCCCATCAGGCTGTACAGAGAAGCGGAGCCACTTCTCCTCTCGCTTCGAAGCGTGCATCGTCCGTGGAAACTCTGGTGCCGTTGCGGATTGCGGTGGTCCGTCGGTAAGGGTAAGCTCCCCTATCAGGTCGACCGTTGAGCCTTAGACTTTCGGGGTGCGTGACGTTGGTCCCGTTTGGAGACCGGTCTAAGCTGGAATAGCCGTCGCCGTTAGGTCCTGATTGCCCTGACGGGTTTGTACAAACTCTCGGGGAGTCAGGTGCCCCAGAGAGCCATGCGGGCGGTGCTCGTTGTAGTCCCGCCGCCAAGCTTCGAGTTTGGCGCGCGCGTCGTCAAGCGACAGGAACTGCTGGACGTTCAGGCATTCGTCCCGCAACCGACCGTTGAACGACTCGATGTGCCCATTGTCCGTGGGTTTACCGGGCCGGGTAAAGTCGAGCTGCACGCCCCGCGCATAGGCCCAGGCTTCGAGCGCCTTCGACGTGAATTCGCTCCCGTGGTCACAGGTGATTGACGCGGGCCGACCCGTACGGTGGATGACGCGCTCCAACGCCTGCGCCACGTCGCGGCCGCCCAGCGAAAACCCGCACTCCAGCAGCACACTCTCGCGACTCCAGTGATCGACCAGGGTGAGAATGCGAAACGGCCGACCATCGAACAGCTGATCGTGAACGAAGTCCATGCTCCAGCGCTGTGCCTGCGCGGTTGGGACCGGCGCCGCGCCTCGATGCAGGGCCATGTGCTTCCGCCGACGGCAGCGGTGGCGCAATTGCAGCCCTTCCAGGCGGTAAAGCCGCCTGACCCGCTTCCGATTCACCAACCACCCCTCGCGGCGGAGCAGGACATGGAGGCGCTGGTAGCCAAACCGTGGCCGCGCGTGCGCCAGCTCCCGCAGCCGGAGCCGGAGTGCTGTTTGATCCCTCGCCGTGCTCCGCTTGTACCATCCCGCCCGCGAGAAGCCAGCCAATCGGCACGCCCGGGTGACCGAGATCTGAAATGTCTCGTGGATCCACCGCGCCCGGGTCCGTCGCTTGGCTGGCTTCACCGGTTTTTTCGGATCGTCTCCGCCAGGATGTGCTTGTCGAGCGTGAGGTCGGCCACCAGTCGCTTGAGTCGCCCGTTCTCCTCCTCGAGCTGGCGCAGGCGCCGAAGCTCGCTCACGCCCAGGTGGGCGAACTTCTTCTTCCAGACGTAGAACGAGGCTTCGCTGATGCCGAGCTGCCGACAGACGTCGCCGACCGGTGTTCCGCTCTCGGCCTCACGGAGGGCGTAGGCAATCTGCTCCTCGGAGTACTTCGATCGCTTCATCGTCCCGACTCCTCCTGATGTGGGGTGGAGGACCGCGGACGACAAGCTACTCCAGTTGCAACCTGTCGTACTATTCCGGGGGGACGTCAGCCTGGTTCAGGTGTGCGGGAGCCGGTCGCTCCGGCGCTTTGATGGATGCCGCCGAGTGGCGGGGAACGAGCGGATATGCCTCGACGTCCACCCGCCCGCTGCCGCGCGTTTCCCGTCAGAGTGAATAGGTGCGCGAGCCCCATCGCTTCTTCTCAACCTTGGCTCTAGTGTTTTAGGCAGAGCGCGATGACGACATCACGATCCCAGACGCGGTGGCCAAACAACGTCTCTGAACGCTTCTTCGAACGTCGCTTGCGCGCCTGTCTCAATCGCTCGCAAACCGACGATCCGAAGCGCCGTATGCCCCAGCTCCTTAGAAGAGCGTCTTGATGGCTCATGTAACGCACATCTGCCACGCCGACGGCAAGAGTGCCGAAGCGCCAGAAGTCGAGCGGATCCGTGGTCTCGCTCGCACGAGACATCCACATTGCGGTCCATGCTGCGCGCGCGCGCCACCCACGCGCCTGGCTAGCCGTGGCACCGAGAAAACCGTCCCCCCATTCTTTCCCGAGCTCGTCATCCGCAAGCGAGCCAGCGCGTCGCAACCCACAAATGGCTAGTCCGCGTGCCTGGTCTCCAACGCTTGCGGAACTGAGTTGGCTCTGCACATAGGAATCCAGCCAGTCTGAGGCGCCACACGTTTCCGCCGCAGTGACTAGCGTTTCGAGCCTCTCATCCGTCCCTGCCTCGTCGAACACCTCGCGTCGAAGCGCGGCGATCGGGGGAGTATCCGCCGCGCAGAAGAGAGCGTGATCCCAAAGCTCGACGCCGTCGCTCTCTACACGTATCCGAATGGGGCCCACATCGCGCAAAGTCCGTAGCACACGCGCGGCCGTCTCGGCGTCGAGCGCCGCGTATGCGCTCGCCAGAACAACACCGAGGCTTCGGACCTGCCAACCACGTAGTAGTTGCGAAGTCCTCTCTACTTGTTCGAGCCACCGCCTTGCGCTCGCAGGCGCGATCACCATTGCGCGTCCAGCGGTGCCAATACCTGGCGCGTCGAACGGTACCGCCCCAAGGCGCCGAGCTAGAGTCAGGTGCTCCTCGACCGCCTTCTGAAACTCCAGGCGCCGAAGCGCCGTGCGCTCCTCAGAGGCGGCAACATCTAGAACGCGTACCGCCTGCCCGTTCCGCTCCTGCTCGCTCCACACTAAGTCAGGGTCCTCTTCGAGGCCGTGGTCGCTGTCCTCGATCGCCCACCGGCGGTTCATTCCCTGCTCGGTCCTAGGGATAACGACAGTAAAGTCTTCCGCGGGTACTGACGGCAACTCGTGCTCGGCAAGCGTCCTAAGTGCGTCATCGAAGTACGCAACGGCAAGCCGCGCGTCAGTCTCTGCCAACCGGTCGATTGCCGCTCCGACGTAATCCTGATCGACCAACGAGAGGAGGTCTGTCCGCGCACGGCGCACTACGATCTCGGCAAGCGCTCGCGCAAACTGCAAGTCACTACGTCGCGCTTCACACTTCTTGTCCACGACCATCTGCAGCAGCCTATCATCAAGCGCAGCATCGCCTGCTGATCTGATCAGCTCAGCGGCACACTGCGCGACATCGCCGTGTGATACTGCGAGAGCAGCGGTGATCACGTCTAGCGCCCCCGGCCCGAGTTCGTTTACACGCGGTTGCGCCGGCGCGTTGAGCAAGAGCAGCACACGCGTCAGTGGCTCTTTGTCTCCAGCTTCAAGAGCGGCGTACGCATCGCCCAGGATCTCTACCCATCGCGCCGGTGCAACTGGCGGCATGCCGTCCAACAGGGACAGGAACAATGGCATGTCGAGTGGGAGACTGAGAACGCGTGCCACGTGCGCTTCACCAGTGCCATGCGGTGCAAGCGCCTGCGTGAGGTTGGCGAGTACCCAGTGCAGATCGCGCTCTGGCGCGCGTCCTGAATCATCCAGGAGGCGCTCGACCGCGGAGTGTATGGCCTCTGCGCACCTGCCGTCAAAGACTGGGCTGTGTTCGGGCAGGTGCCATGCGAGCTGCCGAAGCGGCATGCCAATGCGATCCGGTGCCGTCCGAGCAACGCCCTGCAGGAGCTCGATCAGCGTCGGCGGTGCAAAGCGTGTGAGGCCCGGCATGACCGTTTCCACATCGGCGTCATGTGTCGTTCTAGACATGGCCACCCACACATCGGTGTGTGCGAGACCCGCAACGTAGTCGTGCGCACGACCGAGATTGGTTGGTTCGGCAGACCCCGGGTCGAATGGGTCTGTATCGCAGTACGTCTCTGCGCGTCGCCATCCTCGCACAACATGTGTCGGATGCAGCGCGTTCGCTTGGGAGACAGAATCGCGGTCGCCGAGGAGCCGCAGGAGGATCGCCACCGCGTGGCGCACCGGCTCCGACGCCTGCTCATCTAACTTGGCTGCCAGGGCGTGCACCGCTCGCCGAGTTGCCTCTGCATCGACGCGGTTCAGTCGCACAACCCATGCTAGCGTCTCACTGCTAGATGTCGGGTCGGGAGTGATCGCTCGCACCATCGCCCAACCGAGCAGCGCTTCCGCATGTGGCGCGAGCGGACGGCCTACGAGGAAGCGTGCTGTGAGCTCCACTAGATCAAGATTAGGTGCCGCGGCCACTTCGGTAGCGAGTGTGTCAAAGCGCGCGAGCTCTGTGGGGCGAAGCTCCGCGATACGACTCTCGCGCTCCGCTGCGCGCCGCTTGTCCTGTTCCTCCTGCGCGTCAGGGGGAAGGCGCTGTGCCGCATTTCGGGACCACATCCCCAACCATCTGGCCGCCCGGTCCACAAATGCCTGCTGGACTCTGGGGGCGTCCCGACGCGCAATCAGCAGACTCGGCAACGAGTGCGCCGCTCGGCCATCGTAGAAGCGCACGTTCGCAGACTCGGCCACATCCAGGAACGGGTCGGGCTTCAGCGCCACGTACGCGCTCATCTCGTCAGCAAGCGCCCCTGCGCCTTGATTCTGCAAGTTGAGCCATGCCAGGATCAACGCACGAAGCCCTGCACCAGGATACGTTGTGTCCAGGCACGCGAGGCCAACTGCAGCGCACAAGACCTCAGACAGTCGATCGAAACCCTGAATGGGATCGAGCAGTCCATTGAGCACCGCTTCCGGTGCCGGTTGGGGCTCGAGTCCAGAACCGCGCCATCCAGTAGGGCCCGTGGTCGCAACTCGCAGCTCGTGTTGCACCGAGAGCCCAATTGCGAACGGCAGCGCTTCTTGGCGGAAAGTGTACCTCGAAGGATTAGCGGCGTCGATCGTCATGAAACGACCGTCCTCGATGTCGCTTACATCCTGCCGAAGTGCTTCGATTCCCCGGCGCTTGGCGACACTCGAATACTCGGCGATATCGTCACGCGAGAATGTGTTGCGCTCCCCTGCGAGCCATTCGCGTGCGTGCCGCCGTAGAAGCTCGTGGAATGCTTCTGAGGAGTGTAACAGTAGACCACCGCGCTCTTCAAGACGCGCGTGCCAGTAGTCGAGCAGAAGCCGGTCGATGGTGAGGTCTTCAGGCGCTAGCGTCAGCCGGTCGAGCAGTTGCACAGCCACCGCGCATACGCGTGGGTTCCGAATGAAGTCCCGCACCCGTTCCGGCACCGCGGCGAGGTCGATCCGCGCCTTTTCCAGGACCTGCTTCAACTCGTCGTCGTCGTAACCTTCGACGGTGATCTCACGCACGGTGACTCGGGTTCCGAGCCGCGGCTTTACCTCTTCCCGCCAGAAGTGCGGCCGACAAGTCACGAGCAGCACGCCCCCCAACTCTTCAACCAGTCCGCCAAGCATCCTGATAACTGCGTCCCAGCGAACGTCGGGGTTCTCGTTGAGGCCGTCGAGGACCACTGCGAAACGCCGCTCGTGTCGTGCTCCCGCCGCCGTGCTCGATGGATTCGGCCATCCGGCAAGGCGCCAACGCCTGATACGATGGCGCCAGCGCTCGAGCCCCCCGTCGTGCTGTGCAGCGCAAACGCGCGCGAGCGTCTCCATTGGGTCGTCGGGCACCACGTGCTGCACCTGTGGCCCTCCGATCCAGAGCGGCACCAGTTGATCAAGCGTGGGCAATAGCCATTGAGCCACCACCCACGTTTTCCCTCCCCCCTCTTCCCCGATGACCGCCACGACAGCTGGCTGCGACCCGGATTCGACACGGTCGACAGCATCCTTCACTCGGCCAAGCGTCGTTCCGCGAGCTACGGCCGATATGCTCGGATCTGCGACGGCGACGAACTGGCCGAACGTGTCCTGCGCCTGATTGCGATCAGTCAGCCGGGCGCGGAGCCACGCCGACGACTTCCGCCTTAAAGAGTCAAGTCCGACATGCGCAGCGTGCAGCAGCGTGCCTAGTCGAGCGGCGGAGTCTCCGAACGCGGGGTGCCCGGCGATCTGCTCGAGATGTCCGGCCAGCCGCGCGCGATCCCTCGTACTGTGGTGTTGAGCGAACCAACGCAGCGTCGTCTCCGGTGCGGCGGCTACGGCGACAGCCAATGGCGGTATCGGACGTTGGACCCAGTCGAGCAGAAGCAGCGTGATGCCGCGGTCGTCGAGCATCGCATTGAGCTTCCGCACGGTCTCGTCGCCGACCTCGCTGGTGGCGCACAGAGCCCAGAGATCGATGACGCCATCGAGTTCGTGTGCAGCGCTCCACGCTTTCGCCGCTATGTCCTCCAAGCGCAAGTTGCGTTCGTAGCGCTTCGCTTCGAACGCAATTGAGAACGGCCCCGGCGGTGAGCTGCCATCCCGTCCTTGTTGCAACCCCGACTTCGCGAGCCGGATCTCCAAACCTGATAGCTCGGCCAACGCGTTCGCGACGAGCCCTTCGAATCCGGCCGGCCCTGTCGCCGGAAGCGTTTGAAGCTGTTTCGCAAGCGCCTTGAGACCTTTGAGGTAAGCTTGGAATTGGTGGCCGGCCGCTGACCCGGTAGCTGCCATTCTGAAACACACCGCCAGAAAGAGGAAACCCTTGAGCGCCACTCCACAGCATGACCTGCTAGTGCGGCGGGTCGACTACAGGGGCGATCTGCCACCGCCCAACCGCGGTATCAGAGTACGTCGAACGCCTTAGCAATCAAGTTCGCCCGTCGCGTCGGATGAGGGGAGCCTTCGCCAGTTGACAGGTAGTAGCCATCAATCACCAAGGTACTCGGATTCGGTGTAGCGAAAGAGAGCGTGTCACCACGACTTAGGACGACGTTCTGTGCGACTACTTGATCACCATGAACCAATCGCTGGATAAACGTTACCTCATCTTCCAATTCGGCGATCGTTACGGTTGTTGTGTCTCTTGGCAGTTGAACGATCTCTTCATGCGCGATGCCTGGGAGCCGGGCGAGGAGTTCGCCTAGGTACTTCAGTCTGCCCCCTATGTTTCGGACAAATAGATGTGGGCACGAGCCCATTTCCCAATATCGCTCTATCGTGTAGACGTTGCTGAGATCTAGTTTATGGATCTCTGTCTCACGACGATGCCCACGTTGAACCGTCGATACGTGACTCGGGTGAATTGTCGGTCCCCAGAAGTGAAACAGCGCATCCGCTGTGCGCATTCGTACGCGCGTCAGATCCTGCAAACTCCCGTTCGCCAACCGTGAACGACTGGATGACATCTCCAATTCCGGTGGCACCGCAAATGGCGCCAGAATCAGTCCTGTGCAAACCAGGGCTGTGGCACCTGGAAGAATTGGGACCCCCGGTAGATTCATCGGCGCAGCGACATTCCGCATCACATTCGACACGTGGTGATACGAGCCGGAGTCAATCGTCCAGTCCATCCCCAGAATGCGATCGACGACCAGCTGCTCAGTCGAAACGTTCGTCATCGCGAGGAAGACGCCCCACAGGGGTCGCAGCCGAAAGAGCTCTTGCCAGCGATCGCTTCCGCATTCCTCAAGGTAAACTGCGGGTCGCATGATCTCAGCAAATGGAATTCGCTGCAAGGCCATCTCTCGGACCACCGCATCTTCTTCTTGAACACGCTCGATGTCGGCTAGCGCCGGCGGGCGCACCGCACTGAAGTAGGCGTCTGTGCGATCTTCCTTCGAGTTGACGATCGCATCCGGATAGTTGCGAAGGAACTCTTCGAGCGTGCCGAATGAGCCTCCGTAGCAGCTTGCGTGCCTGAACGGTGTCGGGTTCCCCACAACAAGGGCACGTGCGAGAGTCAATGCGGGACTCTCCGCCAGTAGCGGACTCTTGACTGGAAAACGCGTAGTATCACCCTGGGTGATTTCAGCCAGGAGCTCAAAGCTCTTGCAGATCAAGTGCCTAGCGTGAACCGGAGACGCTTCGTCAGCCGTTTCTACAGAGCCATCGCGTACCCTCTCGTTCCAAGCATCGCGTGCTCGAAGCAGCTCTCCTCGAGAAAACTGAGTGCCTCGGGGGTGTTTGGGGTTGTAGTGCCCTGCATCGGCATGGCAGTCGAAACAAAGCACGATTGCGTTCTTGATCTCGTCTGAGCCTCCTTCGCCTTCTGGAACGATGTGGTGCACCTCGACCTTGATCCCCTTGTAGCGCCGGCAGACGCAGCAATGCCGGGCCGCTGCAACTAACGCTTCTTGACGAACTCGCGGAGGAAATGGCATTGCCTTCTCGGCTTAATCGTGCGCGCTTCGTGGTTCGCTGCCACAGCGTCATCTGACAGAAACGGCGCCGCAAACCGCGACGCCGTCTTTCAATGTGAGTACGTTCGTCGCTCTCATCCACACTCACTAAACCCGCACACGTGACACTTCACGCACCCCTCCGCAAACTCCAGTTGCGACCCGCAATCCGGGCACGTGCCAATGAAGGACTTGTTGTCCGCCCGATACTCCTCCATCTGCTCCCCACCCTGCCCTGACACCGGCACCACCACCGGCGTCGAAACCGGAGTCGCCGACTCGAACGCCGGATACTCGCCCGTCTGACGCAGCAACTCCTGCTGCACCCCCTGCTTGTCCTGGTACCACTCGTAGAGCGCGATCCCGATAGCATCCGGCACCGACAGCACCTTGCTCGGACCCAGCCCCACCGCACGATCGGACGAGATCCCGCGAAGCTGCTTGTGGACGCTCATGAGCGGGATTCCCGAACGCAGCGCCAGCGAGATCAACCGACCCAGGGCCTCGGCGTCGGCCATGGCCGAGCCGCCGGCCTTGCCGAGCGTGATGAATACCTCGAACGGCTGCCCCTTCTCGTCCTCGGTGATGTTCACGAACATCGTGCCCAGCGGCGTCTCCTTGCGGATCGTCGTACCGCGGAGGCGGTCGGGACGGGCGCGCTTGGCGCGACGCTGCAGGTTCTCGGCCTCGGAATCGAACAGCGCCTGCTTGAGCCGCTCGATCTCGGCGTTCAGCTCGGCCATCTCGCCCTTGAGCGTGCCGATCTCGCGCGGAGTCGCCGCAGCGGCACCATCACGCGCCGCGGCCGCACCCTCGGTCGCGCCGGTGGACAGCACCTGGTTGTCGCGCGAGCCGTCGCGGTACACGGTCACGCCCTTGCAGCGCATCTCGTACGCCATCTCATAGATGGTCCGCACGTCGTCCCGCGTGGCGGTGTGGGCGAAGTTGGTGGTCTTGGAGATGGCCGAGTCGGTGAAGTCCTGGAAGGCGGCCTGCATGCGGATGTGGTCCGCGGCGGCGATCTCGTTCGCGGTGCGGAAGACGCGCTGCCACTTCTCGGGGACCTCGGGATGACGGATGCTGCCGGTCTTGGCAATGCGCTCCATCAGCTCGGCGGAATACCACCCCTCCTTCCTGGCGGCGTCGATGAAGTCCTCGTTCACGTCCGGCATCATCACGCCAGCCTGGTTGCGCATGAACGCAACGGCGAAGATGGGCTCGAGGCCTGACGAGCAACCGCTGATGATCGAGATGGTCCCGGTGGGCGCGACGGTGGTGACGTTGCAGTTGCGGAGGAGCTGCTGCGGGCGGATGCGCTGGCCGTTGGCGTCGCGCGCGCACGTGGCGTCCGGGCCCCAGATGCTGCGGGCCCACTCCGGGAAGGCGCCCCGATCCTCGGCCAGCCGCTGCGACTGCTTCTTGGCCTCGACGTCCACGAACTCCATCAGCTTCCGGGCAAAGGCGATGCCCTCATCGGAGTCGTAGGCAATTCCCATCCGGATCAGCGCGTCGGCGAAGCCCATCACGCCGAGTCCGATGCGGCGGATCCGCTTGGCGAGGATGTCGATCTCGGGCAGCGGGTACTTGTTGACGTCGATGATGTTGTCGAGGAAGTGGGTCGACAGGTGGATGTCACGCCGCAACGCGTCCCAGTCCATCTTCCCGTCGTTCACATGGATGCCGACGTTGATGGAGCCGAGGTTGCAGACGTCGTAGGCGAGGAGCGGCTGCTCACCACAGGGGTTAGTGGCCTCGTAGGCGCCGAGGTGGGGGACGGGGTTGTAGCGGTTAGCCTCGTCGATGAAGAAGACGCCGGGTTCACCGGTGCGCCACGCGCCCTCGATCATGCGATCCCAGACCATCTTCGCGTCGAGCTGGCCGACGACCTTGCTGTGGTCGTGCGGGTCGAGCAGGTCGTACGAACCGCCGGCCTTGAGCGCTTCCATGAACTTGCCGGTGACGGCGACCGAGATGTTGAAGTTGGTCACCTGCGTGAGGTCTTCCTTGCAGGTGATGAACTCCATGATGTCGGGATGGTCGACGCGCAGGATCCCCATGTTGGCGCCGCGCCGCGTGCCGCCCTGCTTCACCGCGTCGGTGGACGCGTCGTAGAGCTTCATGAACGAGACGGGCCCGCTGGCGACCCCGGTGGTGGAGCGGACCATCGAGCCCTTGCCGCGCAGCCGCGAAAAGCCGAACCCGGTGCCACCACCGCTCTGATGGATGAGCGCCATGGAGCGGAGCGTGTCATAGATGCCGTCCTGGCCATTGCTGAGCGCATCGGCGACGGGCAGCACGAAGCACGCCGAGAGCTGGCCCAGGGGCCGGCCGGCGTTCATGAGGGTGGGGCTGTTGGGCAGGAACCGACGTTCGGTCATGAGGCGGTAGAACGCCTCGGCGACCTCGGTGACGGCTCCGTCGTTGGAGCCATAGCGACGGTCGGCTTCAGCGACCACCGTAGCCACGCGCCAGAAGAGTTCTTCGGGCGTCTCGACCGGCTTGCCCTTGGCGTCCTTGATGAGGTACCGCTTTTCGAGGACGGTTCGCGCGTTCGCGGACAGCGCGGTGGGGCCGGCGGGTGGCTTGGTGGGCAAGGTCATGTCGTCTGTTCCCCCTGTGGTGCGGCCAGGTCCTGAAAGCAAACGCGGATGCCGGTCTCGATCCGGATCCGCAAGTGGGGGCGCATGATAGTCCCACTTGTGTGTCCACACCAGTTCTCACGAACACCATGCGCTACAACAATTTACAGAAGGCCAGTCACTTTTTGCAGGCGCGCGTCTGTTCTGCACAGTGAGGTGGAGAAGGACAAACCGTCGTGGCATCCCATTGTGTCGCGACTGACATAACCTGTTGTTCTGCAATATGTTACGGCGTGATTAATCACAATTGCGCAGCGCACGACTGATAAGTACGTGTCATCCAAGTACTTACGCAGGTCAGCGCTTGGGTGTTTGGGCAAGGTACGTCCGCGCTTCCGCGAGAACGGCCTGCCTCGTCGAACCGGCCGCGACCTCGAGGAGTTGCTGGTAATAGGTTCGAGCCGCCGACGCATCTCCGGCACCGCGCGCGGCCCGGGCGGCGCCCAGCACACTGTTGAACAGGTTGGGATACCGCGCCAGCGATTCCCGATAGGACTCCAGGGCGGCACGTGGCTGCTCCTGTGCGAGCAACAAGTCCCCCAGGAGCTCTCGTGCGGGAATGGTCGGCCCCGGTGTCACGGCGTGCTTGGGGGTCGCGTCTTCCAGCTCGACCGCTTCACGCAACATGCGCACGCCGGCCGCCTTGTCGCCTGACGCGTGGGCAAGCCAGCCATCGAGCTCCAGCCGAAGCACCTGGATGTTGCGGGCAAAGAGACCTTCTCGCGCCTTCTCCATCGTGCGCTCGAGGGTATCGAGGCGCGCGCTTGCGGCCCTCGCATCGGCAACCTTGTCCAAGTGCAGCGCCCCCAGTCCACGCGCAAACCGGGAGATGGCTTCGGCCCAACTGAAGCGATCCCACGCCAGTGTTGGCGGCATCCGCGGGATGATGAGGGCCGCCGCGGCCCAGTCGCGACGTTCCAGCGCGTAACGCGCCTCGGTCGACGCAAGGTGGAACGCGGTCTTGAACGTTGGCTCCAGGTTGCGGATCGCCCGCAACCTGGCGATGGTCGTCGCGGCTGAATCGTCGGCGCCCTTCTGCAGGTAGGCGTACACGAGGTACTCGACCGCGTGAGGATATTCGTCCCACACGAACTCGCCCCGTTCACCGGCCGGCGTCTCCAATGCCGCCGCGGCGGCGCGGCGGTTGCCCTGCACGACCGCGTTCCAGTCGCCCAGCCGAGCATAGATGTGCGTTGGCATGTGCAACGCGTGCGGGTTCCTCGGCGCCAACGCGTCGTACTTCCGCGTCACGTCGAGCAGTTCCTGGGCACGCGTCGGAACGTCATTCGCATGGACCAGGTAGTGCATGGCGCCGGGATGATCCGGGTTCCGCTCGTAGACCCGCACGAGGATTTCGGCGGCGCGGTCCGCGTTGGCGCGCGTGACGGTGTCGGCGCGTGTGGTCGCCAGGTGCGCCAGGGCGTAGAAGGCGGCGACTTCGTTGTCGTCAGGCAGTTTCGCGTAGGCATCCGCCATCGCCTGTTCCCATCGGCGGATTCGGAGCCAGTAGTCAGGCGACGCCGGGTCGAGGAAGAAGGCCTCCGCGGCTGCGACAAACAGCTTCTCACGCGCGGTGCCGGCCAGCCGCTTCGCTTGCTCGACCTCAGCCCAACCACGGGCCAGCGCAGCCGCGTCAGGCCTGGTTGGCCACAGGGGTTGAAAGAGCGTCATGGCGACGCCCCAGTGCGCCAGGGCGCACGTGCTGTCGAGCGCAGTGACTCGCAGAAAGGCCTCGCGAGCCTGGGGATACGTCATGTGGTGCAGGAGTGCGACCGCGCGATTGAACTCCGACTGCGCGGGAAGCGAACAACTGACGGGAAAAACCACCGTCCCGAGATGAGCGCCCTGGTGGCCGTCCTGTCCGATCGCCTGACGGGCCGCGCCGGCGAGGAGGACGCTGAGCACGACGAAGAGCCGACTCCCGGCCCTGCGCGCGAGGTTGAGTGAGACGATCATGAATCCTCCCGCGTAGCAAGGCGTCGATGGTTCGGTCACACGGTGCGAATGGGCCACTGCAAATCAGCAGACTCCGGTCACGTGTTGCCAGCCCGATTCGTTGCGAACAGAAACAGCCGAGTGTGGCTGGACTCTGCTTCAGATCGCCAAAGCGCGCAGCTCGGCAGTTCTTGTCGGGCGCGATCCCCCAAAAGCTGTTCACCACAGGGGGCACGGAGAGCACAGAGAACTGCAAACGGCAGTGCTTTTGAAAACAAAAACAACAGCTCACCGGATCCTGCTGCCCACGGGTGTCCCCCGTGACCTCCGTGACCCCTGTGGTGAATGAGCTGTTTCGGGGAGTGCAACGACGGCCCGGTGCGCGATCCCCAGAAGCTGTTCACCACAGGGGGCACGGAGAGCACAGAGAACTGCAAACGGCAGTGCTTTTGAAAAAAAACAGCAGCGCACCGGATCATGCTGTTCACGGGTGTTCCCCGTGACCTCCGTGACCCCTGTGGTCAAAGGCTGTCATCCTGCCCCTCGGCACCCAACAGGTGACGGCACGGTGACGGCGCTCGATGAAGTTCCGGCATGGAGATCAACGTGATCACCGGCGAGATCCTGCAGGCTGCCATCAAGGTCCACTCGGTCCTCGGGCCCGGGCTCCTCGAGAGTGCCTACAAGGCCTGCCTCTCGCATGAACTGCGGAAGCGCGACCTCAGGGTCGCCGTCGAGCGTCCTATCCCCATCGCCTACGATGGCATCGAGATCGATGTCGGCTACCGCATCGACCTGCTCGTCGAGGAACTCGTCATCGTCGAGCTGAAGTCGGTCACCAAGGTGCTGCCCCTCCATGAGGCGCAGCTCCTGGCCTACCTGAAGCTGAGCGGGCGGCCTGTCGGCCTGCTCATCAACTTCAACGTGCCGCGCCTCGTCGAGGGCGTCAGGCGGATGGTGAACTGAGGCTGCTCAGAGCGCGACCAGGGCCGGCTTCGCCTTTCGCGCCGCGCGCAAGGCGCGGTCCACCGATCGCATGAGATCGTCCCGCTTCCACGGCTTCTGGAGGAGCGTGACGTTGTGGCCGCCCAGTCGCGCCAGTGTGCCATGGTGCATGGAGGACGCCGTCAGGTAGACGAACGGGATCAGCGGGTCCTCGGCCCGGACCGCGGTGATCAGGTCCGCACCCGACAGGCCCGGCATCTGCAGGTCCGAGATGACCAGGTCGATCTCGCCCTTCCGGTGCCGGTAGATGGCCAGGGCCGACAGGCCATCGGCCGCGCGCAGGACCCGATGTCCGCGGCTCTCGAGCGCCGAGCAGGTGGCGCGGGCTACCGCGTCGTCATCCTCGGCCAGCAGGATCGTCGCGCCGGACTCGTAGTCCAGGTCGGACATGCTGGCGACCCCCCGCATCGGTGTCATGACCTTGCGCGGCAGGTAGATCTCGACCGTGGTGCCAAGGCCGCGGAGCGTCTTCAGGACCGCCACCCCGCCCTGCGCCGTCACCAGGCGGTCAACCATCGCGAGGCCGAGTCCCGTCCCGCGATGCTGGTCCTTGGTGGTGAAGAACGGCTCGAACGCGCGCTTGGCGGTGGCGGTGTCCATGCCGGTCCCGTTGTCGATCACGCTGATGCGGATGTGGTGGCCGGGGGCCAGGGCGGGGTGTTCGGCGCAGAAGCTCTCATCGACAGCGACGCAGTCCATCTCCAGCTTCAGCCGGCCGCCTTCCGGCATGGCGTCCCGGGCGTTCGTGATCAGGTTGAGCAGCACCTGCTCCATGCTGCCTTCGTCGACCGAGATCGCATCCGACGGGGAGGTCGTGTCCCGGACGTCGAACGCGATCGACGATGGCACCAGCCGGCGCGCCAGGGGGGCGATCTCGCTTGCCAGTTGCGACACGGGCAGCAGGCACTGGTTGAGCGCCTGACGACGGGTGAGTGCCAGGATCCGGTTGGACAGGTCCGCCCCGCGTTCGGTCGCGGCGATCACCTGCTCGAACTCCCCGCGCAGCGGACTGTCCGCGGGCAGGCTTGCCTCGACCGCTTCGGCACCCGCCATGATGACCGTGAGGATGTTGTTGAAGTCGTGCGCCATGCCGCTGGCCAACTGGCCCACGAGTTCGATGCGCTGCGCGTGGCGCAGGCGCTCCTCGCCGGCCTTGATCTCGGTCACGTCGCGCTGCAGCAGCAGGTACTGGGGGGAGTCGCCGGGAGGGGTCGCGATCCGGGAGCCGGTCACCTCGAGATCCCGCCACATGGCCGCGCCACGCCGGCGGAACCGCACCAGGACACGCGACAACATCTCACCAGCGCGGATGCGGTTCACGGGCCACTGCGCCGCCGGCAGTGGCGTCCCGTCCGGCCGGCTGAACTCCAGCTCTTCCGCGGCATTGGCCATCAGCCAGCGCAACGTCTCGGCGTCCCGGCAGTCATGGAGCTTCTCCATGGCGCTGTTCGCCACCAGGAGGCCGCCCTTCTCGTCCAGGATCGCGACGGCATCGGTGAGCGAATCGAGTACGGCCCGCAGGCGCGCCCGCTTCCTGGCCAGGTCGCGCTCGACAGACGCGACTCGGCTCCCTGACCACCGGGCATAGAAGATCGCCGACGTCACGCCCGATACGACGATGGCGAGGCGGAGCCACGTGAGGGGATCGCTGTAGTCAGGCGACGGAGCGCCCGTTCCAGGTATCGCCCCCATCAACCATCCGGCACCAAGCAGCAAGGCCGTCGTGACTCCGCCGAACGCCATCCATCCCGCCTTTCCTGTCCACGCCGTGCCCTGCACCATGTCGCGATCTCTCCCGTGATCACGCCCCGAATCGAACCGAGTGCTGCACCTGCGCGGATCGACAAAGCGGCACTTTCTGAGTCATTGCCCGATGGTTCTTTTGCCTGCTGCGGCGAAAAGACGATCAGATCACGGAAGGGCAATCACCGATATCACAGTCCACTTTTCGTCAGGCGCGGACACGACCAGAAGTCGCAGGAAGCGGGTCGCTGACGCCAGAATCGAACACGCAATACGTCAGCTTTTCCGTCAGCAATGAACGAATTGCCAGAACGGTCGGGTTTTCCACATGGGGCGTGCTGCTCACCGCGCGGGACGAAGCGTCGACGTTCACCGGACGCGTTCGGGTCGCGTCAGGCGGACCGGCCTCAGAGGCCGGAATCGTCTCTGACTTCCGGGGTCCGTCCACCGTCGATCGGCTGGCCGCAATGGCGGCAGGTTCCGTCGGCGTCCCCTGCCGACTCGGCCCGCTCGGCGTCCACCAGGCCGGCGATCGCGGCGTCGACGCGGCGCAGCATCGAGCTGGACTCGTAGAGGACTTCGCTGGCCGACCGCGGAGAGGGCGTCATGGCGACACTCACGCGGCCCGGGCGCGCACGAGGTGCTCGATCTTTTCCTTCAGCATCTGCGGCGTGAAGGGCTTGATGATGTGGTCGGACACGCCCGCATCAACGGCCGCCGGGATGTCCTGTCGTCCACGGCGCGTCGTGACCATGAGAACCGGCACGGAGGCGCCGTCGGGGAGGGATCGCAGCGCGACCACGAACTCGACGCCGGACATGGACGGCATGTCGCTGTCGGCGATGACGAACCCGCAGGACCGGTCGTAGGCCTCGAGCGCCTCGAGTCCGGACGCGGCCTCGACGATGTCGGTCAGGCCGATCCGCTGGAGTGAGTTGACCACGATCCGGCGCATGGTGGCCGAGTCATCGATGACGAGGAACTTCATCGGTGCAGTTTCCCGTTCGCTCAGGCGCGATGATCGCCGCTGGCGACGACCTGCCGGGCCACCGCGAGTTGCACGTCGTTCGCCTGGTAGTAACCGGCAAGGACGCGCGCACGGACCTGTTCCAGGCGATCGGGCTGGTCGGCCGGAACCGGGAGTACCTGGGCGGACTCGCCCGCGGCCACTTCCCCGGCGGCCGCTCGTGCGGCCGGCGACAGCTCGACGCGATCGGTCCGCTGGTCCTCGACCGGCGCCCCGCGTGAGGCACCCGCGCCGTCGCGCGGTTGGGGCGCCGTGACGCGTTCGACCGGAGTGGTGGGACCGGGACCCTTGCCGTGGATCTTCATGTGCATCCTCCCTTGCTTGCCAGTATCGGCATTTCCCCGACCGGACTTGAGGTCGGCCGCGCTCCATGGCCGCTCATCGGCGTGTGTCGATTCGGGATCCCGCGGGCTCCTCCGGTTCGGCGGATTCGCCGGTCCGGACTGCATGCAGGACGCTGGCCAGGACCCCGGCTCCGAGCACGGGCGCGATCCCCGACGGCCGACGGGCCAGGTCGTCGCGCAGTTCGGCCACGGCGGCGGACAGCATCTCCTGAGCCTCCGCGGTGGGCGCACTCCCCTGGGGCGCGTCGGGATCCTCGGCGGTGAGCACGGCCCACACGCGCGGATCCAATTCGTCCGGGTTTCCGGGGAGGCGGAGCGACGGGGGGCTGCTCATGGCGCATTACCACTTCACGTCCAGGCGGCCGGGACGGCTCACCGAGGTGTAGTGTCCCACGGCGGTGCGCTGCCGATCGTTGTCGGCGACCTGGTCGCGCGCCACGTCCCGCGCGGATCGGAGCGCGTCGTTCAGCTCCTGGTCCACGCGCTCCAGCAGGGCGAGGCGCGACTGGATGGCGGGGTGGGTGATGGGTCCGAGCTGGGGGACCAGCTCGCCGACGCGGGACAGGAGCACGTCGCGCGCGGAGAGCAGGGTGTCGATGGCCTGGAGGTCGGATGCCGCGCAGGCGGCGGACGCCGACCGCGAGACATCGGTCATGCGATCGAGCAGCTCCACGAGCTCGGACTCGGAGGCGCGCGCGCGGTGCCGCATCACGAGACCAGCCGCGCCTCGTCAGGCGCCTCCGCTCCCTGGGTGGCGATCCGGGCAAAGGCCTCGCGCAGTTCGCGCACCATGCCGGTGACGCGCTCGAGGCGCGCCGCGTCCGGGCGCACGCCGAGCGTGGTCAGTTCGCCGAGCAGGAACGAGTAGATGGCGGCGAGGTGGGTCGCGATGTCCCCGCCCCGCGAGCGATCGAGGGTGACGAGCAGCTCGGTGAGGAGCGCGCGACAGGACTGGAGCGCGTCCGACCGGGCGTCGGCCTGGTTGGGCGCCATGGCCCGTCCGGCCTTCATCAGGTTGAGCAGCAGGTGGTCGTAGATCAGCACCACGAGCTGGCCAGGGGTGGCCGAATTGGCGTCGATCTCCCGGTACCGGGCGGCGGAAGCGTAGGATCCGTAAGACATGGCGTCGGTACTGGAAAGAGGAGGCGTCAGGACGACGACTGCTGGGCGTTCATGGAGCTGATGAACGAGCTGAGGGCGGCGCTCTGCTGCTGGAGCCGGCCGAGCGCGCTCTCCATCGCCACGAACTGCCTGACGAGTGCTTCGCGACGCCGGTCGAGTGCCTGCTGGACAGTATCGGCGCGGGTGCGCAGGTCCTGAATGCTGGTCTCGAGCTGGTCCTGCTGCGCGGCCACGGTGCCGTCGGCGCGCGCGATCAGGTCGGCGGCGTTGAAGAGCACGCCGCTGACGCCGAGGACGAAGTCGATCGTGCCCTGGTTGCCGGTAGCGGACCCGGTGTAGCGGATGCCGAGTCCCTCGGTGAGGCCGCCGGAGACGCCGGTGAGGACCTGGCCCTGGCCGGTGGCGGCGAGCCCGCCGATGGTGCCAGCGACATCGGTGCCGGCGTACGTGCCGGCGGCGAGTCCCAGTTGCGCGGTACCGTCGGCGCCGCCGGCGGTATACGCGACGGTGACCGTCGCCGCGGACCCGTGTTGCGTGCCGGTGAGCACCAGCTCGTTGCCGCTCTTCGAGGCGGTCGCGAACATCTTCGCGGCCGTGAAGGCGGCGTTGAGCCGGTTCACGATCGTGTCGATGGTGTCCCCGTTGTCCAGCTGCACGTTCACGGACTGGCCACTGAAGGCGTCGGAGATGGTGATCGTGTCGCCGGTGCCGTCGTCGGCGTAGGTGCCGCTGAAGCCGGCGCCGGTCACCGACGCCGTCGCCGCCGCGGTGGTGATGTCCACGGCGTACGTGCCGGCGACGGACTTGTCGGTGGACGTGAAGTAGCTGACGTCGGTGCTGGTCGCGTAGCCTGACGTGGCGAAGAGCCGCGTGAGCGACGCGAGGTTCGCGGTCATGGCGGCCTTGAACGCATCGGAGTCGAGCGAGAGCTTCCCGTCGCGCTGGAGGCTCAGCCCGGCGATACCCGACGACGTGTACGGTGCCGACGCGCCGGTCACGGACGTGAGGAGCGAATTGGTCAGCGTGGCCAGGCCGGAACGGAGCGTCGAATTGAGGTAGAGGGGCGCGCCCTGCTTCGACTGCTCGTCGCGGAACTTGACGAGTTCATTGTACGCCGCCGCCACGTCGCCGAAGACCTTGATGATCGCGGCGTCGTCGCGCGCGATGGCGAGCGACATGGTGGCGCCGGGCTCCGCCTGGAGCAGGTTGAGCGTGACGCCGGGCAGGGCGTCGGAGATGATGTTGCTGGCGCGCTGGACGACGACGCCGTCGATGCGGACGCGCGCGTCGGCGCCGGCGCTGACCTCGCGCAGGCGGCCGGTGGTGGTGGTGAGCATGCGGCCGAGGTTCACGACGCCCCCGCCCGATTGCGTCACGGACATGGTGAGGGCGAGGCGGGAGTCGCCCGCCGTGCCGTCGGTGAGCACGACCTGCCCGTTCACGAACGTCGCGGTGGCGGGCCGGGTCCCTGCCCCGTATCCGCTGGTGGCGTCGTTCAGCTTGTCGAGCATGGTCTGCACGGTGTCGCCGCCGGCGACGACCATGGACAGGCTCACGCTGCTGCCGTCGCCGCGCAGGCCCTGGAACGTGAACGTGTCGCCGACGGCGAGGCCGAGCGCGTTGCCGTTCACCTTGAGGTCGGTGAGGAGCGTGGACGCGGTGGCGGTGGTATCCGACGCGTCGGAGAACGTGTTCTCGCTGGTCACCTGCTGGGCGATGCCCGAGCGCCCGGCGATCGTGAAGCCGAGGACCTCGAGCGCGCGCAGGCCGTCGGGCGTGGACGCCGACACGGTGTCGCTGGTGACGAGGCGGTGGCCGGTGGTGGTGCCCGCGGTTTCCGCCACGACGGTCGCGTTGCCCCCGGCGGCCATGATGCGGGCCGCGATGGCGGTGAGCGAATCGACGGTGAGGTCGACGGAGATGGTGCGTCCGCCCACGGTGATGGTGCTCGGGGGCGGCATGCTCACCCCGAGCATCGTGGCGATGGCCGCGGTCGATGACGAGACCTTGTGGGTCTGCGCGCCGCCGCCAGAGGCGATGTTGAGCGTGGTGGTGCCATCGACGAGTCCGAGCGCCTGCAGTGTGCCAGCGGTGTCGTCGACCAGTTCGATGCCTGACGCGCCTGGCTGGTCGGCGGTGAGCACGAGCCGGAACTGCGACGTGCCGGTGCCCAGCACCGAGGCGGTCACGCGCGACGGCGAGCTTCCGCCGTTCAGCGCGTTGATCTTGTCACGCAATGTGGAGAGCGTGTCGGTGGCGACGACCGTGACGGCGCCGCCGTTCAGGGCGAACTCGCCGGTGATACCCAGCGCGCTGTGTGCGCTCGCCGCGACCGTGCCACTGAGCTTGTTGGCGCGGGCGAGGTCGAGCACTTCCACGTCGTACGTCCCGGGCGCGGCCTCGATCGCGGCGCTGGCGGTGAAGACCGTGCGGCCGCTGGCCGGGCTGACGCCGCCCGAGACCTGGAACTGCGAGAATGCGGTGACGTCGCGAACCGCCTTGGCGGCATCGCGGAACTTGGCCATGAGCGACTGCCAGCTTCCCCAGGCGTCGAGGCGCTTCTGGGCCAGCGACTGCCTGGTCGTGACGGGATCGAGGCGGCGCTGCGATTCGAGCGCCATGATCTGGTCGACGAGGTCGCGCCACTGGATGCCGCTGGCGAGTCCGGAGATGTTGCTGATGGGGTCCATGGGTCACCGTCCGTGGTACGCGAAGGCCCGGAGCCGGCGTGTGCCGGCCCCGGGTACCTTCCGCTTGAAGCCGAGTGCCTTACCCGCGGAGCAGGGTGAGGACGCTCTGGCCGGCCTGGTTCGCCTGCGCCAGCATCGCCGTGCCGGCCTGCACCAGGATCTGGTTCTTCGTGAAGGTCGTCATCTCCTCAGCCATGTCGAGGTCACGGATCGTGCTCTCGGCGGCGGAGAAGTTCTGCATCGTCGTCTTCACGTTCTCGGTGGCCGTCTCGATCCGGCTCTGGAGCGAGCCGATGACGCCGACCGCGACGTTGACCTGCG
Organism: Gemmatimonadaceae bacterium; assembly: GCA_030835125.1. GTDB lineage: Bacteria > Gemmatimonadota > Gemmatimonadetes > Gemmatimonadales > Gemmatimonadaceae > JABWBJ01. Next base: position 132,714 of record JAUQWM010000040.1, on the reverse strand, counting down.
TGATGGCGACGTCGATCTCGGCCAGCGCCGCCTGGGCGTTCGCCAGCGAGCTCGGGTCGGTCGCGATGGTGAGCGTCGAGCTGCGGAGGTCGAGCGACGAACCGCTGATCGTGATCTGGTCGTTGGTCGAGTACTGACCGGACGCAGAGACGAGGAACGAGCCGGAGCCGGCGGCGATGGTGATGTTACCGGCGACCGTGGCGGCACCCACCGCCATGTCGGTGTCGACCGAGATGCCGAACGAGGAGAAGTTCAGCGTCTGCTTGGTGGCGCTGGTCACGCCCAGGGTCTGGGACGTGGAACCGTTGGTCAGGGTGACGACGTTGCTGCCCGAGCTGAAGGTGTACGCGCCCGTGCCGGCGCCGTTCAGGCGAGCCGCATAGACACCCGTGCCGGCTCCGAGGACGGTCGACGCGGCGTCGACGGTGGCACCGAACGCGCCGTTCAGCAGCGCATTGCCCTGGAACTTCACGGTGGCGACGGTGCGGTCGATCTCGGCACGCAGCGCCTGGTACTCCGTGGTGATGCGCGAACGACCGGCCGAGTCGACGCTGTCGGACGACGCCTGGGCGGCGAGTTCCTTCATGCGCTCCAGCATCTTCTGGACGGTGCCCGCTGCGCCGTCGGCGATGTTCAGCACCGAGCCGGCCTGCTCCGCGTTCCGGGCCGCCTGGCCAAGCGCGCGGATGTCCGCCCGCAGGACGTTGGCGATACCGAGACCGGCGGCGTCGTCACCGGCGCGCGTGATGCGGAACCCTGACGACAGCTTCGCCATCGACTTCGACACAGCCTCTTCGACCGCGCCGAGGCTCCGCTGCGACCGCAACGCGGAGACGTTCGTGTTGATACGCATTTCCTGCTCCCTGGAAGTTGGTTCGGGGAATCCGTTCCCCGCCGGGGCCGCGGCATGTACCGGGCCTTCACAGAGGCCGTATCGGGCACATGCCCGGAATACTTTAGCTTTTCAGCTGCGCGGAGGCGGCCGGGGCGCCCGGGTGCCGGAACAGGAGGTTGAAGACGTAGTCCGTCTGGGGCGATTCGTCCTCGGCCAGGCGCTGGAGGCTCATCTGGCCGGGCTGGAACAGGTAGGTTTCGTATCCCAGCTCACACATGAACGTGCGCAGTTCCCGCTCGCTGGTCCCCATGGACTGCAGGCCGAAGCGGTTGATCTCGCTGATGATGAACGGGACGCGGGTCTGGGTGATGAGGGCGTGGGCCCCCTTGAGGATCGAGACCTCGGCGCCCTCGGCATCCATCTTGATGGCCTTGAGGTTGCCGATCTCGCGATCGTTGAAGTAGTGGTCGAGCGAGGTGACGAAGACGCGTCGCGTCACCGGGGCGCCGCGTGAGCGCTCGTTGAACGGATGCTGGCCCACGTTCCAGAGGGCGTGGCCGCCGTCGTTGTCGGCGTTGATGTGGAACTCGGCGATGCCCGGCGCCGCGCCGACGGCCATGAAGTTCGGGACGAGGCAGGACGCCTCGTTCGCCTCGATGTGCTCGAGCAGGTGGGCGTGGTTGCCGGGTTCCGGCTCGAAGGAGAAGACACGCCCGCGCTGGCCCACGAGGGCCGCGGCCAGCATCGAGAAGTACCCGACGTGGGCGCCGATGTCGATGAACGTGTCGCCCTCGGCGAGGATGTTGCCGATGAAGAAGCTGGTCTCGGCTTCGTAGAGCCGCCCGGCGGTGAGATCGTCGAGCATGATGCGCTGGCTCATCAGCCCCGGATCGAGGGAGAGCTTGACGGTGCGCGTGCCGGACGGCGTCGACAGGTTGAGGGACAGCGGTACACGAGACATGCGCGGGGGCGTTGGAAGAGTGGACCGGCCACGCCGCGGCGCACGCCGCGGGTGATTCAGGCCTGGTGAATGAGGGGCTTCAAGGTCGAGAGCAGGCGGTCGATCTGTCGCGGCCACGTCCAGTCCTGCATGGCGTCGACGCCGCGCCGGGCGACTGCCTCCGCCGCCTCACGATCGCGCCAGGCCGCCTCGAGGGCTTCGACGATCTCGTCGACGCTCGATTCTCCCCAGCCCTCAGTGGCGCGGAAGAAGCGCGTCGGGGACGGCACGCGACCCTGCGCGCTGAGGGGGATGCAACCGCCGGTGGCGACGAGGTCGAGCTGGCCGGTGTTCGCCGAGACGATCGTGGGGATGCCGGACGCCATGCACTCCATGGCGACCAGGTTCGTGCCCCCCTCGCATCGATTGGGGAAGACCGCCACGTCGGCCTCGCGGATGATGCTGCCCATGAAGGCGTTAGGCTGGCGGCCCACGTCGAACGTGGCCTCGACGGGGATCCCGTTGGCCGCGAGCCATTCCCGGACCTGCAGCGCGCCGTGCTCGGCGCGGGGCATCCCGCGGACGTGGCCGGCCAGGTCGAGGTCGGCGATGAGCTGGGGCCACGGGTTGTGCCACGCCGTGAGCAGCAGCGCCTCGGGATGGCGCTCGCGAAAGCGGCGGAAGGCCGCGACGACGAGGTCCTGTCCCTTCCGGAACTCCAGCTTGCCGCCGCTGAAGACGACGAAGCGGCCATCGAACTGGCCGGAGCGCGCCGCGGGGTGAAAGACGGTCGGGTCGATGCCCTGGCGCACGGCAACGACGTTCGACACACCAGTGCCCCGGAGGACCTCGGCATTCCACTCGCACCCGGCAACGATCAGGTCGAGCGAACGCGCGCGCGCCAGGGCCTCGCGATCGAAGTGGGTGTCCTCGAAGAAGACGACGCCGACATTGCGGTCGGCGACCACGCGCTCCCACAGCGGCCCGCCGCGGAGGCCGTTCCCGAGGGCGCGGAGCATCAGGCCGTCAAAGGCCATCGCCCCCCGCGCGCCACGGAGGGCTGCCGAGTCGCGGAGGGCGCCGGACAACTGGAACGCCGTCATCGGATGGAGGGAACCCTCCTCGACGGCGAAGATGGCCGGACTGAGTTCGCCGCGCCGCACGAGTTCGAGGGCGAGGTTGGTCCCATAGACGCCCCAGCCGGTGTCGCCGCGGATCTCCCAGTCGATGCCCATCGACGGACGTGACACCGCCGCGGCGCCGTTGCGGTGACTGGCCGTCTGCAGCGGAACGCCAAGCCGCGCCAGCGCCGAGGCCGAGATCCACGCGCGGTCGGCGTCCGGTGCGGCATCGTCAGGCAGGGGTTCCACCACGACCTCACCGGGCGTCCCGCGCATCGCGAATCCGGCGAGGCCGGGGGCAATGGCATCCCAGTCGGCGGCGCGGCAGGGCGCGGGGGCCGCGACCGTCGCGACCTCGACCTTCATGCCCTCTCGCGGCTCGGCGGACCATGCCGCCAGGAAGGCGTCGATGTCGTCGCGGGAGCCGGCGTGCACACCGATCGTCGCGGACGCCTGCCGTTTCGCGAGGGCGAGTGCCTCAGCGGCATCGGGAACGACGCGCAGCCGGCCGCCCGGAACGCGTCGCGAGGCGATGTCGCCCAACCGGCGGGCGTCCTCCTCGTCAGGCACGACCGCGATGACCTGGCGGGGCGGCCGCGGGCCTGTGGCCACCGACAGCGCCAGCAGGCCCGGTCCCGGCGTCAGGTCGATGACGACGTCGACGCATTGCGCGGCCTCGTCCCAGAAGTCGCGCACGGCGCGCAGGTGCCCACCGTGGACCAGCTCCGCCTCGTACGCCGCGAACCACGCCGGATCGGTGAGACGTGCGATCGGGATCCAGAGGTCGAAGCGCGGCCGGCCGTCGGCCCGACGCGTCGCCGACTCGAGCGTGGTGATCATCGGATCCGGCACCGCCTGGCCACTGGCCGCGGGCTGTCCGGGATCGGTGGCGGCGGTCACCCGCCGCAACTCCGCAGCAAGCGCTTCGAAGACATCGTCCCATCGCCGCGGCTGCTCCTGCCGGAACAGTTTCGCCGAGGGATACCAGGGCGAGTCAGTCCGGTCCAGGAGCCAGCGGTAATCGGGAACGGAGGGGAGGAGAACCCAGGTCGGCTTTCCCATCGCGCCGGCCAGGTGGGCCACCGAGGTGTCGACGGCGATGACGAGGTCGAGGCGTTCGATGACCGCGGCGGTATCCCGGAAATCGCCCAGGTGCGGCGCGAGGTCGACCAGGCGCGGGTCACCCAGTTCGGCGACCTGTCGTTCCGCGCCGTCGCCCTTCTGGATCGAGTAGAACTGCGTGCCCGGCACGTCGAGCAGCGTGCGGAAGTTCTTCAGCGGCGTCGAACGGAGTGCATCACGCGGATGCAGGGGATTCCCCGCCCACACGATCCCCACCTTCAGCACGCCGGGGGGCGCCGCGACCACGTCGGCGGCAGGGCGCGATTCGGCGTGGATGTAGGGAACGCTCGCCGGGATCGACTCCAGTGTCGTTCCCAGCAGGTGCGGGAGGCTCATCAGGCTGACGTGCGTGTCGTACGCCGGCAGCGGCATGCCCCGGGCGATGACCTCATCGACACCCTCGACCGACGCCAGCAGCGGCTGGAGCGGATACGGGCATTCGACGATGACGCGTCCGGCGCCGGCGCGCTTCAACTCGCGCGCGTAGCGGATGAACTGGATCGCGTCCCCCATGCCCTGTTCGGTGGCGACCAGGATGGTCCGGCCGGCGAGCGGCGAGCCATCCCACTCGGGTCCCTGCGCGAGGCCGCGTTCCGTCAGCACTGCGTGGAGCTTCTTGCGCCACTCGAACTGCTCCCACCCGCGCTCGAACTCGCCGCGCAGGAGCCAGATGATCGCGAGGTTCCAGTTCCCGTTGCGGTTGTCGGGATCGAGCGCAACGGAGCGCCAGTACAGGCGCTCGGCGGCGTCGATGCGACCAGCTTCGAGTTCGTAGTTGGCGAGGAGCGTGTAGCCCTCGGCATAGGCGGGATCGAGCGCGACCGCCGTCCGGGCCAGTTCGGCCATCCGCTCGAAGTCGCCCATGGCCTCGTAGACCGAGGCGAAATTGGCGTGGAGCGGGGCGCTGCCGGGTGCCAGGGCGATGGCGCGCTCGAAGGCGACAATCGCCCGGTCGTAGCGGCGCTGTTCGCGGTGGAGCACGCCGATGTTGCTGAGGGCGTTGACGTGCCCCTGATCGAGTTGCTGGGCGCGGTGGAACGCCTCGAGCGCGTCGTCCGGGCGCGCCACGCCACGAAGCGCGATGCCGCGGTTGTTCCAGAAGGTCGCCTCGGCCGGGCGCAGCGCGATCGCCGCGTCGTAGGCGCGCAATGCGTCCTCGTACCGCAGCAGCTCGATGCAGGCGTTCCCGAGGTCGTTCACCCAGTCCGCGTTCGCCGGCTCCAGGTGCACGGCCCGGCTGAAGGCCTCGTGGGCGCGGGCGTGATCCCCGGTCGCGTTATGCACCAGGCCCAGGTTGTGCCAGGCCTCCGCATAGTGCGGGTCGCGCTCGATCGCCTGGGCCAGAAGGGCCGCGGCCTCCCCATGCGCGCCGCGCGCCGCGACGAGGGTCGCCAGGTTGTTGAGGGACTCGGCGTGTCGCGGGTCCTCGGCCAGGACGGCGCGATACCCCGACTCGGCTCCGGCGGCATCGCCCGACAAGTGGGCGCGCACCGCCCGCCGGAAGCGGCCGACCACGCCCGACGCATCGACGTGCCCGGGATCCGCGGCGTGAGGCGTTCGGGTCGATGCCATGGCGTGAGGCCCGCTGCCTTACGCCGACTGGCCGACGAGGGCGGTCGCGTCGATCGCCTCGCGAACTCCGTACCCTTCGTGGGCGCGGATGGACTGGTGCGCCGAGTGGTCGCCGAGGTTGAGCAGGATGGGTGCCCTGAGGTTCGCCGTCGCGACCTGGTCGAGCGCGGCGCCCAGGGTGATGATGGCGAGGACGAGGATCCGGGCGGGATCGCTGGTGCCCAGGCGGGCGACATCCTCGTCGGTCAGGTCGATCTGGAAGTGGCCCGGGAAGAACTGGAACGGGTCGATCAGCAGGAACGAGAGCGCGGTGAAGTCGACCGACTGCAGCCAGTAGACGCCTTCGCGGCCGGTGGGGAGCAGGGCGAAGCGGCGCCCTTCCGGGAAGCCGGGGAGTCCGTGGCCGAAGGTGTAGACCTGGTCCTCGCCGACCTCGAGGTCGCCCAGCAGCTCGGATCGCACGGTCAGGACCTGCTCGATTGTCGTGGTGGCGGCGCTCATCGGAGGTAGTCGGCGAGGGAGAGGTTCATGACGCGAGAGGTCGTGAGCAGGGCGGCCTGGTAGGCGTTCTGCCTGGCGACGAGGTGGGTCACCGCCTCCTCGAGGTCCAGCTCCTGGAGGTCCGACTTGAAGACCTGGAGCGTGGTGTCGAGGGCGTCGAGGTTGGAGAGCGCGACGTCGAGCTGGTTGGTGCGGGCGCCCACCTCACCGACGAGGTTCTGGACGGCGCCCAGTGCCCCATCAATGGAAGTGAGCGACGCCGTGACCCCGGCGGTGTCGTTGGCGCCAAGCGCCACCGAGAGCTGGTCGAGCGCGGCCAGCACGCCCGAGTCGAGGAAGACGTCGCTCGCGTTATGCGTCACCGGGACGTACTGACTGGCGGAGATCTCGACCGACCGCTGCCCGGTCGTAGTGGTGGCCGTGTAGGGCGCGTTCTTCGAGGTGATGGGCGTGGTGAGGGACTGGTCGCCGCCGAACAGGAACTCGCCCTCGTGCCGCGTGTTGGCGACCTGCACCAGGAGGTCCCGGAGCTGGTCGATTTCCATCTGGGCGACCTGCCGGGATTGGGCGTTGGAGGTGCCGCCCTCCTGAATGCCGAGTTGCTTGGCCCGTTCCAGGGTGTCCTGGACCTGGTTCAGCACTCCCTCTTCCAGGCCAATGCGGGCCTGGGCGGAGTTGACGTTGCGCCGATACTGCTCAATCGCCCGCAGGGACGATGACGCCGCCATGATGGATGCCGCGCCGCCCGGATCGTCCGAGGGACTGGCGACGCGGAGCCCGGTCTGGGTCCGCTCGGTCGCCTCCTGCAGCGCCGTCGCGGCGCGTCGCACGCCGGCGAGGGTGCTTTGGGTGAAGCCGATGGTCGAAACGCGCATGAATGTGGAAAACGGGTGAACCGCTGTGCGGTTGCGGCATCAGCGGGCGGAGCGTCTAGAGGCCAGTATCGGCCAGATCCGTGGCGGACTTGAGCGGCCGATTTCCACGCCTCCTTCAGAACCCAGCATGGCTCGCATTCTTCACGTCGACGACGATTCAGCCGTGAGTGTCGCGGTCTCCGGGGCGCTGACGCGCGCCGGCCACTCTGCCATCGGCGTGCAGACGGTCCCGGAGGTGCTGCAGGTCCTGGCCCGCGAGACGGTGGACCTGATCATCTCGGACTACCGGATGCCGGGGCTGACGGGACTCGATCTCCTCGACCTGCTGCGCGGCGAGGGATACGACGTGCCGATGATCATGCTGACCGGGTACGGCAGCATCGAGCAGGCGGTGGCCGCGATCAAGGCGGGCGCGATCGACTACATCACGAAGCCGGTGCGCGGCCAGCAGCTCGAGCTGGCGGTGAACCAGGCGCTGGAGTTCGTGCGGCTGCGACGGGAAAACGAGGCGTTGCGGCGCGAGGTCATGGAGTTCCGGAGCGAGCGGCAGATCATCGGGGATTCCCCTGCCCTGCGCCGCATCTCCCAGACCGTCGCGATGGTGGCCCCCTCGCGGGCCACGGTACTGCTGCAGGGTGAGAGCGGCACCGGCAAGGAGTTGTTCGCGCGCGAGATCCACAACCGCAGCGAGCGCCGCGACAAGCCCTTCATCAAGATCAATTGTGCAGCATTACCCGACGGGCTGATCGAGAGCGCGCTCTTCGGCCACGAGCGCGGCGCCTTCACGGGCGCGGTCAAGCGGATGGAAGGCGCGTTCGAGCGGGCGCATGGCGGGACGCTCCTGCTGGACGAGGTCTCCGAGATGAAGCTGTCGCTGCAGCCCAAGCTCCTGCGGGTGCTGCAGGAGCAGGAGTTCGAGCGGGTCGGCGGCACGGTGCCGATCCGGGTGGACGTGCGCGTCATCGCCACCACCAACCGGAACCTCGCCGCCGAGGCGGCCGCCGGGAACTTCCGCCAGGATCTCTATTATCGGTTGGCGGTCGTGCCGGTCGAGATCCCGCCGCTGCGCGAGCGGACGGAGGATATCGGGATGCTGGCGCTCCGTTTCGCCACGCAATGCGCGATGGAATTGAAGAAGGACATCACCGGTATCTCGCCCGAGGCGCTGCGGTTGCTCATGGAGTACCCGTGGCCGGGGAACGTTCGCGAACTCCAGCACGCCACGGAGCGGGCGGTGATCCTGAGCCGTGAACCCGTGCTGCAGCCGCACGTGTTCACGGGACAACGGGTGACGGAGTCGCATCACCTGGCGCGCGGTCTCATGGCGCAGGTACGCCAGCAGGAAGAGCGGGCGGGTGCCGCGGGCGCGGCGCCGGGCGGCGTCGTCCTGGAGTCGCTCAACGTCGAGGAAGCGGAGAGGGCGCTCATCCAGCGCGCGCTGGAGATGACCGGCGACAACCGGACGCGCGCCGCCGGCCTCCTGGGGATGAGCGTGCGGACGCTGCGGAACAAGCTGAACGGGCGCGGAGACGCCGACGAGGTCGAGGACGCCGAACGGCAAGAAGGACCGGTACTGGCCGGCAAGTAATGCCCACCAGGGCCACCTTTGCCGCGGTGCCAGGCGCGGCGACGGGCTCCCACTCGTAAGGCAGGCCGACGCGGACCGGGTCGGCTAAGCGCTCCCGGCACAACACGTTAGGTTGCGACCATCGAGGGCGGATCTCACCGGATCCGCCCTCGATTTGCGTCCGGAGGCTGGTGGTCCGGCCATTGCCTTTGCACGGGCATCGCGCGTCGACGACCGGCGCGCCCAACCCCGGACCGGATCATGCCCTTCGGCTTCATCGGGCGCGTCTCCGACGCCTCGCAACTCAAGGACAGCCTGGACGTCGGCAGCCAGCGCGTGCGCGCCATCGCGCAACGCGTGGCCGCGGCGTCGATGCCGGACAAGGGTGCCTTCACGCTGCTCAACCCGGACGGCGCGGGCCAGTCGCCCACGATCGACCTGGAAACCGAGATGACCAACCTGGCCAACGAACAGCTCCGGTTCGACGGCGCGGCGAAGCTGCTGGAGAAGACGTACCAGCGGATTCGCGTGAGCCTGAGGGAGCGGTAATGCCAGTGAACCCGATCGGCCTGCTGAAGTTCTACACCGGCAGCCAGGCGAACTCCTCGCGGACGCCCACGTTCCGCCCGCTGCAGATCTCGCAGAGCGGGATGAGCGCGCAGTTGCTGCGCATGGAGGTGGCGGCCACCAACATCGCGAACGCCGAGACGACCCGCACCGGCGAGCCCGGGAGCGGACCGTACCAGCGGCGCATCGTCAGGCTCGCCGAATCGGCCGCGCCCGACGCCCCGCCCACGGTACCGGCACTGCCGCCGCTGGCGCCGGTTCCCCCGGGAACCGATCCGAAGCCGGTCGACGAGACGATGGCGCTGGGTGGCGTGGAGGCTGTCGCCATCGAGACCGACACGTCGCCGGGACCGCTCGTCTACGACCCCGGCCATCCCGACGCCGACGCGCAGGGATACGTCCGGTACCCGAACGTGCGCATCACCGACGAGATCACCGAACTGATGGAAGCGCGGCGGATCTACGAGGCGAACGCCTCGGTGTTCCAGGCCGCGAAGCAGATGCTCCGTCGCGCGCTCGATATCTGAGCCCGACCGAAACCGCCATACCCCAGGCCCTCGCCATGAACATTCCCGGCATTCCCGGTTCGATCACGCCACGCCCGGCGTCGCTGGATCGCGGCCCCGCCGCCGCGCACCAGCAGCAGTCGCAGCGCGTGGCCCGTCCCGAGCGACCCGGAACGTCGCCGGTTCCCGCGCCGGCCACCGGCATTGCGGCATCGCCGTCGAACGTTCCCGCACCACCGGGCACGGACCCGACGCTGTGGAGCGTGCTGAGCGAAGAGGAACGTGCGTTCTTCGCCAAGGTCGGAGGCATGGGACCGCTGACGTATGGCCGCATGCTCACGGGCCAGATGGCGCCGCCCGCGCCCGCGGTGCGCGGCGGCCGCGTCGACTTCAAGGTCTGATCATGAGCGACTTCATCTCGGCGATCGGCAAGGCCGCTGCCACCGGACCGACGGACCTGGCGAGCCGCCTGCAGGCGATGCGCGACCTGGCCCAGGGCGGCACGTCAGGCACCTCGGGCGTGCAGGGCGATGCCCCGATTCGCAAGACGGTCGACATCGGCGCCGGCGATGGGGCGTCGTTCGGGGACACGCTGACGCGGGTCCTGAACGAAGTCTCGGCGACGCAGGACCGCGCGTCGGATGCCGTGGGTCGCTTCGTGCGCGGCGAGCCGGTCGAGCTGCACCAGGTGATGGCGGCCACCGAGGAAGCCGGCATCGCGCTGGAGATGCTCGTGGAGCTGCGCAACAAGGTCACCGATGCGTATCGGACGCTCATCAACATGCAGAGCTAGGACGCTGACCCCCCATGGCTGACGGAATGAACGAACTGCTCGCGCGCGCAGGCGGCCTCCGCAAGGTCGTCACCATCGGCGTCGGCCTGGGCGCGATCGCGCTGGTGCTGGCGGTGTCGCAGTGGGCCACGGCGCCGACCTGGGTGCCGGTGGTCAGCGGCGCGCCGCTGGAATCGACGGGATCCATCACCGAGCAACTGGACCAGGCGGGCATCCCCTATCGACTGGAGCGCGGCGGCCTCGACATCGCCGTCGCGGCCACCGACGTGGCGCGCGCGCGGGTCGCGCTGGCGCGTTCGGGGCTCCCCACCGGCGGTCGGCCGGGCATGGAGATCTTCGACAAGCCGGCGTACGCCATGACCGACTTCACGCAGCGGATCAACTACCGGCGGGCGCTGGAGGGAGAACTCGAGCGCACGATCGGCAAGATGAAGAGCGTGGAGACGGCGCAGGTGCACCTGGCGATGCATGAGACATCGAGCTTCCGCGCGGCCACGACGCCGCGTGAGGCATCGGTGGTGCTGAAACTGCGCGGCGGCGAGGAGCCGGGCGCGGACATCGTACGCGGCATCGCGCAGCTCGTCGCGAGCAGCGTGGACGGCCTGGAGAGCGAGAACGTCTCGGTCCTCGACGAGTCCGGGCGGCTGCTTTCCGCGGCGGCAGAACCGGCATCGGCTGCCGGGCTCACGACCCGCCAACTGGCCATGCAGCAGGAGATCGAGTCGCACCTGAGGACGAAGGCGGAAGAGATCGTGACGCAGGTGGTCGGTCGCGGCAACGCGCGGGTGCAGGTCGCCGCGTCGGTGAACTTCGACCGGCTCGAGCGGACGATCCAGAACGTGGATCCCGAGCGGCAGGTGACCTCGACGGAGCAGAAGGCGGAGATCGTCCCCGGTTCCCAGGGTGGAGCGGGGTCGTCGAACATCGCCACGACGTTCGAGAACTCGCGCAGCACGGAGGTCTACGCGCCCGCCGTGGGCGGGCTTCGTCGCCTGACGGTGGCGGTGCTGGTCAACGCGGCATCGGATACGGCACGCGCGACTCCGGCGTGGAGTGCGGAGCAACTGGCGCGGATCGATACCCTCGTCAGGCGCGCCGTCGGCTTCGACTCGCTGCGTGGCGACCAGGTGTCGGTGGTCAGCGTCCCGTTCGCGGTCGCCGCGCTGCCGGCGCCGGAGCCGGTGGTGGCGCCCACGGCGATGCAGTCGGTCCGGGAGAACCAGTCCCTGATCGTCCGCCTGGCGTCCGTGGTCTTCGCGTTCGTCCTGGGGCTGCTGGCGCTGCGCGCCTCGAAGCCGAAAACGGCGGGGTCGCGGGCGCCGCAGCTCCCGGCCGTGATGCCCGCCCCCACGATGGCCAGCGCGCCGATGGCCGAGGCCGTCGCGGCACGGAACGCGACCGAACTCGCGGCGGCGCAGGCCAACACCGACGCCAGGCGCCGCGTCGGCACCACGGTCACGCAGCAGCCCGAGGTCGCGGCCAAGCTGGTCCGCTCCTGGATGCGGGAGGCATAAGTGGCGGGCACCGCACTCGCCACGCGCGCTCCCGCGCGGCACAGCGTCGACGACCTCACCGGTCGTGAGAAGGTGGCCGTGCTCTGCCTCGCGCTGGGCACGGACCTCGCCGCGCAGATCACCCAGCGGCTGCCCGCGGACGACGTGGACGCGATCTCGTACGAGATCGCGCGGATGGAGAACGTCAGCCAGGAGATCGTGGACGGCGTCCTCGACGAGTGGCTGACGCGCATCGTCGTCGCCGATTCGCTCGCCTCGGGCGGACTGGAGGCGGCGCGCGAGATCCTCGAGAAGGCCTTCGGGCAGCGGAAGGCGCAGCAGTACCTGGAACGCATCCAGGGACAGCTCCACCCGGTGGGATTGCAGCGCCTGCGGAACGTCGACGCCCGGCAGATCGCCACGCTGCTGCGCGGTGAGCACCCGCAGGCGATCGCGCTCATCCTGGCGCACCTCGATCCGCCGCACACGGCGGGGATCCTCAAGGACCTGGATCCCGAGCTGGCGGCGGAGACGATGTACCGGATGGCGAAGATGGAGAAGGTGCAGCCCGAGCTGCTGCACCTCGTGGAGCGTTCGCTCAGCGCCGACGCGGACCTGACCGTCAGCAGCGGGACGACCACGCCCGGCGGCCCCGCGGCGGTGGCGGCGATCATGAACCTGGTGCCGCCCACGCTCGAGCGCACGCTGCTCGACACGGTGTCCGCGCGCGACCAGGCGCTCTCCGACCAGATCCGCAACCTGATGTTCGTGTTCGAGGACATCGGCACCCTGGACTCGCGCGCGCTGCAACGACTGCTGCGCGACGTGGACCTCAAGCAACTGGCGCTCGCCCTCAAGGCGGCCAGTCCGGACCTGAAGACCAAGCTGACGGGCGCCATGTCGCAGCGCGCGGTGCAGGCCCTGAACGACGAGATCGACACGCTGGGCCCGTCGCGACTGCGCGACGTCGAGGCGGCGCAGACCGCGATCGTGGCCGTGGTGCGGCAGCTCGAGGAAGCCGGGGAGATCGTGATCGGTGGAGGCGAGGATGATGTCGTCCTCTAGGGCGCCGCGGGCGGTGCAGGTCCACCCGCGGGGTGCGCATCCCGGCACCGCCGTGTGGTCGCCTGACGAGTTGCCGCACGCGCTGTCGGGGGCGATGCCGCAGGGGGCGCCGCCGTCCGAGCCGGTCATGGACGCACGCCTGTCGACGGCCGCGGAGGATGGCTACGCGCGCGGCTGGCAGGAGGGCTTCAAGGCCGGCGAGCGGGCGGAAGCCGTCCGCCTCCGCACGGCGGTGTCGGCGCTCGAGAGCGCGCTGGAGACGGTGGAGCAGGAGTCCGCCCGCTGGGTGGGCAACGCGGAGGAGAACCTCTGCGCGCTGGCCGTCACCATCGCGCGCCACGTCATGGGCCGCGAGCTGGTGTCGGACCGCGACCGGGTCCTGGAATCGGTGCGCCACGCCCTGGCCGAGTTCCCCGTCAGCGAGGCCGTGCGCGTCAGGCTGAACCCCGGGGACGTGCAGGCGGTGACCACCGCGATGGCGACGGATCCCGCCGCGTCAGGCAGGCCGGTGCGCTGGAGCGCGGACGCGTGCGTCGGTCCCGGCGGCTGCATGATCGAGGGGCAGGAACGGATCGTCGACGGTCGCATCGACACCGCGCTCGAACGCCTGTACCGGAGACTGACGAATGCCGGTAGTTGAACTGCTCACCCGACGCGTGGCCGACGTGCCGCGCTTCGCGACCTATGGCCGCGTCACCAGGCTGGTGGGCCTCGTCATCGAGGCGACCGGCCTGGACGTCGGCATCGGCGAGATCTGCCGTGTCGCCAGCCTGAGCGACGACCACTCGGTGCTGGCGGAGGTCGTCGGCTTCCATGAGCGCGGCGTACTGCTGATGCCGCTCGGTGAACTGGCCGGCCTGCACCCGGGGTCCTACGTGAAGCCGCTCAAGCGCTCGTTCGGCGTCGACGTCGGGCCGCGCATGCTGGGACGGGTGCTGAACGGGCTCGGGCACCCCATCGACCGGCTCGGCCGCCTCGACACGACCGAGCGCGTCCCGCTGAGCGGCGAGCCGCCGCATCCGTTGCGACGCCAGCCGATCGTGGATCCCCTGGAGACGAGCGTGCGCGCCATCGATGGCGCGCTCACGATCGGCCGGGGACAGCGCGTCGGCATCTTCTCGGGCAGCGGCGTCGGCAAGAGCACGCTGCTCGGCATGATCGCCCGGCAGGCCAAGGCGGACGTGAACGTCATCGCGCTGCTGGGCGAGCGCGGGCGCGAGGTGCGCGACTTCATCGACAACGCGCTGGGTCCCGAGGGGCTGGCCCGCTCGGTGGTCGTGGTGGCGACGGGTGACGCCGCCGCGCTGGTGCGCGCGCGCGGGGCGATGGTCGCCACCGCCATCGCCGAGTACTTCCGTGACCAGGGGAAGCAGGTGCTCCTGATGGTGGACTCCGTGACGCGCGTGGCCATGGCCTGGCGCGAGATCGGCCTCGCCGTCGGCGAGCCCCCCACGACCAAGGGATACCCGCCCTCCGTGTTCGCGGCGTTGCCGCGGCTCCTCGAGCGCGCCGGCAACGGGGCCGCCGGCGGCATCACCGGGATCTACACGGTCCTCGTCGACGGCGACGACTTCAACGAGCCGGTCGCGGATGCGGTGCGGTCCACGCTCGACGGACACATCGTGCTGACGCGCAAGCTGGCGTCGGCGGGGCACTTCCCCGCCATCGACATCCTGGAGAGCAAGAGTCGCGTCCGCGACCAGGTGATCGACGCCACGCACCGCGCATCCGCCAACGCGATCATGAGCCTCGAGGCTGCCTATCGAGAGAAGGAGGACCTGCTCATGGTCGGCGCCTACCAGAAGGGCAGCGATCCGATGGTGGACGCCTCGCTGCGACTGCGGGGGCCGATGAGCACGTTCCTCCGACAGCGTCCTGACGAGACGTCCGGCTTCAACACCACCCGGAACGCGCTCTGCGCCATCGCGCAGCAGGTGCAGCTCCCTGGGGGGATGCCCGCATGAGGTTCCGCTTCAGGCTCCAGCGCCTCCTCGACCTGCGCGAACGTCACGAGCAGGCGCTGGCGCGCGACCTCGCCTCGGCGCAGGACCAGGCCGATGAGGAGCGTCGCGGCGAGGATGCCCTTCGCCAGGCCCGCGACCTCGCCCAGCAGCGACTGTCGCGGGATCCGATCGACACGCCGACCATGGGCACGCTCCTCATGCTCACGCATGCCTTCGACCGGATGGACGAACACGCCGCGGCCGCCTCCGAACGCACGCAGGCTGCCGACCTCGTGGTCGAGGAACGGCACCAGGCGCTGACGGTGGCGGCCCAGGCGCGCCGGATGCTCGACCGCCTCCGGTCTCGCCGCGAGGCGGCCTTCCGCGACGTCGCCAGCGCGAACGACCTGCGGTCGATGGACGCCATCGCGATCTCGCGCTTCCTGCAGGAGGACCGCCTGTCGGTGTCACCCACGAACCGGACCACGCCATGAAGAAGCTCATCCTGCTGTCGGTGCTCGGGCTCGTGCTCGGCCTTGGCGGCGGTACCGGGGTCGCCATCGTGATGGCGCCCGCGGCCACGCCGGACTCGGCACACGCCGCGCCGGCGGATTCCACCAGCGATGGTGGCCACAAGGAGCCCACGGTGGTGGCCGCCGCCGAGGAACTCGCGACTGCGCCCGCCGCTATTCCCGACTCCGCGACGACCGTGGCCGCTCATGCCGACTCCGGAGCCAGTCACGACGCCGGAAAGCCGGCGGTCACGACCGGCGCGGACACAAAGTCACAGGTTGCCCACGCGGATACCTCACGGCCCGCGACCAGCGCCCCGCCCCCCGCGGCGCAGCCCGACTCCACGCCCCGCATCCAGTTGCGCCGTATTGCGCGGATCTTCGCGGCGATGTCGCCGCGTGAGGCGGCCAAGGTGCTGGTGCAACTCGACGACGCGGACGTGGCGGCGATCCTCGGCTCCCTGACGGAGAAGCAGGCCGCGGGCGTGCTCACCGCGCTCCCACCGGATCGGGCGGCCAGCATCAGTCGCGGCACGCTGCGGCCACGCACCGGACCCGGGCAGTGACGATTCCGTTGCTCACGGTCCTGCCGCCGGTCGAACCCCGCGCATCGAGCGTGGGCTCCGGAACGCCCGCCGCCACCGGCGACGCGTTCACGGATGCCCTCGCCGTGGCCATGGGCGGCCCCGGGGTGCTGCCCGGCGGCGAGGGTGTGCGGGACGCCGCCACGGTCGCCGCGCCTGACGAGTCCCTCCACGGCGACGCCGAGGCCGCCTCGCGCATCCTTGCCGGCGTGCTGCTCGGCGGCGAGGACCTGCGGGACGCCGCCGCGGTTGCCGTGCCTGACGCGCCGCTCCACGGTGACGCCGTGGCGGCTTCTCGCATCCCTCCCGCGTTGCTCGCGGCTGCACTGGCACCGCTGTCGTCAGGCACCCCGACGTCAACCGTCGGTTCCGCGGTTCCCGTCACGACCTCCGGGAAGAGCACCGGCCTCGACCCGGCGTTTCGCGAGCGGCTCGAGCGGGTGGTCAACCGCCTGACGACCGAGTTCGGGTATCGGGTCGAGGTTGTGGAGACGGTGCGCAGCCAGGATCGCCAGGACGCGCTGTTCGCGCAGGGGCGCGAGCGACCAGGCGCCATCGTGACGTGGACGCGCAACTCCCGGCACACCGCCGGCATGGCCGCCGACCTGAAGATCAACGGCGGATACACGGACGTGGTCGCGTTCGACCGGCTGGCCCAGGTGGCCAGTGAAGAGGGCCTCCACACGCTCGGAGCGCGCGATCGTGGCCACGTGGAGTTGCGTCGCGCCCCGGCGCAACCGGTCACGCTGGCGAGCACGCTCCCGGAGCTGGAAGCGCCGCGCCACCAGGGCAACGTCATGCCCACGCAAGCTTCGGCGACCGTCTCGATGTCCGGAGTCGCGCAGGTGGCGCAGGTGGCGCAGGTCGCCCGCGTGGCGCAGCTGGCTCAATCGGAGCCCACTGCGCGCGTCGCGACCGTCGCGCGCGTGGCCGAGCTGGCATCCGTGACCCCGAAGGGCATGGCGCGCACGACCTCCAACGCTACCCAGCTGCTTTCGGGTGGTCCGGAGGCGTCGACACCCCTCATGGTCGCCTCGGTGGCCTCACCAGTGGAGGCGGCTCCCGTCGCGGAAGCGCCGCCGCGGGTAGCGCCCGCAGGACCGGGGCTGGCACCGGATGCCGCTCCGTCCGATGGCGACCAGCCGCGCGAGCAGCGTGAGCGCGTTCCGGCGCCTTCGCTCATCGAGTCCAGGGAACTCCCGGGCGCATCGCCGCTCCCGGCACCACCGGGCCGCGAACTGGCCACACCGCAACGTGCCAGCGGCATCGACCATGCCGCGGCGACGTGGGCCGCGGATCGCGTCTCGCAGGTGGTCGAACTCCGTGAGGCCGCCGCCGAGCGCCCACTCACCAGCGTGCTCCTGCGACTCGACCAGCCCCAGGGCGGCGAGGATCGCATCCGCATCGACCTGCGCGGCAACTCGGTGGGCGCGGCGTTCGACATGTCCGATCGTGGGATGGCCGAGGATCTCGGCCGCCACATGGCGGAGCTGTCGAACTCCCTCCAGCGGCAGGGGCTCGATGCGGAGAACGTCACCGTCCGGACGGCGAGCGGCCGTGACGGGTTGTGGCAAGGCGTGGTCGGGGAGCGCGACGCGACCCGCGCCGCCGCCACCGCTCCTGGCAGTGGATCGACCGCCAGTCGCGACCATCGCGGCTCGCCTTCCCGGCAGGATCACCCACACGGCGAGACGCCACGGCAGCGCCAGCGGCGCGGCTCGCGAGGAGACCTTGATGCCTAACACCATTCCCGCCATCCAGCCGGCTGCCACCCAGTCGACGGGCGGGCTCACGAACTCGCTCATGCGACAGGGCGCCACCGGCCCCGGCGGCAAGCTGGGGAAGGATGAGTTCATGCGCCTGCTCACCACGCAGTTGCGGTACCAGGACCCGATGAACCCGATGGACGGCCACCAGCTCGCGGCCGACCTCGCGCAGTTCTCGGGACTGGAGCAGCTCCTCAACATCAACGACCAGCTCGGGGTCCAGAAGGACCAGGGTGACGTCATCCTGTCCGCGATCAACAGCTCGGTCGCGATGGGCACGATCGGCAAGACCGTCATCGCGGTCGGCGACCAGGTGGTGCTGGCCGACGACGGCACCGGCGCCATCGACGGCAAGATCATCGCCGACATCGAGCGCGAGGGCAACGCGACGCTGGAGCTGCTCAACGACAACGGCGACGTCATCGGACGCCGCCAGCTCGGATACCTCAAGGCCGGCACGCAGCAGGAGTTCGACATCGGCTCGGCCGGCAACGGGCTCCAGCCCGGGCTCTATCACGTCCGGGTGATGGTGCCTGACGCCAGCGGCGTCGCGACCCCGCAGACCACCTACTTCACCGGGACCGTCGACGGACTGTCCTACTCCCCCACCGGCGCCGTCCTCACGAGCGGACCCGTCGAAATCACCCTCGGCGTCGTGCGCCGAATCATTGGCTGACCTCCTCCCCCCCACAGCGAGACAAGACTCCCATGATGCGATCGCTCTTTTCCGGCGTCTCCGGCCTGCGGAACCACCAGGTCCGGATGGACGTGATCGGAAACAACATCTCGAACGTGAACACCGTCGCCTTCAAGGCCGGGCGCGTGACCTTCAAGGAGGGCTTCGCGCAGCTCCTGCAGGGCGCGTCGCGTCCGCCCGGTGACCACGGCGGCATCAACCCGATCCAGGTCGGACTCGGCATGCAGATCGGGTCCATCGACACGATGTTCAGCCAGGGCAACCTCGAGGTCACCGGCCTCAACACCGACCTCGCGATCCAGGGCGACTCGTTCTTCACCGTCGCCAAGGGCAACGAGCATTACTACACCCGCGCCGGCAACTTCCAGCTCGACGCCGACGGGCGCCTGGTGTCGCCGACCAACGGCTTCGTGGTGCAGGGCCGCATGGCCGACAACGGCGTCATGCTCGACGGCATCCGCGACATCGTGCTGCCGTTCGGCCAGAAGACGGCCGCCAAGTCCACCGACGCGATGGCGCTCGCCGGCAACCTGAACGCCTCCGCGGCGGTCTTCACCGGGACGTTCGACGCCGCTGGTCGCGCCGACCCGGCCAACGCCGGCTCGTGGACCGAATCGTCCATCACGGTCTTCGACTCGCTTGGCAACAAGCACGACGTCAAGGTCCAGTTCTGGAAGACGGCCGCCGACGAGTGGTCATGGCAGGTGGACGGCACCAACCTCCCCGCCGGCTTCACCCCGTCGAATGCGACGCCTCAGACGCTGACGTTCGACACGGTCGGCATCCTGGCCACCGCCGCGCCGACCGCGCCGCCGGTGATTTCCTTCACGCCCCCGGGCGCCGACCCCGTGTCGATCACCGTCGACCTCGGGTCGGGCATCAACGGCATCACCTCGTTCGCCGGCACCAACACCGCGGTGCTGCGCGACCAGAACGGCTATGCCGCCGGCCAGCTGCAGAACTTCACCATCGATCGCACCGGCCTGATCACGGGCGCGTTCACTAACGGCACGAGCGTCGTGCTGGGCCAGATCGTGCTGGCCGACTTCAACAACCCGGCCGGCCTCCTGCGCGTCGGCGACAACATGTACGCCACCTCGGGCAATTCGGGCGGCGCCGTGCTCGGCTACGCGCTCGAGGGGTCCCAGTCCTCGCTCACCAGCGGCGCGCTGGAAATGTCGAACGTGGACCTGGCGCAGGAGTTCACGAACATGATCGTCGCCCAGCGCGGCTTCCAGGCCAACAGCCGGGTGATCACGAACAGCGACGAGATGCTGCAGGAGGTCGTGAACCTGAAGCGTTGATCTCGCCAACGCGGTCCTGACGGGAGGGTCCGGCGACATCGCCGGGCCCTCTTGTCGTTTCCAGCGGGCATGGCGGATCGGGTAAAACGATCCTGCCTCCCCCGGCAACTCCTGCCGCCATGGTCGAAGTTACCGAGTGCCGCCGGCAACTCGGCCCGACCGTCCACGGCGCCTAACCAGATGCCATTGCGTGGGTTACGGGCTCCGCGCACCCCCCGGCACTGGGCCTCCGGGCGTGGTATGCGGCATGCCTTTCCGTGCGCCGCCGGACCCACCACGACGCGCAGGGAAACGAATGGCAGAACAGAACGAAGCACAGGCCCAGGACGCGGCGCCCTCCGAGGCGGCGCCCCCGAAGAAGATGCTCCTCATCGGAGCGACCGCGGGGACGTTCGTCGTCGGCCTGGCCGCTGGCATGCTCGTCCTCGGCCCCATGCTCTCCAAGTCCCCGCAGGCCACCGCGGCGGAAACCGAGGCCGGGGCCGAAAAGGGCGGCGGGGGCCATGAAGGCGATGGCGCTGCGGCCGGCTCCGGTACGATGCACGTGATCGAGAACATGGTGCTCAACCCGGCGCAGTCGAACGGCGCCCGGTTCCTCCTGATCGCCACCGCGATCGAGGCCACTGACGCCGCGGTCGTGGACGAGATCAAGGCCCGCGACGCGCAGACACGCGATGTGCTCATCAGCGTCCTGGGGTCACGCACGGTCGAGCAACTCGCCGACCTGGCGCTGCGCGATACCCTGCGCGCCGAGATCGTGGCGGCGCTCAACGGGATGCTGGGCCGCCCGAAGGCGGTCCGGCGCGTCTACTTCCCCCAGTTCGTGGTGCAGTAAGCCGTGGCCGACACCTCGCCTTCGCAGGACGCCACGGCCGCCGCGCAGCACGCGCCGGCCGCGCCCGTCGATTCCCATCTCTACGACTTCCGGCGTCCGCTGCGCATCTCGACCGACAAGATGCGCTCCCTCAAGGCGCTGTACGAGAGCCTTGGCAAGTCGCTGGAGGGATGGCTGATGTCGCGCGTGCGCGGCGACGTGCAGATCACGCTGCAGGGCGTGGAGCAGTCGTCGTTCGGCGAGTTCACGCCGACGCTGCCGACGCCCTGCGTCGCGTACACGTTCGAGGTCCAGAACAGCGGCGGCCAGGGCGGCGTGATCGAGTTCGGGACCGCGTTCGCGTTCTTCCTGGTGGATCGCCTGTTCGGCGGCGGCACCAACGTGAGCATCCCCGATCGCGCGCTCACGCCGCTGGAGCGGATGAGCGTCCGCTCGATCGCCGAACGCGCGCTGACGATGCTGTCCGAGGGCTGGCAGGAGTACGTCGAGCTGGAGACGGCGCTGGTGGGATTCGAGTCGGTGCCCGAGATGCTGCGCATCGCGAACCGCGAGGATCCCGTGCTGGTGGCGACGTACGAGGTGGCGATGGCGGAGACGCGGTCGCGCATCATGTTCTGCCTTCCCTTCGCCGTGCTCGAGAAGTTCTTCGCCGGCGGATCGGAGCGCCGGTCGAGCGTGCTCGGGTCCCCCGAGGAACAGGCGACGAACCAGTTGCTGGCCGAGCGCGCGCTGCGGAAGACGCGGGTGAGCATCGCCGTGCGGCTGCCGCAGTTCCACGTCTCGCTGCGCGAGGTGCTCGCGCTGCACGCCGGCAGCCTCCTGGCCACCGGCGTCCCGCGCACGGCGGAACTGGACGTGCTGATCGGCGATCAGCCCCGATTCCGCGCCTCCCCGGGCCGCGTGGGCCCGGCGCTGGCGATCCGGCTCACCGACGACGTGAAGCCGGCTCCCGAGACGATCACGATCCCCTTCAACCGCAACTGAGAGGCACGGATGTCCGCTGATGCACTCGCGGGCCAGTCACTGGCCGGCATCAATTTCGATGAACTGGGCGAAGCCGTCCTCGGCCCGACCGAGGTTCCGCTGTCGCTGCTGATGGACCTGACGCTCCCGGTGTCCATCGAGCTGGGTCGGACCTCGATGTCGGTGCAGGAGGTCCTGCGCCTCGGGCGCGGCTCGGTGATCCAGCTGGAGCGCCTGGCCGGCGAACCGGTCGACGTCTTCATCGGGGACCGTCGCTTCGCCGAGGGCGAGGTGGTGGTGCTCGGCGAGCATTTCGGGATCCGCCTGACGAGGATCCTGGCGAAGAAGACGGTGGAAGCGGCGTGACCCTGTCGTCGATGGTGGGCGCGGTCCTCACGCTGGCGCTGGTGCTGACGCTGGTCGCGGTGACGATGCGGCTCCTGCGCGGCGCGACGCGGTACGCGTCGCCCTCGCGCGGCGGCGTGCGGCTCGAGGTCGTGCAGCGCGTATCGCTGGGTCCCCGCCAGGGGATCGCGGTCGTTCGCGTCGGCGATGAACTGCTGGCCGTGAGTGTCGGCGAGGGCGGCGTCCGCACGCTGGCCGAGCTGGAGGACACGCTGTCGCCGGCGGTCGCCGCCGATCCGGTACGGGAACCGCGCCGGGACTTCACGGCGGCCCTCCGCCACGGCCTGCGCAGTGCCGGCCTGCCGCTCGCGTTGTTGTTCGCGGTCGCGATGGTGCCGGCCAGCAGCGCCCGCGCCCAGGCGACCGCGCCGGCGACGCCCCCGGCGGCGACGCGCACGGCGCCACCCGCCGATGCCGTGGACGCGGTCACCCGCGCGCTCCCGCAGATCGACCTCAAGCTGAACGACCAGGCGGGCGGCGGCCTGCGCCTGAGCGGCGCCGTCGGCGTCGTGGTGATGATGGGCGCGCTGACGCTGCTCCCGACGCTGATGCTGCTCATGACCAGCTTCACGCGGATCCTGATCGTCATGCACTTCCTCAAGCAGGCGCTGGGGACGCAGTCCACGCCGCCGGCGCACCTGATGAGCGCCCTCGCGCTGCTGCTGACGGGCTTCGTCATGGCGCCCACGCTGTCGGAGGTGAACAGCACCGCCATCACGCCGTGGATGGAGGGCAAGATCGACCAGCCGGCGATGATGACCGCGGCGCTGCAGCCCATGCGCGCGTTCATGCTGCGCCAGGTCGCCGAGCGTGACCTCCAGGCCTTCGTCGAGATGAGCCAGTCCGCGCCGCCGGCGCGCGCCGAGGACGTCAAGACCGTGGTCCTGATGTCGGCATTCGTCACCGGCGAGCTGCGCACCGCCTTCCAGCTCGGCTTCGTGCTGTTCCTCCCGTTCATCATCATCGACATCGTGGTGTCGTCGGTGCTGATGAGCATGGGCATGTTCATGCTGCCGCCGGCCATGATCTCGCTCCCGTTCAAGCTGCTCCTGTTCGTGCTCGTCGACGGCTGGACGCTGCTGATGCAGAGCCTCGTCGCGGGGTTCCGGTGAGCTACGCGCTCGTCACCGACCTCGCCCGCAACGCCATCATGGTGGCGATGCTCATCGCCGCGCCCCTGCTGCTGGTGGCGCTGCTGGTGGGGCTCCTGGTGAGCATCCTGCAGACGATGACGCAGGTGCAGGAGCAGACCCTGTCGTTCGTCCCCAAGCTCATCGCCGTCGGCGCGACCATCCTGGTGGCGCTGCCGTGGATGCTGCAGCTGCTGGTCGAGTACACGGCCAACCTGCTGCGCTCCCTGCCGGGGTTCGTGTCATGAGTCCCACGGCTCCCGCGTCCCCGTTCACACCCGAGTCGATGGCGGCGCTCGTGCTGCTGGCCGCGCGGGTGGGCGGCGTGGTGCTGGTCGCGCCGGTGTTCTCGGCGCGCACCGTCCCCGTGACGATCCGGACCGGGCTGATCATCCTGCTCACGCTGCTGCTGCACTCGGCGGCGCGCTCGGCGGCCGGTCCCCGGTCGATCACGCCGGCGTCGGTCATCAGCGAGGCGATGGTGGGCTTCACCATCGGGCTCGGGGCCGCGCTCGTCATCGGCGCCGCCGAGGTGGCGGGCGAGTACATCTCGCTCCAGACGGGTCTGTCCGGCGCCGCCCTGCTCGACCCCCTCTCCAACCAGCAGTCGGCCGCGCTGGGCACGTTCCTGCAACTCTTCGCGGTGACCATCCTGCTGACCGCGGGTGGCCACCTGGTCATGCTCGACGCCCTCGCCGACAGCACGCAGCGGCTGCCGCTGGGATCCCTGATGGCGCCGGCGAACGGCCTGCTCGACCTGGCCAGCCTGGGCGGGACGCTGTTCTCGTTAGGCCTGCGCCTGGCCGCGCCGGTCATCGCGGTGGCGCTGGTGGCCAACGTGGCCCTCGCCGTCCTCAGCCGCGCCGCGCCGCAACTGAACATCCTCCAGCTGGCCTTCCCCATCCAGATCCTGGTCGGGCTGGCCGCCCTCCTGGCCGCGATCCCGGTGATCGGGACCTGGCTCGCCGGATGGGACCCGTCGTACGCGGACCTGCTCGGGCGCCTCGCCGGCGCCCCGGGAGCGCGCTGACGTGGCTCTCGCCGACCAGGAAAAGACCGAAGCACCGACCCAGCGCCGTCGCGACGACGCGCGCGACGAGGGTCGGATCCCGCGCAGCCAGGAGCTGACGACGTCGTTCGTCCTCCTCGGCGGCGCCCTGCTGCTCAACGCGGCCGGGCCCGTGCTCGGCGCACGACTGCTCGCGCTCTTCCGCGACGGGCTCGTCGCCATGGGCAGCGCGCCGCTCACGTCCGATGCCGCCGTGTCCCTGATGCGCGACCAGGGATGGAAGACCCTCGCCGTGCTCGGCACCTGGGGCGTCGCACTGATGGGTCTCGCCGTCGCGGTCGCGGGTCCGCAGGGACGCGGGGTGATCAGCGCGAAGCCGATCACCCCCGACGCCAGCCGCCTCAGCCCCGGCCAGAACCTCAAGCGCATCCTGGGCGGTCAGGCGCTGGTGGAGCTGGTGAAGTCGCTCGTGAAGCTGCTGCTGGTCGCGCTGGTGGTGCGGGTGACGCTGGGTGGGGCGTGGGACGACTTCCTCGCCCTGACCGACCTGTCGCCGGAAGGATTCCTCCTGGTGGTAAAGCGCCACGTGGTCCGGTTGCTCATGACCGCCGGCCTCGCGTACCTCGCGATCGCCGCGTTCGACTACCTGTGGCAGGTGTGGCGCTTCGAGCAGTCGCTCAAGATGTCGCGCGACGAAGTGCGGCAGGAGATGAAGCAGACCGAGGGCGATCCGCTCGTCAAGCAGCGCATCCGCAGCTTCGGCCGCGCGCTCGCGCGCCGGCAGATGATGCGCGACATCCCGACGGCGGACGTCGTCATCACCAACCCGACGCACCTGGCGGTGGCGCTGCGCTACGACCCGCTCAAGGCG
This sequence comes from Gemmatimonadaceae bacterium, assembly GCA_030835125.1. Lineage (GTDB taxonomy): Bacteria > Gemmatimonadota > Gemmatimonadetes > Gemmatimonadales > Gemmatimonadaceae > JABWBJ01. Next base: position 107,738 of record JAUQWM010000040.1, on the reverse strand, counting down.
CCGGCGCCGATCGTGGTCGCCATGGGCCAGCGCAAGGTGGCCGAGCGCATCAAGGCGCTCGCCAAGGAGCACGGCGTGCCGTGCATCGAGAACCGGCCGCTGGCCCGCGCGCTGGTGGCGTCGGCGCGCGTCGGGAGCATGATCCCGTCGGAGCTGTACGTCGCGGTGGCCGAGGTCCTGGCCTTCCTGTTCCGCCGTCGCGTGGCGCGCGAGCGCCGCCTGACCGGGGTGACGGCATGACCGCCCCGGCGCGCGCCCTCGCCCCCGCCCTCGAGGCCCCCGTCCGCCGCACGGCGGAGCTCGGGCTCGCCATCGCGGTCGTCTTCATCATTGCACTCCTGATCGTCCCGCTGCCGCCGTTCCTGCTCGACCTGTTCCTGGCGATGAGCCTCGGGCTGTCGCTCGTCGTGCTGCTCACCACGATCCAGACCACCGAGGCGCTGCAGTTCTCGTCGTTCCCCGCCCTGCTCCTGCTCCTCACGCTGTTCCGCCTGGCGCTGAACGTGAGCAGCACGCGGCTGATCCTGTCCGAGGGACACGCGGGGAACGTGATCCAGGCCTTCGGGGAGATCGTCATCGGCGGCAACTACGCGGTCGGGCTGGTGCTCTTCCTGATCCTGATCGGCATCAACTTCATCGTGATCACGAAGGGCGCCGGGCGCGTCGCCGAGGTGGCGGCGCGATTCACGCTCGACGCACTGCCCGGCAAGCAGATGGCGATCGACGCCGACCTGTCGGCGGGGTTGATCGACGAGAACGAGGCCCGGCGCCGGCGCGAGGAAGTGGCGCGGCAGGCGGACTTCTACGGCGCGATGGACGGTGCGTCCAAGTTCGTGAAGGGCGACGCGATCGCCGCCCTCCTCATCACGTTCATCAACATCATCGGCGGGGTCTTCATCGCCGTGGTGCAGAAGGGCCTGCCGCTGTCGCAGGCGGCCTCGAAGTACACGATCCTCACGGTCGGCGAGGGGCTCGTCGCGCAGATCCCGGCGCTCATCGTCTCGACGGCCGCCGGCATCATGGTCACGCGAGCAAGCGGCCAGTCGCGCATGGGCGTGCAGATGGCCGACCAGCTCGCGGCGTCGCCGCGGGCGCTCTGGCTGGCGGCGGTGGTGCTGGGCGCGTTCGCGCTGGTCCCGGGGCTGCCGAAGCTCCCGTTCGCGATCCTGGGTGGGGCGCTGGTCATGGCCGCCCGGTATGCGACGGCGACCGAGAAGGTGCGCGATGCCAGCGCCCGCACCGCCGTCGAGGAGGCCGCGCGGGTTCCCGAGCCGGCCGCCGATCCCATGCGCGACCTGCTCCAGGTGGACCCGATCGAGCTCGAGGTCGGCTACGCCCTCATCCCGCTGGTCGACGAGGGCCAGGGCGGCGACCTGCTGGACCGCATCCAGCTCCTGCGCAAGCAGGCCGCGCTGGAGGTCGGGATCCTGGTGCCGCCCATCCGCGTCCGCGACGACCTCCGGTTGCAGCCTAACGAATACGTCATCAAGCTGCGGGGCGCGGAAGTCGCGCGCGCCGAGGTGATGCCGCGCTTCCAGCTCGCGCTCGACACCGGCGCCGTGTCCCACCCGATCGAGGGCATCGAGACGATCGATCCCGCCTTCGGGCTGACCGCGCGCTGGATCGCGGCCCCGCGCCGCGTCGAGGCCGAGTCGTACGGCTACGTGGTCGTGGGCCCCACGACCGTCGTGGCGACGCACCTCATGGAAGCCCTCAAGGCGAACGCCGCCGAGCTCCTGGGCCGCCAGGACGTGCAGGAGATGGTCGAGGCGCTCAAGCGCTCGCATCCCGCGCTGGTCGAGGAACTGGTCCCGGGGAAGGTCTCGCTGTCGCTGCTCCATCGGGTGCTGCAGCGCCTTCTCCGCGAGCGGATCCCGATCCGCGACCTCGTGACGGTCCTCGAGGCGCTCGGCGACCACGTCGACCAGACGAAGGATGCCGAGGCGTTGACCGAGTACGTGCGACGCGCCCTTTCGAACGTGATCGCGCGCCTGTACGCCGACCAGAGCGGCGTGATCCGCGGCCTGACGCTCGGACCCCGCCTCGAGGTCGCGCTGTCCGGGCTGTTCTCACCCCGCACGGCGCAGGGTGCGCCGCCGCTCACGCCGGACCTGCTGGCCGAGCTGCTGCGCGACCTGCACCGGCTCGCCACGACCCACGCCACGGACGGTCGCATGCCGCCGCTGATCGTGCCGCCGTCGCTGCGCGTCGGCATCCGCCGGCTCCTGGAGCCGGTGATTCCCGCCCTGCCCGTCGCATCGCTCGCCGAATTCCCCGCCACGGTCCACATGAACTCGATCGCTACCTGGGAGTTGACCCATGCTTGAAACGTTTCAGGGCTCCGACCTCCGTCGCGTGATGGATGACGTGCGCCGCGCCCTCGGCGACGACGCGCTCGTCATCCGCAGTCACGTCGACCGGCGCGGCTCCCGCACGGTCGTCGAGGTCCTCGCCGCCAGTGACGCGGACCTTGCCACGCTGAAGCAGCGCCTGGCGCCTCCCGCTCCGTTCCTGCCCAGCCGCCACGGCGGTCGCGGACAGAGCGGACCCTTCATCGTCGCGTTCGTCGGCCCCGGCGGCGCGGGCAAGAGCACCACGCTGGTCAAGCTCGCGCTGAACCCGCGGGCGTTCGACGGGGCGCGGGTCGGCCTCCTCACGCTCGACACGTTCCGCGTCGGCGCGCTCGACCAGATCCAGCAGTACGCCGATCTCGCCAGCCTCCACCTCGAGGCCGTCTACGACGAGCGCGAGGTGGTGGGGGCGCTGCAGCGCCTCGATGAGTGCGATGTCGTTCTGGTCGACACCCCCGGCCGCAGCCCGCGCGACGCCAATGCCAACGCGCTCTGGCAGTCGCTGCTGCTCCGGCTGGCGCCTGACGAGACGCACCTGGTGCTCCCGGTGACCTTGCGGATGGAGGGCGTGGCCGTCGCCGTGAAGCAGTACGCCGGCTGCAAGCCGACGCACCTCCTCCCCACCAAGACCGATGAAGCGGCAAGCGACATCGCGCTGGTGGAACTCGTCGGCCATGTCGAACTGCCGATGCGGTGGGTCACGACCGGCCAGGCCGTGCCTGACGACATCCGGCCGGCGCGGGCCCGCGTCCTCAATGCCCTGGGTGTCGCCGCCAGCGATACCCCCGGCGCCGTTGCCGCGATCGCCGCATGACGAACGTCGCTGCGACCGTCGCGCATACCCCGCCGGATCCCGCCCCGGGACACCGGCTGTTCGCCCTCGCGGCCGGCAAGGGCGGCGTGGGCACGTCGACCGCCGCCGTCATGCTCGCCGCGACCCTCGCCGCCGAGGGACGCGACGTGTTGCTGGTGGATGCCGCCAACCGGCTCGGCACGCTGGACGCCATGCTGGGCGTCGAGCCGACCGTCGATCTCGACGCCCTGCGCGGTGGCGCCGCGACCCCCGAGTCGCTGCTGATGACGGTGGATGACCGCCTGACGCTGTTGCCATCGCGCGGCGTCGGGGGCACGTCCACGCTGCCGCCGGCCGAGCGTCGAGTCCTGTTCGGGCGGGTCGCCGCCCTCTTCCCGCGGTACGACATCGTCGTAATGGACGCGGGGTCCTCCGCGGAATCCATCCTCGCCGCCTGCGCGCTGGGCGCATCGCGGGTGCTGGCGGTGACCGCCGGCGACCGGATCGGCGTCACCGCGACCTACGCGCTGCTCAAGCTGCTGCATGAACGGCATCCCGCGACGCGCGTCGACCTGCTCGGCAGCCGCGTCACGCCACCGATCGCGAACCTGGTGCACGACTGCATCAACGCGGCGACGGTGCGGTTCCTGTCGAAGACCGTCCACCTGGCCGGCGTCGTCCCCGACGACCCGCAGTTCGGCATCGCGCTCACGGCGGGACTCGGGACGCGGGTCGCGTCCCAGGACTCGCCGGCCGCGCCCCTGATGCACGACATCGGCCACGCGCTGCTCGATACCGACGCGCCGGGCGCCTTCCGGCAGTCAAACGCCCCGAGGGGCAGGAGTTGAAACCCATGACTTCGGTTAGCATGTGGCACGCCGTCGCCCACGGTGACGACCGTGCCCGCGAGACGCTCCTGCGCGAGCATCTCAGCCTGGTGTACCACGTGGCGCGCCAGGTGTCCCGCGCGCTCGCGGCGCGGACCGATGTCGATGAACTGGTGAGCTGCGGGACGCTGGGACTCATCGACGCGCTCGACGCGTACGACCCGGGTCGCGGCCTCGCGTTCAGCACGTTCGCCGTGCCGCGCATTCGCGGCGCGATGCTCGACGAGCTGCGGCGCCAGGACCACGTCCCGCGTTCCGTCCGTCGCAAGACGCGCCAGCTCGCCCAGGCCCGCGAGACCCTCACCCGCATCTTCGGCCGCGCGGTGCGTGACGACGAGATCGCCGAGTACCTCGGCATCGACCTCCAGACGCTGTGGCGCTGGGAGTCGGACACCGAGAGCGCCGTGCAGGTCTCGCTCAACGACTCGCCCGAGGACAACGAGGACGTCACCGAGGGCGCCCTGGGCGCCGCGATTCTGCAGGACGAGGCGCCCGCCGACGACCAGATCGCGCGAGAGCAGGAGCACGCCATCGTCCGCGAGGCCATCGCCGGCCTGAAGGAGCAGGAGCAGACGGTCATCTCGCTGTACTACTTCGAGGAGCTGAAGCTGCACGAGATCGCCAAGGTCCTCGGCCTGACCGAGTCGCGCGTTTCCCAGATCCGCACGAAGGCGCTCGCGAAGCTGCGCCAGGCTGTGGGCTCGATCCGGATGGCCTGACGATGCTCGAGACCATCGGCACCCGTGCGTTGGCGTTAGGCGCCGAAGCCCTCGACATGCTGCAGGCAGCGACGGCCGTCGCGTGGACCTGGCTGCAGGCGCAGCCACTCTGGCTTGGCATCGCGGTCGCGGTTGGGGGCATCGTCGCCGTCCTCATCGTGGGCGGCAGTCGACGTCAGCCGGTCACCCTCCGGTCCGGCCGCACTGCGCCGCGGAGCGACGGGAAGACTCGCCAATCCAGGCCGGCACGACAGCCACTGCCGTCCAGGCGCCAGGCGCCCATGCCCGCGTCGGCGCAGGCGGACATGGCGCGGGATCTCATCGGGCGCGGAGTCCCCACGTCGGAGATCGCCAGGCAGACCGGACTTTCCCATGACGCCGTGTCGCTCCTGGTATCGCGGGCCATGGCGGCGACTGCCCGGCAAGTCCGGCCGGAAGCGGCACGTCTTGCCGACCAGTCCAGGTGGGCACCCCCGCCGGCGCCAGCTGTCCGCAGCGCCTAACCGACGGCGCGACAACCACTTCCCGAACACAACCCGACGCTGCCACGGCGAGCATGATCGTTGCCATTACAGGCCGCCGAACGCCACACCCCTGACCAATGAAGACTGACGGAATCGCCAGTGCCGCAAGCGCGCTTCGCTACTGGGAGCGGCGACAGGAGGTCGTCGCGAACAACCTCGCGAACGCGTCGACCGACGGGTTCCGCGCCGAGCGGGTGTTTGCGCAACTGCTCGATGGGGACCTCCCGGTGGCGCAGGCCATGACCGACCGGCGCGGCGGCATGCTGCGACCCACCGGCAACGCGTTCGACGCGGGCCTTGGTGGCGACGGGTTCTTCGTGGTGAGCACCCCGCAGGGTGAACGCTGGACGCGCCATGGGGCCTGGCGGCTCGATACGGAAGGCTACCTCGCCGACACCGATGGGAACCGGGTGCTGGGCGAACGCGGCGCCATCCGGCTCACCCGTGATCCGGAAGGCCGCCCGCTCGACGTCACCGACCTGGCGATCGACACCGCCGGTGTCGTGCGGGTGAACGGGGTCAAGATCGACCAGTTGCGCGTGGAGCGCGGCGGCACCGGCTCGCTGCAGCACGAGGGCGGCGGCCGCTACCTGCCCGACGCGTCACGCGCGTCCGTGGACGGCCCCGCGCGCGAGGTGCGCCAGGGGACCCTCGAGGAGAGCAACGTCAACAGCGTCTCGACGCTGATCGACATGATCGAGATCAACCGTAACTACGCATTCGCTCAGAAGGTGCTTTCCACGCTCGACGGCATCCGCGCCACGATCGCGAACGACATCGCCAAGCCCGCCTGACAACACCTGCACTCTGCAATCTGCACTCTGCAATCTGCACTCTGCAATCTGCCCTCTGCCATCTACCCTGCCATGAACCCCGCCCTCCGAACCGCCGCCACCGGCATGCTGGCGCAGCAGATCCGGACCGAAGTCATCGCCAACAACCTGGCGAACGTGAATACCTCCGCCTTCAAGCGGAGCCGCGCGCACTTCGAGGACCTGCTGTACCAGACCGTGCAGGGTCCCTCGATCGTCGGCACGCCGGACAACAACACGATGCCGTCGATCCAGGTCGGCCGCGGCACGCACCTCTCCGCCGTGCAGCGCCTGCACGCGCAGGGGCCGGTCGAGCCCACGTCGCGGCCGCTCGACGTCGCCATCGAGGGCGATGGCTTCTTCCAGGTCCAGACGCCTAACGGCCAGCTCGCCTACACGCGGGACGGCAGCTTCGGGATCTCCGACTCGGGAACGCTCATCACCTCGGGCGGTTACACCGTGCTGCCCGGGATTCGCATCCCGACCGACGCCGCCAACGTTTCCATCTCGGCCACCGGCGTGGTCTCCATCACCGCCGGGAACGCCGCCGATGTCCAGGAGATCGGGCGCATCGAACTCGCCCGCTTCGTGAACCCCACCGGGCTCGAGGCCGTTGGCGAGAACCTGCTGGTCGAGACGCCCGCCTCCGGCGCCGCCATCACCGGCTTCCCGCAGGACGAGGGCTTCGGGCGACTCCTCCAGGGCCACCTCGAGGGCAGCAACGTCGAGATCGTCCAGGAGATGGTCGACATGATCACCGCGATGCGTGCCTACGAGATCAACTCGAAGGCCATCCGCAACGCCGAAGAGATGATGCAGATCGCCAACGGGTTGATTCGCTGACCATGCGCCTCCACCCCCTCGTTTCCCTGGTCACGCGTATCGCGCTCGCCGCGATGGCGGTGCTGGCATGGCCCGCGGCAGGCGGCGCACAGGCCGACACGACCAGTGCCGTGGCGGCGCGGCGCATCGCGCGCGGCGCCACGCTCAGCGAGGGTGACTTTGTCGCGGCCCCCGGGACCGGTTCGCGGAATCCGGTGGCACCCGGCTGGATCGCGCGCCGCGTCATCCAGCCCGGCGAGGCCCTGCGGCCCCCCGCGGTGGCGCCAGCCGCGGTCATCCAGTCCGGTCGCGCCGTGCGCTACACCGTCGAGCGCGCCGGCATCCAGCTCGTCCTCTCCGCCACCAGCCTGTCGGCCGGCGCTCTCGGCGACACGATCCCCGTGCGCCTCGACGCCAGGCGGCGTGTGCTCGCCATCGTGTCCGGCCCGGGCAACGTCGTGACGCTTCCCGAATCGACCCGTTGAATCCGATGACACGCAAACTGACCACGGCTCCGAAGCTCGCCGCACTCGCCGTGTGGGCCATGCTCGGCGCGTCCCATGCGGCCGCGCAGGCACCGGTCGCGCCGGACACCACCGCGGCCGCGTCCGCCCCCAGGCGCCGCATGACCAGCTGGACCTCCGATCGGCGGGCGTTCGGCGTGGGCGACATCATCAAGGTCGCGGTCGACGAGTATGCCCTCGCCACCGCGGACAAGGGCACGGTGTCCGAGGCGTCACGCGAACGGCAGATGGGAGTCGGCGCCGATCCGCCGACCCCGGCATCGGTCAGCAGCATCGGACCGATCAGTGGCGGGTTCGAGTCGGCCGACCGCGGCGCTTCGCGCAGCCGCGGACAGGCGACGCGGGGCAGCCGCTACATCGGGGTGATCCCCGTTCGCGTCGTGGCCGTCACGCCCGAAGGCCTGCTGCAGGTCAAGGGCTCGAAGATCATCGATGTCGACAAGGCGAAGCAGGAAATGACGCTCACCGGAGTGCTCCGGCCGCAGGACGTCGACGCCCGGGACATCGTGGAGTCGGCGGCCATCGCCGACGCGCGCATCGTCTATACGTCGAAGGGGCTCGACCGGCCGCGCAGCGGCATCATCGGGCGGATCGTGGGGCTGATATGGCCGTAATGACCAGCACGCACCGGCGCATCAGCGCCGGCGATGCGCCTCACGGCTGGACCGCGATCCCCGAACGCCCGCGCTCGCGCGGCGCTGCCGCGATCACCGGTTCCTGGATCGCCGTCACGCGCAACGTGAGCCGGCTGGCCCGGCTCTTCCTCGGCGTCTTCGGCGCGCTGCTGGCCGCGATCGTCACGACCGCCGATGCGCAGGGGACCGTCCCGATTCGCGACGTCGCGTCGGTGAACGAGTCCGCGCCAGTCCGCCTGGTGGGATATGGAATCGTCACGGGGTTGACCGGCACCGGTGACCAGACCGGCAGCGGGCGCTCGTCGGCGCACACGGTGCAGTCCATCGCGAACCTGCTTCGCCGATTCGATGTCTCGGTACCGCCGGAACTCCTCCGGACGCGCAACGTCGCCGCGGTTCTCGTCACCGCGGAGGTGTCCCCCTGGCTTCGCGCCGGTGGCCGCTTCGACGTCCAGGTCGCGTCCGTGGGTGACGCGCGCTCGCTGCGCGGCGGCGTGCTCTGGATGACCCCCCTCGTGGCCGAGGCCAATGGCGAGGCGTTCGGCGCAGCCCAGGGACCCATGATCGTGGACGACCAGGTCGTCGGCACCCGCCGACGGGCCACCATCGTCGAGGCGAGTGGCCGCATCCCGTCAGGCGGCCTGCTCGAATCCGACCTGCCTCGCCCGGCGGCAACCGGGGCGAAGCGGCTCCTCCTGCGCCAGCCCGACATCGGCACGGCCGCGCGAATCGCCGCGGTGATCGACAGCGTCATCGGCCCCGGCAGCGCGCGCGTGGAGGATCCGGGATCCGTCGCCCTCACTGTCCCGGACTCGGCGGCGGCCGCCACGCTTGCCCGGATCGCCGAGTTGCGCATAACGCCGATCCGCCCCGCCCGCATCGTCATCGATGCGCGCCAGGGGACGGTTGTGGCGGGCGGCGACCTGACGATCGGGCCGGGAATGGTAAGTGTGGGCGGGATCACAGTGTCGATTGGCGCCCAGCCTGCCGATACTAGCCAGCAGTCGCCGTCGGGAGCGCTGCTCGTCCGCGCGGGATCCAGTGTCCAGGATCTCGCCGCTGTCCTGCATACCGCGCGAACGCCGGGCGCATTGGTCGCACAAGTCTTCGAGGCCCTCCGTCAGGCGGGCGCCATCACGGCCGAGGTAATTACGCGATGAACGGGATTGCCGGGACACCCGGCGTATTGCTTGACGGATCGCGGCGCGCTGCCGCGGAACAGGACCGCCTGCGTGGCGCGATCCAGCAGCTCGAAGGCGTCTTCGTGCAGCAGCTCTTCACGGCGATGCGCCAGACCGTTCCCGAAGGCGGCCTCGTCGACGGGGGCGCCGGTGAGGAGATGTTCGCCGGCCTTCTCGACGGGCACCTGGCCGCGATGGTCCCCGGATCCTGGGACGACGATGGCCTCGAGTGGGCCATGATGCGACAGCTTCGCCCGGGGCTCCAGCCCGCGGGCGACATCACCGAGCCGGCTGAGGCGCCGGCCACGGGCAAGGCCCGGGGGCCTGCATGACCGCAACGGCCGTGGAACGGCCTGCCGCAGCCGAGCCGCACGTGCGGCTCATCAATGGACTCATCGACACGCTGCACTCGGAACGCCGGTTGCTCGATGAAACCAGGGCGATCATGATGCGCCAGCGCGCCGCGATCGCCAGTGACGACCTCGAGGCGCTCGACGATTCCGTCTTCGCGTTGCAGCGACTCCTGCTCACGCTCGGCGAGGCGCGCACCCGGCGGCGCACGCTGCTGGCGCGGCTGGGCTGCGATGAGGAAACCGCTCCCCGTCACCTGTGCGATGCGCTCGGAAGCCAGAGCACCGAGGCGCTGCGTCAGGCCGGCGCGGAGTTGGAGGCATCGGCCTACGCACTGTCGCGCGAGGTGGCCGTCAATCGCGACGTCCTCCAGCAGGGACTTTCCGTTGGCGACGAGTTCTTCCGCTGCCTCGCGGCCGGCGGGACTCCACCTGCGGCGGGTTATCCGGACGTCAACGACCGCGGCCAGGCGCCGGGCGCCAGGCTGCTGAACCGGCAAGCCTGATGTCTACCATCGGAAGCATCTTCAGCGTCGCGCGCACCGCGATCGCCGCCAACCAGGCGGCGATGCAGGTGGCGTCGCACAACATCGCGAATGCCGAGACGGAGGGCTACTCGCGCCAGCGCGCGGAGTTCTCGACGCGCACGCCACTGGCCCTCACCTTCGGGTCCCTCGGGACCGGCGTGGACGTCAGTGACATCGTCCGCGCCCGCGACACCGTCCTCGACACCAACTATCGGCGTGAGGCGGCGGATGCGTCAGGCTTCGGCCTCCGCGCCGACCTCCTCTCCCGGCTCGAGAGCGTCCTTCGCGAACCCTCGGACACGGGGCTCTCCGCGACCCTCGACCAGTTCTGGAACGCCTGGTCCGACCTCGCGGCGAACCCCACGAGCACGAGTGCCCGGAGCGTCCTGCGCCAACGCGGCGACGCCGTGGCCTCCCAGTTCCGTGCGTTCTCCGGGCAGCTCGACGAACTCGGCGCCAATGCCCGCACCCAGCTTCAGCAGTCCGTGCAGCAGATCAACGGACAGCTCAGCGCGGTGGCGGACCTCAACGGCCGGATCACCGCCGCCGAGTCGGCGGGGAACCAGGCGCCCGATCTGCGCGATGCCCGGGACAAGCTGCTCGACAGCCTGGCGCTGCTCGGCGTGTCGAGGTCTGAAGGACAGTCCGACGGGACCGTCTCGGTCTATCTCGGGAACCGGGCACTCGTGTCGGGAACCGCGGTGAAGGCCCTCGAAGTCCGCGGCGGCGTCAGCAGCGTCTCGATCGCTGTCGTCGGTGATGCCGAGCCCTCACTGGGCGCGACCGGGTCGATGGTCGCGCTGATGGACTTCGTGAACCAGGACCTCGGGACGTTCCGCGCAGAACTCGACGCCATGGCCCGCGCCGTGGTGAACGGCGTGAACGAGTACCACGCCAGCGGCTGGACCGCTGCCGGCGACCTGCTGGGCGGTTCCAACTGGAATCCCCTGACGCCGCCGACCGGCTCCCGCGTGAACTTCTTCAACGCGGCCGGAACGACGGCGGCCACGATGACCCTCTCCGCGGAAGTCACCGCCGACGTGAACGTGATCGCGGCCGGTGATGTCCAGAACGCCCCGGGGAACACCACCGTCGCGAACGCGCTCGCTGCGTTGCGCGATGCGCAGGGCATGGCGGACCTCGCCACCAGGATGGGGGCCTCGTTCGCGACCCAGGTCGGGCTCGCCCCCGGCGTGTCGTACGCCGAGTCCTACCGCCAGTCCGTCGCCGACGTCGGGATCAGCGCGCAGCGGGCTTCACGGTCTCACGACGTGCATGCCACGCTCGCGTCGAGCACGGACCAGCGCCGCCTGTCGATCAGCGGCGTCTCCCTCGACGAGGAACTGACGAAGCTGATGCAGTTCCAGCAGGCGTACGTCGCCGCCACCCGCGTCATCCAGACCGTCGACGAAATGACGGACGCGCTCCTCGCCATGGTGTGATGACCGATGCTGATCCTCAGTCGGCGTCCCGGGGACGCCATCCTCATCGACGGCGGCATCCGCGTGGTGGTCATCGCCTGTGACAAGCGCGGCGTGCAGCTTGGCATCGAGGCACCCAGCGAGGTGTCGATCGTGCGCCAGGAGATCGCGGTCCAGGTAGCGGATGAGAACCAGCGGGCCAGCGCCATGGCCGGCGCGGCAGGGCTGCTGCAGGCCCTGGCCCCCGCGGGCAAGCCGCCGCGCACCCGTCCGGGACCCACGACGCAGACGTAACTCGCTGGGTCGCGGCGGCTTGCGCGACCTGGCCGCCGGCACTCAGGAAACGCGCACCAGGTGCCGATACTCAAGGTCGAGTCCTGCGCGAACCCCTGACTACTTCACGAGTCCCGTCATCCCGTGTTTCAGATCGGCGGCATTGCGATTGTTTTCGCCAGCGTCATCCTCGGCTACACGATGCACCACGGGAAGCTGGCCGTGCTCTGGCAGCCCACCGAGTTCATCATCATCGGGGGCGCTGGCATCGGGTCCTTCATCATCGCCAACCCACCGGCCGTGCTGAAGGGCGCCATGCGCGGACTCCTCGGGCTCGTCAAGCCGAACCCGTTCAATGAATCCGCGTTCGCGGAACTGCTGCAACTGCTGTTCGAGATCTTCCAGACGGCGCGGCGCGAAGGCCTGGTGGCGCTCGAGGCGCACATCGAGGATCCGGACCAGAGCGCGATCTTCGCGAAGTACCCCGGATTCGCCCACCACCATCACGCGCGGGCGTTCCTCTGCGACACGCTGAAGGTCCTCCTCACGGGCGCCGTGGAGGAACACAACCTCACCGAGATCCTCGACGTGGATCTCGAACGGATGCACGAGGAGGAGGCGGCCATCACGAGCGCGGTCAACAAGGTCGGGGACGCGATGCCGGGGTTCGGGATCGTCGCCGCCGTCCTCGGCGTCGTGATCACGATGGGTTCCATCGGCGGCGCCGCGTCGGTCATCGGCGAGAAGGTTGCGGCGGCGCTGGTCGGTACGTTCCTCGGCGTCCTCCTCGCGTACGGACTGATCAACCCGCTGGCGAGCGCGCTCGAGGCGCGCTACCGGTCCGAAGGGGCGTACCTGCGGACGATCCGCACCGCCCTCCTGGCCTTCGCGCGCGGTGACTCACCCATCACCTGCGTCGAGTTCGCGCGGCGCGGCATCGATCCCTCCGACCGACCGTCCTTCAGCCAGCTCGAGGGACTGACGCGCCGGAAGGCGGCCTGACGTGAAGAAGCCACCCGGCGGAAAGGTCGTCGTCATCCGGCGCGCCAAGCGGGGACGCCACGCGCACCACGGCGGCGCGTGGAAGGTCGCGTACGCGGACTTCGTCACCGCGATGATGGCGTTCTTCATGGTGATGTGGATCCTGGGCATGGACGAGAACCTGAAGCGCGCGGTCGAGGGGTACTTCTCGAACCCGATCGGGTTCAAGAAGGGGTACTCGAGCGGCCAGTCGCCGCTCTCCTCGGGCACCTCGCCCGCGAGCATGCGTCGCGAGGCCGTCGACATCGCCACGCGCGACATGCAGACCCGCCGCTTCAACGAGGTCGCGAAGCACGTGCAGGCGAGGATCGACAGCCTGAAGGCGCGCGGTGAGCTCACCGCGCGCATCGACATCCTCTTCTCAAGCGAGGGACTCCGCATCGAACTGGTGGAGGACGCGGACGGGGAGACGTTCTTCCCCTTCGGCTCGGCGAACATGAAGTCCGCCGGTCGCGTGGTGCTCAACCAGATCGCCGCCGAACTGGCGGAGCTGGAGAACCCGATCATCATCGAGGGGCACACCGATTCCGCGCCGTACCGCCGGATCGACTACTCCAACTGGGAACTCTCGTCCGACCGGGCCAACTCCGCGCGGCGGATCCTGGTCCAGGAAGGGCTTCCATCGTCGCGGATCACTGAAGTGACCGGCATGGCGGACCGCCAGCTCAAGTACCCTTACGATCCGCTCAACCCGTCGAACCGCCGCATTTCCATCCGGCTCCCCTTCGTGACGCCGCCGTCTCTTCCCGACCTGGATGACCTCCACCTCCGGACCATGAGTCCCGCCGGATAAGCCGCACGCGCGCCATCGTCAGCGCGCGCGCCGACGGACCAGCGTCCACGGTAACCAGAGCAGGGTCATCGCCACGGTACCAAGCAGGACCATGTGGAGCACCCGGATGGGCCAGGGGCCGAGGTGGTCGAGCAGGGTCGGCTGACCCGGCATCGCGCGACGTTACCGCAGCGCCCTACGATCGCGGCTCCTTCCGCAGCGAAATGTCGAATCGCGAACCGCGTTTTGAGGGACGTAGGTCTGTCGAATGACTACCACACCCGGGGCGCCACGCCCAGCTCGGGAGCCTGAATGAGCCCGACCCCGGCTTTCTCTGCGGTGCCGCGACCCGTTCGCTTAGCAGGCCTCATGTCAGAGTTCCGGGTGCGCTTGCGCCCCCCCCCCCGGAAATAGCTATTGTGAGATAGCATCACAGTCGCGCTCGCCTGCCCTGCTAACTTGAGCCCATGATGACGGGGGTCGGATGTGCAGATTCCGAGGAACGCAGAGACTGACGCGACATGTAGCGGCTGCGGCGTTTGGACTGCTGCTAGTTGCAGCCTGCGCAGACCCTCCCTCCGCGGCGCTTTCCCCTCCGACGCAAGTAGGTGGGAATGGCTCTGTCGTGCAAAGTCCGATTCCCTTCACGTTGCAGGACGCTTATCGAGACCTCGCGAGTCGTTTGGGCGAATTCACGGGTGTGAGCCTTCAGGACGGAGACGTTGTAGTTAGCGCGGCCTCAGATGCGGTGTCTTTGGAGACGTTCCTGGAAGTCAGACGCTGGCTGCGTGCGAGCGGGCGTCCCGACTTGGCAGTCAAACTGATGCGCCATCGTCGGGTACCGTACAACTACCGCACGTTGGACAGTCTTCTCGGCCGGTTACTGCCTCGAATTGCATCCGGGAATGGAGTGAACGCTGTTGGCATTGATGAGGTCGCAGGACGCATACTGATACACGTTGACGATGCCCTCGGCCTAAGTGCGGTGGAATCGAGCTTGTTACCGTTGGAGCTTCCAGAAAATTCCGTCGCCATTCAAATCACGGGGCGAATCACCGATGTTCAGGGTCTTCAGGGGCAGCATTCAATGTTGCGAGGTGGCGTTCAAATCAACCGTCAACCGCTGCTCCCTGAACATTTTGGCGCATGTTCAATTGGCTTCGTCGGCTGGTTTACCGATTCTTTGCAGCCTAGCCAGCCGGATTTGAACCGACGCGTGCTCACGACTGCGTCGCACTGCACCACAGACCAGAAGAAGGTGCGCAGCGACCTGTTTGGACAGCCGTACATGCCCAGGGTCGCCGCGGTGGAGATTGATGAGGCTCCGGTCTACAAGGGACCGTTCGCGCCGTGTTCGCAAGGAATGGCTTATTGTCGGTTCGCAGACGTTGCAGTCCTTCGAGTTGTGGACAGCATCGGGAGCGGTGGGGGTTCTGCTGCGGTTTCACAGCCAACGGTCGACCCGAATAATCCGCCCTTCCTGGGAGTTCAAGCCTACACCGGCTCAAGCGTGATCGGCGCCATTGTCGGAGAGCACGTCATCAAGGTGGGGAGAACAACCGGACAGACAGGACCCGGCCCCATCGACCTCTCCTGCATGAATACCATGTCAGGGGACATCCATAACCTTTGCCAGCAACATGCAGTCGTCACTGTGGACTTCGGCGACAGCGGGGCACCGGTGTTCATCGCAGCGGGATCCCCGTTCGTGCCGAATCCTCGGCCGGCCGGAGTCGTAATCCAGGGGACCACAAACTCAATGTGGTTCAGCCCGGCCGGAGCCGTCGTCGGCACTTTGGGTTGGAAGTACTTCCTTGTATGGTAGTCTTGAATGACGTTCGCGGGTGCATGTGGACAGGAGGAGTGCTGTGAAGCCGATCGCCCGAGGGTCCAATCTTCGAAGTATTTCCGCTGCGCTCGGCCTGCTTGTTACCGCGGTCTCCTGCGGTAACCTCACCGGGGCGAGTCAGGATCCGACATCACTGCTCCTGTCCACAACGAAGGCAGCGTACGTCGCGGGAGACTCGATCCACGTCGTGATCACGAATACAGGCGTAGACACTCTCGGATTCAGCACTTGTCCCACCCTACTCGAACGCCGGACTGGTGCTCGCTGGATTCAGGTAAAGCCGCTCGACGGTTTCAACGCCGGGAGTTGCGATTTGGTGCGTGAGCCGTTGATGCCGGGGACCGTGCACCATTTCCGCGCGCGACTCAACCCCAGCATTGCCGGGGGGTTCTACCGGCTTCGGTTCGAGGGCATCCGCACCGCCCGCCATGTGGCGCCGGGCAACGAGAGCAACCCGTTTGCTGTTCGTTAGGCTTCCACGTCCGGGCCAACCGGCTTACGGTGTCACTCTCCACCTCCGGAGCATGAGTCCCGCCGGATAAGCCGCACGCACGCCAACGTCAGCGCGCGCGCCGACGGACCGGCATCCACGGTAGCCAGAGCAGGACCATCGCGACGGTACCAAGCAGGACCATGTGGAGCACCCGGATGGGCCAGGGGCCGAGGTGGTCGAGCAGGGTCGGCTGCCCCGGCATCGCGCGACCGAAGTAGCCGTAGTTGAGGCCGAACACGGCGTCGATGGTGAACATCACCGCCACGTAGAGGAACCCGAGACCGATGGCAAGGCGCAGGTCCCGCCACTCGGGCCGGAAGCCGCGCACGGCGATCGCGTAAATGCCGGCGCCGACCACGAAGAGGTGGTAGAGCCAGAAGGCCCAGAAGCCGACGGTGTCCGGCCCCGCGGTCAGGTCCGGCGTGAAGACGGCCTGCGAAGCAAGGGCGACGCCCCAGAACCAGGCCAGCGCGTGATACGCACGGCGTGGTCGCGCGAACTCCAGTGCGGCGACGATCGCGGTCAGGTCGCAGAACTGGAGCGGCAGCGAATGGCCGGGGTCAAAGCCTCGGTGCATCGTGTCGTAGACCTGGTAGCCGATCCACAGCACAGCCACCGAGATCCCGAGCGCCAATTCGTAGGTGCGCGACGAGGCGCCCTGGAAACGGCGGCCCACGGCGCACATGATCGCGATGGCGGCAACCAGGCCGGCGACGCTCAGGAGGTGCTGGGCACCGAATGACTGGAATCGGTCCATCGATGAGTCCACGGACGGCCGGGATGCGGCAGGGGTCCCGGGAAAGGTATGCCCGGTACCTCCCGCCGACTCTTGCACCCGGACTGCCAGCGCGGCGTTGGGGAACGCTCCGGGTTCCTGCGAAGCCATCCACCACCGGGGTCGCGGAGCTCACGGAGGATGGCAACCGGCATCGCCGAGCCGACGACCGCGGCCCTGCTCGTCCAGCCGTTCCTGGCTATCGCGCGATTTTTCTGAAGAGCCATCTACCACAGGGGACACAGAGGTCACGGAGGACGGCAACCGACATCGTCGACTGATCGGTCAGGGTCAGACCGGCTTGAAGTACGTCACGTTGGTTGTTCTCCATGGCACAGCCACCTCGTGGCCGCCCCGAAAGTGCACGTCAACCTCACCTATCAGCCCGGTCTGTTCCTCACCCATCAAACCCCGGCATGTACCGCCGTTCCCTGCTGTCCTGCGACCTCTGTGACCCCTGTGGTGAAACCGTTGATCATTCTTCACCGGCGGACACCGTCGACGGTGGGCATGGCTATCACGCCGTCGCTCCGGGTGTTCTGAAAACCATCTACCACAGGGGGCACAGAGGTCACGGAGGACGGCAACCGACATTGCCTCACCTGTCAGCCCGGTCTGTTCCTCACCCATCAACCCGGTCTGTACCGCCGTTCCCAGCTGTCTGGCGACCTCTGTGACCCCTGTGGTCAAATCGCTGTTCATTTTTTTGGCGGACATCGTGCTGAGGCGTGTACGGGGCAATCGAGCCGACGTTGGGAACGTTGTGGATTTCAGAGATCACGGGGGACCGCAACCGATCCCCGACTGAACGACCCGCGACCACCACTCGTCCTGCCGTTCCTTGTGACCTCCGTGACCCCGTGGTTGTGCCGTTCTCTTCGCCACGACCGCCATCAAGGACGGATACCGGGTATCCTTCATCGCCGGGCGAACCCGCTCCTGATGCGATTGGCACCCACCGCCCGCCCCCTGTCCCCCCGAGAACATGGACTGGTTCATCAAGGCCTTCATCCGCGCGTCGCTGCTCTGGTTTGCGGCGGGCATCGTCCTCGGCGTGTGCATGGCGATCGAGCCGCGCTGGGTGATCTATCGCCCCGCGCATGCGCACATGAACGTCGTCGGCTGGTTGACGATGCTCGTGTTCGGTGTCGGGTACCAGCTGTTGCCGCGCCTCTTCGGTCATCCGCTGCAGAGCCGGAAGCTCGCCATCGCCCACCTGTACCTGGCGAATATCGGGCTCGCCGGCATGGTGGCGGGCTTCGTCGCCCAGCCTCACATTGGGGCCGACGCCCGGTGGATCACCGCGACCGGCGGCGCGGCCTTCTCACTCGGCGCCCTGTTCTGGGTGTGGAACCTGTGGCATACCTTCAATGCCGCCGATGCCCGGCAACGCGCGCGGGAGCAATCGGGTCACAGTGCACTGCCAACCGTGGATTGATCCGTGAAGCGTGACGCGGAGGGACACTCGATGATGGCTCGTGCTTCGAGGACCAGCACGCCGGCTGGCCAGCCTCCGACCATGACGGAGGTACCCCGATGGTAGCCGCCCAACCTGCCAACGATCACGAAACGATCTTCACGGTCCTCGGTGACGCGGCGCGCCGGCGGACACCCGGCGGTCTCGCGATGCAGTTGGCGATGACGCTGGCCGTCGCCGTGACCGTCCTGCTGGTGGCGCCGGAGTGGTGGTCGTTCGCCGTCCTGCTGGTCGCGCCCGCGGCGCACGCCGCCTGGGGACTCGTTATGCATCGCCATGGCGGCCTGGGCCCCCACCACGAGCTCATTCCGGTCGTGATCGCGGCCACGGGCGCGACCGCCGCCCTGGTGGGGACGATCAGCCTCGCGCTCGCCATGTTCAGCGGGACCGCGAAGGGCACGTACAGCGCCTGCGGGGTGGGCGCGACGTCGCCGATGTGCCGCGCCTGGACCAATCCCCCGCCGGCGTCAGGCACCACGATTCGTTAGCATCGACGGCGGCGCACGCCCTCAGGGCGCCTGCGCCGATCGTGTCGCGATCACGCCTTGAGCGGACGACTGAGCTCGGTGCGCCATGTCTTCGGGTCGGGACCCGATTCGGGACCCGCCGCGTAGACCTCCCAGAAGTCACCAGCCGTCTCCAATCCGTTCGCCTTGATCCACTGGTCGAATTCGCCCCATGCAGCGCCCAGGCCCTCGTAGCCGCCGCGATAGGTGGTGCGGATGACCTTCGCACCCGGCAGTTCGCCGTACTGCACGCGCCCGACCGGCTTCACCTCTGTTGCCACCGGGACGCCGAGTTCGAAGTCGAACGTGGTCGCGTCGACACGAAAGTGGTGCGAGAAGAAGGCACCGGCGGGAGCGATGCCCTGCGCCTGCAGGGTCGAGATGAGCTCACCGAATCCGGCGCCCATCGCCTGCTGGATTTCGGTGCGGGGGATGGTGAAGTGAATGACCGCGGCGCGGACTGGCGTTGCCTCGACGACTGCCGGTACATCAATCATGGTGTGCTCCTTTCAGTGATGGGAGATACTCGTCGAGCCGCTCGTACCCGATCGTCATGCCTTCCTTCATCCCCGTCTGCAGCGCCGAGTCGCGCATTTCCTTCGACGAGTAGCGGACGGTCATGACGACGGTGGTCTGGCCGTCCTGCTCGGTGAACTCCAGCGTATTGATCGTCGCGGGCCATGGCTCGCCCCACGACTCCGAGCTGACGAGGCGCTCGGGCGGGTTCACCTCCTTCACCACGCCGGTGATCGTCAGGCTCGGGCTCCCGGGCTGGCTCCAGGTATAGCGCACCCGGCCCCCGGGACGAAGGTCACTCTCGCATTCGGACATCGTCCATCCGTGCGGCCCCATCCAGTGCGGCAGGTGCTTGCAGCTCGTGTGGACCTCGAACACCAGTGCGCGCGGGGCGTTGAATGTGCGGGTCACGACCACGTCCAGCTCGGACGGCGTCGTGAACGTGGTGACGTGCCTATTTGCGGCGGGCATTCTTCCTCCTCCCCCTGGCCGGGGCTTGCAGGTGCGCGAGGTATGCATCGAGTCGCAGGTGGCTTTCGTCCCAGAAGGTCCTGAAATCGCTCGTCCACTCGGCGACCTGCTTGAGGGGTGCCGCCTCGAGCCGGCAGGGGCGCCATTGCGCCTCGCGCCCGCGGGCGATCAGGCCGGCACGTTCGAGCACGTTCAGGTGCTTGGTGATGGCGGGGCCGCTGATGTCGAACGGCGCCGACAACTCCTTCACCGTGGCCTCACCCGAAGCGAGGCGAGCCAGGATCGCTCGTCGCGTCGGGTCCGCCAGGGCGGCGAAGGTTGCACTGAGTTGGTCCTGGGGCGTGGGCATGTCACCTTCTGGTTAACTAACCTGACGGTTAAATACAGCCGGTGGAGCGACAGGTCAAGAGGGGATCACGTGATTCGTGACTCGTGACTCGTGACTCGGCACAGCGGGAAGCGGAATCGGGAATCGGGAATCGTCTCGCGGGTCCTTGCGCTTTGCGCTTTGCGCTCGACGCTTAGGTAGTTTCCAGCATGAAAGTCGCCGCGCTCTACGACATCCACGGCAACCTCCCTGCCCTCGAGGCCGTGCTGGACGAGGTGCGACGGGAGGGGGTGGATATGGTCATGGTCGGTGGGGATGTCATGCCCGGGCCGATGCCACGCGAGTGCCTGGACACGCTCCTTCAGTCCGGAATCCCGACCGAGTTCATCCACGGCAATGGTGAGAGCGCGGTCCTCGAATCACTGCGGGGCGGGACGCTCGAGACGGTCCAGGAGCGCTTCCGCGAGGGCATTCGCTGGAGCGCGCAGCAGCTGTCGGCAGACCAGCGCGCGCTCATCGCACAGTGGCCCCCCACCCGGCGCATCACGATCGATGGCATCGGTGACGTGCTCTTCTGTCACGCGACGCCGCGCAACGACACCGAGATTCTCACGAAGCTGTCACCACCGGCGCACGTGGCCGAGCTGTTTGCCGGGGTGAAGGAACCGCTGGCCGTGTGCGGTCACACGCACATGCAGTTCGACCTGCACTCCGGGGCGCTGCGGATCGTCAACGCGGGCAGTGTCGGCATGCCGTTCGCCCCGCCCGGAGCCTACTGGCTCCTGCTCGGCCCCGACGTCCAGCTGCGCCACACGCCGTACGACCTGCAGATCGCGGCGACGCGAATCCGCCTGACGAGTTATCCGGATGCGAAGAGCTTCGCGAATGACTCGGTACTGCATACGCGCCCCGAGGACGAGGTGCTGGGGCTCTTCGCGGCTGCGGATGGACGGAGCTGATAGAGTGCAGAGTGCAGAGTGCAGAGTGCAGAGTGCAGAGTGCAGAGTGCAGATCGCTGATCGCAGAAGCACTGCGGCCCCTCGATTCCCGACTCCCGCAGTGCCGAGTCACGAGTCACGAGTCACGAATCACGACACCGCTCCCCGATAGCTCAGCTCGTGCGTGATCGGCAGTGGCCAGCCCGACTCCCTCGGTTCCACCGTCTCCAGCCGTTGCGCTACCGCCTCCACCCACTCGAGCAGGCTCCCTGGCCGGTGGGCCGGGTCGCGCGAGAGCGCCGAGCAGAACATCCGGTCGACCTCGACGGGCACGCCCGGGACGAACGACGACACGTCAGGCGGTGAGTCGTTCAGTACCGACGCCAGCGTCGCGGCCATGGACGGTCGCTGCTTGATCAGGCGGCGACCGACGAGGGCCTCGAAGGCCACGGCCGCGAGCGAGTAGAGGTCCGACTTCTCATCCCCCGCCGCGCCGGCGATCTGTTCCGGAGCCATGTAGGCCGGGGTGCCGAGCAGGGCACCCGACTTCGACGTGATGTCACCGCCGCCGGTGACCCGGGCGACGCCGAAGTCGAGCAACCGCGCATGGAACCCGTCCGCGTGCTGGGTGAGGAAGACGTTCTGCGGCTTGATGTCGCGGTGCACGACGCCGGTCCGGTGTGCCGCCGAAAGGGCTGCGCCCACCTGCCGCAGCAACTCGGCCACCTGCCGCGGCGAGCCGCGCCCATGGCGCGCGAGTTCCTCGGACAGGGCCCGCCCGGTGAGGTACTCCATCACGATGAACGCCGAACCGTCCTCGAGTTCGCCGAGGTCGAAGACATCCACCACGCCCGGATGGCCAATCCTAGCCACGGCGCGCGCCTCGTGCGCCAGCTGCGCCCGGGCGTCGGCGTCCAGCAACGTGTCACCAAGCAGCACCTTGATGGCCACGTCCCGCTGCAGGCGCTCGTCCTTCGCCAGGAAGACCTGACCCATCCCGCCCTGCCCCAGCAGGCGCACGAGCTGGTACCGGTCCTGGACCCTGAACGGCAGCAGGCGCTGCGTCAGCCTGGTGCCATCGACGTCGCAGCGTTCGACCGACCCGTCGAAGCAGCGCCCACACGTCGAGCAGAGCCAGAGCGCACCGACACCTCGCTCCTGCATCCGGCGACGAGCGCCCTCGCGTCGCGCTTCCTCGATCGCCAGTTCGTGCCGCTTCTCGAGGATCTCCAGCGCGCCACCGAGGTAGCGCGCGAAGCCACCGACCAGGCGGCGCTCCGGGGCGCTCCAGCTCGCGGGCGCCGCAATGACCATCGCGCCGAACACCTCGCCGGACAGCCCGCTGAGCGGGACGAGCACGTTGCCGGCAGCGTCCTTGCTCATTTCGCCGGCGCTGTGGATCTCCTCCCTCACCGGCGTCGACAGCTCGCCGCCATTCAGCGCCACCGGTTCACCCTCGGAGCAGCGCCAGATGCGCACCTCGGTGGCTTCCACCGTGCGCCGGATCTCGCTCGCGACCTGCTCCGCCCAGCGCGGCAGGTTCTCGATCGAGTCCGGGGCCCGTACTTCCAGTTCCGACACACGGCGCTCGGCGTCGTGCAGCCGGTCCAGCGATTCCTGCAGCGCCCGGCGGCGTTCGTCCAGCAACGCGCGCTGCTGGAAGTCGCGGCGATACCCCGATTCGAGCGTGTAGCTGGCGATCATCCCGATCAGGTTGGCCGAGGCGATGAAGAAGACGTTGTTGAGGAGGACGATGGGCTCGAGCCGGCCGAGCCACAGCTCGACCGCGACGTACAGCACCGAGATCGCCGTCGAGGCCGCGGTGGCGGGAAGGAAGGGCAGGCGCGACACCGAGTGCGCCCAGACGATCGCCAGCAGGAGGCCGACCACCTGCGCCACGCGGAGGTCGACGCTGCCTAACGTGCCGATGTAGACCAGGGCCGCGCCCCCGAAGGTCACCGCGAAGACCTGCGACGGCGTGAACCAGGCCTCGAAGCGGTGGTTCCACGTGAACGCCAGCAGCGCGCCAAGCACCGGGCAGACGAGGCCGAGCCGGACCAGGAGGAGGCGCCCGGCACTGTCCGGCGACACGAACGGGTCCAGCGCGGCAAAGAGCGCGAACAGCCCGATCGCGAGCGCGAGCGCGGCCCGGACCGGGTTGATCGAACGGACGATGTAGTCGTGCCGGTACGCGCGCTCCATCCCGGCATCGGCGAAGGGGCCGATGCCGGTGCGCGAGGAGACTTCGGCGAGCGCTTCTTCGGTCGCGGTCATGAGGTCGTGCGTGGGCGGGGAAATTTACGCAATCCCGGACACCCGGTTTCAACCCGTCCCGGACCCCGCCGTCAGGCGCGCGTGTTTCCCCGCCGCATGTTCTTCCTGCAGCCGCACATACGAAGCCACGGTGTCCCGGATTCGTTCCCGCTCGGCGGCGGTCGTCTCCCGGACGATGCGGCCGGGGACGCCCATGACCATGGAGTTAGGCGGGATGCGCATCCCCTCCCTGCAGACGGCCCCGGCCGCCACGATCGACCCCGTCCCCACGTGGACGCCGTTCAGCAGGATCGCGCCCATGCCGATCAGGGAATCGGGTTCGATGACCGCGCCGTGGATGATGGCACGATGCCCGATCCCGACGCGGTCGCCGATGATGGTGGGAAAACCGTGATCGGCGTGGACGATCGTGCCGTCCTGGATGTTCGAGTCCTCACCGACCTCGATCCGCTCGGTGTCACCGCGAATGACGACGAACGGCCAGACGGACGCCCGACCCTTCAGGGTCACGTTGCCGCAGACGAACGCGAAGGGGTGGATGAAGGACATGGACGCGGGAATCGGGAATCGGGAATCGCGCTCTGCGTTCTGCGCTTCCTAACGAAGATCCCGAAAGTACGCCTCCAACCCCTCCGCCACGCCACGGGCGTACGCATCCTGGAACTCCGGCGTGCGCAGTGCCGCCTCCTGCTCCGGGATCATCAGGAACGCGCCCTCGCACAGCACGCTCGGCATCCACGTCGGCCGAAGCACCGCCAGGTTGTCGTAGTTCACCCCCAGGTCGCGCAGGCCCATCCGTCGCAGCATGCCGGCCTGCACCGCCCGCGCCAGGGGCTCCGACCACGAGTTGAAGTAGTACGACCCCGTGCCATTCCGCTCGAACGGATTCACGCCGTCTGGAAATGCGTTCAGGTGGATCGACACGAACGCGTGCGCGTTCGCCCGGCGCGCGATCACCGGCCGGTCGGTCAGGCCCACCGCCCCCGGCGCCGTGCGCGTCATCACCACCGTCGCCCCGCGCTGCTCGAGGTACGCCTTCAGCCGTTCGGCGATGCCTAACGTGGCTACCGGCTCGTAGAGACCCGTCGGGCCCGTGCTCCCCGCCGGCGGATGACCGGCGTCGACGGCGATCACCAGCCCGCGCAGGGGACGCGACCGGTCGATCGCCGGCGCCTGACGCACGCGCAGCACCAGGGCGTTGCGGTCCCACATCACCACGTACCCGAACGGCGCCGCGTGCAGCTCCACCCGGAACTCCGCGCGGTCATTGCTCACCTGGCGCCAGGTCACGCGGCGCACCACGGAGTCCGTCGACGTGAAGTTGATGATGTCGGTGTTGCCGATCGTCCCGTGCAGCGTGAGGATGAGCGCCTGCGGCTCGGCCTCCACCGAATACGGCGGGATGTCGCTCACCGGGATCCGCACGTCGCTGTACCCTGCGCCATGCACGACGCGGGCGTTCCCGGCCACACGGCGCGGCGCGGGAGTGCCCGGCGGGAGCGGCGACAGCTCGGCGCGGTCGACATACACCTGCTGCGTGGCGTCAAGACGGATCCTCGTCATCGCCCCCGTCTGCCCGGTCACTTCGGCGACGGTCCCCGGAATCAGGAACCACTTGTACGTCCCACCGACCACGGGCCGCCCGATGATCACCCGATCGGTGTCCGGGAGGGTGCTGGCTGCCGCGCCCAGCCGCGCATACTGGGCGCCCGCCGAATCGGCGAGCGCGACCCTCGCAAGCGGCAGCCGAACGGAGTCCCGCCCCCGGATGACCTGTACCCAGGCCGCGCTGTTGAGGCGGATGGCGGGGACTTCCGTGGCAACGACGACAGCTTCGGATGCGCTCGAATTGTTGGCCGGGACTAATGAAATTCGCGCCCCGTCAGCCAATTGCAGCTCGGCCTGCGCCGAACGCGCGATGCGCGCCGAGACGCGGACCGGCTCCCAGCGCTCGGCCACGACCCGGCTGCGCGGAGACACGCTGTTCGAATCGATGAACATTCCAGTGGCAGTGAGCGCCACCGGCAGTCCCGGGAGACGGATGGCGTGTGTGGCTCGCACCGTGTCGGCGCCCTGCACCACCTCAATGCTGTATGCCGCCTGGGATGTTTGGCTGACGGGCACCGGAAGCCACGCCAGGAAGGCCCCGTTCGGCTTCACCTCGACCGTCCGGTTGTTGATGCGAAGTGTCGCGCCGCCGCTACCAACGGAGCCGAACACGAAGTTCGAGTCACGCGTCGCGATCTGCGCACCCTCTGGCGGATACACGATCCGCAGGGCGATCGGGCCCACCACACTGGGGACGGGCGGCAGGGTCGGTTCGCGGTCAGGACCCTCGCCGGGGGGCCGGTCCGAGGGCTGCGGTACGCTGGGGGCGGCGGTTGGTGGCGTGCCGGGAGCGGGCAGCCCCGTTTCGGGCCCGGGGGAGGACACCGGGCCGGGCAAGCATCCCGCGGTCAGCAGGCTCAGGGCCAGGATGGCCGGACGTACTCCACCGGTCGCCATGGGCGCAAGGTAGTCGTGGCGAGGAACTTGCGGCATCCCGGAATCGAAGGGCGGGTTTCCCTCGTATGACTTGTACAGGTTGCTCAGCCCGTGGGTTTGTGTACTTTTTGCCGTAACGCCATTTCCGCAGCGTTTACCCCCGGTCCCGGACCGATTTCCTCGCGAGGACGAATCCGGTGGCTCGTTGTGCCAATTGTGGTCGCACCAGCGACCTCGATACGAACCAGAGCTTCTGCGCGCATTGCGGTTGGCGGATGCGCCCAGCAGCCTCGACGTCCGATTTCCCGGCAACCTCGGCGGGACCGGCGGCATTTGTGGAACGCGCGGTTGCCGGACCGGACGCCTCGATTCGCAGCGTGTCGACGCCCTCGGGCATTCGCTCGCTTCGCACCGCGCCCTGTCCGCACTGCACCCGGGCGATCGATCGCGCGCTCCATTTCTGCCCGCATTGCGGGCTCAAGACGGGATTCACGGGCGTGCAACCGACGTTCTGCGGTTCGTGCGGTACGCGGATGAGTGACGATGACGCCTTCTGCGCCTCGTGCGGCGAGCCCCTCAAGGGAGGCCTCGATGCACCCGGCCTCACGGTGGACACACAGCCCCGCGGCATCACGCCGATGGTCGTGAGCGCGCACGGCCCGCACCTCTCGCTGCTCGCGGACGACGGCGACGTCGTGCGCGAGATCCCGCTCTCGAGCGAGGAGATCGTCGTCGGGCGCAACACGGGCGACGTGCAGTTCGGGGACGACGACGCCGTCTCGCCCGAGCACGCCGTGCTGACCTGGAAGAACAACGCGCTGCACGTGCGCGACCTCGGGTCCTCGAACGGCAGCTGGCTGTACATCCTTGCGCCCCAGGCGCTCACCGACGGCGACGTCCTCCTCATCGGCTCGCAGGTGATCCGCTTCCGCAAGCTCTCGTCAGGCTTCCTGCTCGACGACGCCGAGTTGCGCCAGGCCGGGTCGCGCACGCCGGCCCGTGACGACGCCATGCTCGAGCAACTGCGCGCTGACGGCAGCGTCCGCGACGTGCTGTACCTGTCGCCGGGGCGGACGATCCTCATCGGGCGCGACCACGGCGACTGGGCCTTCCCCTACGATCCCACCATGAGCGCGCGACACGCCGAGATCCGGTCGGTGCCGCACCGCGATGAGTATGTCGTGCGCGACATGGGCTCGCGGAACGGCATCGGCGTGCTGGTGCGCGGTGAGCGCGCCGTCCGCGGGGGCGAGCGCCTGCTGTTCGGCCGCAAGATGTTGCGGGCAGACCTGGCGTGAGGCGGGCGCGGGCTGGATCGGCGGACCCCGTCCGGCCACGTTGAGCGACACGGATGACGACCTTCTCCGGGGAATTCGTGATTCCCAGGGCGTCGAGGGCTGACCGGGGAGCCGAGGCGCCGGTCGTCATGCAGGTGTTCGCGCAGAGCGACGTCGGGCGCACGCGCGAGCATAACGAGGACTCGTTCATCGTCGTGAACCTGAGCGAGGGCCAGCCGCTGCCCTTCGAGCGCCTGGTGGAGCAGCCGGCGGATCCCACGGCCACGCTCTTCATGGTGGCCGATGGCATGGGCGGCGCGGCCGCGGGGGAGGTCGCGTCGGCGACCGCGGTCGACGTGGTGCTGCGCCACCTCCGGGAAACGCTCTCCGCCGCCGGCACGCTGACGCCCGCCGGGCTGGTCGCCGAGATGACGCGCGCCGCCGAGAAAGCCAACTGGTCGATCTTCCAGCAGGCGATGAACCGGCCCGAGCTGCGGGGGATGGGAACGACGGCCACCATCGCCGCCCTGCTCCGCGATACGCTCTATGTCCTGCAGGTCGGGGACAGCCGCGCCTACCTGATCCGCAACGGCACGGCGACGCAGCTGACCAAGGACCAGTCGTTGATGCAGAAGCTGATCGAGGCCGGCGAACTGACCGAGGAAGAGGCGGCCCTCAGCGAGCGGCGCAACATCATCCTCCAGGCCCTGGGGCCCGAGGCGAACGTCAAGGTGGACGTGACGGTCCAGCCCCTGCGGCGTGGTGACGTGCTCCTGCTCTGCAGCGATGGGCTCTCCGGACTGGTGCGGCCGGACGACATGGCCCGCATCGTCGGCGAGGAACTCGACCTGTCGATCGCCTGCGACCGCCTGATCGCCATGGCCAACGACCAGGGCGGCCCGGACAACATCACGGTCATCGCCGCACGCTTCGAGGGAAGCGGGCTGGCGCCGGCCGGCGCGACCGACGCCGTGGGGTATCGCGAGTATGCCGCCGCCGGGCCGGTGGACGAGGGCATCGCACCGGGGGAGCCGGACGCCATCACGCAACCCTGGCCGGCCGCCCGGCAGCCCGTCAGTGAGGAGCGGCGCCGGAAGGGACAACTGTACACCCGCATCATCGCGGCCGTCGGCGTGGCGCTCCTGCTGCTCGCCGCCTGGTACTACCTGGCCTGACGAACGGCGCGGCCGGCCGGCGTCAGGCTGCCCAGCAGGCGCGGCCCGCGCGCCCCGGTGACCGACACCACGTTCCCCGCCTGTCCCTCGAGAAAGAGGCGACCGAGCAGTGCGAACGCGACGGCTTCCTTGGCCTCGCCGTCAAAGTACACCTCGGAGAAGCGGCGAACCGTAACCGGCGCCAACACCCGGGCCAGGACCTCGGCCAACGCCGGGTTCTCGGCGCCGCCGCCCGAGATGAGCACGTCGGTCACCGGCTCCGGAATGAAGCGTTGGAACGCGTCAGCGACGCTGCGCGCCGTCAGCGACACGGCCGACGCCACGAGGTCCGGCGCGGTCGCCTCAGGGCGGTATCGCCGACACAGGGCGATGAACCGGTCGATCCAGTCGGGCGAGAACAGCTCACGGCCGGTGGACTTGGGCGGGGGGGCCGCGAAGTACCGTTCCGACAGGGCTTCGGTGACCGCCGCGTCGATGGCCGTGCCTGCGCGCGCGAGACGGCCGCCGTCGTCGTAACGCTGTCCTGACACGAGACGCGTCACCGCATCGATCACGACGACACCGGGCCCGGTGTCGAAGGCGCGGACGCCGGCAAGGTCGCCGCCCGGCGGTACGATGGTGATGTTGCCGATGCCGCCCAGGTTCTGCAGCGCGCGCCATGCGGTGGGATGCGAGAACAGCATCGCGTCGGCAATCGGCACCAGCGGTGCCCCCTGCCCTCCCGCCGCCACGTCCCGCACCCGGAAATCCGAGATCACGTCGATCCCGGTTCGCTCGGCGATCATCGCGGCCTCGCCGAACTGCCAGGTCGAATGCCCCGGCACGTGCCACACGGTCTGGCCGTGCGACGCGATGGCGGCGATCTCGTCGCGGGACACGCCCGCTTCGGCGATGACCGCCACCGCCGCGTCGGCCAGCCAGCCGCCGAGGTCGAAGTCGAGGCGGCAGTACTCGTCAGGCGCCACGCCGGCGAGCGCGGCGGCGAGCCGGTCGCGCTGGGCGGCGCTGTAGGGAACCTGGAGGAAGGCGAGCAGCTCCGCGCCCTCGTCGCCGAAGCGCACCACGGCGGCGGAAATGCCGTCGAGCGAAGTGCCGGACATGAGGCCAACGATGACGGACGACGTGGGGCCAGCGACGGGAGCGACCTTGTCGGGTGCGCTCCCTCCGCCCGCCTCCCGTCCCCCGGACCCCGTCCCGGCCATCACGGATCCCCGATCACGCGGCGGATCAGTCCCCCCGCTTCGGCGATCCGTTTTGCCGCCTCGTCACGACCCACGGAAGCACGGTGCATGACGATCGCGACCTTCACGCTTCCACCCGCCGACGCCAACAGCTCCTGCGCGGCATCACGCGTGACGCCGCAGGTCTCGATGAGGATTCGCTCCCCGCGGTCCTTGAGCTTCTGGTTGGTCACCTGCAGATCGACCATCAGGTTTCCCCAGGTCTTCCCGATCCGGATCAGCGCGCCCGTCGTCAGCATGTTGAGGATCATCTTGGTGGCGGTGCCGGCCTTGAGGCGCGTCGAGCCGGTCACGACCTCGGGACCCGTCACCGCGACGATGGCCACGTCCACCAGCCGCGTGATGCCGACCGGGACGGGGGTGCACGCCACCACGATCGTGCGGGCGCCACGCTCCCGGGCACGAAGGAGGGCGCCGTGAACGAAGGGCGTCGTTCCCGAGGCGGCAATTCCCACCACGCAGTCCTTGTCCCCCACGTCGCGCTCGTCGATCGCCGCTGCGCCGCCGTCAGGATTGTCCTCGGCGCCTTCCTGCGAACGAAAGACCGCGGGTGTCCCGCCGGCGATGATGCCCTGCACCATCGCTGGGTCGGTCCCGAACGTCGGAGGGCACTCGCTGGCATCGAGGATGCCGAGCCGGCCCGACGTCCCCGCGCCAACGTAGAACAACCGGCCTCGCTCGCGGAACGTGTCCTCCACCAGGCCGATCGCGCGACCGATCTCGGAGCGCTGCGAGGCAACCGCGTCGGCGACCGAGCGGTCTTCGGCACTCATCAGGTCGACGATTTCGTCGGGGGTCGCGAGGTCGATCCGCGTCGTCCGGGGATTCCGGTGTTCCGTGATGCGCGAATCGAGGGGCATGCGGATGGGCTGGGGGTCGGCGCCGCGCCAAGATAGGGAAAGCTCGCACACGGCTACAAGCGCCGCACGCAAAAAGGGCCGGGCGACCTGCCCGGCCCTCTCCGTACCGAATGTCGCTCGACTAGTTCGCCGCGACCTGGATCGTCAGCGGTCCGGTCAACTTGACCGTGACCGGGGCGCCGACGTTCACGCACCCTTCATAGTCGGAGGAGGCCGCTGCCGCCGCGGCGCCCGCCGCCGCGCCCGCCGCGGCGCCAATCAGCGTGCCCTTGCGATCGCGACCGAGGATCTGCCCGATGATGGCACCGGCAGCGGCGCCGCCTGCGACCTTCTTGGCGTCATCGCCGGTGTTCTGTGATCGCACGCGGTCGATCGACGCACTCACGACCTCGGCGGTCGCGTCGTACGTCCGCCCCTCCACCGTCACGGACACGACCCGGAAGCCCATCACGATATTCCCTTTCGAGTTCTCGCTGCGGGTGAGCTGGGTCAGTTCGATGGACACCGTGCTCCCGACGGGAAGCGAGGCGCCGTTCGAGCCGTCGACCGCCTGGGACAGCGTGGCGTTGAAGCGGTCGCCGACCTTGTTCGTGTTCGTGCAGACCTTGCTCGCCGACGCCAGGGTCAGCGTGGTCCCGGTCGGGATCTCACCAGTGCGCGGTTGTGCCACGGGCGCCGGCGTCGGGGCCGGTGTCGGGGCAGGCGGCGGGACGTCCTTCTGCGCCGGTTCGCGCGGAGGAGTCGATTTCGGCCGCGACGTCTTCGGCGGCGGTGCCGCCGGGACGTCCTTCAATTGCGGCTGCACGGCGGTATCGGCCGGAATGGCAAGGTCGCGGGACGCCGTATCGGTCGCCGCCGGTTCTTCGTCACGCCCGGCGCAGGCCGCAAAGACGGCCGCGAAGGCGATCGGGGCGAAGGCACGAAAGTCCATGACTTTCATTGGTGGATCCTCGAATGGGGAAATGATGTGATTGTCTACACCACGGCTCGAAATATGCCCCCCCCACGTCCCCTTGAAGGGGGACGTGCGTCACGTGACACCGGACTCGACTGCGCAGGGCTCAGATACGCTCGCGCAGGAACTCGGGGGTCAGGCCCTGCAGGTAACTTGCGAGGATGGTGAAGTAGTTCGTCACCATGAGCACCCCGATAATCACGAGGACGATCCCTGATACGCGGGAAACCCAGACCATCTGGCGTTTCATCCGTTGGAAGAACGCCGAGAACCGCTCGATCGCGATCGCGGACAGCAGGAACGGAACCGCCAGGCCCATCGAGTACGCCAGCAGCAGCCACATGCCTCGCGCGAAATCCGCCTGGCTGGACGTATAGAGGAGGATCGAGCCGAGGATGGGACCCAGGCACGGAGTCCAGCCGGCCCCGAAGGCGATACCCACGAACACGGTCCCGAAGTAACCGACCGGCTTGTCAGCGACGTGGAATCGCGCCTCCCGCGACAGGAAGCCGATGTTGAGGATGCCCAGCAGGTAGAGGCCGAAGACGATGATGATCGCGCCGCCGATCCGGCTGATCCAGTCGCGATGCTGGAGCAACGTGCGCCCGAGCACCGTCGCGCCGGCGCCGAGCGCCAGGAAGATGAGCGTGAACCCGAGGACGAACAGCACCCCGTGAATGAGCGCGGTGCGGCGCGCAGTCTGCACGTCGTCCAGCGAGAGCCCGGTGATGAAGGTGACGTAGCTCGGGATCAGGGGCAGCACGCAGGGCGACAGGAAGGACAGCAGCCCGGCGCTGAACGCGATGAGGACCCCGAACGTCGGCGTTTCCATGAATCGTCCCGATCAGGAAGGTGTCGTGCCGGTGCGGCACGCCGCACAGACTCCGTAGATCACGAGCCGGTGCCGCTGGCGCAAGTACCCGTGCGCCTCAGCCAGCAGGGTTGTGGTGCGCTCCAGCCGCTCATCGCGAAACTCGGTCACGGTGCCGCACACGGTGCACAGCAGGTGCTCGTGGTGCGGGATGTCGCGCGCCGGCTCGAAGCGCTTGAAGCCCTCTTCGAAATCGCGCACGACCACCAGGCCGCTCCGCACGAGCAGCTCGATCGTGCGATAGACGGTTGCCAGGCCAACGGCCTGCCCTCGACGGCGCAGTTCCTCAGTCAGTTCCTCGACCGAAAGGTGACGCGCCGATGCCAGCAGCACCTTCGCGATCTCCAGGCGCTGCCTGGTGACCGGCAGGTTGTGGTCGCGGAGGTACGCCTGGAACGCCTCGACTACGTCGTCGTGGTCCACCACGGCTCGGAGAGAGCCCGCTGAAAGGCGTCGGCCGGGAGCAGTTCGGGCTCGCCATCCTCACCCGCGCGGCGGGCAACACCGCGCACCACGCTTTCAATCGTCTCGATCGGGGCATCCGCATCGTGGACCATGGCGAACTCCCACTTCCCGCGGTCAGGGCCCTTCACGGTATGCCGGAAATGCGCGGTGAGGATGGACAGGCGCGGGTGGTCGGTGACGACACCCTCGGCATCGGCGACAGGGGCCAGGACGGATTCCCGGTCGGGCACGGTGACCTGGTCAGCGTCCGGATCGATCGGGGTCACCACATCGGCCACCTCGAGCGCGACGATGGCTACGCCCGATTCGACCTGCCCGACCCGGACCGTGGGATACAGTCGTACCTCGGCGATGCGGCCGGTGACGGCGCGATCGGCGATCTCCTTCAGGAAGCGATGCTGAGATTCCGTCATTCTGGACTTGAGCCTTGCGACACGGAGGAGAAGCCCAACCGCCGGGGCAATGGGGCCGTCGTACAAACTTAACGATACGGTCGGATCAAGCGAACACGGACGACACGAAATCCATGGTCCATCCCGGCGTCAAAGCAGCGTGACGGGATCGCGATCGATCACCAGGCGCATGTCGAACCTGCTCTCGGGATCGAAGTGGGTCGCGAGGTACCCCAGGACCCTCGTCAGCCGCCCGGAGTTCACCGACCGGATGAGCAAGTGCCACCGGAACCGGTTCTTGATGCGATCGATCGGACACGGTGCCGGGCCAATCACGTGAATGCCCTCCACCTTCCTGCCCTCGATCAGCCCCTTCAGGAAGGAGGCGCCGCGCTCCGCGGTGGCTGCCGTTTCCGGCTCATCGGTCGCGCTGAACACGATGTTCGCCAGGCGCACCGTGGGCGGGTACGGCGGGAACTCCCGGTCCAGCATCTCCTGCCTGACGAACGCGCGGAAGTCGTGCTCCACGGCAGCGCGCACGGCGTGATGATCGGGGAGCCGCGTCTGGATGTAGACATGGCCGCCCTTCGGCCCGCGACCGGCGCGCCCCGCGACCTGGGCCATCAACTGGAATGACCGTTCGGCGGCGCGGAAGTCGGGGAGGCTCATGCCGACGTCGGCGTCGATGACCCCCACCAGCGTCACGTTGGGGAAATCGAGTCCCTTGGCGATCATCTGGGTGCCAAGGAGGATGTCCACCTCACGCCGCGCGACGCGGTCCAGGATGTCGGCGTGCGCCCATCGGGCCGACGTCGTATCCACGTCCATCCGCGCCACGCGGGCCGAGGGGAGGTGGTCGAGCAGCAGGCGCTCGACCTGCTGCGTGCCCAGGCCGCGTTCACGCACCGTCGCGCCACCGCACTTGATGCAGGCGACGCGGATCGGTTCGGAGTGCCCGCAGTAGTGACACGTCATCCGCTCCGGGGCACGATGCACCGTGAGCGAGATCGAGCAGTTCGGGCACGCGGCGATGTCGCCACACTCGCCGCACTGGACGAACGCCGAAAAGCCACGGCGGTTCAGGAGGAGGATGGCCTGCTCGCCACGCGCGATGGTCTCGTGGAGCGCGGTCTCCAGCGGCTCGCTGAAGACCCGGCGGAACGGGCTGGCGAGGTCCGCCGGCTTCCGCCCCCGCAGGTCCACGACCTGGACGCGCGGCAGCGCGCCGCCGCCGACACGATCGGGAAGGTTGAGCAGGTGGTACGCGCCACGCTGGGCGTTCGCCCAGCTCTCGAGCGACGGCGTCGCGGAGCCGAGGACGGTGATGGCGCCCTCGGCCCGGGCTCGCATCACCGCGACGTCCCGCGCGTGATAGCGCGGCGTCTCTCCCTGCTTGTAGCTCGCCTCGTGCTCCTCGTCGACGATGATCGCGCCGACGTTCGTCAACGGCGCGAACACGGCCGATCGCGCGCCCACCACGATGCGACGTTCACCCGAGTGAATCGCGCGCCAGGCATCGAGGCGCTCGCCGTCCGAAAGCGCCGAATGCAGCACGGCCACCTGGTTCCCGAAGGCGGCACGGAAGCGATCGACCGTCTGCGGCGTGAGCGCGATCTCGGGCACGAGGACGATCGCGCTGCGCCCCTGCTCCATCACGATCCGTCGCAGCGTCTCGATGTAGACAAGGGTCTTGCCGCTCCCGGTGACGCCGTGCAGCAGGAAGACCGTGCCCGGAGCCCCGGACGTGAGCGCGTCGATGGTCGACTGCTGCGCCGGGGTGGGCTGCAACTCGACCGACGGCTTGCGCGGGCGGCGCGCGAACGCGTCGCGCATCGTGACCTCGCGCTCGATCGTCACCAGGCCGCGCCTGGCGAGGGCGGTGATCACCGACGAGGACACGCCCAGCTGGTGCTCCAGGTGCTCGATGGGAACGCGGCCACCGAGCGACTCCAGCAGCTCCCAGGCCACCCGCTGCTTCGGCGCGCGCTTGAACACGGTGTCGCGCTCGACGAGCGTCGCCAACGGGGTCGCCAGCGAGGCCACCCGCCTGGTGCGCGGCGCCGGCGAGGCCTTGCCGGGACCCGTCAGGAGCGCCGGCAACGCGGCGCGAAAGACCAGCCCCAGCGGTGTCGCGTAGTACTCCGCGATCCAGCGGCACGTCGCCATCAGCGCCGGGGTGAACGACGGGCTGTCGTCAGGCGCCTCGAGCACCACGCGGTATTCGCGCCCGGGGTCCAGGACCGGGTCGCCCGCGGTGACGACGCCGACGACCCGGCGGCCTCGAACGGGGACGACCACGCGCGACCCCGGCTCCACGCGCTCCGCGTGCTGCTCGTCGACGCGGTAGGTGTACGTCCCGTGCAGCGGGACGGGGAGCGCGACGGACACGGCGGCACGGGGCACGGGTCAATCCTAACCCGTGAGGCGTGCCGGTGCGGGCCTCAGGAGGAGCTGGCCGCCGTCGCGCCGGTGTGGCGCGCGTAGAAGGCCAGGCGGGTGTCGTCCGAGGAGGCGGCGGAGGCGAGGAACTGCTGCAGCGCGTCGGCCAGCTGGAAGCCGGTCTGGTACCGTTCGTCGGCGGCCTTGGCCAGGCACTTCATGACGATCGCCGCCAGCTCCGGGGCCACGCGCGAGTCGACCTGGTCCGGGGACACCGCGGTCTCGTGGACCTGCTTGTAGCCGACCGAGTAGGAGTCGGCGCCGTCGAACGGCGGGAACCCGACGAGCATCTCGTAGAGCATGACGCCGACGGCGTAGAGGTCGCTGCGGCCGTCCACCATCCGGCCCATCGCCTGCTCGGGGGACATGTAATGCGGCGTGCCCATCGCGCGCCCGGTCTTCGTCAGGCGGCCGTGGAAGCGCGCGGTCGCGATGCCGAAGTCGGTGATGACGGCGTGGCCGTCCTCGTCGAAGAGGACGTTGTCGGGCTTCACGTCGCGATGGATGATGCCGCGCCGATGCGCGTAGTCCAGCGCGGTGGCCACCTGTCCGCAGATCGCCGCGCCCGAGTGCCCGGGCACCGTGCGATCGCGACCGAGGAGGTCGGCCAGCGACCCGCCGGCGAGGTGTGGCATCACGAGGTAGACCGTGTCGCCGAGGGCGCCGTAGTCGACGATCGCGCAGATGTGCGGGTGCACGAGCTGGCTCGCGGCCTCGGCCTCGCGACGGAACCGTTCGCGCATCTCCGGGTCGCGCGCCAGGTGCTGGTGCAGCACCTTCACCACGAGCGGGCGCTCGAGGACCGCGTGGAGTCCGTAGTAGACGTGGGCCATGCCACCGCTTCCGAGGCGGCGGAGGATGCGATACCGGCCGCCGGTCGCCTTGCGGACGAGCGAGATCTCCGGGTCGGGCGGTTCGCGCGGCACGTCGCGAAGCTCGGGAAGGTCTTCCTTGCATCGGAGACACTTCACCGCGCGGGCGCGATTCCAGGTACCGCAGTTCGGGCAGAACATCAGGCGGGGGACGGCGTACGGGAGATGGGTGCGCCATCGTGAAGGGTGCGCCGAAGACCGGGAGATCCCGCTCCCGTCCCTCGTCGCCCGTCGCGCGTCTCAGCCATTGAGGTCGAGCCTCACGAAATCGTACGCCGGCCAGGGACCGGTGTGCTCGAACTTCAGGTCAGGGAGCCGGCGCTGTTCTTCCTTCAGCAACGCGAGGAACTGACTCCACTGCTCGCGCTCCACGAGGAACGCTGCCTCGGCGCCGAACTCCGACCGCCGTCCGGGAACCTCGATCGGCACGTACGCGACCGCCTGTCGCTTGAGGATGCGGAACGAGTCGAACGCCGTCACCTCGAGGTCGGCGCCGCGCGCACGATGCTCGACGGTATCCCACCCCGCGGTCTGCGCGGAGGGCGCCACGCGCACGCGCGCGACCTGGCGATCGTGGAGGTAGCGGAGGGCGTCGGCGAGCGTGAAGTAGTGCAGCTCCAGCCAGCGCAACAGGGCGTCGCGGCTGCGGAAAACCGTGCCGTACGGCGCCGGGATCACCGCGCCGCATCCGAACGCGCCCTCGACCACCTCGCGGTAAGCGGCGACGCCCTCCTCGGTCGACTCCACCGGCCCGAACGTGCCCTTGCGGACCACCGCGCTCAGGTCGCGGTAGTCCACGGTCTCGGCACCGGGCACGTTGGGTGACGGACGTCCCTCGCGCGAGACGATGCCGCACAGCACCAGTGCCTGGTGCACCTCGCGATCCGCGCCTTTCCAGAAAGCCATTCCCGGGAGTCCCTCGTCCTCACGCTGTGATCGTTAGGCACCCGCACCGCGCGCGCATCGCGACGCGCGCACCACCGTTCCATCGCCGTGGTTTCTCACGGTACAGATAATTCACGTCGGGGCGGGGTTTCGTGAGAGGGGTCGCCGATATGGCCGCGTCCGCCAGAATCTCCTAACTGACGCCCTGACAAAGCATTGGACGACCAAGAGGGGCAGGCTTTTCACGTGGCGCCAACGCCACAATCCACCGGCGCGTCACGTCATGATTTCGACCCGCGGAGTGACAGGAGACACCCGAAAACGGCTTGAGTATTGGGACGGTCTCATCCTTGCATTCCCTGCTCGCGTTCCACGTGACGCAAGACACATACGCGGTGCGCGCTCGAGGCAAGCCGCGGTGCTAACGACCGAGCATGGCTCGCATGACCGCGACCGACGCGGCCCCGACACGATCGGGCGCGTACCCGCCCTCGAGGGACGCGAGCATCCGGCCGCCACACCAGCCTTCCGCCTTGTCGAGGAGCCATGTCGCAAGCGCGGCGATGTGCTCGACCTCCAGCGTGAACTCGCCGAGCGGATCGCCGGCAAGGCAATCGAAACCGGCGGAGACCATCACCAGGCCGGGCGTGAAGCCGCGCGTCGCATCCTCGACCGCGCCTTGCAGGGCCTCGACATAACGAGTCGCGGGGAGCCCACCCGGCATCGGCACGTTCCAGATCGAACCCAGGGGACCGCGATCCGTCGCCGCCCCCGTCCCCGGATACCACGGCGACTGGTGCATCGAGACGAAGCGGATGGAGGGGTCGTGCTCCACCATGGCCTGCGTGCCGTTCCCGTGGTGCACGTCCCAGTCCACGATGAGCACGCGATCGACGCCACGCCGCTGTCGCGCATGGTGGGCGCCAAGGGCGACGTTGCCGAACAGGCAGAACCCCATCCCGCGATCGGGCAGGGCGTGGTGTCCGGGCGGCCGTACCGCGCAGAACGAACGGGCCTCGCCGTCGATCGCGCGATCGACCGCATCCAGGACGCACCCGACCGCGGCGCGCGCGGCGTCCCACGAGCCCTCGCTCACGATGGTGTCCGCATCGAGCGCGCCACCGCCCGACTCGCTGAGGCGGCGCACCCGGTCGACATACGCGCGGTCGTGGCCTAGCGCGATGTCCTCGATCGTGGCGTGCCTCCCCTCGACGTGCTCGAGGGCATGGTAGAGCTCCACGTCCTCGCGCAGCGCGCGGGGAATGGCACGCAGGCGCCCGACGTGCTCGGGGTGGCGCCAGCCGGTGTCGTGGCGCCCGCAGTCGGCGTGCGAGATGTACGCCACCTTCACGACTGGCCCCTCAGGCGGCGAGACGCCCATTCGGCCAGCAGCCCGGCCAGCGCGAGCGCCAGCAGCAGTGCTTCCCAAGGAAGCCGGGGTCCGGCGCGGCGGTCAGCTCCTGCCAGCTGCGGGCGACCGAGCGCGTCGACGGTTGCCGCGAACGGCGCCTCGTCGATGTACCCGATGTCGCGTGGCAGCAGCCGTGGGAGCGCGACGCTCGCGACCATGGAGGACCACCAGGCGCGGTGATCGGAAGGGGCATCGTCGCGCACCGGGGCCATGCGCAGGCGCCAGGTGTCCTCGTAGCCCGCGACCACCACGCGCCCGGCGCCGATCCGCTGCCCGACCACCACCGGATCGTTGCCGCGGCGCTCGATCGGAATCGCGCCCGGAGTCCCCGCCCTGACCGTGCGTGTGGCGAGTCCCTCGCGCGGTGCCGGTCCCTGCAGCGCGCCCAGCACGCCCGGCGCGCTCGACGACACGCGCGCCGTGACGATGGCCCGGACCGCGGGATGCCGGGTGCCCGGTCCGGCAGCGACGAGTCCACCGCCGTCCTGCACGAACCGCTGGAGGCGCGGCGCCTCCACCGGCGACAGGGAGTCCAGCAGCACGACGGCGCTGACGGACGACGTGTCGATCCTCGACACCGGGCCCTGCATAACGACGGCACCCGGGGCGACGGTGAGCCTGGCCGAAACGCGCCAGCCGTCCTCCTCCAGCGCGGCAATGACGAACTTGCCCTCCCACCCCGCCTGGCCGAGC
The DNA here is from genome assembly GCA_030835125.1 of Gemmatimonadaceae bacterium. Classification (GTDB taxonomy): domain Bacteria; phylum Gemmatimonadota; class Gemmatimonadetes; order Gemmatimonadales; family Gemmatimonadaceae; genus JABWBJ01. Next base: position 68,459 of record JAUQWM010000040.1, on the reverse strand, counting down.
ACCAGCACCGGTCGCACCGCCAGCGAGTCGCGTGGGGACGCGACCGGCTCCGCCCGGGCGGAGACCGCCGATGCGGCGCCCACAGGGCTGGCCCGCCAGGCCATGGCGCCCGATGCGCCCACCGTGCCGGAGTCCACACGGCCCAGCAGGTCCGACAGCATCACGGAAGTGCCCGGTTGCGACCGGAACCGGATGCGTCGTGGCAGTCCGGGGAGCGGTGCGTCCTCCACCACCAGCGCGCTGCCTGACGAGTCTTCCGACCGCCACCGGATCGTCGTTCCATTGCGGCGCAGCGCAAGCAGCCAGTCGCGATGTCGAGCGGAGGGCGCCGGGCCTGCGCCGGCGGTGGCACTTGCCGGCGGGTTCGCCGTCCACTGCACCAGGGCCGAATCGAGCGCGTTGGGGGCCACCACGGCATCGCCCGGCGCGGGTCCGGCGCGCCAGAGCCTGACGGCCAGCACGGTCAGCGCGACGACCGCCACGCCGCGCAGGACGTGCTCGGCCAGGACCCGACCGCTACCGCGTGAGCGCATAGACCACGATGTTCACGCCGAAGCGCGTGTTGTCCACGCTGGAGAAGCGCTTGTTCTCGGGATGGTAGCTCCACTCCGAGCTGTAGTCCTTGTTGCTGTACAGCAGCGCGATGCGATCGCCACGAAGTACGGCCGACAGCTCGGGATGGAGCAGGTTGTCGCCCCAGCCGTTGAGCTCGTGGCTCGTGTTCGGGGGGCCATCGGGAAACTGGAAGAACGACGAGTACAGCGCATGCCGCTTCGGCACGCGGACCAGCGGACCCCCGGCGCGCACGATCTCCTCGGTGACCGTCTTGTGGAACGCCCCATCGATGTCGTGGTTGTGGTCATCGATGAACAGGAACCCTCCGCGATCGAGGTACTTCCTGATGGTGCCGCGCTCCTGCTCGCTGAAGCGCACCGGCAGGTGGCCCGTGAGGAACAGGAACGGGAACCGCAGGGCATCCGACGAGGCCAGCGGCACCACGGCCCCGGTGGGGGCGACGGGGATGCTGGTGTATCGCGCGATGGAGTCGATGAGGTTGGCCGGCACGAGGGGAGCGGAATCCCAGTCTCCCGACTCGTACTGGGCCGTGGCGAAGACGAATTCGCTCATCGAATCCCGCTCCACCGTGAGAGCGAATCGGCCACCTGGACCCCGGAACCGAGCGCGTTACGGAACGCCGCGAGGCCGGGGCCGGCATCGCGGCCCCGGCGCAGTGCATCGGCGGCGGCCGCGGCAGCCGCGGCCGCGTCGGGCGTGATTGCACCGAGCAGGTCGATGCGCAGGAGCAGGAGGGAATCGGCCGCGGCGGCGGGATCGGCGGCGGCCAGCCCAACGACACGGGCGAAGCGCGCGAGCGCGGCGCGGGCCGCTCCCGTGGCGGGCGCGCGGGGTTCCCGCGCGGCGGGGCTGCCCCTGTCCTTCCCCTGCAACCGGACCCGTTCGACGTCCACGACCGCGCGTGGCGGCCGGCTGCGCAGGTACAGCCGCTCCGCCGCCCGGGCGCGCTGGATGGCGTCGAGGGCGCGGTACATCGGCGGCAGCGCGCGTTCCGGCGCCGATTGCTCGAGCTCGCGGCCGGCCTCCCACATGAAGTTGTAGGCCTCGAGCAGCGGTCGGTTGACGGCGACCACCGGCGTCTCGTCGCCCTCGAAGTCCAGCACCGCGCCGGCGGCCGCCACGGTCGCGTTCTCCGCGGCCTTGAGCAACTCGTCAGGCGTCAGCGCCGGGCGCAGCTCCTGGCCCTCGTGCTGGTGCCCGTCGCCATGGAAGTGCTCGCCGCTGGGATCGTCGCCCAGGCGCGAGAAGACGATGTCGCTGACCTGCTTGCGCAGCCGCGCCTGATCGCGGCCGATGCGCCCCGATTCCGCCGACAGCGTCGCGCGATCGATCCGCGGGCGGCGCCTGACGAGTGCCTCCGTGAGGTTGATCAGCATCCGCTGGCTGAGGATGGCCTTGTCCGCCTCGGGGGGCGCCGCCGCCTCGATGGCCACCGAGTCCAGCTCGCCGGCGCGGGCGATGCGGATGGTGCGCGTCTCCGAGGCGCCGCGCGCCGACGCCGTGTCGTCGCGCAGGTCGGTCGCGACTGCCCTGACGTGCACGAAGTCGCCGGGCTTGAGGCCCAGCGCGCCCAGCGACAGGCGTCCGGCGATGGACCCGGTGGCCGTGCCGCCGAACGCCCTCGCCCCGATGGCGCCGGACGCGAACGTGAACGACTCGCCGCTCCCCGAGCTGACGATGTACTCGAACGAGGCGGCGCGGAGCCCGAGGTCGTCCCGGGCGTCGGCGCCTAACGTGAACGTGCCGGAGGGGTCGGCCAGGACGGTGTCGCGGGTCGGCTCGCGCAGGACGACCACCGGCGCCGAGTCCGGGAGCGGATCGATCGTCACCAGCCGGGAGGCGTCGCCCGAGCGCACGCGCAGCGCCACCGGCTGGGCGCCAACGCGCCAGGAGGCGGGCCCGGACGTCCGCGGGACCCCGCCCCGGTCCGCCTCCAGCGCGATGATCGCGTTGGCCGGCGAGGTCACCCGCACCTCGCTGCCGACCAGCGCGCGCACGACCGACGGGTTGCGCAGCACGGCCACGTCGCGACGCGCGTAGGCCGGCGGGGTCACCCGCAGGGCGACGTCCAGTTCGCCGGCGACGCCACGAGGCGTGCCGCGCGTGTCGCCGGCGATGCGCGACACGACCGGCGCGACGGCGTCGGACACGAGGAGCAGCGCGGCACATCCCATCAGGCCCAGCACCGGCCAGGCGAGTGCACGGCGCGCCGCCCGACGGGTCGCCGGACTCCAATCCACCGCCGCAACCGATCGATCGAGCTCCGCCGGCCCGCCCCCCTCGACCGCGGTCACCAGCGCATACTGCAGCGCGGGGGCATGTTCCTCGATCCAGAGCGACACGCGTGGGACGGAGAACCCCGGGCCGCGCAGGCGACGGAACTCCGACAGGCCGGTGACAAGGCTGGCCATGATGGCCAGCGACCATCCGAGCGCGCCGCCATCGGAGCCTCGCATGATCCTCGCCATGGTGACCACCACCATGACGAGCAGGCCCGCGGAGACCCCGAGCACGAGGCTGCGCGCGATCGCCACGAGCGTGAGCTGGCGACGCGTCGACAGGACGCGTTCCATCGTCGTCATGCGTCCTGCCCCGCCACGCGCGATCCCGCGACGCGCGCACCGCGGACGAACATCTCGGCGACGGCAAGCAGCGCCGCCAGGGCGACGAGCACCGCCGCAAGCCTGTTGACCGCGGGTCCGGGTGTGACCGCCACCGCCGCCGTCGACGGCGGATCGGCGAACGCGTGCAGCGCGGAGTCGGACAGCGTCGCCATGGACCAGGATCCGCCGCACGGGCCGACCAGCTCGGCGGCCAGTCGCTGGAACGAGGGCGTCAGGGTCAGGTCCCCGACATCAGGGACATCGAACCCGATCGTCCGCAGGCAGCTTCCTCGCCACGGCACCTCGCGCGCCGCGGGGTCGCCGTTGGTCCACCGCGCCACGACGCGACCGGAATCGCCTCCCGAACCGCGACTGAAGTAGCCCACCACCGTCGCGCCCGGCGCGTGGATGGCCTCGACCGTCGCGGCGGCGTCCACCTCCCTCGGCCACACCACCAGGACACGACCCGGCGCGATCCAGGCGCTGTCATCGGGCGTGGGAGGATCGCGAAGGACCCGGGCGGTGCCACGCGCCAGTCCCTGCGAAACCGCCAACCTGATGCCGGCGGCGACGGGATCGTCTCCGTGGGAGCGCACGTCGACCGATCCTGCGGGCGGCGACTCCGCCGGGGGGAATCGCACGAGGCGCATGGTGTCCGGCCACGTCGCGCGGATGGCGCGCGTCGCCGCATCGAACGCGCCTTCCGGGAAGCTCGACGCCAGGACGATGTCCACGCGCTCATGGATACCGGCCAGCCTCCGCGCCTCGCGAATTCCGGCCACGAGCCCGCTGCTGAGGGACGGATGCGCCGCGCCGTTCGCGGGAGCGAGCGCCGACTCGACATCGACCGCCTGTGCCGCGGTATCGAAGGCGATGACGCTCACGACGCGGTCCGCCATGAGCGCCCTGATCGTGTCCGCGAGCGGGATGTCGGCCCGCATCGGACGACGCTCGACGACGATCACGCGCGCCGCGCCGCTGCGGGCGCGATCGCGCGACGGGCGCGCCATTCCGACGCCGGCCAGCAGCACGATGGCCACCCGGAGCGCCATGAGCGCCAGGTCCGACAGCCGCACCGTCCGCGTGGCGCGGCGCGCGGGCTCGTCAGGCACGAACCGCGCCGTCGGCAGCGAAACCGACTCGGGTTGGCGCCACGCGATCAGGTGAATGGCGACGACGCCCAGGGACGCCAGCGCCGCCACCGCCAGCCATGCCGGCGCCGCGAAGCTCACCGTCCGGCCGCCTCGACCACCGAGGCGCCTGACGAGGCCCCGATGATGCGCCGCACCGCCAGCGCCGGGTCGTCGGCCGTCGAGACGGTGGTCCACGTCGCCCCCGCGTGCCGCCAGGCGGTGGCGGTGTCGCGCCGCCATTCCGCGAAACGGGCGTCATACGCCGTGCGCATGGTCTCGTCGAACGGCCGGGCGATGCGGTCGGACTCGGGATCGACGGCCCGGATCGGCCGCGTCGGCGGGTCGAGTTCCTCGGCGGCCACCACGTGGACGGCATGCAGGTCGCAGTGACCAGCCATGAGCGCGCGTCCCGCCGACCGGACCTCCGCCTCGTCGCCAAGAAAGTCGCTGACGACGACGACCCGTACGCCGGGCCGCGCATCGGCCAGCAACGGGGCGAGCGGCACGGCGCCGGCGGGCGCGAGCGACTCGAGCATCGTCACCATCTCCCGGAGCGTGCCCCGCCTCGACCGGGCCGCGAGCCGCGCGTGCGAGTGGTGCGCCACCACCAGCCCCACCGGATCACCGGCACCAAGCGCCACGGACGCGAGGCCCAGGGTGAGGGCCACGGCGGTCCGCCACTTCGCGAGTGTCGCCTCCGGCCAGGCCATCGAGGCCGATGCGTCGACGACAAACCAGGTCGCAAGCAGCGAACGATCCTCGGCCAGACGGATGTAGGCCCGGTCGCTGCGCGCCAGAAGCTTCCAGTCGAGCTGCCGGGGATCGTCCCCCTGCCGGTACAACCGATACTCCGACAGCTCGGGCGCCGTGCCGCGCAGGCGTGACAGATGCGTGCCCGGCAGGACGCCCAGCGCGCGGCGCCGTGCCGGCCACGTCAGGCCGCGGAGAGAGTCAAAGAGGGTCGGCACGCCGATGCCCGATGATGCCTGATGCCTGATGCCCGATGATGCCTGATGCCCGATGATGCCTGATGCCTGATGCCTGATGCCCGATGATGCCCGATGCCTGATGCCTGGAACCTAGAGGATCCCGCTCCGCGGCTCGCCGACACTCGCCAGCACGTCCTCGACGATCCGGTCAGCGGTGATACCCTCGCCCTCGGCGGCAAAGTTCGGCAGGACGCGGTGCCGCAGCACCGGCGGGGCGACGCGACGGATGTCTTCCGGCGCGACGTGCAGTCGGCCGGAGAGCAGTGCGTTCGCCTTGGCGCCGAGGATGAGCGCCTGTCCGGCGCGGGGCCCGGCCCCCCAGCGCACGTACCGCCTGACGAGTGGCGTGGCCGACGGGTCGTCCGGCCGGGTCGCGCGGGCAAGGGACGCCGCGTAGCGGAGCGCCGGCTCGGCACAGGCGACGTCGCGCGTCAGGCGCTGGAGATCCAGCGCCTGCCGCGCATCGAGCACCGCCTCGAGCGCGACCGTCGTGTTGCCCGTCGTCGCGCGCAGGATCTCCACCTCATCCGCCGCGCCCGGGTACCCGAGCCGGATATCGAACAGGAACCGGTCGAGCTGCGCCTCGGGCAGCGGGTAGGTGCCCTCCTGCTCGATGGGGTTCTGCGTCGCCAGCACGAAGAACGGCTCCGGGAGGGCCATGGTCTCGCCCGCGGCGGTGACGCGGTGCTCCTGCATCGCCTCGAGCAGGGCCGCCTGCGTGCGCGGCGGGGCGCGGTTGATCTCGTCGGCCAGCACGATGTTCGCGAACACCGGTCCGCGGACGAAGCGGAAGCTCCGCGCGCCGGACGCGGAGTCTTCCTCGAGGATCTCGGTGCCGGTGATGTCGCTGGGGACCAGGTCGGGCGTGAACTGGATCCGCCGGAAGTCGAGATGGAACGCCTCCGCGACTGACCGGATCATCAGCGTCTTGGCCAGGCCCGGCACGCCCACGAGCAGGGCATGGCCGCCCGCCATCAAGGCGATGAGGATCTCGTCCAGTGCGTTCTGCTGCCCGACGATCCGGCGCCCGACCTCGGACCGCAGCCGCACGGCGGCGGCGACGAGGGCTGCGCGACCGCCCGACTCGTCAGGCTGCGGCCGCAGGGGACGCGGCGCGCTCAGCGGACCGGCCGGCGGCGCCGGGCGGTGACGAGCAACGTGGACCCGTTCACGGCGCCTGCGGCGGACAGCGAGGCCGACTCGTCCAGCACCTCGAAGCCGCGCAGCTTGACGACCCATGCCGACGGGTCGGATTCACCGGTGAGCGCCTCGAGGGCGCGCTGTTTCACGGCCTGCACGGCGGTGTCGGGGGGCGCATCGACACGGACGGTATCCCACACCTCGGGGACCTGCACCCGGACGGTGATGACGGGCGCGCCCGCGGTGCCCAGCCGAATGACCCCGGGACGGGAGCGGAGCTGCGCGACGAACGGCGCGGCGGCGCTCACGCGATGGCTCCCGCCGGCGGCAGCGTCGCCAGGAAGCGGGACACCTGCGCGTCGAAGAGGTAGGACGAACCCGTCACCAGCGTGTGCCCGCCCGCCGGGGTCGCGGCGATGACGATCTCCTCGCCGCCCTGTCCCCGCAGGCTCACGTGGGTCGGGCTGACCTGCTCCACGAACGCCGCATAGAGGCTGTTGCGGCGCGAAAAGAAGGCGACGGCCGCCTCGAGCACGCGCGCCGGCTCCAGCGTGGTGCGGTGCTCGATCATGGTCCGGCGTTGGGTGGTCATGGTCGTGGTTGTCGTTAGGTACGCGGGCGGGTGACCGGTCCCGGCTGGCCCAGGGGCAGGTCCACCGTGAACGTCGAGCCCGTGCCGGGCGTTGAGTCCACCTCGATGTCCCCACCCAGAAGGCGCGCGAGCTGTCGCGCCAGGGTGAGTCCGAGGCCGGAGCCGCCATAGCGTCGGGTCACCGATCCGTCCACCTGCCGGAACTCCTCAAAGATGACACGTTGCGCGTCGGCGGGAATCCCGATCCCGGTGTCGATCACCCGGACAAAGACCCGGTTGCCGTGCACCTCGGCCCCAGCCGTCACCACGCCGGCATGCGTGAACTTGTAGGCGTTACCCACCAGGGTGCCGAGCAGTCGGCTGAGCTTCTTGCGGTCGGACCGGACCGTCGGCAGGGGCGCCTCGGGACGCAGCAGGCATGCGTCCACCCCGCCCTGACGGCCGGGAGTCGACTCCAGCACGTCCCCGAGCAGCGCCATGATGTCGATGTCCTCGAGCGCGAGGTCCGGTACGCCGCGCTTCAGGACCGTCAGGTCCAGCAGGTCCTCGATGAGTTCCAGCAGCCGCTCGCTGGCCCGTTTCACCTGGGCGAGGTCGTTGCGCTGCCCGGCGGTGAGCGGACCCGACAACTCCTCCTGCAGCAGCGCGATGTAGCCGAGCACCGCGGTGAGCGGCGTGCGCAGTTCGTGCGAGATGTTGGCGAGGAACTCGTCCTTCACCCGTCGCGCCTCGATGACGGCGGTGTACTGGCGCTCGAGCTCCTCGTTCGCCTCGGTCAGCGCCACGTTCGCGCGGCGCATCTCGTCCATGAGCGACGCCTTCTCCGCGGTCGCCGCCATCTGGTCGGCCACGATCCGGAGCAGGCTCCGCGACTCGGCGCTTCGCGCTCCGGGGTCGGCATAGTAGAACGTGACCGTGCCCACCATGCGGTTCCCCGTGTGCAGCGGCAAGGCCACGAGGGAACGAAACCCGAGTTCGGTCGCCACCTCACGCCAGTCGTCGAGATCCGCGTCCGACATGACGTCGGGGACCTCGATCACGCGGCGCTCCGCGGCCGCCTCGCCGCTGGGACCGAAGCCGAGCCGGACGCGCATCTGCCCGAGCCATGGGCGGTATTGCTCCGGCCAGTTGTGCGACGCCGCCAGTCGCATGAGTTCCGAAGAGCCGTCCACCAGGTAGATCGACGCGAACGTGGCGCCGACGAGCGGGCTGACGCGGTCGAGCGCGAACTGGAAGACTTCCTCGGGCCGGTCGGCGTGCAGGAAGGCATGCGCGATCTCGCGCACCGCCAGCAACTCCCGAACCGCCGAATCCGGAGTCTCGCCCCGGGTCGCAAAGCGCTGGTGCGTGAGGATCCGCGTGGGTTTTTGCACGGCACAATACTACGGGACGGGAGCGTCAGGCGGGAGCCTGCCCCCCGGGTCCCTGCTTCCGCGGGTTGGACGCGCGGACCTCGACCTGGTAGGTCAGCGCCCACTGGGGGGTGTCGAGGATGCCGGCCACGACGTCGGCGACATCCTCCGGCCTGAGCATCCAGCTCATGTCGGCGCCCGGCTCGAAGAAGCCCGTCGCGACGGAGCCCGGCATGACCACGGAGACCTTCACGCCATGCTGGCGCACCTCGAGCATCAGCGACTCGGTGAAGCCCAGGACCGCGTGCTTGGTCGCGACGTATCCCGTCCCTCCTGGGAACGCGCTGCGCCCCGCGATGGACGCGATGTTGACGATGTGGCCGCGTCCGGCGCGGATCATTCCCGGCAGCAGCTGGCGGGTCACGTGGAAGAGGGCGTTCAGGTTGACGTCCACCATGCGGTGCCATTCGTCAGGCGTGAACTCCAGCATCGGCTTCTTCGTGATGACGCCGGCATTGTTCACCAGCACGTCCGCCTCCACGCCGTCGAGGGCCCGGTGGATCGCGTCGGGGCGGGCGAGGTCGACGATCGCGGGCCGGCAGGTTCCGCCGAGCGCCGTGATCTCGGCGGCGAGGGAGTCGAGCCGGGCCGCGTCCCGCGCGACCGCGACGATCTCGTGGGTCGGCGCCAGGCGGATCGCGATGGCACGCCCGATGCCGCGTGAGGCACCCGTGACGACGGCGACGGGACGACCGGGCATCGTCAGGCCGTGCCGATGCGCGTCATGACCTGCCACGTCAGGCGCACCGCGAACTCGAGCGAGGACACCGACACCCGCTCGTCGTGGCCGTGCATCCGCCCCTCGTCCTCCTCGGTGAGGGGGAACGGGAGCAGGCCGTACGCGCGGACGCCCGCGCGCCGCAGGGGAGCGCTTTCGGTGGCCCCGGTGCTGAGGAAGGGGAGCGCGGGGACTCCTGGCGCGAGGGCCGCCACGGCATCGCGAATGGCCACGAACATCCCGGTGTCGTCGGGAGACGGGGGCGCTTCCTCGCCGCGCGACTCCACGACGATTCGCACCCCGTCGTCGCCGATCGCGGCGTGCAGCCTGGCGACCAGGTCGTCGATGGACTGGCCCGGGAGCAGGCGGACGTTGAGGGTGGCGCTGGCCTCGCCGGGGATGACGTTGGCCCGGATGCCGGCGCTGACCATCGTGGGCGAGATGCCGTTCCGCAGCACCGCGTTGAAGACCGGGTGCGACTCCAGGACCGTCGCGCCGCGCCCGCGCCGCGCGGGGTCGCCTGACGAGACGTCACTGAACGCCTGGCGCAATACCGCATCGGGCCACAGCGACGCCATGCCGGCAAAGAAGCGCTCCGTGATGGGCCCGAGCTCGAGCGGCTCCCGATGCGCGCCGACGGCCGCCAGCGCGCGGCCGAGCCGGACGATGGCGTTATCGGGAAGCGGGATGGCGGCGTGGCCGGGCGAACCGGTCGCGAGGAGGCGCAGGTTGTGCGGGACTTTTTCACCGCACTGGACGGCCGCGTAGAGGGGACGGCCGTCGACCTCGCGCACGCGGCCGCCTTCATTGAGGGCGTACTCCGCCTCGAGGATGGCCGGGTGATTGGCGATGACCCAGTCGATGCCGACCTCGCCGCCGGCCTCCTCGTCCGAGGTCGCGACGAAGATGACGTCGCGGTCGAGGATCCGTCCCGCGCGGACCAGGTGGTGCTGGAGCAGCAGCATGACCTGGAGGTTCACGGCAAGCATGCCCTTGTCGTCGATGGCGCCGCGGCCATAGAGGTAGCCGTCGAGGATCTCGCCACCGAAGGGGTTGGTCTTCCAGTGCTCCCGCTCGACGCCCACGACGTCCATGTGCGCCATCATCAGGACGGGTCGCTTGCTGCGGTTACCCTTGAGCCGGGCCACGAGCGCCGCGCGGCCGGGGGCCGGCTCCATCAGCGTCGTCTCGATCCCCGCGCCGCGTAGCACGTCATCGAGGTACCGGGCGACGCCGATCTCCCGTCCCGGGGGGTTGACGGTGTCCATGCGGATGAGCGCCTGGAGGTGCGCGATACACTCCCAGAGCGCGCCCTCCCAGTCGATTCCGTCGTGTGAGACGGGCGGGTGCGATGCCAAAACAGTCTCCCCAAACGAGACAACGGGAAGGCTAGGCGATCGGGAGACCGCGCGGCAGGGGAAGGACGGTGGCGCGCCGTTGCCAGAAAACCCGGGGCGGAGTACGTTCGCCGCCTGCGTGCCTCCGCTGCGGTCCGCCGCACCTTCGTTTCGATCGTCGCTGGGCTCATTTTCGCCAGCACGTACCATCCGCGAGGGCTCAACGATATGCCTCTGAAACGACTGCGAGTCGAGTTGGGCGGGTTGTGCATGCTTGTTCCGCGCCAGCATGACCGGAAGGGCCTCTACGTCCTCATGCCCCGTTCGGCACAGCATGGCCACGTCCACTGCCCGATGGTCGTCTGTCCACCGTCGTCCACCGTGTCAGGCAGATTGGAGTTTCGGCAGCTGCAACTCGAGGAACTGTCCGACGAGATTGACCTGAGTGACGTGGCGGTGCACGGCGAGCAGAAGCTGCCCGAGTTCGTCGCCCGGGTCTCGTCGTTCCACGAACCGAACTTGCCCGTCGCGATCGAATGCCTGGACGGCGTCTCGCCCCGCAACCTCGCCGCTCGCGTCGTGCTCCCGATACCGACCACTCCGTTCTTTGCCTCGGGAAGCAAAGCCAAGCTCAGGACCCCGAAGCCCTCCACCCCGGGCGACTACAATCCCACCAGCGACTTCGCAGGCCTTTGTACGGTGATCTTCGACGTGAAGGAAGACCACAAGTGGAATCTGCGGATCAAGGGAATCCGGCTCAGGCCGGACCAGCATGACGAGATCCGGATCACGCTCCTCAATATCCGGCCGAAGGACCTGCAGGGCATGTTGTACGAGCACGTCGCGGGGGACACCTGGGAACACCCGCAGGCGTATCATGCGCTGCTGCAGGGCAAGGTCAGCTCCACTGGGCCGCGCCCCATCATCGCGGAGACCATCGCCGGGCCGCCCGACCTTCCCGACCACCAGGACTGCGGAGACATCAGCTTCGGCTCACCGGAAGGTGCGGGACCTCGCTTTATCGACCCGTACACCTGCACCCTGGGTGGCGGTTGCCCACCCGGCGAGCCGGCGTGCTGACCGCCGGCATCCGACGTACGCCTTACGGCGCCTGACGAGAGCATCCACGACTGCATGGCCGTCGCCGCCGACCTGGAATCCACCTTCCTGCAGCACCTGCCCGTGGTCGAGCGGGCCACCAGCGCCGTCGCCCGTCGCTACGGCTTCACGCCGGACGACATCGCCGACCTCACCTCCTGGGTCAAGCTCAAGCTGATCGAGGACGACTACGCCACCCTCCGCAAGTTCCGCGGCGAGAGTTCCATCAGCACCTACCTCACCGTCGTCGTCGCGATGCTCGTGCGCGACTACCGCGTCCAGCGCTGGGGCCGGTGGCGCCCCTCGGCCACCGCGCGTCGGCTGGGCGACGTCGCCATCCGGCTGGAGACCCTCGTCCGTCGCAACGGCTATCCGCTCCAGCAGGCGGGCGAGTTGCTCCGGACCGCCGGCCTCACGACGCAGTCCGACCGCGATCTCGCGGCACTCCTCGCCAGCCTCCCCGCGCGCCAACCCCTGCGTCCGGTTGAGGTCGGCGCCGAGTCACTCGAGACCGTCACCGACGCGGGTTCGGCTGACGCGCCGCTCGCGTTCCGGGAGAACGACGCCCATCGCGAGTCGTTGCGACGCCGCGTCGAGGACGCGATCGGGACGCTGCCTGACGACGATCGCCTCATCCTCCGGCTGCGGTTCTGGGAGAACCTCAGCATCGCGGACATCGCGCGTGGACTGCGCATCGAGCAGAAACCGTTGTATCGTCGTCTCGACCGGCTCCTGGCGGGGCTGCGGCAGGCGCTCGCCGCGAGCGGTGTCGAGGCCGGCATGCTGCAGGAAATCCTCGACGAGCCAGTGTCGTGACCGCCGTCACCGGGAGAAACGTGCGACCGGTTCATCTAACGTGGTGTGGGGACAACTCGCCTGTGTGGTCATGAGCGCTTCTGACCTGGATCCCGAGCGCCTGTCGGCGTTGATCGAGGGACGGCTGTCGCCTGACGAACGGCGGCGGTTGCTCGCCGAGATCGAGGCGTCTCCCGACGCGCGCGCGCTGTTCGCGGACGTGCTGGCCGCGCTCCCGCCCGAGTCGGCGGCCGTGTCGCTCGGTGACCGCCGGTGGTCAGCCGCGCCGCGAACGGGCACCTGGATCGGCCTTGCCGCAGCCGCAGTCCTTGTCATCGCCGTCAGTGCCACCCTCATGCGACGAGGTCGCGGCGAATTGCCGGAGCCGGGGGTCCTGGTCGCCAGCCTCGCCCTGGCGGATTCCGGCGCCGCTCGCATTCTCGGCGAGCCGGTGTGGCGGGTGGCTCGCGGGGCGACGGACCCGGCCCGGGTGGCCAGTGCTCGGGCGGTGTGCCTGGGTGCCACCCTGGCCACGTTCGAGGCCCAGCGAGAGCGCGCCGATACGAACAGCGCCATCACCGCGCTCGACGCAGCCGCGCAACTGGAGAGCTTCCCCGGCGGCGGCATCGCCGCATCGGCATGGCGCGCGCTCGGCGACTTGAATGCGATCCCCACCGATCGCGCCGTCCTCTCGGCGATATCGCTTGCCGAGCAGGTGGTCGGCCAACGTCCCTTGAGGCTGGGAGCGATGCTCCAGGCCGCCCGCATCGCCGCGGCAACGGGTGACTCGGCGTTCCTCTCCCGCTCGACGGTCAGGACCATCGTCGGTGCGGCAACGCAGGTCGATGCTTCGGCCACGTCCCTGGCCCGCGAGTTCGAGCAGCGCGCCCAGCAGCGATCGCCCGACTGGCCGGGTGTCCTCATCGCCGTCGACAACCTGTTGCGTCACCTGGGCGGCGAGTAGGAACGGACGGAAACGGAAAGAGGGCGAGGCCTCCAGCCTCGCCCTCTTTCGTCACTCCATCGCCGTGTCGGGGCTACGGATTCTGGAGTTCAGCCGGAACCGAAGTCGCCCCCGTCGCGCCCGATCCCCAGCACACCACCACCCGGTCGCTGCGGACCGCGCACGATTGCTGGTAGTTCGTCACGACCTGCAGGTACTGACCCGCCGGCGCGTTCGCCTGACCAAAGGTGTTCTCTCCCCAACAGGCGATCGTCCGGTCCTGGCGGATCGCACACGCGTGAGCCCCGGCGCTGGCACTGGCCACCTGCGTGAACGCCCCGGCCGGCGGAGACGCAATCGTTCCCCAGCACTGCAGCGCGTCGTCCGTGCGGATGCCGCAGGTGAACGATGCACCCCCGCTCACCGACTTGAACGTGCCGGCCGGTGCCGTCGATTGCCCCTGGCCGTTCTGTCCCCAGCACGCCACGGTGTCGTCCGATCGAACGCCGCATCCGTGGTACCACCCCACGCCGATCTGCTTGTACGTTCCCGCCGGGGGGGAAGCCCGACCGTCGCCACCGAAGCCCCAGCAGGCCGCGGTGTTGTCGGTGCGCAGCGCGCAGTTGTGTTCCGGGCCGACGCTGAGGCGGTCGTACGTCCCGGTCGTTGGCGGCGTCGCCCGGTTGTCGCTGTTGTAGCCCCAGCAGTTCAGGGACTGATCCGGCCGGATCCCGCAGTAGTGGAAGAATCCGCCGCCGATCGTGGCGAAGGTGCCTGACGACGCCGCCGTTGCGCCGAACGACGTCTCACCCCAGCAGACGGCGGTCCTGTCGGTGCGCAGGGCACACGTGGACTTGCCGCCGCCCGCCAGCCAGGGCGGGACGACGGGCGCCGTCACGGTGACGTTGATGCTGTAGAACGTGTACGGGCTGTTCGTGGCCCCCGGTGACGCGACATCGAATCTCAACTGGTGCGTGCCCAATCCGACGGTCAGGTCCGGTGCCGCCGTCACGGTGACCGTCGCCGGCGCGGTGGTGGGGGAGACGCTGGCGGTCACCCACGGAGCGGGTGCGCCATTGAAATAGTTGGAGAAGGAACCGGCCGTGATGTTCGTCAGCGGATCGGTGCCGGTGTTTCCGATGGTGATCTGCCGGGAGGCCGACTCGCCCTGCGCGACCGTGAATGCCAGGCTGCCCGGACTCGGGGCGATGGTCGCGTTGACCGGCGTGACGCCGGCCGCGACGACGGTGATGTTGATCGAGTAGAACGTGTACGCCGGGACGCCGTCGCCCCACACGTCGAAGCGCAGCTGGTGCACCCCCGGCCCGATGTTCGTCCCGGGCGCGGCGGTGATCGTCAGGATGGACGGCGCGGTCGTCGTGTTGAACGTCGCGGTCACCCAGGGAGCCGGCGAGCCGTTGAAGTAGTTCGAGAACGTGCCGGCCTGGAGGCCCGTGAGCAGGCCGGTGCCGCCGTTGTTGATCGCGATCTGCGCCTGGTTCACCTGGCCCTGCTGGACCTGGATGGTCAGCGAGCCGGGCGACGGCGCGATCGATGGCGTTCCCACCTTCACGGTGGCGGAACCGGCCACGCCCCCGTTCGACGCCGTGATCGTGACGTTCCCGTTGGCGATCCCGGTAACGAGGCCGTTGGCGTCCACCGTGGCGATCGCCGTATTCGACGACGTCCAGGCCAGGACCACTCCCGCCACCGGCAGGTGCGAGGCATCGAGCGCCGCGCCTGTGAGCTGCACCGTCTGCCCCGGCTTCACGCCCGCCGGGTCGGGTTGCACGCTGATGCTCGTGAAGGGCGGCGGCAAGACGTTCACTGCGTACGGCCCGGTCACGTACTGCGGGTTGGACACCGTCATGGTTGCCGCGCCGGTGCCGATCGCCTTCACGTAGAAGTCCGGCGTGGACGACGTGCCGTCGGGCACGGGAATGCTCGTGATCGGCGCGTCGTTGCGACTGAACGCGAGCAGCCCGTTCGAGCCCAGCGCAAAGCTGGTGAACCAGGCGTTGTCGATGATCGAACTGTCCGGGTTCATGGGATGGATCCGGATCCTCGCCGAGTCACCGTGGGCCAGGGACGACGGCCAGCCGGCGACCGTGACGCGTCCCGGCCCCGTGAGGATGATGAGGGTATCGGGGCCGAAGCCCGGGGCGGTGCCGACCAGCGTGTCTGCCCCTGCCTCGGTCCGTGCCCTGATCGTGACGCCGTGCTGCGTGGCGCCCGCCGGAATGACGAGGCCCGGATTGCTGGTGCCGACCGCGGTGTTCGAGTGCGCGAGCGACACGGCCAGGTCGCTGGCGAGTGGAGCCGGAAGGCGAACGTTCAGGCCCGTGCCCTGGTTGAACCCGAAGGTCCTGACCGGGGAGAGCCCGGTCCCGAAGACATCGAAGACGAGCTGCGGGAGCACGGTCACGGTCACCGTGGAACGCACACTGCCGAAGGAACCGATGATGTCGCTCGACCCCGGGGCCACGGCGGTCATCGCCGGCGACGTCGTGAACCCGTTGTTCGCCAGGGACCACCCCGGCGGTCCGACGCTGACGACACCGGGGTTGGTCGAGGCCCAGCTCACGTACCCGCTCACCGGATAGGAGTACGTGTGGGTGTAGGTGTAACATTGCGTCTGGTACGACCAGTACCCGGAGAACGACGACCCCACCCAGACGCGGTAGGTCCAGCACCCCTGATAGGGCACCGTGTCGTAGTAGTACGTGCTCCCGGAGAAGGTCGTCCCCTGGCCGACGTACAGCTGGGTGGCCCCGGTCGGCGTGCGCGCCGCGTTAGGCCAGATCGCCAGGGCGTATCCGGAAAAGTGCGTGATCGGTGCGCTGATCGTGGCGTCATCCACGTGGAGCGTGCTCCCCGGGACTTCTTCCCAGTGGTCGACGACCCAGGTCGACAGCCGAAGCGCCTCTGGAGGAACGCCGGGAGGCAACTGACGCACATCGTACGACAGCGTCAGGGTCACCGGCTGCGCGAACTGCGTGCCATCCGGCCCGAGCTCGACCGGATCGGACCACGGCCCCGTCTGCGGACGGGTGTCGGTGATCGGTGAGACGGTGATCGACGTGGCGCCCGGCAGGGCGCCCGGGGGGAAGTGAAGCGAGACCTCCCCGTCGTTCGTGGTCACTTCACCACCCGTACTCCCGACCACCGCCGGCGCACCCGGAGCCACCACGGCCACCGCACCGGTTTCGATGCGGAACTTGATCGGCAGTTTCTTGCCCTCGACCAGGCCGATGAACTCATCGGTCTCGACGTTCTTCAGCTCCTTCTTGTTCGCGACGACATCCACATCCGCGTGACCGAGCTCGGTGGACCCGACCAGGACCCGGATTCGATAGGTCTTCGCCGGGTCGAGTTGGCACGGGCCGAAGGAGCACTCTTCCGTATCCCACTTGAAGTGGAAACGCCCCTTTCGCTTGTTGTACCGGATCCCCTCGATGACGTCATCGTCCTCCTCCCCCTCATCGGGTTCGCGGTTGGCGCGTGCGAACTGCGCCATCACGCGTGTGCAGGCGTCGTTCGCCGCATCCCACTCGCAGATGACCACCAGGGGCGAGGCGTTGGCGTCGCTCGTTCCGCTGAAGGACGGCTGCGGGACGAGCGGCGGGAGGAAGAAGAAGTGCGGATTGCCCTCTCGTGCGCCATCGAGGATCTGCGGCGCGGGCGCTGGTCCGGAGAGGCCCGCTGCCTGGCGATCCGACTCTCCACAGGCCGCGATGAGGAGGAACGCGAGCACGCCGAGTGCGGGCCGCATGATGCGCAGGCCCGTCGGGGCGTGCGCGGTGACCTGATACATGAGGATGACCCCTGGTGACGGTGACTCTGGATGGATGGACGTGCTCCGCCCAATTCCCACATCCCGTCCCGGCCAATGCGACATGTGTGCCGCGCAGGCGGCGCAACGAAGTGCCTCGGCGGCAACGACTTGTCCTCACCATCGGGGCTCGCGCGGCGCACGGCGAGGTAACAAGTCGATCCACGCACCGACTCAAAGCGTTACGCGATCCATCGATCCTGTCACCGTCGCCGACCCCGCCGTTCGACGCACCGGGCAGCCACTCGAGCGCTGCAGCCTGCTCGAGTGAACCCGGCCCGGATCAGCTGGAGAGTCGCCCGGAAATCCAGGCGCGTACCTGGTCAGCCGCGACCCGCTCCTGTGCCAGGGTATCACGATCCCGGACCGTCACCGTCTGGTCCTGCATCGTCTGTCCGTCCACCGTGAGGCACCAGGGCGTCCCGACTTCATCCTGACGACGGTACCGGCGACCGATCGCGCCAGACTCGTCGTAGAACACCGGGAATTGCGGCCTCAACTCGGCGGCCAGCTTCTCGGCGAACTCCGGCATCCCGTCCTTCTTCACGAGCGGGAAGATGCCCGCCTTGATCGGCGCCAGGGACGGCAGGATGCGCAGCACGGTGCGCCCTTCCTCCTCCCCTTCCACGACTTCCTCGCGGTAGCCGTTCACCAGCACGGACAGCAGCGTCCGATCGCACCCCACCGAGGTCTCGATCACGAATGGCACATACCGGCGGTTCGCCGGCTGGTCGAGGTACTCGAGTCGCTTGCCGGACGCCTTCTGGTGCTGCGTGAGGTCGAAGTCACCGCGATGGTGGACGCCCTCGATCTCCTGAAAGCCGAGCGTACCGCCGAAGTCGAACTGGACGTCGAACGCCGCGCGCGCATAGTGCGCCAGTTCCTGCGGGGTGTGCTGGTGGAACTGCAGGCGCTCCCGGTCGAGCCCGAGCGCCAGGTGCCACTGCAGCCGCTGCTCCTTCCAGTACTCGAACCACTCCATGTCGGTGCGGCCGCCCGACGCCTGCTGCGGGTCGACGAAGAACTGCATCTCCATCTGCTCGAACTCGCGCGTGCGGAAGATGAAGTTTCCGGGCGTGATCTCGTTCCGGAACGCCTTCCCGATCTGGGCGATGCCGAAGGGCACCTTCTGCCGCGTGGCCTGCTGGACGTTGAGGAAGTTGACGTAGATCCCCTGCGCCGTTTCGGGGCGCAGGTACACGACCGCGGCGCTGTCCTCCACGGGCCCCATGAAGGTCTTGAACATGAGGTTGAACAACCGCGGCTCGGTGAGCTGGCAGTCCGTGTGCTCGCCCGGGTGCTTGCTCGGCTTCCGCGGGCACTGCGACGACTCGACCTGGTCGGCGCGGAAGCGCGCCTTGCACGCCTTGCAGTCCACCAGCGGGTCGGTGAACCCGGCGACGTGGCCGCTAGCCTCCCACACCTTCGGGTGCATCAGGATCGCCGCGTCCAGCCCCTCGATGTCGTCGCGGGCACGCACCATCGCGTGCCACCAGCGGTCCTTGAGGTTCTTCTTGAGCTCGACGCCTAACGGGCCGTAGTCCCACACGGAGCCGGTCCCGCCGTACACCTCGGAGGACTGGAAGATGAACCCGCGCCGTTTGCAGAGGGAAACGAGCTTGTCGAAGACGTCGGGATGCATGAGACGGGAGATGGGAGATGGGAGATGGGAGGCGAATGGAGAACTCCCATCCCTCGGTGCCGTATTCTAGCCCCGAAGGCCAGCGCTCCGCTGCCCTCTGCGCCTTGCGCCTCGCGCTCTGTGCGCTGCCCTACCCGTCCAGGTCCCGGCTCACACCGGGCGTCTCCGGGGCCGGACGGCCCAGGATCCGCGCCACGATCCGGTCGCCATGGTACCGCCCGTTCTCGATGAACACCTTGTTGGCGTCGAACCCGGCCACCACCACCCCGGCGATGAACAACCCCGGCACGCTGGTCTCCAGCGTCGCCGGATCATGACTCGGGATCCCGGTCGTGGCGTCGATCGACACCCCGGAGGCGCGCAGCAGGTCCACGTTCGGCGAGTAGCCGGTGAGCAGGTACACATGATCGGCCGGCACCCGTTCCGTGTTCCCTCCCTCGTCCCGGAGGGTCACCCAGCCCGGTTCGATCGAAGCGACCCTCCGGTTCCACCGGGCCCCGATGCTCCCCTCGGCAATCCGGTTCTCGAGGTCCGGCAGGATCCACGGCTTGATCTTCTTGTCGAAGGTAGGCCCGAAGTGCGTGATGGTGACCCTGGCCCCGGCGCGCCACAGGTCGAGCGCGGCTTCGGCCGCCGAGTTGCCGCCCCCAACCACCATGGCGGCCTGCTGGAATGCGTGGTGTCCCTCGCTGTAGGCATGGGAGACATGGGGGAGTTCCTCGCCGGGCACGCCCAGCCGGTTCGGCGATCCCCAGTACCCCGTCGCGACGACCACTGCCCGCGCCGGGACCTCCCGGACTTCGCCACCGCGCCCCCGGGTCCGCACCACGAAGCCGCCCGGCGCGCCCTCGATGGACTCCACGGCCTCGTACTGCCGCACGTCGAGCTGGAAGTAGGTCACCACGGCGCGGTAGTAGGCCAGCGCGTCGCGCCGCGACGGCTTGGCCTCCGCCACCACGAACGGCAGCCCACCTAACGACAGCTTCTCCGCGGTGGAGAAGAACGTGGCGTACGGCGGGTACTGGGTGATGCTGCTGACCACGCAATCCCGGTCGACCACGCATGCCGAGAGCCCCGCCTGCCGCAACGCGATGGCGGCGGCCAGCCCACATGGTCCCGCGCCGATGACCACGGCATCCAGGATTGGGAGGGCTGTGGCTCCCGTCTCCCGCCTCCCGTCTCCCATCTAGCTTCCGATGATCTGGTCCCGCCGCGTCCCCACGCTCACGAACCGGATGGGTGCGTTGACGAGGGACTCGATGCGATCGAGGTACCGCCGCGCGGTCGCGGGCAGCTGCTCCAGGCGACGCGCGTCGGCAATCGACGACTGCCAGCCCTCGAACCACTCGTACTCCGGCTCCACATCGTCGAGCGCGGCGATGTCGGCCGGGAACTCGCTGACGTGCTCCCCGTGGACCCGGTATCCGGTGCAGAGCCCGATCCGCTCCAGTGTATCCAGGACGTCGAGCTTCGTCACGGCCAGGTGCGTCAGGCCGTTCACCCGGACCGCGTATCGCACGACGACCGCGTCGAACCAGCCGCACCGCCGCGGGCGCCCCGTGGTCGCGCCGAACTCGTTCCCCAGCGTGCGCACGCGCGTCCCCATGGCCTCGTCGAACTCGGTGGGCAACGGCCCGTTGCCCACCCGGGTCGTGTACGCCTTGACGACCCCCAGGGCGGCGTGCGACGCGTTAGGCGCGATCCCGGCCCCGATGAACGCGCCGCCCACGGTGGTATTGCTCGACGTCACGAAGGGGTAGGTGCCGTGGTCCACGTCCAGGAGCGACCCCTGTGCCCCCTCGAGCAGCACGGCGGCGCCGGACTGCCGCGCCTGGTGGATCACGAGCCCGACATCCTCCGACAGGGCCAGCAGGCGCGGCGCGATGGCCCTGAGCACGTCCATCGTGGCGGCCACATCGGCCCGGCGCGACGAGTGGAAGCGCTGCAACTGCGCATTGGCGTGATCCACCCCCAGTTCCACCAGCTGGCGCAGGCGATCCATGTGCCTCAGGTCCGTGACCCGGACACCCCGCCGCCCGATCTTGTCCTCGTAGGCCGGCCCGATCCCCCGCCCCGTGGTCCCGATGGCCTTGCTCGCCGCACTCTCGCCATCCACGAGCTTGTGGTACGGCAGCACGAGGTGCGCCCGGTCGCTCACGTACAGGCGGCCCTCCACGTCCACGCCGTCGCGCACCAGTTCATCCATCTCCGCGAACAGCGTCTCCGGATCGAGTACCACGCCGTTCCCGATCGCACAGCGCACGCCCTTGTGCAGGATCCCGCTGGGCACCTGGTGGAGGATGAACGACCGCTCGCCAATGTCCACGGTGTGGCCCGCATTGGCGCCCCCCTGATACCGAACCACCCAGTCGGCCCGCTCGGCCATGACGTCGACCAGTTTGCCCTTCCCCTCGTCGCCCCATTGGGCGCCGACGACCACCACCGTGCGGGTCTTCGTGTCGAACATGAGTGCAGGGGGAAGCAAGGGCAAAAAAAATCCGCCCCGGGTCCGGGACGGGCGGGGCGTTGATGAATTCTATTCCGGAATCGACAAAAGGCCAGAGGCACAAACCCTGAGGTCAGAGGTCAGAGGTCAGAGGCCAGAGGCCAGAGGCCAGAAACCTCATCCCGATGCCCCGATGCCTGATGCCTGATGCCTGATGCCGATGCTTGATGCCTGATGCCTGATGCCTGATGCCTGATGCCTGATGCCTGATGCCTGATGCTCGGCCTACCCGCCCCCGATGAGGGCGAACAGGAGGATGCTTGCGATTGTGAAGGCGATTGCCAGCTTGAGCGCGGTGGCAGCCGCCTTGCCAAGCAGGGCGCCTGTGGCCACCCGGGTCGCCGACGTGGCATCAGAGTGCGGTTGCGTGTACTCGGCGACCAGGGCACCGAGGAACGCGCCGGCAAAGGCCCCGATCATCGACCCGATTACCGGCACCGGGACGCCCGCGAATGCGCCGACGAACCCGCCGATCAGGGCGCCCCAGCCCGCGCGCTTCGACCCGCCGTACTTCCGCGCGAACTGTGCAGACAGCGTCCACTCGAACACCTCGGCGA
This sequence comes from Gemmatimonadaceae bacterium, assembly GCA_030835125.1. Lineage (GTDB taxonomy): Bacteria > Gemmatimonadota > Gemmatimonadetes > Gemmatimonadales > Gemmatimonadaceae > JABWBJ01. The sequence goes on along the minus strand of JAUQWM010000040.1, from coordinate 46,586 downwards.
TGATCGCGAGGATCAGCGACACGCCGATCGCGACCCAGCCAATGCCCGCCGAGGCCAGCCAGTCCGCAGCCATCGCGGCGGCGACCATGATGAACGTCCCGGGAAGCCCCAGGGGCACCAGGACGACCGAGATCAGGCAGACGGCGAGAAAGGCAATGGTCAGCATACTCGCCCCGCCCTACGGCCGATCGCCGCACGAGGATTCAAGCAGGGACCTCCTCGTGATTCGTGAAATCGTGATTCGTGACTCGGCAGGTCACTACCCATTGTGCCGAGTCACCAGTCACGAATCACCAGTCACGAATGAGAGACCGTGACCCCGGAGATCAGTTCGTCAACCCTGGCCAGGTCGGCTGCCAGCAGGGGAAGGAGGGGGAGCCGGACGTGGCCGCCCGTCAGCCCCATGCGATCCATCGCCGCCTTCACGCCCGGGACACCCATTCGGGCCACGATTTCGGCGGCCATTGGAATCAACGGCTGCTGCGCGGTTTCCGAGTCATCGAACCTGCCTTCGCGGGCGGCGTTCCAGACCTCGAGGGAAAGGTCGGGAGCAAACAGCGCGACCGCGAGGATGCCGCCCTGCGCACCAAGCTGGAGCGCCGTCGCGAAGGTGCCACCATGGCCCGTCAACACGTCGAACGTATCGGCCTGCGATTCCAGGTAGCGCGCGAAATACGACATGTCGCCCGCCGAGTCCTTCATGCCCGCGATGTTGCCGTGGCGCGAGAGCGCGGCGACGAGTTCCGGCTCGAGGCGGAAATGGGCGTACTTCGGGATGTTGTAGAGCAGGACCGGAACCGGGCTCTGGTCCGCCACCCGCTGGAAGTGCGCCGACAGCGCGGCCGGCGTCATGGCATTCGAGTAGTAGTGGGGCGATACCACCAGCACGGCGTCAGCGCCGGCGGCCGCGGCATCACGACAGCGCGCGATGCACTGGCGCGTGGACTCGGCGCCGGTCCCGGCGAGGAGGATCCGGTCCGAAGGCACCAGCCTCCGGGCCGCCTCGATCAACTGCCGCCGCTCGGCCTCATCGAGCAGCGCCGCCTCACCGGTAGAGCCGGCCACCAGCACCCCGTGCAGTCCCGCGGCCAGGTGCGCGCGGATGTTAGCCTCGAACCCGGGGACGTCGAGGGACTCGTCCGCCTTGAATGGGGTCGCCAGCGGACCCATCACCCCGCCAAACCTTCGCGCCATTTACCTGCCTCCCGTGACACCCATGTATGCGGACGAATCGCCTGAGCCTTCCCTGAACATATTCATCTTCAGCTCGAAGTCAGCCGGCTGGGTGGAGGCCGCCAGCGCCACATCGAAGGCCACGATGCCCTGGGTGACCAGGTCGGCGAGGTGCTGGTCGAAGGTCTGCATCCCGTACTGTTCGCGTCCCTCGGCGATGAAGTCGCGGATCTCGCCGATCCGCTGCTGGAGGATGAGGTCGCGGATGGTCGACGTGACGATCATGACCTCGCAGGCAGCGACGCGGCCCTTGCCGTCCATCCGCGGCAGGAGGCGCTGCGAGACGACGGCGTGGAGGGCCTCGGCCAAGCGAAGGCGGACACCATCGTGCTCCTCGGGCGGGAACATCGAGATCATGCGCATGATCGTGGCCTGCGCGTCCGGGGTGTGGAGCGTGGACAGCAGCAGGTGGCCGGTCTCGGCGGCCTTCATCGCGGTGTCGATGGTCTCCGAGTCGCGGAGCTCGCCCAGCACGATCACGTCGGGATCCTGGCGGAGCGCGGCGCGGAGCCCCAGCCGGAACGACTCGGTGTCGACGCCGATCTCGCGCTGCGTCACCGAAGAGCGGACGTCGCGATGGAGGAACTCGATCGGCTCCTCCAGCGTGACGATGTGCTTCTCCATGTTCTCGTTGATGTGCCGGATCATCGCGGCCAGCGTACTGGACTTGCCCGACCCGGTCACGCCGGTCACCAGCACCATGCCGCGCTCGGTCTCGGCGATGCGGTCCAGCACGTTAGGCAGGTTGAGGTCGCCGGTACCGGGCACCTTGAAGGGGATGACGCGCATCACGATCATGAAGCTCGAGCGCTGCCGCAGGATGTTGACGCGGAACCGGCCGATGCCGGGCGCTCCCCACGAGCAGTCGTAGTCGGTCATCTGGTCGATCTTCTCGCGCACCTTCTCGTTCGAGATGAGGCGGAGGGCGATGGCGCGCGTCTGCTCCGGCGAGAGCGCCTGCTTGGTCATCGCCACCAGCTTGCCGTCGATGCGCGCCCGGAAGACGTCGCCGGCCTTGATGTGCAGGTCGGAGGCGCCCCGGTCGATCGCGGCCTTGATGATCTTCTCCATTCAGTCAGTATCCCGCGTGCTTGTCGATCTGGTTCCTGAGCGGCATGCCCGCACGATACCGCCCCCAGTTGTCGAGGAAAAGCTCGAGCTCACGCTGCCAGAACAGGCGCGGTGACACCGCGGCGACGTGGGGTGTGATGAGGACGTTGCGCAGGCCCCAGAGCGGACTCTCCGCCGGCAAGGGTTCCTCCGCAAAGACGTCCAGTACCGCACCGCGCAGCCTCCCGCCCTGCAGCCCACGGATCAACGCCGGCTCGTCGAGCAACGCACCCCGGGCCATGTTGACGACGATTGCGCCCGCTTTCAGGCAATCGATTCTGGCCCCCGAAAGCACGTTCCGGGTGAGCGGGGTCAACGGGGTGGCCAGGACGACGATATCGGCGTTCGGAAGCTCGGCGTCGATGCCGTCCATTGGCACCGCCCGCCTGAAGCCGGCCGGCAATGGCCGGTCGGGGTGGCGCCGGACCCCCACGCACGGGCACCCGAGCCCCGACAGCCGCCTCGCCAGGGCTTCGCCGATGCCTCCCATGCCGACGAGGAGGGCCCGGCACTCGGAGAGTTCCCGGGCCCGGGACGCGTCATCCACGAAGGGCGCCTTGTTCCACTCCCCGCGGCGCTGCTGGTCCACGGCGATGTCGAGATTCCGGACGAAGTACAGGATGCCGGCGAGGGCCTGCTCGGCGATGGGGTCGCCCATGACCACGGCGGAATTGGTCACGACCACGTCGCTGGCCAGCATCTCCGGGTACAGGAGGCTCCCGACACCTGCCGAGGCCGAGTGGACCCACTTCAGCCCCGGCGCGGCGAGGAAGAGGTCCCGCGGCAGGCCGAACCCGAAGTAGGCTTCCGCCTGGCGCATGGCATCCAGGACCTGCGGGCTCGGCTTCGTGCCGCCATCGCCATCGGAAACCGCCGGCGTCGTCGCGACGACCACCTCCCAGTCGGCGGGAGCGGCGTTCCGGATGGCCTGCGCCGCCTCCGAAGGCAGTGCCCAGCTCCGCGAGACCGCGGCCAGGTCGACGACGAGCTTGTGCACCGGAACGAGAGAGTGGGGACGAGAACCTGGGGAACGAGAGACTGTGGACGTGAGACTTGGGGACCGCACCTCCGACCTCCGACCTCCGACCTCGTCCTGTCAGGTGAGCCCCATCCGGTCCCGGACTTCCGCCATGGTCGCCTTGGCGATGGAGCTGGCGTGCGCGGCACCGGCAGCCAGCGGTTCCGACACGAGCCTCGGGTTCGCCTGCAATTCAGCGGCGCGGGTACGGATGGGCGTGAGTTCGGCGTTCATGTTCTCGAACAGCACCTTCTTGCAGTCGACGCAGCCCCACCCGGCGGTGCGACACTGGTGGGCGACGTGGTCCACCGTAGCGGACGGAGAGAATGCCTTGTGCAGGTGGTAGATGTTGCAGATCTCGGGCGTGCCAGGGTCCTCGCGACGCACGCGCGCCGGGTCGGTCATCGCGGGCCGCAGTTTCTTCCAGATCTCGTCAGGCGGTTCGAGCAGGCCCACCGTGTTGCCGAGGGACTTGGACATCTTGGACTGGCCGTCGAGTCCCATGATGCGCCGGGTCGGCGTCAGGCGCGCGGCGGGCTCGGGAAAGAAGCCCTCGCCAAAGCGGGCGTTCCAGCGACGCGCGATCTCGCGCGACAGCTCCAGGTGCTGGACCTGGTCCTCGCCCACCGGGACCGTGTCCGCCTTGTAGAGCAGGATGTCGGCGGCCTGGAGCACCGGATAGTTGAGGAGCCCGGCCGCGACCGACTCCTGGCGCGAGGCCTTGTCCTTGAACTGGGTCTGCCGCTCCAGCTCCCCGAGCGGCGTGATCGTGTTGAAGATCCACGCCAGCTCGGTATGTTCCGGCACCCGCGACTGGATGAAGAGCGTGCACTTCGCGGGATCGATGCCCGCCGCCATGAGCGAGATCGCCATCTCGTGCGTGCGCCGGCGGAGGTCCTCCGGCTCGTACGGAATGGTGATCGCGTGATAATCGACAATGCAGATGAAGGTCTCGATCTCGTGCTGCAATTGCGCCCAGTTCCTGACGGCGCCGAGGTAGTTCCCGATGTGCAGCTCGCCCGAGGGCTGGATGCCGCTGAAGATGCGTGGCATCCCGTCAAACTAAGGGCGGCGTGAATGGCGTCGCAACGAGCCGGCTCAGGAAGGGCCCTCGAATTGCGCGATGCGGCGGCGACGGCGGCACAGGTCGCGGCCGATTTCATCCGGGAGCGCGCCGGTGACCGGCAGTCGCTCGACATCCGGGAGAAGCAGGCGGCCGATTTCGTGAGCGAGGTCGACACCGGCGCCGAGACGAGGATCCGTGAGGTGCTGGACCGACTGGTGCCGGGCGCGCTCGTCGTGGGTGAGGAGCTTTCGCCCTCGGCGTCCACGGACGGGGAGACGGTATTTGTCGTGGACCCGCTCGACGGCACGACGAACTTCCTCCACGGCTTCCCGGCGTACGCGGTCTCGATAGGCGCCATGGCTGGTGGGGAGGTCGTGGCCGGTGTCGTGCTCGACATCCCGCGCCGCGAGCTGTTCACCGCGACGGCCGGCGGCGGCGCCTTCTGCGACGGGAAGCCGATGCGGGTGTCGACCGTCGACCAGCCGGGCCGGACGCTCGTCGGCACGGGATTCCCGTTCAAGAACCTGGAGTTCCTTCCGTCGTACCTGCGCCAGTTCGATCGCATCACGCGGGCGATGGCCGGTGTGCGGCGGGCCGGTAGCGCCGCCCTGGACCTGGCGTCGGTCGCGTGCGGCCGGTTCGACGCGTTCTGGGAGCTGCGGCTCGCTCCATGGGACATCGCGGCCGGGCTCCTGCTCGTCCGCGAAGCGGGTGGGCGCGTCACCGACCTCGGCGGCGTGGACATCGTGCCCGCGCACACCCCGGTGGTCGCCAGCAATGGCAGGATGCATCCCTGGTTGCTTGAGATGCTCCGGGATCAGGAGGCGAGACCTGCGTGCTGATTGCTGCTTACTGGGCCTGCTGGCCTTGTGCTGGGGCTGGCGGCTGGAGCAGCCGCATCAACTCGTAGGTGACGTAGCTTCTTAAGTTGGCAGTGGTCTCAATTCTCCCAACTCCCATCTCCCATCTCGTGTCAAGGCTCGTTGAAATCGTCCCCAATTTCTCCGAAGGCAGGGATCCAGCCGTCGTCGCGGCCATAACCTCGGCGATCGCCGCCACTGAAGGCGTCGCCATCCTCGACGTCTCATCCGATGCGTCGCATAACCGGTCGGTCGTGACGGTCGTGGCCCCGCTGGACAAGGCGGTCGAGGCGGCGTTCGCCGGCATGAAGGAAGCCGCCGCCCGGATCGACCTCACGAAGCACCAGGGCGAGCACCCGCGGATCGGCGCCACCGACGTCGTGCCCTTCGTCCCCCTCGAGGGCACCACGATGGAGGACTGCGTCAACCTCGCCCGCGCGTTAGGCGAGCGGGTGGCGAGGGAGCTGTCCATCCCGGTCTTCCTGTACGAACGCGCCGCGACCCGGCCCGAGCGTGCCAACCTCGCCGACGTCCGGCGCGGCGAGTTCGAGGGCCTGCGCGACGACATCCTCACCAACCCGGCCCGGGTCCCCGACTTCGGCGACCCCAGGGTCCATCCCACCGCGGGGGCGACCGCCATCGGCGCGCGCCCGTTCCTCGTCGCCTACAACGTCTACCTCGGCCCGGCGACCAACATGCCGGTGGCGCGCGACGTCGCCCGCGCCGTGCGGCATTCGACCGGCGGTCTGCGGCACGTGAAGGCGCTGGCGCTCGAGGTGGACGGCCAGGCGCAAGTGTCGATGAACCTGGTGGATCTCGAGGGGACTCCCCTGCACCGCGCCTTCGAGATGGTGCGCATGGAGGCGCAGGCCCAGGGCGTGTCGCCCACCTGGAGCGAGATCGTCGGCCTCGTTCCGGAGCGGGCATTGCAGGAAGCCGCGGCCCGGCATATCCAGCTTCGCGGCTTCACGCCGGCGATGGTGCTCGACCGTCGGGTACGCGAGGCGGTCTCCGGCGGTGAGACGATCGCCGGCTTCACCGCCGCGGTGGCGTCGTCCACTCCGGCCCCGGGCGGTGGTTCCGTCGCGGCGCATGTCGGCGCGCTCGGCGCCGCACTGGCCCAGATGGTCGCTGGCCTCACGGTCGGCCGGAAGAAGTACGCGTCGGTCGAGCCGGAGATGAAGGAGCTCGGCCTCAAGGCCGCGAAGCTGGTCACGCAGTTGCAGGAGCTCGTCGTGCGCGACGCCAAGGCGTACGAAGGCGTGACCACGGCGTACCGGCTGCCGAAGGACACCGAGGAGCAGGTGGCGCTCCGCACGGCCGCGATCGACAGCGCGCTCGTGTACGCGGCGCAGGTGCCACTCGAGACCGCGCAAGCCTGCGCGACGGTCGCCGAACTTGCCGCCGCGGCGGCTGAAAAGGGGAACACGAACGCCGCCTCGGACGCCGGGGTTGCGGCGTTGCTGGCCGAGGCAGCATGTCGCGGCGCGGTCTACAATGTGCGGATCAACGTGTCGTCGATGACGGACAAGTCGAAGGGAGCGGCACTGGCTGAAGCGGGCGAACGACTGCTGCGTGCGGCGGCGAAGCACGCGGCGGCGGCAACCGCCGTCGTCGAACGGAACATATCGGCCTGACTCGACTTGCCGCTGCGCTGCTGAGGATTGGAATCCCGGGGCCGGTCGCTTCACCGGCCCCTCGCCAGGCGACGCGCATCCTCACGCGCGAAACCGTTGGAGCACCTCGTCGATCGACGTGATCCCGGTCGGCCTCGGGTCCACCGCCCCGATGTCGGCGCCTGCAGCAAGGAGTCGCTCGATGACCGCGGGGTAGTCAGCGCCCGCGACAGGCTGGTTCATCGCGAAGTACACGGTGGAGTCGAGCACCGTCCCACCCCACGTATTCCTCACCTCGAGCGGAGCACCGCGGTCGATCAGCACCTGGACGACGTCGAGGAGCCCCGTCGCCGATGCCCAGTGGAGCGCGGTCATGTTGTCGTGATCCGCCGACGACACGTCGACGCCAAGTTCGATGAGGAACAGGGCCACGTCCGGCTGCTGGAACCGGCAGGCCACCACCATCGCGCGCGCGATCTGGCCGGGAGCATCCTCCGGGATGTGGACCCAGTAGGGAACGCGCAGTGGCTCGTGGCGGGATAGCGTGTTGCGATCCACCACCAGCTCGCGCACGAGGTCGAGCCTGCCGAGCGAGGCGGCAATCGCCACGTTGGAGATCCGCGCGCCGCGCCGCATGAGCGTCTCGGCCGCTCGCGGATACCCGAACGCGAGCGCCGTCATGATGGGAGAGCTGTCGTTTCCCGGGCCGTCGATCGCCGCCCCGCGATCCAGCAGCAGTTCGACCAGCGCCGGCTGAAGACCCGCGTCGGCCGGATGCGCACTCGAGACCAGCAGGTTCATCGTGGTCTGGTACGCGTCCCGCGAGTACGTGTCGGCCAGCGCGTCCACCTCGGCTCCGGCGTCCAGCAGCCGGGTCGCGATCGCGACCGCGTCAGGCGGCGTCTTCTGCCGGAAATCCTCGACCCCGTTGGCAGCCACGTAATGCAGGAGCGTTGCGTGGTGGGTGCGGTGCGAGCGGGCGTGGACCAGGTCCGGATTGGCGAGGAGGAGTCGATCGAGGGTCGCGAGGTCCCCGGTCACGATGGCATCCGCAGCAGCCTCGAAGTCGGCGTGGGCGGGGTCGACGACCGTCAGCCCCCGCGCGTGGTCCGCGAACACCGCCCAGTTCTCGAAGCCGTGGGCCTGCGCGACCAGGTGCTGCGCGTCGGCCAGGGCGAACGGCCGGTTCCGCTGCTTTGACGCGCTGACGCGCCTGGCCGCTTCGCGAGCGAGTTCCTCCACGGCGCGATCGAAGCTGTGCTGGATGAATGGCGTGACCTCCCAGCCGAGGGCACGGGTGAGCGCGCCGAGCCATTGGGTTGCCCACGCGCGGACGGCGTCCGGATCGCGGGAATTGGCGGCGGCGGCGAGGGACTTGGCGCGTCTCCGGTACTGGTCAATATCCGGGCGCGGCGGGAGCGGCAGCGTGTCCATGGCGAATCTCCGTTCAGTGCGTGCCCGTGGTCCGCCAACGTCGGGCTGAAGGGAGGTTCGACGATCAATGGTGCCACTGGGTGGGCATGGCCCTTTCCGCGGACTGGATGCGCCCCTCGCGCTGGCAGCATGCTAAGCCTGCCGTCCGTGCCCAGGCAAGTGGAGCCGGGGTCCCGGATGACGGTCCGGTGACACTCACTGGCCAGTTTCGGGAGTGTCGGTCCGACCCCCTTTACACACCTTTGATGATCATCTATCATGAATGACACTTCAATGTTCATGAGCATGCCTCCCAAGCGTGTATCCGAGACGGCCCCGGTGCAGGTCTACCTCGACCGGCAGAGCCGCGAACGCCTCGACCAACTGGTCCACCAGCTGGAGACCTCCAAGTCCGAGGTGCTTCGGCGCGGATTGCTGGCGCTGGAGCGCGAAACCAACGACCCAACGGCCCATCCGGTCCTGAGGCTCCTGGGCACCGCGCGGGAAGACGCCCGCGGCACCGCGACGGACGTCGCCCGCGACCACGACCGCTTCCTGGCCGGGGTGCACGAGCCAGCGCCGGCGCCGTACCCGAAGGCGAGGGGGCGGCGCCGTGACTGAGGTGTTCGTCGATACGTCGGCGTGGTACCCGCTCGTCGTGTCCAACCATCCGGACCATGCCGCAGTCGCCGAGTCGCTGCGCGAGGTGCTGAAGGCCGGGGCGCGCCTCGTGACGACCAACCTGGTCGTCATGGAGACGCACGCGCTGCTCCTCCATCGCGCGAACCGGTCGATCGCACTCGAGTTCGCGAGGACCGTCGGTGAACCCCCGACCGTCGTGGTGGCGTCCAGCCGGGACATCGAGCAGGCGGCGATCAGCACCTGGATCGCGCGCTTTGAAGACCAGGATTTCTCGCTGGCCGACGGCGTCAGCTTCGCCACCATGAAGGCCCGGGGTATTTCCCAGGCACTCGCGCTCGACGCCCATTTCGCCGCGGCAGGGTTCCGGATGCTCCCTGCAACGCGCCGCCGGCGCGGCCGCTGATCCAGGTCCGCCCCTTGTCCAGGGCCCGTCGTGAAGGGCGACGGTCGATCACGAACGACACGCGCCGGTGACCGGGATCGCGCTTGTCCCTACTTCAGCCAGACGTGGATGAAGGCCACCACATCCGGCCGCGACGGACGGGATGAACTCAGCGAGCGCCCCTGCGCGCCAAACGTCTCCAGCAGGCGCCCCACGCCGCAATCCTGTCCGTTGTTGCGAAACATCTGGCGATCCCGGTACTCCACGGCGCCACGATGATTGTAGACCTCGACCATCGCGACCTCGTCCGCCGCGATGTCCTTCGCCAGGATGCTGGGCTTCGGCAGGCCGTTGATGAACACGCACTCGACGTCCTTGATGACGAGTCCCTTGATCAGGAACGACGGCGAGTACCGGAGCGCGACATCCAGGCTCGGCCGGCCAACCCTCCCCAGTTCCTGGTGTGGAACGATCGCTGATGAGTTGAGCTGCATGCGATTGACCCGCATCTGCATGTCCATCACGCGGTTGTTCGCGATCGCCTGGGCCTTGGTGCGAATGGTGTCCATCGCCATCGAGAGTTCCACGCCCGCACTGTCGGGCACCGCGACCGAGAGCAGCATGGTCTCGAATCCATCGCGTTTCGCCGTCACGACCCATCCGCCCGCCCGAACCTCGCCAAACGAGAACTTCCCGTCCGACGGGGTGCGGGTCCGATGCCTGGTGCCGAGCACGGACACGTCGACGCCACCGAGGGCGCGCAGGTCCTGGCGATAGGCGGTGATCCCGAAGATGCCAGACCGCCTTCCCACGACCGTGAGCGTATCGAGGCGGAACGGGACCGGCGTCAGTGCCACGGTGACCTGGAGGCCCGCTGGCGGCACCTCGATCGTCCGCTCGTCAGGCAGGTACCCGATCCACGTCGTGCGCAGGACATACCGGCCGGCATCGACGCGGTCGAACCGGAACCGACCTGCGGCATCGGCGCGGGTGGCGCGTTGCGCCCCCATGGGATTCAGCACGATCACCGCGTCCTCGAGCGGCCTTCCCATGGTATCGCGAACGACGCCGGTCAACGTCCGCGGCACCGCCTGGGCCTGCGCCGCGGTCACGGGCGCCACCAGGCACAGGGCGAGCGCCATCAGGTCCAGCCGGATACCGGGGTGCCGCAATGACGCCTCCAGACGGGGTCGCCACTGCTACACAGCCCGGTTTGGCGCGTTCCTTCGCGACTAGCGCGACGACACCGCGGCGGTGGCGAGGGTCAGGACTCTCGGACCGGCGTCCGTGATCGCCACCGTGTGCTCGAAATGGGCCGAGCGCGAGCCGTCCTGCGTCACGATCGTCCACTTGTCCTTCAGGGTACGCGTCGCCGACTTCCCGATGTTGACCATCGGCTCGATCGCGATCGTGAGTCCCGCGAGGAGGCGTGGACCGCGCCCCGGCGTGCCATAGTTCGGCACCTGCGGGTCACCATGGGGCTTGGAGCCCACGTAGTGCCCCACGAGGTCCGCTGCCGTGGTGTACCCGGCCTTGTGGACGACCGACTCGATCGCCGCGCCGATGTCCCCGATGTGGTTCCCGACGGTCGCCGCCTCGATCCCGGCGGCCAGCGCCTGCTTCGTGACGTCCATCAGCCGCCGCGAGGCTGCATCCACCTCGCCGACGGCCACGGTGATCGCCGAATCGGTGAAATACTTCTCGAACTCCACCCCGAAATCGAGCTTCACCAGGTCGCCTTCCTTCAGCACCCGCTTCGGCGACGGGATCCCGTGCACGATCTCCTCGTTGATCGAGATGCAAGCCGACCCGGGGAATCCGTACAGGCCCTTGAACGCAGCCTTGGCGCCCGGATGCGAGCGGATGAAATCCTCGGCGACGACGTCGAGCGCGCGGGTCGTGATGCCGGGGCGCACCTCCGCCGCCAGCCGCTCCAGCGTCGCGGCGAGGATCGCCCCGCCGCGCGCCATGATCTCGATCTCGCGCGGCGACTTGAGGTTGATCACCGGCCGAGGGCCGCGAGGGCCCGTTGGAGGACGTCCCCGGTGGACCCGACCGCGTCGATGGAGACGAGTCGGGCCCCGTCCCGCCGGTACCAGTCGATGACCGGCGCCGTCTGGCGCTGGTAGACGGCCAGCCGGTTGCGCACCGCCCCGGGATCATCATCCTTCCGCCTGACGAGCGTCCCGCCGCACTTCTCGCACCGCGAACCGGGCTCGCGGCCCGTGTAGGGCGTCTGGCAGGTGTCACACACGGTCCGGCCGCTGAGGCGCTGCACCAGCTCCTCGTCAGGCACCTCGAACATGAGGACGGCATCGAGCGGGCGCCCCAGTTCGGACAGCACGCGCTTGAGGCCGGCCGCCTGGGGCTCGGTGCGCACGACCCCATCGAGGATGGCGCCCGGCCTGGCCTCGGCTGTCGACAGCGCGTCCTTCATGATGCCGAGGATGACGTCGTCGGGAACGAGGTCCCCGCGATCCATGGCGGCCCGCGCGGCGAGTCCCATCGGGGTCCCGGCGCGCACCGCGGCCCGGAGCACGTCACCGGTCGCGATCTTGGGGATGCCCAGCTCGGCGGCGAGCAGGTCGCCCTGGGTGCCCTTGCCGGCGCCGGGTGGCCCGAGCAGGACGATGATCATGAGGCTCGAGGGTCGAGGCTCGAGGGTCGAGAGAACGGAATGCCCACGCGTCCCGCGAGCCTCGACCCTCGACCCACGACCCTCATCCTAGAACCCACCCGTCCCCTGGCGGCCGCGGAACCTCACGCGTCCCTTCTTCATGAACCCGTCGTACTTCCGCAGGAGCAGGTGCTGCTGCATCTGCGACAGGCTGTCGAGAGCCACGCCGACCACGATCAGCAACGAAGTGCCGCCGAACTGGAACGGCACGTTCAACCAGTTCCCGATGATCACCGGCATGAGGGCGATCGCGGTCAGGAACATCGCGCCGGGGAGCGTGATGCGGGTGACCACCAGGTCGATGTACTCGGCCGTCTTCGAGCCGGGCTTCACGCCGGGGATGAACCCGCCCTGCTTGCGGAGGTTCTCGGCCAGGTCGATCGGGTTGAAGATGATCGACGTGTAGAAGTAGGTGAAGAACATGATCAGCACGGCCAACAGCGAGATGTAGAGCCACGTGCCGGGCATGAACAACTCGGCGATGCGCTGGGCCGTGGGGTTCTGGCTGAACTGCGCCACGGCGCCCGGCACGACGATCACCGACTGCGCGAACACGATCGGCATCACGCCGGACGAGTTGATGCGGAGCGGGATGAAGTTCCGGGCCGCTTCCCGCATCCGGCCGCGCCCGACCGTGCGCTGCGGGATCTGGATGAGCACCCGGCGCGCGGCGAGCGTGATCGCGACGACCGCCGCCACGACCACCGCCATCATGATGCCCAGCACCAGGAGGGAGAAGAGTCCCAGGGCGCCGGTGCGGACGAACCCGAGCGTGCCGAAGATGGCCGGCCAGAACCCGACGACGATCGAGAAGTAGATCATCAGGCTCGCGCCATTGCCGAGCCCCTTCTCGGTGATCTGCTCACCCAGCCACATGACGAAGACGGCGCCGGTCGTGAGGAAGAGCGACATCTGGACCTTGAACCAGAACCCCGGCGTGGCGACCGCGCCCTGCAGCGACTCGGTGAAGATCGCGAACCCCCACGCCTGGACGATGGCGAGGATCACGGTGGCATACCGAGTCCACTGGCTGAGCTTTTTCCGGCCGTCCTCGTCCTTCTGCATCTTCTCGACGGTCGGGACGACGGCGCCGGCGATCTGGACGAAGATCGAGGCGGAGATGTACGGCATGATCCCGAGCGCGAACACTGTCGCGCGGGAGAGCTGGCCCCCGACGAACAGGTCGTAGAGGCCGAGCAGACCCTGGCCCCCCTGGTTCTGGAAGAAGTCACTGATGGCGACGACGTCCACGCCCGGCGCGGTGACGACCGACCCCAGCCGGTAGATCACCAGGCACATGAACGTGAACTTGATCTTCTCCCACAGCTCCGGCGTCTTGTAGATGTTCGCCAGCGCCGCGGCCGGGTTCGGCTGTGCCATGGATTACTCCTCGACGCGGCCGCCGGCCGCTTCGATGCGGGAACGCGCGCCGGCACTGAGCTTGACGCCGCGCACGACGAAAGCGCGCGACACCTCGCCGTTGCCGAGGATCTTGGCCGGGCCCTTGCGGGCCTTGATCAGGCCCGCGTCCACCAGCGCCTCACGCGTGATCTCGGTGCCGTCGGGAAGGCCCGCCAGGTCGTCCAGCGTCACCACCTGCGACTCCACCCGGAACGGGTTGGTGAACCCGCGCTTCGGGATGCGCCGCGTGAGCGGCATCTGCCCGCCCTCGAAGCCGGGCTTGCCGCCGCCGGGGCCGCCGTGACCCGCGCGGGCCATGGACCCCTTGTGCCCCTTGCCGGCGGTCTTGCCCTGGCCGGTGCCGGGACCGCGGCCGAGTCGCTTGCGGTTCCGGTGTGACCCGGGTGCCGGCGCGAGGTTGTGGAGGCCGATCTTCTCATGCGTCGCCACGTTCATCACTCCTTCACGGGCGTCACCGTGACCAGGTGCCGCACCTTGTTGACCTGTCCGCGCAGGGCCACGGAATCGTTATGCACCACCGAATGCTGGTGGTGGCGGAGCCCGATGGACTTCAGCACCGCCCGCATCCGCCAGGAGTGGCCGATGCCGCTCCGGACCTGGGTGACCTTCACCTTGCCGCTGGTCGGCTCCTCACGCTTGGGGGTGACCTTCGGCCCCCGCGTGCGGTGCCACACGAATGTCCTAGGCATGCACCGTCTCCTTGCCGCGGGCGCGCGACCGGTACGGGATCGACGACGACTCGACGCCGCGCTCGCGGGCGATCTGGTCCACCGTCGTCAGGTGGGCGAGGCCGTTGAACGTCGCCCGCACCAGGTTGTGCGGGTTCGTCGAGCCGAGGCTCTTGGTGAGGATGTCGGTGACCCCGGCGCACTCGAGCACCGCGCGCACCGCGCCGCCGGCGATGACGCCCGCACCCGGGGCCGCCGGCTTCATGAACACCTTCCCGGCGCCGTGGTGACCCACGATCTCGTGCGGAATCGTCGACCCCGTGAGCGGCACCGACACCATGTTGCGGCGGGCGCCGTCGACGGCCTTACGCACCGCCTCCGACACCTCGTTCGCCTTGCCGGTCGCATAGCCGACGCGGCCCTTGCCGTCGCCCACCGCGACGAGCGCGTTGAACGAGAAGCGGCGTCCGCCCTTCACGACCTTGGCGACGCGATTGATCGCCACCACGTTTTCGAGGAGGTCCGAGCCTTCGCGAACCTGCTGGTCGCCGCCGCGCCCGCCGCGACCGCCGTCACGGCCGCCTTCGCGCCCGCCACGACCGGCACCGGCCTCACCGCCGCGGCCCGGACCGCGGCCACCCGGACCGCCCGGGCCTCCGCGACCACGACCGCCGCCGCCACGCCCGCCGGCACCGCCACGGCCACCACCGCCGCCGCGACCGCTCCTGGCGCTGCCTGGTCCGCTCCCTGTACCCGCCGGAATATCAGCCATGTCAGAACTCCAGTCCGCCCTCGCGGGCGCCGTCGGCCAGCGCCTTGACGCGGCCGTGATACCTGTGCCCGGCGCGATCGAAGACGATCTTCGACACGCCCGATTCCTTTGCGCGCGCGGCGATCCGCTTGCCGACCTCGGACGCGCGCTGCGTCTTCGTGCCCTCGAGGCCCTGGTCCGACACGGCCATGAGGGTCCGGTGCGCGCCGTCGTCGACGAGCTGCGCCGCGATGTGCTTCAGCGAACGGTGCACCACCAGACGCGGCCGCTCGCTCGTGCCGGCCAGGTGGGTGCGCGCGCGTACCTGGCGTCGACGACGCCGGTCCGCATTCGTCCGCGGGATCCCGATCTTTGCCATTACTTGCCTCCGGCCTTGCCCGCCTTCCGGCGGATCTTCTCTCCAGCGTACTTGATGCCCTTCCCCTTGTATGGCTCCGGCTTGCGCAGCGAGCGGATCTCCGCCGCCACCTGCCCGACGATTTCCTTGTCCGCGCCCTCGACCAGCACCTGCGTCGGCTGCGGCGCGGTCAGCTTGATGCCCTTCGGCGCCTTGAACTCGATCGTGTGCGAATACCCGAGGGAGAACAGCAGGCCGTAGGGCCGGGGTTCGGCCTTGTACCCGACGCCCGTGATCTCGAGCGTCTTCTGGTAGCCCTTGGTCACGCCCTCGACCATGTTCGCGAGCAGCGCGCGCGACAATCCGTGAAGCGCCTTCTGGCGGGCGTCCTCACCGGACCGCCTGGCGATCACGTTCCCGTCCTCGATGGCGAACGAGAGCCCCTCGGGAAACTTCCGGGACAGCTCTCCCCGGGGTCCCTTGACCGAGACGCTGGTCCCGTCGATGTCGACGGTGACTCCGCCCGGGACCGGGACCGGCATCCTTCCGATTCGTGACATGCGGTCCTCCCCTTACCAGACGAGGGCGAGCAGCTCGCCCCCGGTATGGGAACGACGCGCCTGCGCATCGGACATCAGGCCGCTCGACGTGCTGAGGATCGCCATCCCGAGCCCGTTCCGGACCCGCGGGATCTCGGTCACGCCGACATAGCGACGGAGGCCCGGCGTGGAGACGCGCTTCAGCTCGCGGATGACCGGCTGGTCGCCCGCATACTTGAGGATCACCCGCAGCACGCGCGGACCGGTCTCGCCCTCGAGCACGCGGAAGTCCTGGATGAAGTTGTGCTCCTTCAGGATCCGCGCGATCTCGACCTTCACTTTCGACGACGGCATGTCGACGCGGCGGTGCTTCGACCCGCAGGCATTGCGGATCCGCGTCAGCATGTCGGCGATGGGATCGGACATTGTCATCGTATCTCGTTCCTCGCTCCTCTCGTATCCGGCGACCGGACGCAGAGGAAAGTGGTGTTCCGTTGATCACACGGTGATTCGTGATTCGTGATTCGTGACTCGGCATGGCGGCGCGTCGCTGCCGTGCCGAGTCACGCGTCACGAGTCATGCGTCACCAACTGGCCTTCCTCACTCCGGGCAGCAGCCCGTTCAGCGCCATGTCCCGCAGCGCGATGCGCGACAGCCCGAAGAAGCCCTCCACCCCGCGGGGCCGGCCGCTCATCGAACACCGGTTGCGGATGCGGATGCGCGCCGAGTTCCTCGGCAGCGCGCGGAGCCTGGCGTACGCCGCGGCCCGCTGCTCGGGGGTCGTCTTCGGGTTCTTCACGATCTTCACGAGCTCCTGGCGCCTGGTGAAGTACTTCGCCGCCAGCTTCTTGCGCCGCTCGTTTCTCACTACTGAGGATGTCTTCGCCATGTCTCTTGGGGAATCAGTTGCCCATCAACCGCTGACCCTTGTTCTCCTTGTCCTCGCCACGGAACGGCACGCCGAGTTCGCGCAACAGCACCAGCGCGTGATCGTCGCGGCCAGCCGTGGTCACGATCGTGATGTCCATCCCGTGGATCTGCTCGACCATGTCGAAGTTGATCTCGGGGAAGATCATCTGCTCCTTCACGCCCAGTGAGTAGTTGCCGCGCCCATCGAACGACCGCGTGCTGAGCCCGCGGAAATCGCGGATGCGCGGCACGGAGGCGCTGATGAACCGGTCGAGGAACTCCCACATCCGCGCGCCGCGCAACGTGACCGCCGCCCCGATCTCCTGGCCCTCGCGGAGCCCGTAGTTGGCGATGGACTTCCTGGCGCGCTTCCGCACCGGCCGCTGGCCGGTGATGATCGACAGTTCCTCCACCACCGCGTCGAGCATCTTCGGCTGCTTGATGGCCTCACCGAGGCCGACATTCAGCACGATCTTCTCGATCGACGGCGCTTCGTGCCCATTGGTGAACCCGAACTGCTTCATGAGCTTCGGCTTCACCGTGGTGCGGTAATGCTCGCGCAGGCGCGGCGGCGGGACCGGCAGGTCCCGACCGGCGTGCGGACCCTTGGCGAGCATGGACTTCCGCTCGCCGCCGCCGCCCTTCTGCGCCTTGGGCTGGCCGCCACCGGACTTCGGGGCGCCACCGCTCTTCTTGTTGTCCTTCTCTTCCTTTGCCATAAACCGGAAAACCAGGTCAGAGGTCAGAGGTCCGAGGTCAGCGCGCTGACCTCACCCCGCTATCTCGTTCGCGGAATCGCGTCGCCGCTCTTCACGGCAATGCGCTCCTTCGTGCCATCGTCATCGATCCGGCGCCGGACCCGCGTGGGCGCGCCGGACTTGGGATCGAGCAGCATCACGTTCGAGTGGTGGATCGGGGCCGGCATCTCGAGGATCTGGCTCTGCTCCTCGGCGCGACGCGCCTTGCGATGGCGCTTCACGATGTTGATGCCCTCGACCGTCACCCGTCCCGTCTTCGGGAACACGCGGATCACCTTCCCTTCCTTGCCGGAATCCTCGCCGCGCATCACGCGCACCGTGTCCCCCTTGGTGACCGGCATGCGCATCCGCTCGGCCTTCCGCGCATGGCGCGCGGCGTACCGGCCCGACTCTCCCTTTCGCTTGACCAGGCGGCGCATGCTAGAGCACCTCCGGGGCCAGGGACACGATCTTCATGTACCGGCGCTCGCGCAGTTCGCGCGCCACCGGGCCGAAGATGCGGGTCGCCTTGGGCTCGCCCTGGTCGTTGATGATCACGACGGCGTTCTCGTCGAACCGGATGTAGCTGCCATCCTTGCGCCGGGTCTCCTTGACCGTGCGCACCACCACGGCCCGCGCGACCTCGGACTTCTTCACCGTGCCGTTGGGCAGCGCGTCCTTCACCGCCACGATGACGGTGTCGCCGAGCCCCGCGTACCGGCGGCGCGTGCCGCCCAGCACCCGGATCACGAGCGCGCGCTTGGCGCCCGAATTGTCCGCGACGCGGACCATGCTTTCCTGTTGGATCATGGCTCCGTCCCCTTAGCGGGCGCGGTCGACGATCTCGACCACGCGCCACCGCTTGTCCTTCGACAAGGGGCGCGTCTCCATGATGCGCACCGTGTCGCCGGTCTTTGCGTCGTTCGCCTCATCGTGCGCTTTCACCTTCGTGGAGCGCGTTACCATCTTGCCGTAGCGCGGGTGGGCGAAGCGGCGATCGATGCGGACCACGACGGTCTTCTGCATCTTGTCGCTCACCACGACCCCCAGGCGCACCTTGCGTACGCTGCGCGCTGTCCCCGCAGCCGGCTCGTTGCTGGTCATCATGCCCTCGGCCATGTCCGGTTCAATCCTCGCTTAGCGGCCTGACGTCGTCAGGGCGCGTTCCCGCAGCACCGTGTTCAGGCGCGCGATGTCCTTGCGCAGCACCCGCAGCCGGAGCGGATCCTCCAGCGGCTGGGTCGCCCCGCGGAAGCGCAGGCGAAAGCGTTCCTCTTCGAGCTCGGCGATGCGGGCGCGGATGTCCGCTTCCGTCATCTCGCGAATTTCATCAGCCTGCATTGGTCGGAGCCTCCTCGCGGGCCACGAACTTGGACCGCACCGAGATCTTGGCGGCGGCCAGCGCCATCGCCTTCTCGGCGATGTCGCGGGAGACGCCCTCGAGCTCGAACAGCACGCGCCCGGGCTTCACCACCGCCACCCAGCCTTCCGGAGACCCCTTGCCCTTCCCCATGCGGGTCTCGGCCGGCTTCTTCGTGATCGGCTTGTCCGGGAAGATGCGGATCCAGACCTTGCCGCCCCGCTTGATGTGCCGCGTCAGCGCCACGCGCGCGGCCTCGATCTGCCGGTTCGTGATCCAGCCGGGCTCCAGCGCCTGCAACCCGTAATGGCCGAACGAGATCTCGGCGCCACGGGTGGCGAGGCCCTTCGTGCGGCCCTTGAACATCTTCCTGAATTTGACTCGCTTCGGACTGAGCATTCTCGTGACTCGTTATGCGTGACTCGTGACTCGGCAGCGCCGGGTCAGGACCCGGTGCTGTAGGTCTTCCCCCGCCGATCCTCGACGACCTCACCCTTGAACATCCAGACCTTCACGCCGATGGCGCCGAACGTCGTGCGCGCCGTGGACGTGGCATAGTCGATGTCCGCGCGCAGCGTGTGGAGGGGCACCCGCCCCTCGTGGTACCCCTCGACCCGCGCGATCTCCGCGCCGCCGAGCCGGCCGCTGCACTTGATCTTGATCCCCTGGGCCCCCATCCGCATGGCGCTCTGCACCGCGCGCTTCATCGCGCGGCGGAACGAGATGCGCTGCGCCAGCTGGTTGGCCACGTTGTCCGCCACCAGTTGCGCCTCGACCTCGGGGCGCTTGATCTCCTCGACGTTGATCCCGACTTCCTTGCCCGACAGCTGCGCCAGCTCGTCACGCAGCTTGTCCACCTCGGCCCCCTTCTTCCCGATGACCACGCCGGGGCGGCCGGTGTGCACGGTCACGACGACCTTGCCCGGCTTGCGCTCGATGTGGATGTCGGCGATGGCCGCGTGCTCGAGCCGCGTCTTGAGGTACTTCCGCAGCAGGTCGTCTTCCTTGACGAGCTTCGGATAGTCCTTGTTCGCGAACCAGCGCGAGCGCCACTGCTTCGTGACGCCAAGGCGGAAACCGATCGGATTGGTCTTCTGTCCCATTAGCGTGCGTCCCTCGCGGCGACGACGATCTCGATGTGGCTGGTGCGCTTCTGGATCGGGTTGGCCCGTCCCTGCGCGCCAGGCATGAACCGCTTGAGCTTCGGTCCTTCGTTCACGATTGCGTGCGTGATCACCAGCGTGTCGACGTCCACCGAGTCGCCGGACTGGCGGGCCGCCTGCTCGGCATTGGCCACGGCCGAGTTGAGCACCTTGGCGATCTGCAGGGCGGCGTGCTTCTTGGAGAACTTGAGCAGGGCCAGCGCCTCGTTGACGCCCATGCCGCGGATCTGGTCGATGACCAGGCGCATCTTGTAGGGCGACTGCCGAGCCGTGCGCTGGATGGCGCGAGCCTGGGCGGCGGGCATGGCTTACTTCCCTCCCTTGCCGGCCGGCGCGGCGGCCGGCGCCGACGAGGCACCCGAGGGCGCGCCCCCCGGAGCCTTCTTGTCCGTCGTCCGGTTGCCCGAGTGGCCGCGGAACAGCCGCGTCGGCGAGAACTCGCCGAGCCGGTGCCCGACCATGTTCTCGGTCACGTAGACGGGGATGAACTTGTTCCCGTTATGCACGGCGAACGTGTGCCCGACGAAGTCGGGCAGCACCGTGCTGGCGCGCGACCAGGTCTTGATCACGCGCTTTTCATTGCGCGAGTTCAGTCCCGCCACCTTGTGCAGGAGGCTCTCATGGACGAAGGGACCCTTCTTTACCGAACGCGACATGTGGCGATCTCAGGTTTGCGTCAGAATCCGCTTACGGTGGCCTTGCCGCGCTTGCGGCCGCGCACCATCAGCTTCTGCGACGGCTTCTTCAGGTTGCGCGTCTTGATGCCTTCCTTCTTGCCCCACGGGCTGACCACGTTGCGCCCGCCGCGGGTGCGGCCGCCGTGCGGGTGGTCGACCGGGTTCATGACCTCGCCGCGCACCTTGGGCCGCTTGCCCAGCCACCGGTTCTTCCCGGCCTTGCCCTTGGACATCAGCTCGTGCTCGGCGTTGCCGACCTCGCCGATGGTGGCGAGACAGCGGCCGTGCACGCGCCGCATTTCCGTCGAACCCAGGCGCAGCGTGACGTACTCGCCTTCCTTGGCCACGACCTCGGCCGACATCCCCGCCGAGCGCGCCATCTGGCCGCCCTTGCCGGGGTGCAGCTCGATGCAGTGCACGAAGGTGCCTAACGGCATTTCCTTCAGCGGAAGGGCGTTGCCGGTCCGGACGTCGGAGCCCGCCCCCGAGACGATCGTGTCGCCCACCGACAGCCCCTTGGGGTGCAGGATGTAGCGCTTCTCGCCGTCCGCGTACTCGACGAGCGCGATGCGCGCCGAGCGGTTCGGGTCGTACTCGATCTCCCGCACGGTCGCGACGATGCCGAAGCGGTCGCGGTGGAAGTCGATCCGGCGGTACATGCGCTTGTGCCCGCCGCCACGGCGGCGCACGGCGATGTGCCCGTGGTTGTCGCGTCCACCGGACTTCTTGATCGGCTCCAGCAGGGACTTCTCCGGCGTCGACCGCGTGATCTCCGCGAAATCGGAGATCGAGCGGAAACGCGTGCCCTTGGTGACCGGCTTGAACTGTCGAATACCCATGGTCGGCTCAGCCCTCGAATCCGTAGCCTTCGATCTTGTCGCCCTCACGGAGCGTCACGAACGCCTTCTTCCAGTTCGGCCGGCGGCCCGCCGCGCCACGGCCGACCCGGCGCGTCTTGCCGCGCGCGTTCATCGTCCAGACGCCGGTGACCTTCACCCCGAACAGCCGCTCGATCGCCTGACGGATCGCCGGCTTGGTCGCGTCGGTCGCGACCTCGAACACGTATTCGCCGCGCGCCTGGTACGCCGCCGAGGTGCGCTCGGTGACGATCGGCCGGACGATGGTGCGATGCAACGTGGACATGGCCTACTTCCCCTTCTTCTTCGGCGCCGGCTTCTTCGCCTTCGCTGAGGTGGTCTTCTTCTTCGCCGCCTTCTTCGCCGTCGTCTTCGTGGCGGCCTTCTTGGCGGGAGCCTTCGCGGCCTTCTTCGCCGCGGCCTTCTTCACCGGCTTCGCCTCGGCCTCGGCCTTCGGGGCCCGCCTGGGCGCCGGGGCCGCAACCGTCTCCGCGACCGGCGGCAGCGACTGGCCCAGGGCCGTCGCCTCGATCAGGACCACGTCGGACCACAGCAGGTGGTACGTGGAGACGTCGCTGTACGGCAGGATCTCGACGCGCTGCATGTTGCGGCCGCTCAGGTAGACGTTCGGCTTGGCGCCGTCGGTCAGGATGAGGACCTTGCGGCCGGCGACGCCGAGCCGCTCGAGCAGGCCAGCGAGCACCTTCGTGCGCGGTGCGTCGTAGGCGAAGCGGTCGATGATGAAGATCGAGTCCTCGCGAGCGCGGGCGTTCAGGGCGCTCTTCCGGGCCAGGGCCCGCATCTTCTTGGGCACCTGCTGGTCGTAGCTGCGCGGCCGCGGACCGAAGACCGTGCCGCCGCCCGGCCACAGGGGGGAGCGCGTGGACCCGGCGCGGGCGCGGCCCGTGCCCTTCTGCCGCCACGGCTTCTGGTTGCCGCCGATGACGAGGCCGCGCGTCTTGGTGGACGCATTGCCTTCGCGCTGGTTGGCCAGGTAGGCCGTCACCACGCGGTGCATCACCGGCATGTTGATGGTGCCGTCGAACAGCTCCACGGGCAGGTTGACCTGCTCGCGCGCCGTGCCGAGTGACGTGAACGCCGCTGCCTGGATAGTCGAGTCGGGCATGATCAGCCTTGCTGCTTGCGGACGAGCACGATGCCGTTGGTCGGACCGGCGACCGCGCCGCGGATATAGAGGAGGTGGCGCTGGGTGTCGATCTTCTCGACGCGCAGGTTGACCTGCGTGTGGCGCTTGTTGCCGTACTGGCCGGGCATCTTCTTGCCCTTGATGACGCGGGAGGGGTCCGTGCCGGCGCCCACCGAACCCGGCTTCCGGTGCTTGGTGTTGCCGTGGGTGTTCGGGCCGCCGCCGATGCCATAGCGCTTCACCACGCCCTGGAACCCGCGTCCTTTCGACGTCCCCGTCACCTTCACGAAGTCGCCGGGCGCGAAGATCGAGACGTCGATGGCGTCGCCCGCCTTGTACTCGGGCAACTCGACGTCGGCGGGCATGTCATCGAGGCGGAACGCGCGCAGCGCCCGCGGCACGACGGCCACGCCCGCCTTGGCGGCGTGCTGGACCTCGGCGCGATTGGCGCGCCGGCCCTTGGGGTTGCCCTCGCCCTTCTTGTTGGCGCGACGGGTGACCTGGGAGCCGTACCCGAGCTCGATCGCGCGATAGCCGGGCTTCGTGTGCTCGCCGGCGATCACCTTCACGACCGGGTTGGGCTTCGCCTCCACCACGGTGCACGGCACCTGGTGTCCCTGTTCGTTGAAGACCTGCGTCATGCCGATTTTCCGGCCAATCAGTCCTAGCATGGTGAACTCAGTTGAGAGTTGAGCGTTGTGAGTTGAGAGCGTCGCGCGCCGGAGGGAGAGCCGTCCAGCCTCTCAACTCGCAACTCGCAACCCGCAACTGCCTCATTGAACCTTGATTTCCACGTCGACGCCCGACGGCAGGTCCAGCTTGGTGAGCGCGTCCACGGTCTGCGCGCGCGAGTCGAGGATGTCGATCACGCGCTTGTGCGTCTTGAGCTCGAACTGCTCGCGGGACTTCTTGTCGACGTGGGGCGAGCGCAGGACCGTCCACCGGCGTGTCTTGGTCGGCAGCGGGATGGGACCCGACACCTGGGCGCCGGTCTTCTCGGCCGTGCGCACGATGTCGGCCGCCGCGGCGTCGATGACCGCGTGGTCGAAGGCCTTCAGTCGGATGCGGATGCGTCCTGCCATGGGGAATACCGGTGAATCGTGAATAGTGAATCGTGAATCGTCATCGAACCGTGGCCATCCACGATTCACGATTCACGATTCACCCGTTGTCGTTCACTTCAGGATCTTCGTCACCACGCCGGCGCCCACCGTGCGTCCACCCTCGCGGATGGCGAACCGCAGGCCTTCATCCATGGCGATCGGGGCGATGAGCTCGATCTGCATCTGGATGTTGTCGCCCGGCATCACCATCTCGGTCCCGGCCGGCAGCTGGATCGAGCCCGTGACGTCGGTCGTGCGGAAGTAGAACTGCGGGCGATAGCCGTTGAAGAACGGCGTGTGACGGCCGCCCTCGTCCTTGTTCAGGACGTAGACCTCGGCATCGAACTTCGTGTGCGGCGTGATCGAGTTCGGCTTCGCGAGGCACATGCCGCGCTCGATCTCGTTCTTGTCGACACCACGGAGCAGGAGGCCGACGTTGTCGCCCGCGCGTCCCTCGTCGAGGAGCTTGCGGAACATCTCGACGCCGGTGACGACGGTCTTCTTCTCGGAGTTGAAGCCGACGAGCGCCAGTTCCTCGCCCGTCTTCACGATGCCGCGATCGATGCGGCCCGTGGCCACCGTGCCGCGGCCGGTGATCGAGAACACGTCCTCGACCGGCATCAGGAACGGCTTGTCGATCTCGCGCTTCGGCTCCGGCACGAACGTGTCGATCGCGTTGTACAGCTCCTCGATCTTGGCCACCCACTGCGGGTCGCCCTGGATCGCCTTGATGGCGGAGCCGCGGATGACCGGGGTGTCGTCGCCGGGGAACTGCTGGGCGCTGAGGAGCTCGCGGACCTCGAGCTCGACGAGGTCGAGGAGCTCGGGATCGTCGACGAGGTCGCACTTGTTGAGGAACACGACGATCGAGGGCACGTTGACCTGGCGCGCCAGGAGGACGTGCTCGCGGGTCTGCGGCATCGGGCCGTCGACGGCCGACACCACCAGGATCGCGCCGTCCATCTGCGCCGCACCCGTGATCATGTTCTTCACGTAGTCGGCGTGTCCGGGGCAGTCGACGTGGGCGTAGTGGCGATTGGCCGTCTCGTATTCCACGTGCGACGTCGCGATGGTGAGGATCTTCGTCGGGTCACGGCGACCCTGCGACGCGGATGCCTTCGCCACTTCGTCGTAGCTGATGTACTTCGTCCCCCAGCCCTTGTCCGACGAGATCTTCGTCAGCGCGGCCGTGAGGGTCGTCTTCCCGTGGTCGACGTGGCCGATGGTGCCCACGTTCACGTGCGGCTTGTTCCGCTCGAACTTTGCCTTTGCCATTGGTACGGTCCGGTGGTGATGGGGAGTTGAGAGTTGAGAGTTGAGAGTTGAGGGCGAGGCGCCCTCCTCCCACTCCCGTCTACGCCTTCGCCTTGCTCACGATCTCTTCGGCCTTGCTCTTCGGGACTTCGTCGTAATGCGAAAACTCCATCGAGTACACCGCCCGGCCCTGGCTCATCGAGCGGAGCTTGGTCGAGTACCCGAACATCTCGCCCAGCGGCACCGTGGACGCGATCACCTGTGCCTCGCCGCGCTGCATCATGCCGCCGATCTTGCCGCGGCGCGCCGACAGGTCGCCGAGCACGTCGCCCATGTACTGCTCGGGGACGACCACCTCGACCTTCATCATGGGCTCGAGGATCACCGGATGCGCGCGCTGCGCGCCCTCCTTGAAGGCCATCGAGCCCGCGATCTTGAACGCCATCTCGCTCGAGTCCACCTCGTGGTACGACCCGTCGGTCAGCTCGACCTTGATGTCGACCATGGGATACCCGGCGAGGATGCCGTTTTCCAGCGCTTCCTTGATGCCCTGCTCCACCGGCCCGATGTACTCGCGGGGCACGGTGCCGCCGACCACCTTGTCCTCGAAATGGAAGCCCTGCCCGGGCTCCATCGGGGCGAGGTTGATGACGACGTGGCCGTACTGGCCCTTGCCGCCGGACTGCCGGATGAACTTCCCCTCGATCTTCTCGACGCGCTTGCGGATCGTCTCCCGATAGGCGACCTGCGGGCGGCCGACGTTGGCGTCGACCTTGAACTCGCGCATCATGCGGTCGACGATGATCTCCAGGTGCAGCTCGCCCATGCCGGAAATGATCGTCTGGCCCGTCTCGACGTCGGTGTGGACGCGGAACGTCGGGTCTTCCTCGGCCAGCTTGTTCAGCGCGATGCCCAGCTTGTCCTGGTCGGCCTTCGTCTTGGGCTCGATCGCCACGTCGATGACCGGCGCCGGGAACTTCATCGCCTCGAGGATGATCGGCGCCTCATCGTCGCACAGCGTGTCCCCCGTGCGGGTGTCCTTGAGCCCGATGGCGGCGGCGATGTCCCCGGCCCGCACCTCGGCGATCTCCTCGCGCTTGTTGGCGTGCATCTGCAGCAGCCGGCCGACGCGCTCGCGCTTGTCCTTGGTCGAGTTGTAGACGTAGCTGCCTGACGCGAGGATGCCCGAGTAGACGCGGAAGAAGGTCAGCTTCCCGACGAACGGGTCGGTGGCGATCTTGAACGCCAGCGCGGCGAACGGCGCGTCGTCCTGGACGCTCCGCTGCTCGAACGTTTCGTCGTGGTGCGGCAGGTGCCCCTCAATAGCTGGCACGTCGATCGGCGCGGGCATGTAGTCGAGCACCGCATCCAGCAGCGCCTGCACGCCCTTGTTCTTGAAGGACGCCCCGCAGAGCACCGGCACGAACTGCATCGCGACGGTCGCCTTGCGGACGGCGTGGCGGATCTCCTCGACGGTCAGCTCCTGGCCGGCGAGGTACTTCTCGAGCAGGACCTCGTCGTGCTCGACCGCGGCCTCGATCAGCTCGTGGCGGGCTTCCTCCACGCGATCCCGGAACTCCGGCGACACCTCGACGATGTCGAACGTCTTGCCGAGCGTCTCGTCGTGGAAGATGTACTCCTTGCGCTCGATGACGTCGATGTGGCCCGTGAAGAGCTCCCCGGAACCGACCGGCAGCTGCAGCGGAAAGGCGCGGCGCGACAGGCGCTCGCGGATCATCGTCATGCACCGGTCGAAGTTGGCGCCGACGCGGTCCATCTTGTTCGCGAAGATCATCCGCGGTACGCGATACCGGTCCGCCTGGCGCCACACGGTCTCGGTTTGCGGCTCGACGCCGGCCACGGAATCAAGCAGCGCAACCGCGCCATCGAGCACCCGCAGGGACCGCTCCACCTCGACGGTGAAGTCCACGTGGCCGGGCGTGTCGATGATGTTGATCCGGTACTCCGGACCGTCGCCGGCTTCGGCGCTGGCGCCATGGCGGCGCCAGAAGCACGTGGTCGCGGCCGAGGTGATCGTGATGCCGCGTTCCTGCTCCTGCTCCATCCAGTCCATGGTGGCGGCGCCATCATGGACCTCGCCCATCTTGTGGGACTTGCCCGTGTAGTAGAGGATGCGCTCGGTCGTGGTCGTCTTCCCGGCATCGATGTGGGCCATGATGCCGATATTCCGATAGTGCTCGAGCGGTGTGGTTCTTGGCATTCGTGTCGTTTATCCGTCTGCGGCCGCGCCGCGTGATGCCTGGTGCCTGATGTCTGGTGCCGCTGGAAATACAAACGCGGGTGGACCGGGCGTCCCTTGAGGCAGGGACCGGTATCCATCCGCTCTCGCCGGGTGTTCCCGCCTCTGCAGCACGGGAGGGACCCAAGGCGCGCCGGAAACCGCTCCGGCGTCAAGTTGTCCTGCGTTGCTTTTCGGGAAGGAGCGCGCCGGTCGGCGGTTCCCGGATCAGGTGCAATCCCCGCGGACATCGCGGTCCCATAGGAGCCGACTCGCAGCCAGTCGGCACGGGTGTTCCCGTCAGTCGCCCTCAGAGTGAGACGGTGACTATCAGGAGC
Organism: Gemmatimonadaceae bacterium; assembly: GCA_030835125.1. Lineage (GTDB taxonomy): Bacteria > Gemmatimonadota > Gemmatimonadetes > Gemmatimonadales > Gemmatimonadaceae > JABWBJ01. The sequence continues at coordinate 19,046 of JAUQWM010000040.1, read as the reverse complement.
CGCATAATCTGGATCTGCGGACCCCGAAAGTCAACAAGCCAGAACGAGATACGGCAACTGCTGGCTGATGCTCGATCCGGGCTCTCGCTTTGGCGCCGGATACGCGCTCGACCGCGACCGGACTCGGCGACCCGCCCTAGTACAGCCCCAGGGTCCCCGCCTTCCTGGCATAGCGGAGGGCCGCCCGCATCGCCAGAGCGCCCACGGACAGCAGGACGACCGTCATCAGGGCCAGGATGGATACGTCCCCGGCTACCGAAAGTACGCTTTCACCCTGGAGAAGCACCTGCCGGAGTGGTCGGAGTCCGTACGCCAGCGGGGTGAGCTTTGCGATCACCCCCAGCCACGAGGGAATCGAGGAAATCGGGAAGTACACCCCACCGAAGAAGACCGAGAGCGTCGATACGCCCTGCAACAACGGCCCTGACGTCCGGAAAGCGACCACGAGCGCAGCCGCCACGAGCCCGATCCCCCAGTGCGCGGCCACCAGCAGGGCCAGGATCAGCAGCGCCGGGATGATCCCGCCTGCCACGATCTTCGCGCCCATGAGCCAGCCAGCGACCACCATGACGAGGGCCCGCACGGTCGTCAGCAGCATCGCGTAGGACGTCAGGCCGGCGAGAATCGATGGCAGCGGGGCCCGGGACATGAGCAGCGCCTCGAAATAGCCGGTCGAGATCCCCGCCCCGATGCTCCCCTGCAGGCCCGACATCGCCGTCGTGATGAACATGAGGGCGATCGACCCGGTGAGCACGAAGGAGAAGTACTGCTCCGACTCGCCGGCGATCGCCCCGGCAGCCAGCGGCTGCAGCGCGTGGGCGATGAAATAGATCGGCACCACGGTCAGGACGATTCCGCCCGCCTGCATCAGCAGTGAAAGCCGGTAGCTCCGGGCCTGGTACCACGATGCCCGGGTCAGGGCCCCGACGGCGCCGGCCATCAGGTGACTACCTCCCGCTTCACCACACCCTCGATGAGATCCGCAAGGGAGGCCCGCACGGGCTCGAACGCGGCGATCGGGACGCCGGCCGCGGCCAGCAACGCCAGGACGCCGGCGGGATCGTGGTCGACCTGCATCATGAGCATGACGTCATGCCACCCGTCCTCATCCCGGCGCGTCCTGGACACGACCGTGACTCCCTGCGCCTGCAGCTGCGCGAAGGCAGGGTGGTCGGGATGGCTGGTCGCCAGGCGGTATCGCACGCCGAGGAATTCGCGAGACAACCGGGTGGCGACCCCACTCGCGAGCAACCGGCCATGGTCGAGTACTCCCACCCGGTCGCACAACTCGAACGCTTCTTCGGCATTGTGCGTCGCCAGGATCACCGCGCAGCCGCGCTGCCGCGCGAGTTCCTCCCGCATGAACGCCCTGAACTCGCGCGCCGAGATGGGATCGAGGCTGCGGGTGGGCTCGTCGAGCAGCAGGAGCCGCGGACGCGTCAACAGTGCCCGCGCGATGAGCAGGCGCTGGAGCATCCCGCTCGAGAATTGTCCCACCAGCTTCTCGCCCGTGTCCGAGAGCGAAACGGCCGCCAGCACCTCCTCGATCCGTGCCCCGCGTTCCCTTCCCCCCAGGCCCTGCAGGTCGGCGAAGACCTCGAGGTTCTGGCGGGCCGTGAGACGGAAATAGAGGCTGCGCTCCATCGCGAGACACGGCGAGACGAGGGCGCGCACGGCAGCCGCGTCCCGCACGACGTCCAGTCCGTCCACCTCGGCGGTTCCCTCGTCAGGCAGGATCAGCGTGGACAGCATCTTGAGCAATGTCGTCTTGCCGGCGCCGTTCGGTCCCAGCAGGCCAAGGAACTCGCCCGCATTCGCCTCGAACGACACGTCCGACACCACCGTCGTGGTCGTGCCGTCGAAGGGGTGCAGGACGACCTCCTTCAGCCCGCGGCGTGCCGGGAACCGCTTGGTGAGTCCGCGACAGCGGACGACGACACCGCTGGCATGGGACGCGGCCGTCACCACGTCGCCGCCGGCCTGCGTGGCCGTCACGTGCCGGGTTCCTCCACGGACGCCCCGGCCGCATGCCACGCACGCACCTGGCGTGCTACCGCGTCGAGGCGATCGAGGTCGCGCACGACGTGCAACGCGTAGACCGGCACGACCCGCGCGATGTCGGCCGCGCGGCCGAGCATGACGGTCGACTCGGTGCCGGTGAGGACCGGCCCGAGCTTCGCGTGCGCCATCAATGTCATCGTGGCAATGACCGTGTCGAGCCGCTCTCGCACCACCGACTCGCCGTCCGGGAGCTCCTTCACCGGATTGAGGAGATAGGCGGCGCGGAACGGTACCGGCGTCGTCTCCACCTGCGATGGTGCGAGCTCATTCACGAGGTGTTTCCGCGGGGGCGGGGGGCCAACGGCCGGCGAGGGTGCCGGGTTCGCGTCCTCCATGCCGAACAGCCGTGAAGCCGAGTCGCTCCAGAGCCGCAGTCGCGGGAGCCCGGGGGCGAGGAATGGCGTGGTACCGAGTCGCACAGGAACCGTGTCGTCGCTCATCGCACGCGCGCCGGCGAGCACCAGCGCACTGCAGAGCGTCGACTTGCCATGATGCTTCGGTGCCATGAACGCCACTCCGGCACCGTCAATCGACACGGCGCTGGCGTGGAGGGAAAAGACGCCAGCCGCGTGGAGCGCGAGCGCGAGCACGCGGCTGGTGACGTCGGCCTGCGCCGCCTCGATCACTTCGGGACCCGGCTGGTGCCAGGTGATGCTGGCGCCATCGGCCGACACATCGAACCGTCCGGTGTCATCGAAGACCAGGCTGTATCCGTCGGGACGCCGGTAGCCGCGGACCAGCGTCTCACCGAATACGGTATCGCTGCCCAGCAACTCGCCCGGAGCGTGATCGGCGGCGCCCGCAACCACGCGGAGCCGCCATTCCGGAGTCGCCGGCGCCGTTCCGGGTGGAAGCTCCGCCATCGGGAGTTCGGAGCGAAGGATCCCGCCAAAGACGCTGTAGGCTCGTTCGGTCATTCGAGTTCCGCGACCTGGAGTCCGGTCATGGGCACGTAACGCGCCACGAAGGCGGGATCGTCCCCGACCACCTGGCCGGCGTACTCCACCCAGGCGTGCGCGATGAACTGCCCGTGGGCGAGGTACACACCGACCCGGACGTGCGCCCCCTCGATGCCGGCCGCATTGAGCAGCCGCCGCAGGGCCATGGAACGCACGAGGCACTTCGGCCTGAAGATGCCAAACGCGGCCGCCCGGTTCACCGCGAGGGCAACGCGTCGCGCGTCCTCGATCCGATCGAGCACCGGTGGATCGGGACGGTCGGGTTCGTCGCGCACCATCTCGCCGGTCGGGCGCGAGCGCATGTCACGATGGGCGCGGACGAGAGCCGCCTGGGCATGCACGAGATCCTTCCAGTCGCGCACGCGCAGTGACCGCAGCTTCGGCCCGGCCCTACGATATCGCTGGACCTCCCGACGGATGCGCCGGATCGTACGCGACCAGGCCGTTGTCGAGGAGTTCGCCGAGGAACCGCTCGACGTCGGCGCGGATCTGATCGGCGGTGACGTCATGATACTTCGCCGACAGGATGGCGACCATTTCGTCGACCGTGTGCGCCGCGGGGGGCAGGAGTTCCCAGATCCGCGCGCCAACTTCGCCGACACCGAAGTAGACCTCGGTCTCGGTGGAGAACAGCACGCCACCCTCCGGCAGTCGCTTGAACACCGCGGCCGCCACGCGTGTCGGCAGGGCCCTGTCTTCGTGTCGTGCCATGGCGTCGACTGTGGGAGAGGATGATGCCCCGCCCCGTACCGCATGAATGGGAACCTGGAAGGAACGCACGCCACCAGCGCGACGCTGACGGTGCGGCCCGCGAGAAACGTACTCCCGGCCCGTCGCTTGAGAAGATGCGCGGTGGCAATGCCGGTGACATGCGCACCCTACCCGCGCGTGAGGAGTCGGGCGAGGTATCCACACGTGCTGATGACGGCGGTCAGGGGACCGCGCGCCGGATGCTCGACCGGATCGCCCTCCCCGGGAACCAGGACCGCGCCTTCGTTCCATAACTGGCTCGCTTCGTCCGATGTCGCGCGCTCCTGCATCGCCGCGAACCAGAACCAGCGCCGGACGCGTTCGGACACCGCAGTCCCCGCGGCCGGGTCCATGATCTGGCTGACCAGGTGTCGCTCCAGGAGGCCGGCGAACCGGCCGCCTGACGACGGATCCAGCCGTCGCAACACGCCGTCCGGCACACTCAGGTCGGCCACGGCCGATCCCAGGCGCAGGGTCCAGTAGCAGCACTGCCGCGAGAGGCGCGAACCGGACACCTGGATGAACCGGTCCCAGTCAAAGCGGGGATCGGATACGATGGCGTGAACGTCCGCGAACGCGCGCCACGTTCCGCGCTGCAGCTTGTTGGACCACGCGAAGTGCAGGCAGACGTGGAGCAGCAGGTCTTCCACGGACGGCACCAGCACGGCGACCTCGCCGACGTTCACCGTTCGCGACCGCCCCAGGATCGCTTCGATGTCCAGGCCGAGGCGATCGACACCGGTCAACAGGGTGCGGTGGAGCTCGAGGCCGATCTGGACGCCATCCGGATCGAGCAGCGGCGGGAGGTGATGATGCTCGCGGTACAACGCCTCGGTCCACGCCTCGTCAACCAGCGTCCAGCCGTGTTCGCGACACACCTGCCAGGCCCGTTCGGGCGACCCGGTCACCACCAGCAGGTCGATGTCGGACATGGTCCGTCCCGCCGCCTTTGCCACGCCTCCCGCCAGCAGCGCCGCACCCTTGATCGCCAGGACCTCGATGCCGGCCGCGCGCAGCTCGCCCACCACGCGCGCCAACAGCGCGCGAATGTGGTAACGCCTGAAGTCGTTGACGACCGCGAGTGACTGCAGCGCCTCCGCCTCACGGGGCAGGTCGGGGAACGCCGAAACGACCTCCCAGAGCCCCGGGGTCGCGTGCGACTCGACCGCCAGGCGCGTGAGCTGCGTCCAGTCCAGCCGGCCCGCCATCAGGCGGCGCACCGACTCGCGAGATGGATCGCCACGACTCGCCGCCAGCAGCAGGGCCGCTTCCGGGTTCCCATAGGACTCGAGTCGCAGGGCAGTGCTCACGTCTGGATTAGTCGGTCACGCCGTCGGAATTCCCGTCAACCTAGTGCTGCCGTGCGTCAATCGCGATGCCATTGGGTAATCCCCGCAGCCACCTCACCCAGCCGCCCCAGGTCCCGGGCGGTGTAGAGCGCGTACACCGGAACCCGGCCGGCGATGTCAGCGGCGCGACCGAGGTAGTCCACAGCCAGCGCACCTGCCAGCAGCCCGCCCAGCTTCGCGAACCTGACCAGCGCGAGCGCTGCCTGAAGCGGCGCCTGCGCTTCACGGACAACCGCCGCCGCCATGCCCGCGGACTCGACCGGCTGGATCACGTACAAGGCGTCGACCGGGAGCCAACCGTTGGCGACTTCGCTCACATCACGCCGCTCGAGGTGCCTCCAGTCCCAATCGTCGTGGGACAGTTCCAGCCCGGACGCGCCTCGCAGGTGGGCGGCGGCCTCACGCCGCAACCGGAGAGCAGGCACCCCAGGCGCGCATTCGACTCCCCGGCGCAGCCGCAGCGCCAGCGCGTCGTCGGTCACCAGCCGGGCGCCGGCATCGGTCATCGCGCACGCCAGCGTTGACTTGCCGAAGAACTTGGGTGCCAGAAACCCGATCACGCGGTCCCCGATGGCGACGCCGCTTGCGTGCAGCATCACGGTGCCGCTGGCGTGCGCCGCCAGCGCGAGCACCCGGCCGAGGATGTCGGTTCGCGCCAGGTCGTCAGGCGCCGCCGGCAGGCGGTACCAGTCGATCGTGGCACCGTCGGGCGAAATGTCGAATGCGCCGGTGTCCGAGTAAGAGAGACGCGACGCCCCACCCACGGTCCTGTGGAGGGTGATGGTGACGTCACCGGCCAACTCCTCGGATGCAACCAGCGCGGCATCGAGGCCCGGAGCGGCACCCCCTTCGTGGACCTCAAGCGTCCAGGTCGGGCTCGAGGTATCGGGAGATTCGTGTAGTTCCGGCAACAGCAGCGTTGTCCGGAGCACGCCACCGAAGACACGGTATTCTCGGTACTCGGTGGTGCCCATGACGGTCCCCGCCCCAGGTGACGAATCACGACCCGGTGGCCACCGAATCGTGTGCTCCCGGCACACGATTCTGTTGGGCCTGCGCAACGAAAATGCCGGCCTTTTCAGGGCCGGCATCTCGAGCGATTCAACCTGCGACCTTGACCGTTTAGCGCGATCCGCCCGTGGTCGGCCCACCACCCGGCTGGCCCGGCGGACACCCCAGGAGGTTGCAGCCCGAGATGTTCTGGAAGAACAGGTGATCGTCCGCCCCGCTCCACCCAGCTTGGGTCAGATCCCGGAAACCGCCGTAGCGCAACAGCTTCGGACTCTCGTACATCCCTTCCTCCCCCCTGCATCCCAAAGCAGGTATGCGCGGCGCTGCGCCGCAAGAATGTGATCTGACGTGCTAGCGTCTGTCGGAATCCGCTGACTGCGAGCGCAGCCAGGACTCGACCAACGCCGTGAACACCAGAGCCGGCAACTGCCCATGCTCGCCCGATTCGGTAAAGCGATGCAGTTCGGCGCGGTATTTCTTGGCAACAATGAGGCCAGCCTCATCCGCAATCAGCTTATCCCGCTGTGTACCAATCAGTTGCGGCAACTCCGCCATCGCCAAACGACGAAAATAGCCACCCGAAAAACCTGTCGGATTGAGGCGCGGACCCGTCACTGACACAGGCAGCCACGGCTCCATTGCGGCGCGCAGGAGACGCTTGTAGTCCCCTCCTCGCTGCCGCTCGGCACGAGGCCGGGTGGCCGCGAACGAGATGATCCTCGAGTCGTAGAGCGGCGATCGCTGCTCTATCCCTCTCGACAGGGAAACGCGGCTGTACTCCGGCACCACCCGCCCGGCGAACGGCCCCAGAACCATGAGGCGGCGCTCACGGTCGCCGGCCCCATCGGCACGGAGTTCACGAACCGGCTCCCGCCAGGCGCGCTCCCTGATGGTCGCGTGCGTGTCGTCGCCGCCACGGATCCAACCCGGAACCGGGGGATCCCAGACATCCTGCAGGCGACGACCGCCTCGCGCCGCGGCGACGAAATCGCGCGCGACCGGACCAAGCCTTGGCAGGAGGCCCCAGCGAAAGAACATCGCGGGGTCAAAGCCACCTCCCTGGAGCCTCCACTCACGGCGAAGATCCACCCAGCGACCAGCAAAGACGAGGTCCGCGAGGAACGAATGCTCGCTGTGAAACAGGGTATCGCCGCCAAGTCCATTCAGGACGATCCGGCCTCCTTCCGCCCCGGCGCTGTCGGCGATGGCTGCCGTCGGGGATTCATATGGGTGCGTGAACGCATCGGGCCGGATCGTGCCCGTCCCCTGTAGTCGAAACAGCGGCAGCTGGTCGGTATCGATCCACCGCGGCTGGCCCCCGCACATCTCGAGGATCTCCCGGATCGTCTCATCCTCGCGCCCGGGATCGCCGACCGGATACGACAACGAGATTGCCCGAACACGATCCCCGGCCAGCCGCCGTCCAGCGGCGTAGACCGCGGAGGAGTCGCGACCGCCGCTGAGCGATACAAAGGTCGCACGTTGAGGATCGAGCCGTTCTCGCACCGCGGACACGATCAACTCACGCAACTCGACCGCGGCATCGGCGAATGCCACGCGCGACGTTCCATCTTCGGTGAATGCCGGCGGCGACCACCACTGATCAACGGCCGTCGTCACCCCAACACCGAATCGCAGTCGCTCTCCCTGTCGAAGAGCCGCCACCTGCCGGTATGCGGTCTCGGAGCCGACATTCACGAAGCCCGCGCAGAGTTCGGCCAGCCACGCGTTGTTGAGCGCCGAAGATGCGAAACCGGCCGCGACGAGCGCGCTGGGTGCCGAGGCAATCGCCAACCCGACGGTGGTGTGAACGAAGTAGAGAGGTCGGCTTCCGATCGGGTCCCGCGCCGCGTATCCACGCCCTGTCGTCGTGTCGAACGCGACGTAGGCGTAGTCGCCTTCGAGGTGGAGCGGCGCATCGTCACCCCATGACCGGACGGCTGCGGCAATCAGGTCGCCCGTCGACTCACTCCGCGGTGGGCAGCCGAATCGGGTGAGGTCCGCCACGAGCTCCGTGCGGTAGTAGAGGACCGCGTCGGCAACCACGACCAGCTCGCGACAATGACCGGTCGAGCCCCCGTTGAGCTGCTCCTGCCAATCCAGGGTTGTGAGCCCGGCGGCGGCCACGTGACCCTGGAGCCGAATCGTGTGCTGGTCGCCGCGATCGGCCATGGCGGCCAGCCCAGCGTGAACCGCGCGGGTCCGCCTCGTCGACGACGGCTCGAGGGCGAAAACGAAGCCGGCCACGCGAACGGGTCTTTCGCGGTCGGGGCTACGCGGCCTTGGGGAGCTCTACCAGTCCGCTCTCCAGCAGGGCCCGCAGCAATTCGGCGATGTCCGAACGCAGGACGTCCGCGGTGGCGTCGGGGTGTTCTGCGGAAAGCCGCTCCACGACCTGGTCTATCGAGACACATGTCGGATGGAGCAGGCGCCAAACCTGGACACCGACCGCGTTGAGGCTGAAGTAGGTCTCGGTTGCGGTGCAGAACAGGATGGCCCCCTCAGGCACCTCCCGGAAGACCACTGTCGATTTTGGGCTCGGCAGGCTCAACGGCTAACTCCCATTCGCTTGGGGGTCCCGCATCGGACCCAACAGTTGTGGCCGTCTGCAACGAAAGGCGACGAGTGTGGCGCAGTGTTGCAACAAAATGCCGCCACAACCCAACACTCTGGGTGTGGCGGCCAACTGAACTGAGCCAAGCTCTCGCTAGCTCGATTCTGACGGACCCTTGCCTTGGGCGCCCCGGACGGCGCCTCGGCTGGTACAACTTCTGAAACTGCCTACTGCGTTGGTTCTGAACTACTTACGAGCGAGCGGGGCAGCCGTCGTTCACACCGTTCGGGAAGAACGAGTCGAACGTCGGTTGATCCTTCCCAGTCCAAGGCTTCTGGAGCAGACAGCCCGAAGACTGGAGCGTCAGGTCACGGAACTGACCGTACCGGACGAGTTTTGGGGATTCGTACATGATGCCTCCCTGGGGGTTCGGAGGTGTTCCTTGCAAGACCGATACCATCACGCGAACAGCATGATGTGCGTTCGGGGGTGACTACATTACCCTCGCGCTGACCGGGCGGCAAGCCATCGCTCGACTTCCAGGGTGAGCTGGAGCATGGCTCCCAAGGCGTGCTCCCCGGAACCGGCGTACTGCTCGACCGCCTGTCGGAAGACCCCGGCATCCAGGATTCCGAGGCGCTCCAGTTCGCCGGGCGACCCGCCAAACACGGCCGCCACTTCGTCCATGAGGTGCGCCTGCATCTGGCGACGGAAGTAGCCTGCTGGCGTCCCGGTCTTTCGCGGCCTGGGAGCCAGCACCGAGTCCGGGAGCAGGCCCTTCATGGCATGCCGGAGGATTCGTTTGCTGTCACCCCCGCCCCCTCGATCGCTGAGCGGCCGCCCGCAGGCGAACGCAATGACGCGGGTGTCAAAAAGCGGGGCGCGGACCAGGACGCCTTCCTCGAGTGCGAACGAGTGGTTCCATGAGACCGCCCGGGCCACGAACGGCGATACGATCCCCTTCCTCGACTCGTACTCGGCGGCACCTTCACCCGGCTGCCGCTCCAGCTCCGGCTCCACCATGCGCACAACTTCCGCGCGCGGTTGCAGCCACGGTGGCAGGAAGCGATCCCAGAATCCCGCGATCGGCCTCCCCCTCAGCGATCCGAGCCATCTCCGGGTTGATGGCGACAGGTGGGGAAGGACGCTGAGCCGGGCAAACTCGCGGGCGGAACCAGGCCACCCTCGCCATTCACCATAGAGTTGCGACCAGCGCCCGGAGAAGAAGTGGTCCGCCGTGATGGCGGCGCTCGAGACGAGAAAGAGATGGTCTCCACCAAAACCATCCAACGCGACCCGCGACCCGAGCGTCCGGGAGACCCGCGAGAGGTGGCGCATCTTCGACTCGAACGGCTGCGCCATGGGATCGTCTCGCAACAGCGCGCGGTTCGCGGTGTCCTCGAACAACGGGATGTCGTCCGCCTGGACCCACCGGATCGGCACGTTCCACCGGTCGGCGACCGCCCTGATGTGCGCGTCCTCGTTGCCGGTGTCATCCGCCGGATACGTCATCGAAACCGGAAGGAGCGGGCGCCCCGAGTGCTCGCTCTCGAGCGCAGCCGCTGCCGAGGCGAATACCGCCGTCGAATCCCAACCGCCGGACATCCAGACCGTGGTCGGGGCGTCGTCCGCGAGCCTCTCGCGCGCCGCGTCCTGAAGGAGCGACCGCAACTGCTCGGCGGCCGCTGCCGAAGTCGACGATTCCCATCCCGAACCAAAGGGCGGCGGGTCCCAGCGGTCCACCAGCAGCGCGCGTCCGTCGACGAACTGAAGCGTCCCACCAGCGGGAACAACCGACACCTCGCGATACGCTGTTCCGTATCCATGTGCCGAGATGCCCGCTGCCGACGCGGCGAGGAAGACCGGGTCGTAGTCGGATGAGACCTGTGGATGCTTGACGACGGCTGCGGGAGACGACGCCACGACCAGGGATCCGTCGCTGGTGCGAGCCCACGCGAGGTTTCGCCGGCCGCCGAAATCGCGAGCCATCAGCACGCGATCGCGCCGCCGATCCCAGGCCACGATCGCGTAATCGCCCTCGACGTGCCGGGCGAAGCGCGTGTCCCACTTCCGCAGCGCCATCAGCAGCAATTGCCCGGTTTCTGGCTGGCCATGCCCGCGCTGGACACCGAGTTTCCGGCAGAGTTCTGCGACGTAATAGAGGCTGGCATCGGCGACGACGACCCAGTCACCTGATTCCGCGATGAGGGGACCGTGCCAGCCGGAGACGCCGGATTCCCAGGAGTGCCGTGCGGCAGCGAGCGCCGCGGTGGGCGTCAGGCACGATTCGGGGGGCGCGCTGGCGCGGTGCCGCATCGCGGCGAACATCGCGGGGAGGACGGCGCCGGCCGAGCCGGCGCCCGGGCCGAAGACGGCAGCGAGCGCGCTCATCCTCCCCCAAATATGACGCGGGCCGCCAGTGAGGCGGCCCGGGGTCCTACCACCGATAGTGAGCGAATGCCTTGTTGGCTTCGGCCATGCGGTGGGTGTCTTCCTTCTTCTTCACCGCATTCCCCTCGCCCTTCGACGCGGAGATCACCTCGGCGGCCAGCTTCTCGGCCATCGACTTCTCGTTGCGTTCACGCGAGAAGGAGATGAGCCAGCGCATGGCGAGGGCCGTGCGACGATCGGGGCGGACCTCGACGGGCACCTGATAGGTGGCGCCACCGACGCGGCGGCTCTTCACCTCGACGACCGGCTTCAGGTTCGCCAGCGCCTGCTTGAAGACGTTGACGCCGGGCTGGCTGGTGCGGGACTCGACCAGGTCCATGGCGCCATAGAAGATGCGCTCCGCGACGGCCTTCTTCCCCTCGAACATGAGGGAGTTGATGAACTTGGAGACGGTCTGGCTGTCATAACGCGCGTCCGGCAGCACCGGACGGCGAATGGTCTTCTTGCGGCGACTCACTTCTTGCCTCCGGTGCCCGCCTTGGGCCTCTTGGTGCCGTACTTGGAGCGGCTGCGATTGCGACCGGACACGCCGGCGGCGTCGAGTGTGCCGCGCACGATGTGATAGCGAACGCCTGGCAGGTCCTTCACGCGTCCCCCGCGAACGAGCACGATGGAGTGCTCCTGCAGGTTGTGGCCTTCGCCCGGGATGTAGGCGATGACCTCGAACTGATTCGTCAGGCGGACCTTCGCGACCTTGCGGAGCGCCGAGTTCGGCTTCTTGGGCGTCGTGGTGTACACGCGCGTGCACACGCCGCGCCGGAACGGATTCTGCCGCAGGGCAGGCGTCTTGCCCTTGGCGGCAACGGCGCGACGAGCACGCCGGACGAGCTGGTTGATAGTCGGCATTCCGTGGTGTCTCAACGAAACAGCACGCCCCAGGCTGGGGCGGAGAAGACAGGAATGATAGACCCGCCTCCGCACGAGAGTCAAGGTGTGGCAAGACCGCAAGTTACGACTTTCGGCGTTCCCTCCGCCGCGGGTCTGTCACTCGTAGAGCGATGACGGATCGGCTCCCGTCAGGTCGACGAGCAGGCCGGCGATGCGTTCCGTCACCAGGGCGACGTACGTCTCGCCCTTTCTTGCCGTGGATGCCGCCGGGTTCCCGACCCCCGTGTCATCGGTGACCTGGACCCAGGGACGCGGCATCCAGGCCCAACCCTCTCGAAACGCCGCGATCCGGTGCGTTCGCGAGCGTCCCGGCCCGGCAGATTCCAGGGGGCGCACGAGGCCGGGCGCCAGGTGGAGCATGACGCTCGTTTCCAGTTCACCGGCGTGATCGCCGGGTTCATCGAAATGCGGTGTCGGCGGGACCACCTGGTACCAGTTCACCTGCACGAGGAGCACGGCTGTCGACGGTTGCAGCTCGCGGATCACCTGGCGGAAGTCGTTTCCGCCGTGCCCGTTGAGGATGACGAGCTTCCGGACCTGGTGCTGCTCAAGCGTCGGCAGCAGGTCGCGAATGACCGCCGCCTGAGTCGACGGCATCATGTTGAGGCAGAGCGGGACCTCACGCTGGCCCGTATTCACGCCGAACGGGACGCCGGGCAGCACCGCGACCCGCGCCCCGCGCTCCCACGCGAGCGCCGCGGCGGCGGCAGCGATCGATTCCGTCTCGATCGTGTCGGTGCCGTACGGCAGGTGACGGTTGTGCGCCTCGGTCGCGCCCCAGGGGAGGACGGCGACCTCGAACCGCGAGGTGCGCACGTCCTCCAGCGTGCAGTCGGCCAGCACCCACGGGCGCGGTCGCATCCTCTCGCCCGCGCCCATCGCCTACTTCCGGAGCGTCACGCCGGTCAGCTGGCCTAACGCGGCGAGGGTCGTCTGGGCCGCGTTGAGGCCCAGGCGGAAGTCCTTGTCGCTGAAGGTGTCGTACCGGTCGGTCGGCTGGTGCCAGTGTGGATCCCAGCCCGCACCGACGTGCGCCCCGCGCTCGTTCTCGCGCAGGCTGATCGCGGGGATGAGGTCCTGGAACGGCCCCGAGTCGGTGTTGGTCATGTGGGGGCCGACGGTGGCCGGATAGTCCGTGGCATACCGGTTGTTCGCCCGGTGGAACACGAAGGCGAGCTTCATCGACTGGTCGGCCATCTTCGAGTCGATCTGGAACTCGATGTTGACGTCGGCCTCCGGGCGCTGCTCCGGGCTGAGCGTCCCATCGGCCCGCGGCATGCCGTGGTCGAACAGCATCATGTCGTGCTGGATCATGCCGAGCCACTTCGGTTCCGGGTACCGACCCGACCCCGCCGGCTCTTCCCGGCCCTGCAGCGCCTGGCGCTGCTCGATGTAGGCCCGGGCGCCGTTCAGCCCCGTCTCCTCGTTGTTCCACAGCGCGAAGCGGATGCTCCGCTCCGTCTGCACGTCGGGGTTGCTGAAGATGCGGGCGAGTTCCATCACGATCGCGGTTCCCGACCCGTCGTCGTTCGCCGCCTCACCCCAGCCATGGCCGTCCATGTGTCCGCCGACGATGTACATCTCGTCCGGCCGCGTGGTACCGACCTTGGTGCAGAAGACCTGCTCGCGCATGCCCGGCGTCGTCGGCGCCTGCTCGGCGTTGAGCGCGCGCAGGCGCGCATCGGTGCGCATCGAGTCCCGGTTCACGCCCGTGGGTCCGCGATTCCCGCGAAGCCGGCTGCCACCCGAGCCGCCGACGACGCCGGTGATGGGCCCGGTGTTCCGACCCGCACCTCCAGCGGCGCGACCGCCGCCACCGGCACGGCCAGCGCCGGCGGCCCGCCCGCCACCGGCCCCGGCCCCGCGGGCGGCGCCAGCACCTCCTCCGCGAGGAGTGGGCGGCGCGTACTCATACCGGACCCGCTCGGTGTTGGTGCAGCCATAGCTCTTCAACTGCGCCTCGATCCAGTCCACCGCCTCCGCGTTGCGCCTGGTGCCCTGCATGCGGTCGCCGAACTGGGTCAGGCCCTTGATCGTCGCCTTGTACTTCTCGAGGTCCAGCCGCGCGACCATCTCGCGAACGGGATCCGTCGAATCCGCGGGCGTTGCGCCCTGGGCGCCGGCCAGCGAGGCAAACGTGAGTGCGGCGATGGAACCGAGGAGTGTGCGCATGCGTCGGAGATGGGAGATGGGGAGAGGGGAGATGAGAATGGGGGCGAGGGATCCCTCACCCCCGACCCTCTATGGCTGCACCGCCTTCGTGTCCCGCTTCGGGTTCTTCACGTACACGTCGAACCACGCAAACCACCGGGCCCACTGGTCCAGGTCCGTCTGGTACGTACCCACACTGTGGTCCTCGTACGGATACATGTACAGCGCCGCGGTCTTCCCGAGACCCTGCAGCGCGTGAAGCATGCGGATCGAACTGATCGGCGCCGTGCCGACATTCTGGTCTTCGATCGAATGGTACATCAACAGCGCCCCGCTGAGCTTGTCGGCGCGGAAGAACGGCGACATGTCGAGGTACGTGTCCTGCGCGTTGTAGAAGTCGCGGCGCTCGGACTGGAAGCCGAAGGGCGTCAGCGTGCGGTTGTACATGCCGTCGCCGGCGATGCCCGCCTTGAAGTACGGCACCAGCGTCATCGCATTCACGGTGCTGAACGCGCCATAGCTGTGCCCGCCCAGGCCCATCCGGTCGCGATCGACATACCCCGCTTCGACGGCGGCATCGATGACCGCATCCAGGTTCTCGCGCAGGTCCTGGGTGTAGTTGTCGTTCATCCGGCCGGTGTCGCCCATGATCGGGCTGTCGGGTTCCAGGAGCGCGTATCCCTGCGTGACCCACAACTTGATCGACGAGGCCGGGCGTGCCGGCGCCAGCGCCGGGTAGCGGTTGACGTTGGTCCCGAACTTGGATCGGTCGTACTCGGCCGTGGTCGTGTACTCGCGCGGATAGAACCAGATGATGCCGGGGAGTCGCTGACCCGGTCGCCAGTCCCGGGGCAGCGTGACCTCGACCCAGAACTTCATGCCGTCGCGCGGACGCGTGACCTGCATCCGCTTGACCTGTGCCTGGGTCACCTCGGGCGCCGGGTCGGAGTTGCTGGTGACCTTCGTGGCGTTGTTCGCGGCCACGGTGCGCAGGTAGACGTCCGGGACCACGGTCGGCGACTCGTGCGTGTAGAGGTACTGCGAGTAATCGTCGTCCAGCGCGGCCACGAACTCGTCATAGCCGTCGGCCGGCGCGTCGAAGATCCGCGTCCGGCGACCGCTCTCGAAGTCGAGCCGGTCCACCCAGGGTCGCGGACCCTGCGACTGCCAGTTGGCGCCCGGCGCGCGATTCCCCGAGAGGAAGACGGACCGGCCGTCGCTCCCGACGACCACCATCGCCGGACCGTTCGGTCCGGGGCGCGTTGCGAGGGCGCCACCCAGCATCGTGGAATCATCGCCACCACCGCCGCCTCCGCGGCCACCGCGCCCGAATCCGCCGCCACCGCCGGCCGGGAGCGTGACGCCACGGCCCAGGTTGAATCGCTTCGCCGGATCGGCGATGCGCACGGCGAACACCAGTGCACTGTCGGCGACGAACATCGTCTTGCCGTCGACACCGTACGCCACACTCGTCAGGCGTCCGCTGCCCTCGTACACGACCTTCGTGTCGGTCGGGCCGAAAGGCGGGAGCCAGTGCATGTACCGGACGCTGCTGGGTTGCCGCGCGGCGGGCGCACCGCCCCGACCCGCGTTTGCCGCCCCGCGCCCAGCGCGTCCCGCCGGCTCCGTGCCGTTGGCCGCAAAGACGGACTGCAGGTACACCATCCCCGGTCCGACCGGGTTCCACTGGAGGTTGCGCTTCCCGGTGTCGGAGGCTGACTGCGTCGCGCCGCGCCCGAACCCCGCCGGCGCGTCGTCATCGCCGACCTCGCCCTCGCGAAGCGGCGTACGTCCCAGCTCCGCGACCATCTTCCCGCTCGCGTCCCACAACTGGTCGATCGAACCGAAGCTCGACGTGGGGACTCGATACGAGAACGGCTCAGCCATGAGGCTGACGCGGAAGTACGCCCCGTCGGGGGACGCATCCACCGACCGAATCATGGCCGGCGCGCCGATCTTGCGCACCGCGCGGGACTTGACGTCCACCTGGGCCAGTTGGCCGGTCGTGTAGTACTTCAGGATGGCCTGGTCGTGCGGATCCTCCAGCAGGCTGAAGTGGATCCGCTGGGGGATCTTCTTCCCCTCGGTCAGTCGCACCTGGGGACCGTCCTCGACGCCGTCCGCTCCATGCGTCGGCGGTGCGCCCCGCCCGTCAGGGACCAGCACCACGGTGACGCTCCTGCCGTCGGCCGTCCAGTCGATCCCGGTTTCGAGCGTCGCCAGCAGCGGCGTGCGGGTCACCGGCGTGGACTTGCCGCTGGCCACATCGGCGACGTAGACGTGCGACGCGTCCGGGAAGTTCGCGATGAAGGCGAGCTGGGTGCCGGTCGGTGACCACGTCGGCGACGAGACCGTCGCGCCCTTGGGCACCTCGAGGGTCTTCGTGGCATTCGTGCGCGGGTCGACCAGCGTCAGGGCCGTCCCGGCGCGCATCGTCATCGATCGCGCCCGATTGGCCTTGTGATCCACCACCAGTCCGCCGAGGTAGAGGTGCGGCTTGCCGTAGTCGCGAATGTCACCGCGATCCGGCATGCCCGTCCGCACGAACCACTTCCGGTCAGGACTGGCAAGCGCGAACGAGATGTCGGTGCGCGGCGCGGTGATGATGCGCTCGACGACCGCGGGCGGCTTGACCCACCCTTCCTTCTTGAGGACTTCCTCGGGACTCCACGGACCCTGGGCGACCGCGGTCGCGGGGAACAGCGCCAGCGAAAACAGGATGGCGCGACGGACGTGCGGGCTGGACGGGGCAACTGCGCGAGTCATTCAGGCCTCCAGGGGGCCGAAAGGGGATTCTGCTACAACTACTGACTACGGCCCGTCCCGCAAGGTCGCTGGGGCATTCGGGCTCCGGGCAGCCAACCGCTGGCGCGACACGTGAAATTAGCCGCAACGACAGCCGGGCGAGACGCCGGGAGTCCCGGACTGGCGCCGCGGGGCCTCACAGACGCACACTTGCTGATCACCTCGACCCGATGGAGTACGCATGAAAGGATTGCCCGTACGCCTTCCGCTCGGCCTCCTGCTGACGGTGTCTTCGGCGGCCCTCGCGCAGGGAAACGTGGCCGTGAACCGGTACGGGAATCCGGCCCGCCTGGCCCCGGCGCCGACGACGGCGGCGATCTCGGAACGCGACCTGAAGATCCGTCTCTATCAGTTCGCGGATGACTCCATGCAGGGACGACAGGTGGGCCGCGCCGGGAATATGAAGGGAACGGCCTACATCGCAGCCGAGCTCAAGCGCCTTGGCGTCCTGCCCGCCGGACATAACGGCACCTACTTCCAGGTGCTGCCGTACCACCTGCGTCATTTCACCAGCCACTCGCGCCTGACGGTGAACGGCAATCCCCTGGCCTGGAATACCGACTGGGTGGCGGTGCCTGGCAATCGGGCGCCACGTCCGATCAGTGAAGTGCCGGTCATCTTCGGCGGCGTCACCGGGGACACCCTGAACCAGATCACGCCGCAGCAGGCCAACGGCAAGCTCGTTGTGCTCCTGCCGGCTCCCCCGCAACCTCCGGGCGCGGGTCGCGGGGGCGGCCGTGGAGGCGGACGCGGTGGGTTCGGCGGCGCCGCGCCCTCGCGCTTTGCCGGCGCCGTCGCGATCGCCACCATCGACCTGGATGCGCTGACCCCGGCCCAGCGCGCGGCCCTCAACACGCCGACGGTCGCGACGCAGACGGCTGCCGTCGGCGGGCGAGGTGGTCGGGGCGGACGCGGAGGCGCGGCTCCCGACACGCAGCGGGTCGACTCGCTTGCCCTCTTCCGGGGTATGGTCGACCAGTACGCGCCGCAAGCCACCCTGCGAGTGACACGAGCGGCGGCTGCCGCGCTGTTCGGGCGGCAGGGTATCGATGGGCTCACGCCAGGCGCCGACGGCGGGACGGTCACGGCATCCCTCGACTTCGTCGAGGTCCCATCCGATTTCGCGCGCAACGTCGTGGGCGTCATTCCGGGGAGCGATCGGGCGCTCCGCGGACAGTATGTCGCCATCGGGGCGCATAACGATCACGTGGGGTTCACGGCGCCCGTCGACAAGGACTCATTGAAGGCGTTCAACACCGAGCGGAACCGCCGCCTCCTGGCCAACCAGATGGTGGCGCTGACCGCGGCGCAACTCGCCGAGATCCGCGTCAACATGGACAGCATCCGGCGCCTGCACCCGCGCCCGCGGCTGGACTCGATCAACAACGGGGCGGACGACGATGGCTCGGGTTCGATGGCGGTGCTCGAGATCGCCGAGGCGATCCAGGCGATGCGGGTCAAGCCGAAGCGTTCGACCCTGTTCGTCTGGCACACGGGTGAGGAGGCTGGCCTGGTGGGCTCGGCGTTCTTCACGCGCAACCCGACGGTGCCCATCGATTCCGTGGTCGCGCAGCTCAACATCGACATGATCGGCCGTGGGCGCGCCGAGGACCTGCCGGGCGGCGGGCCCGATTACCTGGGCGTGGTCGGGTCCTTCTTCGATTCGAAGGACCTTGGCGAGACCGTCGCCAACGTGAACAAGAAGCGCGCACGACAGCTCGAGCTCGACTACAAGTACGACACGACGCTGACCTGGTCGGGCTACAACAACATCTACGGACGGAGCGATCACTACAACTACGCGCGCCAGGGCGTGCCGATCGCGTTCTTCTTCACGGGACTGCACGGCGATTATCACCAGCGGACCGACGAACCCGAGTGGATCGACTATCCGCATTACGCGAAGATCACCAGCTACATCGGTGACGTGCTGGTCGAGGTGTCCAACGGGCCGCGTCCCAGGATGAACGGAACGAACCCGACGAAGCCGCCGAGACCGATAGTTCCGTAGGAGAGGGTCGAGGGGCGAGGGTCGCGGGGCGAGCAACACCTCGCGACCCGCGCGCC
>JAUQWM010000002.1 GCA_030835125.1 Gemmatimonadaceae bacterium | reverse complement strand
ACCCCCACCACCGCCACGGCCGCCGCGGCCGGCACCGCCGCCGGCGGCCAGGATCCGCGCCTGCGCGGTCGGACTCGCCGACGAATCGGGAACCGCCGCGGACTCGGCGGGACGGGCGACGAAGCCCGGCGGGAAGCCCGGCACGTTGGTCGCCGCCGAGCCACCACGTCCCCCTCGTCCACTGAGGTTCACCTGGCCGCTCGGACTGACCGGCATCGCCCACTCCACGCGATTCAGGCCCGCGGTCCCGGGACCGCGGAGCCGCGCGATCGTATCGCCCGCCGTGTTCACGATGGCGATGCGCGCCGAGTCTGCGTTCCCCGCCAGGCGATAGGAGATCACCGCGCCGGACGGACCGCCGTCGACGCGCCATCCGCGATGCGCGCGCATCTCCGACGGCGCGGGCATCTGGCCGTATTGCAGTGCCACGGTCGGGGCAAACAGGTGGGCGGCGCGGCCGAGGACGTCCGCGTTCATCTGCTGCAGGGGCGCGACGTCGAGCACGAGGATACCACGACCGTGGGTGCCGGCGATCAACTCGCGATCGCGCGGGTGCACCTTGAGATCGTACACGGGCACCGTCGGCAGCCCGTTGCGAAGCGGGAACCAGGTCCCGCCCTTGTTGAGCGACGCGTAAACCCCCACCTCGGTGCCGACGTACAGGAGGTTCGGGTTCACCGGGTCTTCGGCGATCACGTACGCCGACCCCGGGCGGTTCGTCGGCAGGCCCGCCGAGATGGAGCGGAACGTCTTGCCGTAGTCGCTCGAGGCGAAGACGTATGGCGTGAAGTCGTTGACGCGGTGGTTGTCGAACGTGACGTAGACCGTGCCCGTGTCATGGTGCGACGGCGCGACCTTGCTGACGTGCGTCATCGGCGGGACGCCGGCGAAGCGGCCGCTGAGGTCCTCCCAGGCGCCCCCATCGTTCCGCGTCAGCCAGACCTTCCCGTCGTCCGTGCCCACATAGAGCATCCCCGGCACGATCGGTGATTCGTCGATCGTGACGATGGTGCCGTTCTCCTCGGCACCCGTCGCGTCGCGGGTAATGCCGCCGGAGGCGTCGGGGGCCGGGTTGCCGTCCGCGTCGAACCCGCCCGAGATGCGGAGCCAGTCCGCGTTCTGCGCCGACAGGTCGGGCGAGATCGCGACCGCACCCTCGCCGCGCCGCACGGACTTGAACAGCTTGTTCGCGCCGACGTAGTAGACCATCGGGTTGTGGCGCGAGAGAATGAAGGGCGTGTTCCAGTTCCAGCGGTTCGCCACCGCAGGGTTGGCCATCTCGGTCCGCATCCGCTGGCGGATGTCGGCGACCTGCCGTTCCTGCTCCGGCGTCAGGGGACGCGTCCCGTCGCCGCGGATCTGGGCGATCTGGTTCGCGAACTGGTTCACGTTCACCGTGCGCGGGCGCAGGTTCACCGTCTCGCCCGTCGCCAGGTTGCGTCGCGCGATGTTGCCGCCCTGCGACTCGTAGTAGACGTATTCCGGGTTGTCGGGATCCTGCGCGGACTGCAGGCCGTCGGCGGCGAAGATCGCGAACCAGTCGGTCATCTGGAGCTGGGCGCCGCGGCGGCGGCTGATGCCGCACGAGGTCCCGTTGTCCTGCAAGCCGCCACAGACGCGATAGGGAACCTGGAAGTCGTAGCTGATCCCGTAGAACTGTCCCATCGCGAAGTTGTTCAGGCCATCGTACGTGCCGCCCTTGTCGTGGGTCTGGAACAGCCCGGCGTCGCCGCCGACGATGTAGTGGTTCGGGTCGGCCGGGTTGATCCACATCGCATGGTAGTCCTCGTGGATCCCGAGCATGCCCGTGCGCCACGAGTACCCGCCGTCATCGCTGAACGCGAAGTCCACCGCCATGCGGTAGATCCGGTTCGGGTCCTTCGGGTCGACGCGGATCTGCGAGAAGTAGAACGGCCGGTTGTTGGTGACGCTCATCCAGCGCCACGTGTTGCCGCCGTCGGCCGAGCGATAGAGGCCGCTGCGGAGCCGCTGCGGCTTCTCGCCGCGCACGCTGTCCGCCTCGACCATCGTGTAGATGATGTTGGGATTGCTGGGCGCGATGATGACCGTCATGCGCCCCTTCGTGGTCTCGGGGAACCCGCCGCCCTTCACCTCACGCCAGGTCGTCCCGCCGTCCGTCGTCTTCCACAGCGCCGACCCCGGGCCGCCGCTCTTGAGGAAGTGCGGGCCGCGGACCCGCTCATAGCTCGCCGCGAACAGGACGTTGGGGTTGCGCGGGTCGATCGCGATGTCCACGAACCCGGCCTTGTCGCTGATGAACTTGCTGAGCGTCCAGGTCCGGCCGCCGTCAGTGGTCTTGTAGAGCCCGCGCTCGGGATTCGGCCCCCAGAGCGCGCCTAACGCCGACACCCAGACGATGTTGGGGTTGGTCGGGTGCACGACGATGCGGCCGATGTGCTGCGTCTTCTCCAGTCCCATCGACTGCCAGGTCACGCCGCCGTCGGTGGACTTGTAGATGCCGTACCCCGGCTGGACCGAGTTGCGCGAGTCGTCCTCCCCCGTGCCCAGCCAGATGATGTCCGGGTTGCTCGGCGAGATGGCGATGTCGCCGAGCGAGGCGATCGGCGCATCTTCCCAGAGCGGGACGAAGGTCGTGCCCGCGTTGACGGTCTTCCACAGCCCGCCCGTGGCGCCGGCGACGTAGAAGACCTTCGCGTTGCGGGGGTCGACTTCGACGTCGGTGATCCGGCCGGCCATGTTGACCGGACCGATCGACCGCCACTGCAGTCCCGCCAGCGTCGCGGCGTCGGGGACCTGGGCGGCGAGGAGCGGGGTGACCAGCAGCGACGCTGCCGTGACGCGGACGAGGAGGGACGTGGCGCGCATGTCAGGGGGTCGGGAAGGATGATCGGGTCCACCGGGGCCGATGGACCGCGTCAATCTACGCCCCGATCCCGGCCTGCGCTGTCGGCCCGGACCCGTGACGCGTGGGAAGGCGTGACGGGGGACTCCGTCGCCACGTGCTCCCAGAGAAACGGCTTCACATGGTGGCGGCAGCACTCCGGGATCTCGTCGCGGAGGACCTGCAGGGCCGTCGCCGCCTTCGAGAGGAAGTCGGGGGTGGCGTTCACCGCGAAATAGCGTGGGTGTCCGGCCCAGGCATCCGCGATCCGCCCATCGATCTCGGCGGCCTCCTCCAGCGTCTCGACGCGCAACGGGTTGTCGTGACCATACGCGTCAGGCGTGGACGGCGTGCGCAGGTGGATCACCGCGCTGTAGCGCGCCAGCTCCCGCTCCCGCGTCGTCCCGACCGCGGTGAACAGGTCCCCGGCCCCCACCCAGTAGGCGCTGCCATCGACCGTCCCCCGATCGCACAACACCACCGCCGCGCTGTCCGCTTCCTCGGTCGCCTCGAGCTCGCGTTGCACGTGGAAGATCGCCCTCTGCCCGGCCTGGCGGACGGCGTCCCGGCCATTCCGCGGGAATCCACCGCCGAAGATCAGGCTCGCCGACTCGGGCAGCGTCCTGACGTGGACACAGAAGAAGAGCCTGATGAGCTCGAGGACGGCCGTCTTGCCGCCGCCGGGGCCACCAGTCAGCACCACGCGTCGCCGATCGTGTCGAGCCGTGCAGTCACAGGGTTGCATGCGCGGAATATCACGCGGCCACTGGCCTGCCGGCATGGGAACCCGGCAGATTCTGTGGGAGGGCCGGCGCCATCCTGTGTCCGGCCTTCCCTCACCGCCGCGGAGACCTGATGCGCCCACTGGAAGCCCTGTTCGTCGGCGCGCTCATCCTCTCGCTTGGCCTGCGATGGGCGAGGCCGCGCAACCGGCAGGTGACCTCGACCCTGCTCGCCATGGTCGGCATCATGGCGGCGTTGCACGTGGTCTTCGACGGCGTGCGGTGGGAGATGATTCCCGCGTACGGCATGGCGGTGGCGGCGGCGTGGATCCTGGCGAGGGACCTGCAGCGGGCGACGGGCGCCAAGGCCGGCGAGAGTTCGCGATGGGCGGCGGTGCCGTCGGCCGGGCAGCGCGCCGTGTCGGGCGTGGCGTTCCTGGTCGCGGGCGTCGCGGCCGTCGTGATTCCCGCCTGGCTCTTTCCCCGCATCATCCTTCCCGAACCGGACGGCCTGTACTGGGTCGGGCGCCTCGACATCGCCTGGACCGACTCGGCCCGGCAGGCGCGCCCCGTGCCGGTGAGCATCTGGTATCCCGCCGAAGCGCCTAACGGGCGGACGCTGCGGTACCACCCCCAGGCGGGCGCACTCGCGTCCGGCTTCGCGAGGGGGACGCCGCTGCCCGGGTTCACGTTCCGCAACCTGGCCGCGGCCCGCACGCACAGCACGGCCGCCCCCCGCTTCAGCATCCGCGAGGGCCGGTCGCCGCTCGTGGTGGCGTCGCATCCCGTGGGGGGCACGCGGACCGGGGGGACGGCGCTCTTCGAGCAACTGGCCAGTCATGGCTACGTCGTGGCCAGCGTGGGCCACGCCGGCTCCGCCGCCGAGGACCGGGCCGAGCCCGCCGGCCGCGCCGCCGAGATCGAGCACCGGACGGCCGACCTCCGGTTCGTGCTGGACCGGCTCCTGCGCCTTCCCCTTGGCGACGCCGCCGACACCCTGGCGACGCACGTGCGCGCCGATCGCATCGCCCTGATCGGGCGCGGCGAGGGCGCGGTCGCCGCGGCCGAGGTGGCCGCCGAGGACAGTCGCGTCACCGCCGTCGCGGCCATCGCGCCGGACAGCTTCGCCGCGGTCGCCCGGCGCGGCGTGCGACGCCCGTTCCTGGTGTTCACGGTCGGCAGCGCGACGCCATCGCTCGACGATGCGCTGCGCTACGGCGGCACCGAGGTCCACCTCGAAGGAGCGACCGCGCAATCACTCTCCGACCTCGCCCTGCTCGGCAAGCCGATCGTCGGGATCCTGGGGATCGAGTCCGGCGACGCGGCCGCCGACATCCATGCCGCGGTCACGGCGCTGAGCCTGCGGTTCCTCGACCAGTACCTCAAGGAGCGCCGCGAGCAGACCGAGGTCGACCTGCCCTCGCGCGTCCGGCTCCGGGTGATCCCGCACGCCCCGCGCGCGAACTAGCCGCGCAGGTCCATCACGAAGCAGTGCTTCTGCCCGACGGTCCACTCGTCGTCGGACACCCGCGCGTACCGGGCTCGCTTCTCCGGGTAGCGGTTGATGTCACCGAACCGGAAGCCGCAGTGCTGGAACAGGCTGTCCGAGAAGGACACGGCAAAGATCTCCGGGTAGCCGCGCCGCTTCGCCAGGTCGACCGCGGCCGCGATCAGTGCCGTGCCCAGCCCCCTGCCCTGCTGGGTCGGGTGCACGGCAAGCGAGACCAGCTCCACCAGCGACGGTGAGTAGTCGTCGAGGCAGACGCTGCCGAGCACGTGACCGTGCTCGTCCCGCACGACGCGATAGTCGTCGATGTGGCCCGCAACCCAGGCTTCCGGGCGCGGCAGCGTGAGCCCCTGCGGCGAGAAGAGGTTGTTGAGCTCCGACAGTTCGGCAACGTCAGAGTCGGCGGCGGGCTGAATGGGGATCGGGAGCAGAGGGCGGAGTCCGAGGTCAGAGGTCAGAGGCCAGAGGCCAGAGGCCGCGAGTCACGAGTCACGATTCACGATTCACGATTCACGATTCACGATTCACGAGTCCGTCCACGATTTCCGTCGTCCGTGACCACGCCTCGAGTGCGGCATCAAGTTCGCGCCTGGCGACATCGAGTTCCATCCCCAACCGTTTCGCCTCGACGACGCCACCGTCCTGCGTGTAGAGCGCCGGATCCTCCAGCGATGCGGTCAGTGTCGCGACGCGCGATTCGAGGGACGCCACGCGGGATTCGGCTGCGGCCTGTTCCTGCTCTGCCGCCTTCAGTTTCCGGCGCTGGTCCTGCCGCGCCGAGCCCGACCTCGCCCCTGTGGGCGAGACCTTCTGGCGCTCGTGCAGCCGGCGGAGCGCTTCCTCCTCCGCCGCGCGGACCGCTGCGCCGTGGGCGCGCTCGGAGCTCACCACCTCCCACTCCGCGAACCCCCCGGTGAAGTCTGTGACGTGCGTGTCGTGCAACACCCAGACCCGGGTGGTCAGCGCGCGCAGCAACTCGCGATCGTGACTGACCAGGATCACCGTGCCCTGATAGCGCTCCACCGCATCCTCGAGGGCCTCGATGGACTCGACGTCCAGGTGGTTGGTGGGTTCGTCGAGCACCAGCAGGTTGTGGCGGGACAGCATGAGCATCGCCAGCGCCACGCGGGCCCGTTCACCGCCGGACAATGCACCCGTCTTGCGCTGGACCTCGTCACCGGAGAACCCGAACCGGCCGAGGTGGCCCTGCACGATCCGCCGCTCCCAGTGCGGGCGCAGGTCGGCAATCGCGTCGTAGAGGGTCTTGTCGAGCGGCACCTGCGACATGTCCTGGCGATAATAGCCCGCGTCGATCGACGCCCCGAACCGCAGTTCGCCGCCGCTGGTCGGGTGTGCGCCGAACAGTGCCTTGAGGAACGTGGTCTTGCCGGTCCCGTTGGGTCCGACGAGCCCGAGCACGTCACCGCGGTGCAGGACCCCCGTGAACCGATCGACCAGCGTGCGGTCGCCCACCTTCACGCTGACCGCGGTCGCGCTCACGACCACGTCCCCGCCGCGTTCGCCGCTGTCGAACCGGAGCGCCATCGCGTCCTCATCCTGGACCGGCGGGCTCAGTCGCGGCAGCCGCTCGAGTCGCTTGCGGCGGCCCTTGGCCTGGCGGGTGTTCTGCCCCGCGATGTTCCGGGCGATGTAATCCGATTCGGCCGTGATCCGCCGCTGCTGCTGCTCGAAGGCCCGCTGCTGCGTCAGGCGGCGCTCCGTGCGCTGCAACACGAACTGCTCATACGAGCCCGCGTACGCCGTCGCGGTGCCGCCCTCGAAGTGCAGCACATGGTCGACGGTCGACCCCAGGAACGCCCGGTCGTGGCTCACCAGCAGGACGGTGCGGTCGATGTCGTGCAGGTAGGCCTCCAGCCACTGCGTCGTCTCGATGTCGAGGTGGTTGGTGGGCTCGTCGAGCAGCAGGACATCGGCCGTGCTCACCAGCTGCCTGACGAGTCCGAGCCGACCCCGCTCGCCGCCGCTCAGGGCCGACACCGGCGTGGTGCGTGCCTGCTGCGGGTCGAAGCCGAGCCCGTGGAGCACGGAGTCGATCCGCGACGTGACGGCGTAGCCTCCCTCGCGCTCGAAACGCTCGAGGTCGCGGCCGTAGCGGTCGAGCGCCGCCGGTGATGCATCGGTCCCCAGGGCAGTCGCCTGCTCGACGAGCGAAATCTCCAGCGCGAGCAGGTCGGCCAGCTCGCCCGCCGCGGCCTGCCACACGGTCGTGGCCTCACCGAAGTCGCGATGCTGCTCCAGCAGGGACACGCGGAGCCCCGGGTGCCGGGAGATCGACCCCCGCGTGGGGGCCAGCTCCCCGGTCAGCAGCCGGAAGAGCGTGGTCTTCCCCGTCCCGTTGCGGCCGATGATCCCCCACCGTTCCCGTGGGTCGACGGTGAAGCTGATGTCCGAGAAGATGGTGACGGCGCCGAAGTCGACGCCGACACCACCAAAGGCAAGCTGGGTCACGCGCGGGGGCGGGTCACGAGGCCGACGCGCACCACGGCAGTCCCGGAGGACGCCGGGGGACGCATAACGAGTCGGGCGGTGCGAGTTGCGTGTCGAGACTCACTGCCAGCGATACCAGTCGATCCAGGTGCAGTCCGGCTCCAGGGCCCACAGCCAGCGCATCGCCGGCTCGCCGATCGGCGCGCCCGGGGGCGCCGTGGGGGCCGCGAAGCGCGTGGCAACCGGATTGGCCGGGCGGGTGAGGAACCGGTTGATGTCGGTGGCGAGGAGGTTGGCGTGCGCCGCCTGCGCCTCGTTGACCGCGGGGCTGCCGGTCACGGCGGACGCCACCGACTGTGCCAGTTCCACGCCGCGGCGCGTCAACTTGAGCGTCGCGATCGCCCGCACCTGCGACATCGGCGCCGATGCCGCGAGGTCCATGAGCTCGTCCACCACGACCCGCTCCACCGCGCGCCGCACTTCCTCCTCGTACGGCGTGCGCCCGGGCGTGCCTAACGGCCCCCGGAACAGGGCGTCGATCACGTCCTCGAGACCCGGCAGCGACGGGTCCAGGGCCTTCTGCTCGACCATCCGCGCCGCCCGGTCGCTGGTGAACAGCAGTCCGGTCACCAGGTCGGCCGCCGCAACGGCCGGCGAGATGGCATCGAACATCAGCCCCGTGTACCGCGGGAACAGTTCCCGCGAGCGCCCGAATCCCGAGGGACGGGGCGGGATCTTCTTCAGCAGCTCTGTCGGCAGCGCCAGCGCCGACGGCGACAGCGACGCCATCAGGGCATTGAGCGCCGACCGTTGCTCCGCGGCCGAGGCCATCCGGACCGGCTCGCGGCCGTCGCCCTTCATGGCATAGATGTAGTGCATCCCGCCGATGACGTTGGTCGCCGCCTCGACCTGGTACCGGTGGTGCATGTACAGGGGAACGAGCACCTCCTCGATCTGCGCCATGGCCATGCCGCGCCGGATCGCGTTCTCGCCGAACCGGGAGAGCGCCGCCTGCCTCACCGCGAGCATCCGCGTCAGCTCGGCGCCCGCATCCGTGCCGTTCGACCACTGGTTCACGCGCGCGTGCGCGCCGAGGTCCTGGTTGGTCATGTACCGGAAATCCTTCGCCCACGCCTGGTCCAGGATCCGCTGCAGCGCCTGCGGCTCGTTCGTGCCGTCCGGGAAGTCCTGGTATCCGTACGCGATCGCGACCTTGTCCCACTCGCCGATGTCGTTGTCGTAGACCTGCGACGCGTCGACGGTGCCATCGCCGCGAAGCGTGACCAGGGGATGCGGGTAATCCATCACGCTGATCCGCCCCGAGTCGCTGTCATAATAGTTGTGCCCCAGCCCGAGCGTGTGCCCGACCTCGTGCGCCGAGAGCTGGCGCATCCGCTGCAGGGCCCACTCCCGGATCTGCGGCGAGACCGCGTCCCCGGTGGCATAGGGCTGCAGCAACCCCTCGGCGATCATCCAGTCCTGGCGGACCCGCAGCGAGCCTAACGTGACGACGGCCTTCAGGATCTCGCCGGTGCGCGGGTCGGTGACGCTGGCGCCGCTGCTCCAGCCACGCGTCGAGCGGTGCACCCAGTTGATCACGTTGTAGCGGATGTCCATGGAGCTCACGCCCTCGGGCAGGAGCTCCACCCGGAACGCGTTCCGGTATCCCGCCGCCTCGAACGCCTGGTTCCACCACCGCGCCCCGTCCAGCAGCGCCGAGCGCACCGGCTCGGGGGTGCCCGGGTCGAGGTAGTAGATGATCGGCTTCACCGCCTCGCTCACCGCGGCCCGCGGGTTCACCTTCTCCAGCCGGTGCCGGGCGATGAAGCGCTGCAGTTGCGGCTGGTCGAGCGGCGTCGAGTAATCGCGCCACGTCTCGCCGAAGAAGCCCGACCGCGGGTCGTACGGACGTGGGGTGTAGTTCGCGTCAGGCAGCTCGACGAACGAGTGGTGCACCCGCAGGCTGGCCGCCTCGCTGGTCGCTGCCACGCTGCCGACGCCCTCGAAGAACGCGCCACCGCCCCCCCGACCGCCACCGGCTCCCCCGCCCGGCTGCGAGATGAAGGTCAGTTCCACCTCCAGCTCGGTGTTCTTCGGGAAGTTCATGGTCATCGGCAGGTAGATCGAGCTCCGCGTGTTGTCGAGCCGGTAGGAACCCGGCGTCAGGCGCGGCGCGATGTTCGTGGCGTCGCGGACCAGGAAGTCCGTCATGTCCACCAGGACGCGCCGCCCGCCGTCGCTCTCCGCCGCCACCGGGAATCCCCACAACACCGACCGGGCAAACGCGTCCCGCACCGCCTTCACCTCGGCGGGGTTCGTGCTCGACGACCGGAAGTCGTAGTTCGGCTGCACCATCATCACGCGCGGGCCGTTCCGCTCGAAGGTGACGATCCGCGATCCCTGAAGGCCGCCGCGGTCGAGGCCGATGTCGTTCGAGCCGAGCCCCGCACCGAGGCCCATCACGTTCAGGACCTCCGTATTGAGCCGGGGGATCTCCATGAACAACTGGGCCGCCGCGGAATCCCAGTACAGCGGGAAGAAGCCGTCCATCCTGCGCATCGTTGCCGTGCGCTCCTCGATGGAGCGCAGGACCGGCGCCCCGCCGCCGCGCCCCTGCTGCGCCGGTGACGCCGAGGGCGCCGCCAGCGCCAGGGCGATGAGGGCGGGGACGAGCGAGCGCACAGGACGCATGGTGCTTCGAGACCGCATGGCAACCCTCCGGGGGAAATGCACGGAACGGCACGTTCCGCAGGAGTGCGTAAGTGAATCGCCTCGCCGGGGAATCGCAAACACTTTCGCGCCGTTGCCCGGGGAGATCCCGGCAGCCAGAATTGTCGGAATCGAATGATCGCCAGACTCCTGCTGTCCCTCGCCGCCGGCTATGTGCTCGGGTGCCTCGTTGCGGCGTACTACGTGACGCGGTGGCGGCGCGGCGTCGACATCCGGGCCTCGGGCAGTGGCAACGCTGGCGCCCGCAACATGGCCCGCGTGTACGGGCCGGTCGACGCCGTGCTGACGCTGTGCCTCGATGCCGCCAAGGGCGCCCTGGCGGTGATGATCGGCCTCGTCGTCGTCGGTCCGGAGTGGGCGGGCGCGGCGGTCCTCGCGGCGGCGATCGTCGGCCATATCTGGCCGGCCCAACTGGCCTTCCACGGAGGCAAGGGCGCCGCCACGGGGCTCGGGGGGATGCTGGCGCTCGACCCCGTGGCCTGCGTCGCCCTCCTCGCCGGCGGCGTGGCGGCGTACTCGGTCACGCGCAACTTCACCGCCAGCGGCCTCGTGGCCATCGGCCTTGCCACGCCGATGATGTGGCTGTTCGGCCACGACGCCCCGACCCTCGCCGTGGTCGCGGTCGCGTCCGCCCTCTGCCTCGTCGTCCACCACCCGATCATCGACACCCCGCGCCAGCCGCGCGGGGCCGCCTGACGGCCCGCCGCTCAGGAGTCCCGGCCGACCCGACCCGCGAGGATCAGCACCCGTTTCCAGCCCAGGACAGCGCCCGTTACGGACATCACCGACAACATCAGGCTGCCGACGGTCATCAGGATCGTCCCCGGAAGGCCAAGGAGAACTCCGGTGTGCAAGTCCTCCACCACCTGGTAGGCGTCGTCACCGGCAGTGGGCCTTCGGTCGGCGCGCACTTCGATCACTGCCCCGGAGTACTGGTCGACGAACACGGTCCGGTTGGCCTTCCGTACCCCGTACGTGGCTCGCGGGACCGACGGAATCGCGAGACCCTCCACCGGCAGCGACGGCTCCACGCTGTCGGCGACGGCGATCGCGCGCGCCAGCGGGACCGCGGTCGCTCCGGGCGCAGCCGGCAATGACTCCGGCGGGTTCAGCCACGGCGCGGGCTCCGCACCCGCCACCCGGTAGATCGGACCGGGCACCGCGATGAGGAGCCCCGTGAGGACCATCGCCAGCAGGGGCGCCGCGAACCAGAGGCCGCTCGCGTTATGCAGGTCCCACGAAATGCGGAAGGCCGATCCCCGCCAGGGGCCGAACCTCCAGGCTTTTTTCCGCCACCAGAGCCACAGCCCGGTCAGGATCAGCACGAGCGCCTCGAGTGTCACGAACGTCACGACCAGCCGGCCCTTCGCGCCCAGGAGCAGGTTCGTGTGCAGTCCGCGCATGACCCGCGTGAGGTTGTAGAGGCTCGCGAACCGGCGGGGTCGCGTCCCTTCCACCGTGGCCCTGCCCGGGTCGACAAACACCGTCGTCCGGTTGCGCAGCACGACGACCGCTGCGTCGCCGGGTGGTCGCAACTCGAGGCTTGTCGCCGGAGACCCGCCGCGTGCTTCGGCGACCGTCACGATGGCGAGGATGTCGGGTGCGTTGCCAGCGGCCGTATCCACGCGCGGCACCGGATTCAGCCAGCGGTGCAGCGGATCCTGGAACGTGATGAATGCGCCGGTCACGCCGGCGATGCCGAGCACGATCGCGCCGGTGAGCCCGAGCACGAGGTGCACCCACATCAGGAGACCACGAAACGTCATGCCGCGGACGCTTCTGGCAACCGCATAGGGGATGTCCCTACGCAATCCACGCAGTCCCCCGATCCAGGCACCCCGGGGCCTTGCGGATCATACGGGTGCATCGGCAGCCCAGGAGAATCATGTCTCGCGTTCTCATCATTTTCGGCACTTCATACGGTCAGACGGAGAAGATCGCCCGGCGCATCGGTGCGGATCTCGAGACCGCCGGGACCGCCGTCGAGTACTGCAATGCCGCCAAGGACCATCCGTCGATGGATCTCAAACAATACTCGGCGGTCGTGGTCGGTTCATCCCTGATCGCGCGCGGGGCCCAGAAGTCCATCCAGCAGTTCGTGTCCGCGAACGCGGGTGTCCTCAATGAAGTACCCAGCGTGTACTTCCAGGTCAGTGCCTCAGCAGGCAGCGCCTCGCAGGAAGGCCGCAATGCCGCGTGGCGGGCGATCGAGGGCTTCCTGAAGCACCAGCACTGGGCGCCTAAGCTGACGGCGAGCCTCGCCGGCGCGATCAACTATACGAAGTACCCGTTCCTGCTCCGCTGGTACATGAAGCGCGCCGCCGCCAGGAACGGCGGCAACACCGACACCAGTCGCGACCACGAGTTGACCGACTGGAAGCAGGTGAACCAGTTCGCCGCGGACGTCACCTCCCTGGTCGCCTCGGTCCCCGAAGCCGCCTCCGAGCCAGCCCTCAGGCGTTAGCCGTCACTCTGCACTCTGCACTCTGCACTCTGCACTCTGCACTCTGCACTCTGCACTCTGCACTCTCACGTCCCCAGCGCCCGCAGCGTCCGTGCCCTCGCCCGGCTGACCGGCAACTGGGCGCCGTCCCGCATGACCGCCACCAGTCGCCCGCCGGGCTGCGCGCGGAACGCGGTCACGTGGTCGAGGTTCACGATCGCGGTGCGGTGAATCCGGGCGAAGCGCGCCGGCTCGAGCCGCGCCTCGAGCCTATTGAGCGAGACGTGCATGACGTGCCGGGTGCGACCGGCATGCGCGATGGCGTAGTCGCCATCGGCCTCGAACCAGGCGACATCCACCACCGGCACCGGCACGATCGCGGTTCCCTGCCGCACGAAGAGCCGGGTCATCGGCCCCTGCGCCAGGGCCTCGCCGAGCCGGTCCGCGGTGCCCCCGGCCGGCTCGCCTAACGCCGACCGGATCCGCTCCATCGCCACCGCCAGGCGCTCCGGGCCGAAGGGCTTCAGCAGGTAGTCCAGGGCGCCCAGCTCGAAGGCCGTGACCGCGTGCTGCGCCCACGCGGTCGTGAACACGACGTGCCGGACGGGTGCGCGCCGGAGCACGTCGATCCCCGAGAGCCCGGGCATCTGGATGTCGAGGAAGACCAGGTCCGGCGCCAGGCGCTGGATCGCGGCGACCGCGTCCGGTCCGTTCGACGCCTCACCGACGCACTCCACCCATGAGATGGTGGACAGCATCCGGGCCAGGCCCGCGCGCGCGATCGGTTCGTCATCGACGATCAGCGCCCGCACCTTCATCGCGCGTCGCCCACCGGAAGCGACAGCCGCGCGGTGAATCCCGCGCCCGGTGTGGTCTCCACGGTGAGTGACGCCTGCGACCCGAAGAGGACGCCGAGTCGCTCGCGGAGGTGACGGAGCCCGGTTCCCCGAGCGTCCGGCGCGGTGGTCCCGGCGGCGCCGGCGCCATCGTCGGCGACCGTCACGGACAGCCGACCCGCCTCGACCCGGCCGGTGACGGTCACGGTCGTGGGAGCCACCCGCGGCGCCGCCCCGTGCCGGACGGCATTCTCTACAAGGCTCTGGATCGCGAAGGACGGAACCTCGGCCTGCGACGCGGCGTCGCTGACGTCGATGCGAACCTCGAGGCGCTCACCGAATCGCATCCGTTCCACTTCCAGGTAGCGGCGCACGAACGCCAGTTCCTCGGCCACGGGGACCAGGTCCCTGTCCTCCTCGATCGACGTGCGCAGCAGCCCCGCGACCAGCTCCGCGGCACGCGCCGCATCCCGCGGTCGATCGGGAATCAACTGCACCACGGCGTGCAGCGCGTTGAAGAGGAAGTGCGGGTTGAGTTGCGATCGCAGCGCCGCGAGCTGGGCGCGGATCGCGTTGGCTTCTGCCTGCGCCACGGCACGCGCGGCGCGGGCGGCGTACAGGGTGCCGGCGATCATGACGTAGAGCCACATCCCGAGCACGAGGTTCGGGACGATCATCGCAAAGTACGCGTGCAGGGCGCCCGGCCGCAGGAAGTTCTCCAGCGCGGCGGCCAGCACGAACCAGGCGTGCGCGTAGACGAGCGCCCCGCCCAGGTGGATCAACGCGAACCGCAACTGGAACGGGTGCGGCCATGGCACGAGGTCCGTCACCCGCTTGACCCCGAACCCGAGCAGCGCCGCGATCCCGATGCTCCGAAACGCGATCAACGCCGCCATCGCCAGCGTCCCGCCAGGGTGCACGGGGTTCGCCGGTCCGATCAGCAGCGCGTAGAGCGCCCAGATCGGAATCCACGCGAGCAGCAGGACCCCCGCCGACGCGCGGGTCGCCGTGACCTCCCAGCGTCCTCGAGCCATGCAGGGAGTCTAGCGCGTCGCGGCGGCCGCCGTCCGGCGCGCGGTGATCCGGAGGGTCGGGTCCTCCCAGGTCTTCCCCTGGTCGTAGGACCGCGCCTGCTCGTACCGGAAGCCGGTCGCGGTGATCTCGTGAAAGCGGACCCGCACGAGGTGGTCCTTGCCGTCCTGGTCCTTCGCCGTCGCGGTCACGACCATTTCCCTGCCCTCGAAGCGTGCGCTCGACGGCGTGAAGCGCGCCCGCATGACGTCCAGCGTCGTCAGGCTCCAGCGCCCGGCCGCCACGTCGAAGACCCGGAGCGCGTGCGCCACCGACCGCAGCCCGCCGCTGCTGTCCAGGATGCGCAGCTCGTCCTCGATGCCCCACCCGTCGAAGGCACGCCAGGCCTTCCAGGTTCCGGTGAACTTCGGGGCGCCGTGAATCCGGGCCGCCAGTCCCGAGACCTTCGGCCGAACGTCGAGCGACCATTGGCCGATGAGGAAGTCGAACTGCCTCGCCTCCGCCGGCGCCGTTGCGAGGGTGCTTCCGCCTGACGCGTCGTGCTGCGCGTTGGCATCGGCGGCGAGCGTGAGGATGGCGAGCAAGGGAAGGACGGCGAGGGCGCGGCGGATCATCGTGACACTCCTGTGTTGACGTCGGATGCCCCAAGGATCGTGGCGTCGAGCCGGCGATTCCACCCGCCATTCGCTGAATGGTCCGTCCGTGCCGGTGAACGGCAGGACGGCGACTCGCGTCGCGCGTGCTCGCCCGCGTACGGTTCCTGTGTCACCCGATGTGCATCCCTCCTGGTTTGAACGGATCCCGCCTCCTTCCACCCGTTATGCCCCTCATCTCGCTCGACCACGTCGCCCGGACGTTCGACACCCCCGCGGGGCCGTTCACGGCGCTGCGGGACGTGTCCCTCGACATCGAACGGGGAGAGTTCGTCACCGTGATCGGCCAGTCCGGGAGCGGCAAGTCGACACTCCTCGGACTCCTGGCGGGGATCGACCATCCCACCTCGGGCACCGTGCACGTCGCCGGCACCGCGGTCCATACGCTGTCTGAGCGGGCCATGTCCGCATGGCGGGGCACGGCGGTCGGCATCGTCTTCCAGTTCTTCCAGCTGCTACCCACGCTCACCGCGCTCGAGAATGTCATGCTCCCGATGGACTTCTGCGGCACGTTCGCCGCGCGGGAACGCCGGCAGCGGGCCAGGCAGCTCCTCGAGCGCGTCGGCGTCG
The DNA here is from genome assembly GCA_030835125.1 of Gemmatimonadaceae bacterium. GTDB lineage: Bacteria > Gemmatimonadota > Gemmatimonadetes > Gemmatimonadales > Gemmatimonadaceae > JABWBJ01. The sequence goes on along the minus strand of JAUQWM010000002.1, from coordinate 58,783 downwards.
CCGACCAGGCACACAAGCTGCCGCACACCCTCTCCGGCGGGCAGCAGCAACGTGTCGCCATCGCGCGGGCCCTGGCCAACGAACCGCCCGTGCTCCTCGCCGACGAACCCACCGGGAACCTCGATTCCCGCACGTCCGCCGAGGTGCTCGCCCTCTTCGATGGACTGGTGCGCGAGGGGCAGACCCTGGTGATGGCGACCCACGCGCCGGCGGCGCGCGCGTATGCGTCCCGCGTCGTCTCGCTGGCCGACGGGGTCGTCATCGGCGACGAGGTCCATGCCCGTGCCTGAGCTCAGCCCGCGCTGGCGCAAGGTCGCCCGGGACCTCTGGATCCACCGCGCCCGCACCGTGATCGTGGTCCTCGCGATCGCGATCGGCATCGTGGGCGCGGGCTCCGTCCTCGCCACCTGGGCGATCGTGCGCGACGTGGTCGACCGGGGCTACGTCGCGAGCACGCCCGCGTCAGGCACGATCACGGTCGACGCGGTCACCCCGGCGCTCCTGGCCGTCCTCCGCGCCGACCCTGCGTTAGGCAGCGTCGCCGCCGGCCGCACCGTGGCGGCGCGCGCCCGAGGCGCCGGCGGCTGGATCGGCGTCCGTCTCTTCGCCCGCGAGGACCTCGCGGACGGCCGGATCGGGCGCCTCCGCCTCGAGGCGGGCGAGTGGCCCGTCGCGGATGACGCCATCGTCATCGAGCGGTCCTCCCTCGACCTCGCGCCGGCCGGTGTCGGCGAGTCCCTCTTCGTCGCGGTCGGTGAAGGGGCTCCCGTCCCCCTGCGGGTCAGTGGCGTCGCGCGCGACGTCGGCCTGGCCCCGGGATGGATGGAACACGTCGTCTATGCGTTCGTGACCCCGGCGGCACTCGCGCGGCTCGGCGCCGGCGGGCACCTCGACGAGATCCGTTTCGTCACGCGTGACCCGGCACTGGCGCGCGACAGCATCCGGCGCGTCGCGTCCGGGCTAGTGGCGGCGATTGCCTCGTCAGGCGGGCGCGTGCGCGACGTCGACGTGCCCGTGCCGGGCAAGCACATCCACGCCGACCAGATGAACTCCCTGCTCTACACGCAGGCCGGCTTCGGCATCCTCGCCCTCATCCTCAGCGCGTTGCTCGCGCTCAATCTGGTCGAGGCCATGCTCGCCGGGCAGGTCCGCGAGATCGCGGTCATGAAGGCGGTGGGCGCGCGGCCGGCCCAGGTCGCCGCGATGTACCTCGGCGTCGCCGGCATCATGGGCGTGATGGCCTCGGCGATCGCCATCCCCGCCTCGGCGGCCATCGGCAAGGCGTACGCCGGGTTCACCGCGGGCATGCTCAACTTCGACGCGTCGACGGCGTCGGTGCCTGTGTGGGTCATCGTCGTCCAGCTCGCCGTAGGGGCGGTGCTGCCGATGCTCGCCGCCGCCGTTCCCGTGTGGCGCGGCAGCCGGCTCTCGGTGAGCGCGGCGCTGCGCGACTTCGGCGTCAGCGCCCGCCCCGAGGGCACCGGCTGGCTCACGCGGCTCGGCGGTGTCTCCCGGCCCGTGCTGCTCTCGGTGCGGAACGCCTTCCGCCGCCGGGGACGGATGGCCCGCACCCTGCTCACGCTGGCCATGGGCGGCGCGGTCTTCCTCGGGGCGCTCAACCTCAAGGCCGGGATCCGGTCCGCGATGGACCGGACCTTCGACGCCATGGCCTATGACCTGACGTTAGGCATCGCGCCCGGCGTGCCCGTGGATTCGCTGGAGGCGGCGCTCGCCCGTGTGCCAGGGGTGCGGGGCGCCGAGGCCTGGTCAGCGGCGTCGGGCGTCCTGGTCGGGGCGGAAGGGACCTGGGGATCTTCCCTGGGCCTCACTGGAGTGCCGGTCGGAACGCGGCTCGTGGCCATCCAGCCGACGTCTGGACGGTGGCTCGCCGATGGCGCCTCCCGCGAGATGGTGGTGAGCGCCAGGCAGGCCGAGGACGAACCCGCGCTCGCGCTGGGAAACACCGTGACCCTCAGGATCGGCGAGGTGACGAGTGAGTGGACAATCGTTGGCATCGCGGCCGGGGTCCTGGGCTCGGCGTGGGTCTCGCGCGAGGCCCTGGCCGCGGTCACCGGGGATCCCGGTGCCACCCGCGCGGCCGTGGACTTCGCGGAGGACGACGTCGCCGCGCAGGCGACCACTAGGGAGCGGGTGCATGCGGCGCTGTCGGCGACCCCGACGCAATGGGGTCTGACCCCATTGGTCGGTGGGCTGCGCGTTACTTCATCCAGGGTCGCCGACACGCGGGCGTCCATCGAGGATCACCTGCTGATGGTGGCCGAGTTCCTGTCGGTGATGGGCTGGCTGATGCTGGTGGTCGGCGGCCTGGCGCTCGCATCGACCATGAGCCTCGCGGTGCTCGAGCGGACGCGGGAGATCGGGGTGCTCCGGGCGATCGGGGCGCGTCACGGGGCCATCCACCTGGTGGTCCAGGGCGAGGGCCTCGCCGTGGCGGTGGCCAGCTGGGCGCTTGCCATTCCCCTGAGCGCACCGATGGGCATCGTGCTCGGGAACGCGTTCGGGCGGATCTTCTTCAAGACGCCGGTCGCGATCGCTCCGCAGTGGTCCGGGGTCGCGGTGTGGTTAGGCGTCGTGGTCGTGGTGTCCCTGCTGGCATGTGCCTGGCCAGCCGTTCGTGCCACGCGCGTCAGCGCGCGCACCGCCCTCGCCTATGAATAGCCCCAACGCCGTCCTGCCCTCTGCGCTGTGCACTCTGCACTCTGCACTCTGCACTCTGCACTCTGCACTCTGCACTCTGCACTCTGCACTCTGCACTCTGCCCTAGGGGCGGACGACCTCGAAGTCGGCCCCCTTGATCCGCTTGAGGCTGTCGATGGCCTCGTCGTTCCAGCGGGGGTCGGGGGCACCACTGACGAAGAAGCCGCCGCCGTTGTCGGCCAGGATCATCCCGTACTTCTTGAGGGCGGCCAGAATGACCTGCGCGTCTGGCGGGAAGGTCGAGATGTCGACGCTTGCCTTGAGGCGCACGCGCATCCCCATCGGCGGGAGGTTCGGGTCGGTCTGGTTGCTCGCCCAGTGTCGCGCCGGCGGCACGTACGCACGCCGGGTTACGGGACAGGTGAAGCGCAGGGCATGGGGAATCGCGCCGGCCGCCACTTCGTCATACCGGGCCAGGCCCGGGAAGATCGGTAGCCCCGCCGCGTCGGCCGATGTCCAGCCGTCAGGTCGCAGCCCATTGGAGCTGAGGTCGAAGATGGCCCCCGACCCGGCCGTCCAGCTCGTGCCGCCGTTCACCGGCCGCGCGTCGAACAACTCGTACAGCATCCAGTTGTCGACGTCGACCACGATCACGTGGCGATCGCCTGACGACGCGGCGCCCCCCTCGACCGGCGCGCCGGGCGGGATCGGGTACGGCCCTGGATCGCTCTCGTCAGCGTAGTAGAAGCTCACCGGAACGCGTGCCTGGTCGCCTCGCACGGTGATGTAGGGAATCCCCCAGGGCGCGCCGTCGTATGTCGTCCCGAAGTCGGGATGCAGGCTCCGCGTCGCCCCGCAGGAGGCAATCAGGTTCGTCGAATTCGGGTCGACCGGGTCCGCGGAGATGTCGCGATTCCACGCGTTGTCGGCCGGGAAGACCGTTCGTGCCGGCAAGTCGGCCGGTGCGCCCTCTTCGTCAGGCGGATCGACGGGCCCGGCGCTGTCTGCGCCGCAGCCGAGGACGAGGGCGAGCAGGAGGGACTTGAAGTGGGGGAAGCGGATCAGCGGCATGCCCGCAATGCTCACCCCCGGACCTTCGCCGACGTTGACTCAGCGCACACCGCTGGGGCGCCCCGGGTCACTCCTGTCTCGGAACCCGGTTGGCCTGTCGTCCGACTCGGCTCGACCAGAAGATCACGAGGGTGCACGGGTAGGCGCCGCGCCAGACCCACTGCCTGTACTCGGGAGGAGCCTCGTCAGGCTGGTAGACCTCCACCGCGAACATGTCCCGCACCCGCGGCACGGGGTCGATGCGGCTCGGCGGGCGCCCGTCCACCAGGAACTCCATGCAACGCCAGCCCGCGATGGACTCGATCCTCCTCGGGTCGCCGTTGAGGTTGACGCGAAAACCGGGCAAGTCGCGCAGCACGTGTTGCGGGAAGATCGCCCCGGTCGCGACGATTTCCTCGCGATTCATGAATTGGCCCTTGCCGACCTCGCGCCGGCAGAGGATTCCGTCCAGCGAGAAGCGCGGGCATTGCCGGTTCTGTGCCGCGTTGATCTCCACCTGGGCCAGGACCTGCGGGAGGCGCCGCATCACGAGGTCGACGGTCACCGTGGTGCCGGGGTGGACGGTCACCTGTGACTCCAGCGGCGACAATCCGAGGCGTCGCACCGTCAGCGACAGGTTTCCGACCGGAATGCCGCGCGCCACGAACCGGCCAGCCGAATCGGTGCGGAAGATGAGTCCACCGGGCCGTACCAGGACGCTCGCGCCGTCGATGGCGATTCCGAGTGAGTCGCGCACGCTGCCCTGTATGACGGCGCGGGTGGTGTCCGGGCCCTGCGCCGGCGGCGGCGCCTGGGCACCTGTGGCTCTCACCACGGCGAGGAGCAGCGCGAGAATGGTTCGGTACACGGATCCGGCTACCCGATCCCAGCGATTTGGTGCCTCCGGAGCGCTGTTCGCCGCGCGGGAGAATCGCGAGCTGCCAAACGGATCCCTCGCCCGCCGTGCAATCCCGGGGAACGCGCGGAAGGTCCTTTGCTGGCCCAGTTCCCGACGAAGGGGCACATTGGGAGGAGGAATTGGCCGCACTCTCGAGGAAGGTGTTGATGTTTGTCCCGGATCGCCGACGCTGGATCCTGCTCCACACCCTGGTGCTGGGTGCCCGCGTGGTGGTGCTGCCTCATACGGAAACGGCTCGAACGCGACCACCTCGTGGTGTTCCCGACCGCAGCGCGGCCCGCATCAAGCGCGCGACTGGACGCCGGCCGGTGGCTCCCAAGGCGGCACGAATTCGCGGGCGACTGCAATGATGGCCGCGCGCCAGGGCTCCGCCGAGATCTCCGCGAGTGAGTCGCGGAGAGTCGTTCCGTTGTCCGCGGCACATGTCGAAGGACTGCGCGCGCTGTCCCGCGAACCTGACGTCGCCGCGGTGGCGGCCATCAGTGTGCCGCTCTCCCCGGAAGCCGCGGCCGAGTACATCGAGGCGGCAACGAAAGCACGGGAAGCAGGCAGGGCCTGGATATTCGTGCTGACCGATCAGGCCCAGGTGTCAGGGATCTGCCGCCTCATCGGGGTGCAGGGCGTGCCACGACTCATTGTCGCGATTGGCCAGGCCTATCGAGGGCGGGGGAACGGAGGGTTTCTCGTCAGGCACGTACTGGGGTTCGCCTTCGAGACGCTCATGCTGGAACGAGTCACCGCAACCGGCCCCTGCCTCCGCCTCGTCTCCCAGTTCGGACGACTGGACGGCAACGCGCTGACCCGGGAGGAGTGGCTGGCAGCGCGAGCGATGGACTGATCAGCGTGCGGCAGGTCGCCCACGGTCCGTCGTCCCCGAGGGCGCAGGGCGGCATGGGTGGGGCGTTGGACCCACGTCACCATGGCCACCCTGCCGATTCCTCGTCCCGTATTTGGCGATCGAGCCCTTCAGGACGATTCCGACTGAACGTCACCGTTTCCTGCGCTTCCAACGATCGACACTTCTGTTCCGGACCCGCCTCTCGCAAGCCTGTTTGCACCACAGGGGTCACAGAGGACATGGGGCACGGAAGGAAAGATCCTGATGGGCTGCCCGGGTAACGCCGTGTCAACTTCAGGATGCACCCTCTGGACCCCCGTGACCCCTGTGGTGCTCAGGCTTTCTTCATGTGAACCACCTCGAGACTTTCTGCCGGTTCCTCGTGCGGCCTTCTGACCTGGTCTCTCCAAACCGTATTCACCACGGGGGTCACTGAGGACACAGGAACCGCAGGAAGGAGAACCGGGAACGACAGACCTAACGAGCGATGACCGTCACCGCCTCGGTGATCCCCTGTGACCCCCGTGGTGTCCGCCAAGGCTATCGAACACCTCCCTGTGGTGGATGGGTACCGCCTACTCCACCATCGCAGCCAGGGCCGCGAGCTGTTCCTCCCAGTAGGCTTTCACCCGGGCGGCCTCCGCCTTGCTCGCAAGCTTCGTGTGCGCGACCGACACCACCGCCCTGGAGCGCCCCTTCGGCGTGACGTACGCCTCCACCGACGTGCCGTCTTCCCACGTGAAGCGCACCGTCTTGCCAGGCACCGACGAGCGCACCACGGCCTTCCCGTCCTTCAGCCACGACGACCGGAGCTTCGGCTGCTTGAAGGCCCTGAACAGCGTGCCGGCCGCGGCGTTGATGGTCCGGCTCTTCGACACTTCCCAGGTGCCGCTCCGGCGCTGCCCTTTCTCGCGCAATCCGCGGATCCGTTCATAGCCCACCGTCACGTACTGCGACCACCAGCCCGTGACCTTGTATTTCTCGCGGACGTAACGGGCGATTTCGCCGTGGGGCCACTGGTGCGCGTTCACCTGGTCCAGCGCCCAGACCCACTTCTCCCAGGTGCAGCCGGTCTTCTCCCTGATCTTCGCGTCGCTCAACCCGGCGATCGTCGCGAGATCCGCCGGCGCGACCGGCCCCTGCACGCTGCCGTTCACAAGAGGCAGAACCGGCGGTCCGTCACCCTTGGTGCCTTGCGCCTTGCGCCTTGCGCTCGAGCTCTCTGCGCCTTGCGCATCATGCTTAGCACTCAGCAGGTGCGCACGGGCGGTCGTGTACGACTCGCCCGTCTTCTGCATGCGGCCGCGAACGAGCCGCTTGAAGTCCTTCTGCGTCGTCATCGTGATGTCCTCTGCGGTTGAGCCGCGACCGCGAGCCCCCCAGCGACACGCAGCGCAGCAACGCAAAGGTCACGTCGTCGCGAATCCGGGAGTATGCCCCCCTTTGCCTCTCGATGGACCCCTGCTGGGGCAGGGTCGCTGAGGTTCGGCGTGGATTGCCGCCGCCGTAAAGGCTGCAATATCCGGGGACCGTGCGCAACCCCCGGGAATTCCCGGACTGGCTGGGCAAGCCCCGGGGACACATCGTGTTGTATCGCGCTCCGGATGGGCATCGACCAGCCGAGCGCCGCGCGTCACCCATGACCGGAGTGGACCGATGAGCACTCGCAGCGGCGTCTACATCGTTCCCACCAATCGCTGGTACATCGAGCGAACCGTCTGGCTCATCGCCGGGATCGTTCTGCTCGCCGCCACCACCATGGCCTGGCTCGTGAGCCCGCTCTGGGTCCTTGGCGTCGTCGCGACCGCCTGGGCGTCGATCGCCGTCGCGCTCACCGGCTTCTGCATCGTCGGCAACGTGCTGGCAAAGTTCGGCTTCGAGCCGATGCTCGCCCGCGAGGGGTGGAAGCCTGGCCAGCCGTACTTCATGCAGACGGACGCCTGGTTCCTCGAGCGCCGCATTTACCTCGCGGTGGGCATCAACCTCACCATCGCGTCCGGGTTGTCGCTGGTGCACAGCCCCTGGTGGCTCGGCTTCACGGCGTTCGTGGGGGGCGCCATGGTGTGGTTCGCCGGCACCGGGTTCTGCATCATGGCCAACGGGCTCTACTGGTTAGGCGCCGAGCCGAGACTGAAGCCGTTGCGCGAGCCGGCCTGCAAGACCACGGTCGACGAGGCGAACCCGGCGATCGCCTGAGTCGGCGCCCGGTGCCCCCGGGGCGTCACTCCCCCGGGCCCGGCTCCACGGCACGAACACCACCCGCCGGGGTCGCGCTTTCGCCGAACATGCTCGGCGCGACCGCCGCGAGTCCGGCCCCGGCGACCCAGGCGTCCAGCGCGTCGGCCAGCGTCACCCGCACATCGGGGCTCATCGCCGACAGTGATGCGATGAGTCGCTCGGGCAGCGTCTCCTCGGTGCGTGCCAGGACAGCGGTCCCCGCCGCCGTGAGATGAACCACCACCCGCCGGCGGTCCCGCGCATCGTGCTCCCGCCTGACGAGTCCCCGGTCCACCAGCCGCGTGGCCACTTCCGAGGCCGCGCTGGCCGTGGTGAGGGTCCGCGCGGCCAGGTCGCCCATCCCGAGTCCCGGGCTCGCCCCGATCACCCGTAACGCGAAGAGCTGGGCAACACTCATGCCCAGCTCTCCCGAGGCCGCTCCACCCGAGGTGCGCAGCGCACTCACCAGGCGCCGCAGCGCATCCATCGCGCGGCCGGCCGCTGCGTCGCCCAGGTTCACTAGTGGTCCATCTTGGCGAAGGTCTTCGGTGTCCCGACCCTGATGATGCCCACCGCCCCCTTCTCCGCGTCCGCGAAGCTGTGGGTGACGAAGGGATAGAGTCCTTCTCCAGATCCGTCCTTCGAGAAGACCGTCTCGAAAACCGCCCCGCCACCCGCCGGGATCGTCCAGGTCTGCACGCGCTCCATGGCATGGCGTGGCGTGCCGTCGGGATAGACCCGATCGAAGATGGCGCCGACGATATGGAAGTCGCTGCGGAACGTTGGCCCGGCGTTCACCACGAAGAAGCGCACCCGGTCCCCGACGTCCACCTTGAGCGGGTTGTCCTTGTACTGGAAGGCACGGCCGTTGAACGTCACCTGCGACGCCTGCTTCGCCATCGCCGCGGTCCAGTCCGGCCCGTGCCGGTGCGTGGCCGTGTCCTCCTTCGCGTAGAACTCGCTCTGGACGATCACGAATTCCTTGTCCGCCCACGTGCCCCAGCCTTCGCGCGGGTCGACGATCACCGCGAAATACATCCCCTGCATGATGTGCATCGTGACCGGCGGCGTGCCGCAGTGCACCAGGTACGCGCCCGGGTCCCTGGCCGTGAACTCGAAGCTCACGGTGTCGTTGGGCATGAAGGTGCGATAGGCGACGTTGGCCGGGATGCGCGCCGAGTGGAAGTCGATCGAGTGGGGCATCGGCGAGCGGTTCACGACCTTGACGCGCACCAGGTCGCCCTCGCGAACGCGGATGGTCGGGCCGGGCACCGTGCCACCGAACGTCCACCCCTCGTACTTCACGCCACCGGCGATCTCGATCGTGTCGTGGGTGACGGGAATGATGAACTCACGGATGGTCGCGCGCGTGGCCGGCGCCAGCCGGGCATCGTACGCGGGCGACGTCGCCACGCGGGTCGTGCTGAAATCGATGCGCTCCACAGTGTCGGCCCGGCGGGCACCGATGAACGAAAAAGCCCCGGCGCCGAGGACGATCGCGGCCGTAACGGGGATCGGGTTGATTCTGATACGCATGGTGTCTTTCACTCCTTCACTGCTCCGGGAATCCTGCCGATTGAACGCAGGTTCAAGGTGCTTCGGAGCCGAAGGAACTCATGTCAGAAATCACTGGAATTCTTGTCGGCATTCCACGGTCATGCCGTGTAAGCGATTGCCTTACACCCAATTCCGGAACTCGTTGACAATGAAAGACTTGCGATTCGCCTACGGCGGCGAGCCAGTCACCCTCCAGATCACGTTCCCCACGTCGTCAGCGACCAGCAGCGCGCCTCGACGGTCGACCGCCACGCCGACCGGGCGTCCGTGTGCCGTGCCGTTGGGCTCGAGGAATCCGGTGAGGACCTCGATCGGGTCACCGGCCGGCACGCCACCCCTGAACGGGACGAAGATCACCCGGTAGCCGCTGGGCGGGTTCCGGTTCCACGAGCCGTGCTGGCCGACGAACATGCCGGTCGCAAACCCGTGCCCCAGCGCCGACCCGCCGGACCAGGCGAGGCCTAACGACGCGGTATGCGGGCCGAGCGCGTAGTCGGGCACCAGCGCCCTGGCGACCTGGTCCGGGCGCTGCGGCTGGACGTAGTGGTCGACCCGACCGTAGTAGCTCCATGGCCAGCCGTAGAACGCGCCGTCCCGGACGGACGTCATGTAATCCGGCACCAGGTCGCTCCCCAACTCATCGCGTTCGTTGACCGCCACCCAGAGCATGCGCGTCTCCGGCTCCCACGCCATGCCGACCGGGTTGCGAAGGCCCGAGGCGTACACCCGGTGCATGCCGGTCGTCACGTCGATCTCGAGGATGGACGCGCGCTCGTCCTCCGCCTCCATGCCCCGCTCCGCCGCGTTGCTGTTGGATCCGACGCCGACGTAGAGCCTCCGGCCATCGGCGCTGGCGATCAGGCTCTTGGTCCAGTGGTGGTTGATGAGACCGCCCGGCAGGTCGGCGACCTTCACCGGCGGGACCGCAATCGCAGTGTCCCCGGTCCGGTACGGGAAGCGCACGACCGCGTCGGTGTTCGCGATGAAGAGGACCTCCCCGACCAGCGCCATGCCGAACGGCGAGTGGAGGCGCTCGAGGAATGGCACCTTCATCTCGGCCACGCCGTCGCCGTCGGCGTCCCGCAGCAGCGTGATGCGATTGGCGCTCGGCACGGCGCCGCCGCCCTTTGCCTGGTACTTCCGGAAGAACCAGCCGCGGATCCCGCCCCCGTCGAGCGGACGGGCCGGCGCGTTCGTCTCGGCGACCAGGACGTCGCCGTTAGGCAGGACGTACAGCCAGCGCGGGTGGTCGAGGCCCGTGGCCAGGGCGTTCACCGACAGGCCCTCGGCCGGGCGCGGGGCCTGGGCCGCGGTCCAGCCGACGGCCCTGGCGACCTTGATGGTCGGGATGAGCGACGGGCTCGGCTTCGGCAGGGTCGGGCTCGGGCCCATCCCGGCCGAGACTGGAAGCCCGGCGGATCGCCCGCATCCACAGACCATGGTGCAGGCCGCCATCAGGATGGCGGAACGCGTCTTCGGCATTCGGTGCCTCCGCGAGAAGCAGGCCGTGGCGGGGGCGCGCCGCGGAATGGTCAGGGTGGTACACGCGAGGGCGGCCCGAGGTCGGCGGACCGGGGCCGATATCGTGCCCTGCACGCCTGGGACCGGTTCGGCCAGCGGTCCCGGTCGCCTAACGCTGAGCGGCCCCTTCCCGCGCTGGCAGGGGAGACGCCAGGGGAAGGGACACGACGAACTCGCTGCCGGCGCCGAGACCATCGCTGCGCGCCACGACCGTGCCACCGTGCGCCTCGACGATACGCTGCACGACGTGAAGGCCGATGCCAAGGCCGCCGCGGGACCGGGCCTGGAGATCGCCCGGCTGCACGAAGAGGTCGAACACGTGCGGCAGCGCCTCCGGCGCGATACCGACGCCACGGTCGGCCACGCGCAGTTCCACGCGATCACGTACCACGTTCACCGAGATCGTGATGCGTCCACCGTCCAGCGTGTACTTCACGGCGTTGCTGACGAGGTTCACGACGACCTGCTCCATCCGCACGATGTCCGCGTCCAGCCAGATGGACGTGTCGGGAAGCGACAGGGACACCTCATGCCTGCCATCGGCATGTGAGGACAACACGGCATCGACCGACCGCTGGACGATCCGGCAGATGTCCGCGCGCACGGGCCAGAACCGCATGCGGCCGGCCTCGATCAGGGAAATCTCCTGGAGGTCGCCGACGAGGCGCGACAGGTGTCCCACCTGATTCTCGATGATCGAGCGTGCCCGGTTGGGCACCGGGCTCTCCGCCTCCTGCGAGAGCCGCAGGATCAGGAGGGCGTTGGCAATCGGGGCCAGGGCATTCCGCAGCTCGTGGGACAGCACCGCCAGGAACTCATCCTTGTGCCGGCCGGCGGTCGCCAGCGTCTCCGCGTGTTGTGCCGCCGCAAGCGCCGCCGTTCTCTCCACCGAGACATCCCGCACCAGCCACTGGACGACCGGGTGGTCGCCGTCGCGATAGTTGGTGCTGGTGACGTCGACGTTGATCCCCCCGGCATGCGACAGGCTGTGCAGCACGACATCCCCATGATCCAGGTGGCCGATGTCAGGCCGCTCTGTGGCGGTGAGCTGCTCGCCGGTGTTCATCAATCCCACTTCCCACGGTTCCTTGCCCACGCACTCGTCGTGGGTAATGCCCAGCAGGTTCGCCAGTGACGGATTGACATCGAGGATGCGGCCGGACTCGGCGTCGACGACCAGGATCCCATCGGGCGCCGTCTCGAACAGGCGTCGGTAGTGGACCTCGCTGGCCTGCCGCTGGTCGACGGCATCGCGTCGCACGGGCTGGCGGGGCTCGGGGTGGCCACCGTCCGGTGACGGTCGTGAGCCGGAAGTCGCGGGGTTTCCGTTGGACGCTGGAGACCCGGAGCCTCCGTTGGATGCGTTGGCACCGCCGATGCTGCGCGAGCCCATATGCTGCACCTCGGGTCGAAAAGGAGCCAGCGAATTCACCCGTGTCGCACCCGCGGCGATCCGGTGAATCGTGCTCGGGTTCCGGTCGAGGCTGGAGTATGCCACGGCCCAGTACGCCCGCACAGTGATGAGAAGGATTGACTCGCCCTCGCTCCTGCTGCGGGATCAGCGGCGGCAACGCGGGGCCGTTGACGTCCCGCTCGCGTTCGCCCTTCCAGCAATGCGGCGACACCGCATTCCGCCCGACCTGGTCCTTCCGGTCTAGATCTCCATCGTCCCGAGAAGCGATAGGTTCCTGCCGGGCTGGTACCTACCCTTCGTAGAGGGCTGCCTTACAGGGCGGCCGCCTCCCCGCCATACCGTGGGTCGGCAGCATTGACGCCGCGCGGTTCCGAGTCGCTCACACCTTGTGCGCGGGCCGAGTCTCCGACAGGACATCCCAATGGCAGTGCTGAAACGGCTCCTCGACGTGGTCACGCTGAGCTCGTCCAAGCCAGTCAAGCGATTGGTGGCGTACTACGCGATCCTCCTGGCGGTGGTGGCCGCGCTCCTGTGGGCATACCCCGGAATGAACGCCCTCTTGACCGGAGGTGACGCCGTCGCAACGGCGACTTCGCAGGTTCTCCAGGACGGCCTGAACCCGGCACCCTTGCGCGAGGTGTTCTTCGGCCAGGGCTCACTGGGCGCGCTGGTCGTCAGCACGTCACTGATCCTGCTCGGCATCCTCGCGCTCATGTTGCCGGTGACATGGGTGTACATGTGGGCCAGGAATACCCCCGGTCACAATCAGGACGTGGTGCACACGCTCTTCATCCTACCGATCGTGGTCGCCGGCATCGTTTCCATCGTGCAGAACAGCCTCGCCCTCGCCTTCAGCCTGGCGGGCGTGGTGGCGGCCGTGCGATTCCGGACGACGCTCGATACGACGCGGGACATCGTGTTCATCTTCCTGGCGATCGTGATCGGGTTCGCCGGCGGCGTTCAGATGCTCGGCCTGGGTGGCATGTTCTCCGTCGCCTTCAACTTCGTGGTGCTGCTGACCTGGCGGTATGACTTCGGGCGAACCGCCCTCGTGCCCACCGCAGCCTCGCAGTGGAGCGAGCCGCTCGGCAAGCTCGCCAAGACCAACGGCGATGCCGTGCCGGATCGCGATGTGTTGCTCGCGCTCTCGCCACGGAAGCTCGAGGCGCTGGGCGAGCGGTTCGACCGGGTCCGTGCAGTCACCGGCCCGAAAAAGAAGAAGCCGCGGTACAACGCGATCCTGTCGGTAGCCAGCGACAAGGTGGACGAGGCGCAGGCCATGTTGCCGAAGGTCCTGGACAAGCTGACCAAGCGGTGGATGCTCGATGAAGTGGTGATCCACACCGGCAAACCTTCCGAGGTCTACTACCTCGTCCGGGTCGGCAAGTCCACGAACGGCGCCGACATCGCGTCCGCCATCCGCGACCGTGCCGGCGATCGCATCTCGGCCGTCGATCTCGAACTTGGCGACAAGGCTGCGAAAGCGGCGGAAAACGGGAGCCAATGAGCTCCCGCTTGGCGTGCGCGTTTCTGGGATGCCTCGTGGCGCTTGGGGCATGCCGCCCATCAGCTCGGGACGCGCTCCGATCCGAACTGGACAACCGGGACCGGCGCTTCGCGATCGGCCTCGCGAGCACCAGCGCGAATCCCACTGCCATGCGAGTGCTCGCCCGGTGGATCCTGCCACGCGAGCTCGGTGAGATCTCCGGACTCGCGCTCGCCACGGATGGATCGGTGTTTGCCCATGGGGACGAGCGAGGGCAGATCTTCCGCATCGACCCCCGCCGCGGCGTCGTGCTCAAGCGCTTCACCATCGGCACGCTCAAGTCTGAAGCAACGGACGACTTCGAGGGCATGACGACCGCCGAGCGGCGGCTCTTCGTGGTGTCGAGTTCCGGGATGCTGTATGAGTTCGCGGAGGGCGCCGCCGGCGAACAGGTACGCTTCAGCGCTCACGACACGCAACTCGAGGGCCAGTGTGAGTTCGAGGGAGTAGCTTGGGATCCATCACTGGACGCGTTCCTCCTCGCGTGCAAGGACGTCGCCACGCGGGACCTGCGGGGACATCTCGTGGTGTATCGGTGGCGCCTGCGACCCGGTGATGAGCCGCTTGCGCCACTCACGATTCCGCTCAGCCGGGTGATCGGGACGAATCCCTGGAAGCAACTGCATCCGTCGGACATCACGGTCGATCCGGCAACCGGGAACTACGTGATCATCGCCGCGCAGGAGCGTGCCCTGATCGTCATCACGCCCCGGGGGGAAGTCGTGCGATCCACGACGCTTCCCGGGGTGCATGCCCAGGCAGAGGCGGTCGCCCTCACCGCCGAGGGCATCCTGATCGTCGGCGATGAGGCGACCACGCGGGCCGCGACGCTGACGCTGTACCACTGGCCGCTGACGGCCGTCGCGCCGGTGAAACCATGAGCGCCGTCCGAGGCATCGCACGCGCTTCACTCGCGATAGCCGCGATGCTGGCGGTGGGTTGGTCAGCGGTCGCCACGAGCCAGACCGGTCCACGACCACCCCCTCATGCCGACACGACGGTCCGGGCCAGCAGGGAGTACGGTGCCGGCAGGCTGCACCGCCTCATGCTGGGCGACAATTATCGTGACCTGTGGGCCGCACCGATCACGGTGCCATTCCTGGACCTGGCGAAGTTCGCAGGTGGCTTGCTCCCGACGAAGACCGGTGGCGGGGCCCAGACCAGGACACTTCACCTTGTCACGTCAGGCGACGCCGAGTTCGTCTTCCGACCCGTACACAAGGCGCTCCTGATGGACCTGGAGGGATTCCAGGGAACCATCGTCGAATCCGCGTTGGCCGATGGCCTGAGCGCCTCGTATCCGGTTGCTCCCCTCATCCCGCCCGCGATTCTCGAAGCCGCCGGGGTCCTGCATCCCGAACCCGTCCTGGTCGTGATGCCAGACGATGCGCGCCTCGGGGAGTTTCGCAAGGAGTTCGCCGGGATGCTCGGCATGATCGAGGAGTCACCCAAGGTACCGGATGATGCGCCCGGGTTTGCCGGGGCGCTCAAGATCATCGACAGCGAAGAGTTGCTGAAACGCCTCAACGAGGACCCGACCGAGCGGATCGACGCGCACGCGCTCCTGCGTGCCCGGTTGGTCGACCTGCTCCTCGGCGACAACGACCGGCACCCGGACCAGTGGAAGTGGGCCCGCCTGGGATCCGAGGCCGGGTCGCCGTGGGTGCCGATCTCTCGCGATCGCGACAAGGTCCTCGTCTCGCACCAGGGCTGGTTGCTCGGCGTGGCACGGTTGGCGAAACCGGACCTGGTCACGTTTGACGCGACCCTGCCTGACGTGTCCGCCCTGTTCCAGAACGCCAGCGAGCTCGATCGGCGACTGCTGGGAGGCCTCGACAAGCCGGCCTGGGATTCCGTGGCGACACACCTCGTGAGCGTGATTACCGACTCGGTCATCGACGCCGCGTTCCGCGACATTCCGGCACCATATCGGGCATCGGTCCCCGCCCTCGCCGCCCGGCTCATGTCCCGTCGCGATCGCCTTCCAGCCTCCGCCGATCGGTACTACCGCGCGCTCTTCCGCGTCCAGGACATCCATGCGACGGACGCCGCGGAGAAGGCCACGATCGAGCGCTTCAGCGACGGGACCGTCGCCATCAGGCTGCGATCCGGCGACGCCCCGCGGTGGGTGGTCCGTCGTTTCGATCCGGCCGTGACGAAGGAAGTCCGCCTGTACCTGCACGAGGGAGCGGACACCGCGCTCGTCACCGGCAGCGCCGGACCAGGAATCCTGGTGCGCGTGATCGGCGGCAACGGCGACAACGCAATGATCGATGCTGCGTCCGGGAACGGTCGCGGGTCGCCCACGCGATTCTACGATGCCGGGCGGGTGAGCGGGATCCGGTACCCGACGGACAGCTTCAAGTCGCACAAGGCCTTCAACCGGCGGCCACTGCTTCCCGCATACGGCCAGTTCCTGCCGGCGCAGCGCGATTACGGCAGGAGCACGCGGCCCACCTTCGGCATCAAGACCGGGCGCGACCTCGGGCTCGTGCCACAACTCGGCATCGTGCGCACCGAGTATGGATTCCGGACCATCCCTTACCGGAGCAGGATCGCGCTCGAGGCCGGATACTCGACCAGCATCAGCGGGTTCGGCATCACGCTGGAGACCGACCATCGCTTCGAGGAATCCGCAGTCCACGTGTTGAGCGAGAGCGGCATGTCGCAACTCGGCGTCGGCCGGTTCATGGGCTTCGGCAACGACGTACCCGACCGCGACGATGCATCCCACGATGTCAGCCAGACACAGTGGATGTTTCGCCCGGCGCTCGGCTGGGCGCTCGGTCCCGCGAGCGACGTGTCGCTCGGGCCAATCGTGCGATATACGCGGAGCGACAGTGTCCCCGGTCAGTTGCTGTCCACCGACCAGCCGTACGGCTTCTCGCGATTCGGCCAGGCCGGCCTGCAGCTCAGGTTCAACTACGACTCACGACAGAACCCGACGGCGACCGCGGCTCGCCTGGCTGGCGGCGGCGCAAGCAAGTCACCATGGCAATCCGCCGTCATCGGCGAGGCAACCGGCAGCGCGTATCCGGCGATATGGGATGCGACTGGGACATATGCCGGCGTCGGGGCCGTTGGGATCATCCACGTCGCGATCCCGATCCTGACCACTCCCCTGCTGGCGCTCCGCGGCGGCATCGAAAAGCTGTGGGGTGACATCCCGTACTTCGATGCGGCGTTCCTTGGCGGCTCGCATTCGCTGCGCACGGCGCCGCGTCAGCGATTTGCCGGCGATGCGGCGATCCATGGCTCCGCGGAACTGCGACTCCCCATCGCGGCTTTCCCGTTCATCCTGCCCGTGAACATCGGCGCCATCGGCTTCATCGAGGCGGGCCGCGTGTTCGTGGACGGAGCGTCGCCTGGCGGGTGGCACTCCGGCACCGGGGGAGGGTTCTGGCTCGGCGTCCTCAGCCCGGGGACGAGCATCACCCTGATGGCGACGAACCGGCCCGAGCGCCGGTGGCTGTTTGGTCTTGGCTTCGACTACTGACTCAATGACGGTCCATACGAATCCACCATCGCGCTGGTTCGATCTTCTTCCACCGGCACGGTTGACGAGGCAACTCCTCCTCACGCTTCCCGTGATTGCGATGGCGTGTGCGCCTGCCGCCCGCCTGACACCGCCGTCGGCCGACGCGTCCGCCGAGGAGGTCGCCCTCAGTGGCGCGTCCGTGTTGATCGGTGCCGGTGACATCGGCCGGTGCGAGGCAACGGGCGACGAGCTGACGGCCGCAATCATCGACAGCGTCCTCGCGGCTGATAGCGTCGCCGGGGTCGTGCATGCCGTCTTCACCACGGGCGACAACGCCTATCCATCCGGAACCGCGGCGCAGTTCACCCTGTGCTTCGGGACGTCGTGGGGCGACACCACCAGGAGCATCATGAAGTGGATCCGGCCGGCCGCCGGCAACCACGAATACCAGACGGCGGGCGCCAGCGCGTATTTCGCGTACTTCGGTGATCGCGCGGGGGAGCCCGGCAAGGGGTACTACGCGTACGACATCGGCGAGTGGCGGGCGATTGTGCTGAATACCGAGACCCTGCCGCTCTCCGCCGTTGACCCCGAGGGGGTGCCGGACCAGGGCGCGTGGCTCCGTGCAGAACTCAAGGCCAACCCGAAGAAGTGCACGGTCGCGTACTTCCACCGGCCGCTCTGGGCTTCGGGGACGCACGGAGGTGACGCCGTCATGCGGCGAGTGTACCAGACGCTCTTCGATGCCGGCGTCGAGCTGGTCCTGACGGGGCACGAACACCACTACGAGCGCTTCGCGCCGATGACACCGGCTGGCGTGGTCGATACCGTCGGCGGGATTACCCAGATCATCGTCGGGACAGGGGGCGGGATACTGCGCGGGCTGCGGACACCGCTCGCGGCCAACTCCCGTTACCAGATCCAGGGACGCTACGGCGTCCTGATGGTGACCCTGGGTGCCGGCGCGTGGCGAAGCGCGTTCATCGAAGTGAACGGCCGCGCGTGGGATCGCAGCGGCGGCGCGTGCCACTAGCGCTCCCCATTCACCGTCAGGCACTCGAGGTCACGATGTTGGCAATGCATCCACTCACCGTACTGGGCGCCCTGCTGCTCGCGTCTACCGAGCCCGCGCCTTCGGACGCTGCGACGCCCGACTCGGTCTCGCCACCGATTGCATGCGCTTCCACCGCGGATCCGCGACCAGGCTGCGCTCCCGCGTCAGCGCCGGCGTGCGTCGTTGCCGTCGGTGGAGATGGCGTGAAGGTCAAGGTCACCGATGCCAGCCGGCGGGCCTGCCTCGCCATCGCCAGCCTGGTCGCACCGGCTGTTCCCCCTATAACCGACGCCCGTCTCCGCGCGGGCCCGCCTGGCCACTTCCCCCTCAGCGCGAGCGACGACGTCCATTGCCGGCTGAAGCCAAGGGCCGAGAGTGGTGGAAGCCTGAAGTTCCGGTGCATGCGGACCAACGAGCGGAACCAGCTCTACGACGATGCCGGAGAACTGGTCCCAGCCGCCGTGAGCTTCGATGACGACGGGGACTTGCTGGACGCGCGAGGACAGAAGGTGCTGGATGAAGACGGCAGTGCGCGCGAAGGCGACGAACTCCGCGTGAAGTACTTCCAGGGATTCGATCCACCCATGCGATACCGGGAGATGTTCACGGAGACTTTCGTGAGCCGGCTCTTCTGGGCCCTTGGCGTACCGGTAGACCGCGTCTACATGCCGGCCACGGTCCGCTGCTTCGGGTGCAACATGGATCCATTCGGCCAGAAGGTCGCCATGGAGTCGGCGACGCCGCACATCTTCACCCTGGCATCGGTTGAGCGCCCGTTCGACGGAAAGCGGATCGCGGTCACTCGCGGGAAGGGATTCCTCGGCTTTGGCGGCCAGTACAATCACGGCTTCGGCTTCGACGAAATCGGCAAGCTCCTCCCCGGTTGGCCACGGTCACGCCGGGTTGAAGCCGAGGTGATGGCGATCGCCCTGAACCTCATTGCGTATAGCAACACCCACGCCTACCAGAACGACCTCGTCTGCCGGAAAGGCGGATGGGACAAGCCCACCGGTGTGTGCACCGAGGTGGTGGCACTGGTCGCGGACGTTGGGGGGAGCCTTGGCGGCGAGAAGGCCTGGTGGATCGAGGGAATGCCGACTCCGGAGATGAAGCGGTACCCGCGCGGCGACTTCATCACGTTCTCCCATGGAAGCGTGTTTACCGCTTCCACTTCGTGCACGTTGCGCTACCCCATCGGGTCGCTTCGCAACGTGTCCGAGCCAGCGCGGCTCATGCTGGATGAGCGCATCCGCGGCCGACTCGGACGCGAACAACTGCGCATCATCTTCGAGGCGGCGAACATTCATCGCATGGAGCCCACCGTGAACGCGATGGTGGCCGAGTCACTCAACCTGCAGCCCGGCCCGGACCTGGACCGCGCCGTCCAGTTGCTCTGGGCCGACGAGATGATGCAACGATTCGGCGAAGTCCTAGCCGGGCGCTGCCCGGGCTGAGCCGGTCGTGAGCACCGCGGCGCAAACATGGACGCGCCGAGTTCCCTCTCCGGCCGGCCTGCTCGCGGTTAGGGCCGGCGGCACCGTCAGCAGGGGAGAGCTCCAACGAGGAAGAAAAGCCTACCTGCGTGTGCGGGTAATCTCCGCGCGGTTCAGGCGATCGGACGACGACGCGCCGTGATGTTCCGGAGCAGAGTGCTGGCGTACCGGCCCCATGACCGGCCGCCACGATCGAGGCTCCACCCATGCGCAGGCGCGCCTTCTTCCTGTTGTTCCTCTTCGCGGGCTGCGCGGATGAGCCCACGGCATCACTCGCCGGTCGCCTGGCGACGACGGCCAATACCGCGTTCTCTCCGGGCGTGAACCTCGTCGCGAACCCGGGATTCGAGACCGGGCCGAGTCCATGGTTCTCGATAGGCATGAGTGGAAGGACACTCGTCGCCTCGCCCGCGCACGCCGGGGCCAGTGCCGTGCAGCTCCAGGCGAATGGCAGCTGGAACCGCTCGGTGTCCCAGGAAATCGCGGTCACCCCCGATTCGCTGTACGCCGTCTCGGTGTGGGTCGCGAGCCAGGGGCTTGGCCGGGGCCGCGTGGCGCTGGAGTGGCGCACTGGACTGAGCAGCGCGGAGTGGAGCCCTGCACTGTGGCTTCGTGCGGACACGCTGGCCGCCGTCATCCAGGGCACGACCACGTGGACCGAACTCACCGACACCGTCACCGTGCCCGGGAACGCAGTGGCGGTCCGTCTCCAGCTTGTCGCTGGCAAGGGCAGCGGCACCCTGTGGGCCGATGACGCTTCGTTCGCGGCGGTCAGTTCCCCGCCCCCGCCTCCCCCTCCGCCGCCGCCACCGGTCGGCGTCAACCTCGTCGTGAATCCGGGATTCGAATCGGGAACGAGCCCATGGTTCTCGATCGGCATGAGCGGACGCACGCGCGTCGCGACGCCAACGCACTCGGGCGCAGGCGCCGTTCAGGTGCAGGCCAATGGCAACTGGAACCGTTCCGTCTCCCAGGAAGTCGCCGTTACCCCCGACTCGACGTATGCCGTCTCCGCCTGGCTCTCGAGCCAGGGCCTGACGCGAGGCCGCGTGGCGCTGGAGTGGCGCACGGGACCGAGTAGTGCTGAGTGGAGTCCGGCCTACTGGCTTCGCGCGGACACCCTCGCCGCGATCATCCAGGGCACGACGGCGTGGACCACCATCACCGACACCGTCACGGCGCCTCACAGCGCCGTTGCGGTCCGTGTCCAGGTCATCACGGGAAAGGGCGGCGGCACCTTGTGGGCCGATGACTTCTCGGTCGAGGCGGTCAGCCCATCGTCGCCGCTGCCACCGGCCAGACGAACCCGGGACGTCCTCCTGGTCCTCCTGGACGACATGCGCGCGGACCAGCTGTCGTACCTGCCGTTGACCATGGCAGTACTCGCTCCGCAGTCGGTGACGTTCACCAACGCCTACACGCCGGAACCTGACTGCTGCCCGGCACGTGCCTCGCTACTTACCGGCCGCTACTCCCACAACACCGGGGTGTGGCGGAGTTACGGGTCCAACGGCGGTGCGCCGTACTTCAACCCGCAGGCCACCATCGCGACCACCCTGCGCGACGCCGGATGGCAGACGGGCCTCTGGGGGAAGTACCTCAACGTCTACTACCAGCTCGCGCCGGCGGTCCAGCCGGGATGGAGCGAGTGGAACGCGATGATGAGCGACGAGGACCAGTACTGGACGTTCACGTTGTCGCAGAACGGGACCACGTCCGCATTCAATGGCACGTACAGCCCGACGTACCTCGCGGACCGCGCCGCGGCGTGGATCTCGAGCCGGCCGACGACGCAGCCCCTGTTCGTGTACTATGCCCCGTTCTCTCCCCACACCGGGATCGGGCCCGTGCTGGCCAAGCCCGCGCTCGCGGATGTGGGGCTGTACGCCAATGACCCCCTGGTGGTTGCGCCGTCGTTCAACTCGGTCGATGCCGGCAAGCCGGCATGGTTGCGCGCCCGCCCCCCGGTGGATTCGGCGCACCAGCAGGCGATCCGTCGTTCGCAGCAGGAGACGCTCCGGTCGGTCGACCGGGAAATCGTGAAGCTCCTGAACGCCGTGCAGGCCGCCGGCCGCCTCGACTCCACCCTCGTGATCCTGGCAAGCGACAACGGCCTGATGCACGGCGAGCACCGGATCGAGCACAAGTTCGTGCCGTACGAGGAAGCCGTCCACGTCCCGCTGGTGATCCGGTACCCTGGAATTCCGGGCCGTACTTCCAGTCACCTGGTCAGCCTCGTGGACCTTGCCCCGACCATCGCCGCGTGGACCGGCACCTCGATGTCGCTGGCGCCCAATGGGGCCGACCTCACGCCCATCCTGCTCTCACCCGTGGCGCCGTGGCGGACCGACCTGCTCATGGAGATGCTGGCCGTCAACGTCGACGCGAGCCCGGGGTGGAGGGCCATCCGCAGCGGGTCGTGGAAGTATGCCGAGTGGGTGACGGGGGAGAAGGAACTGTACGACCTCGCTACCGACCCGTACGAAATGACCAACCGCGTGCAGGATCCCCAGCTGGCGGCACTGGTCGCCCAACTGGCGGCACGGCTGGCCACGCTGAAGGTTCAATAGTCGGCTCGCTCCGCCGACCCAACGCTGGAGGAACATGACACAGGATCCTGACGGCCATGCCCCGAAGGACTTCATGGGGTTCCTGGAGTACTACCTCGTCCAGAAGGCGCCATTCCAGATCCCCGCCGGCGGGAAGGAGTGGATCGTCCGGTACGGCCCGTGGATCATGGTCGTGCTGCTGCTGCTCAGCGCGCCCGCCCTGCTCGTCGCGTTAGGCGTCGGGACCTTCCTGCTCCCGTTCGTGGTCGTCGGCGCCGGCACGGGACTCGGGGTGGTGTGGGTCTTCCTCGTGGCCTCGGCGGTCCTGCGGGCGCTGGCGCTCCCCGGCATGTTCGCGCGGAAGATGTCCGGATGGCAGCTCGCGTTCTATGCGCAGCTCGTGGACTTCGTCGGCGGGGTGCTGGGCGGGACGATCGTCGGTGCCATCATCGGCGCGCTGATCGGGCTGTACATCCTGTTCCAGATCCGGTCGTACTACCGGACCTGAGCGCGGTCGGCGGGGCGGTCAGCGCCGGAAGGGCTGCAGCAGGGCGCGCACCTGCGCGGCGTACTGCCGGCTCGTGCGCAGCGTCGTCCCGTCGGTGAGGCGGACGCTGTATCCGGCGGGATGGGCGTCGATGGCCGCGATGCGACTCACGTTGACCATCGCCGACCGGTGGATGCGCAGGAACATCGCCGGATCGAGCTCCTGCTCGGCGTCCTTCATCGTCCCGCGCACCAGGTGCGGGCGTCCCCCGACGTGCAACTGCAGGTAGTTGTCCTCGACATCGATCCAGGCCACGTCGGCCGCGGCGACGAACGTGTGGCGTGAACCACGGCGCACGACGAACCGCGTCCGGTAGCCGCTCCGGGCCGCCATGGCGCGCGCCACGCGCATCGGCGCCACCGCCGCACTCCCCAGCCGCGCCAGCGCCCGGTCGACCGTCACCGCAAACCGCTCGGCACTGACCGGCTTCAGCAGGTAGTCGACCGCATCGACCTCGAAGGCCCGGATCGCGTACTCATCGTACGCGGTGATGAACACGAAGCCCGGCGCCGCTGCGTCGCCGCGTGAGGCGACGACGTCGAACCCGCTCAGTTCGGGCATGTCCACGTCGAGCAGCACCAGGTCCGGCGCGAGCGACTCGATCAGGTCCAGCGCCTCCAGCCCGTTGGACGCCTCCCCGAGCAGCGTCAGGCGCGGCGTTGCCCGGACGAGCGCGCTGATCCGCTCCCTCGCCAGTGCCTCATCGTCCACGACGATCACGCGAACGTTCGTCATGACGGTCCCGCCGCGGCGAATCGGAGCGGCACGCGGATCGAGACCTCGACGCCGCCGGCGGGCCGGGGACGCAGCGTCAGCGCCTGGTCGTCGCCGAACGCATGACGGAGGCGCTCCCGGGTGTTCCCCAGGCCGGTGCTCTCGTCAGGCACCGCGCGGTCGAGGCCCGCGCCGTCGTCCCAGACCGTGAGCGCGAGGTGGCCGTCCACGCGATGCGACGACACGCCCACCGAGCCCCCGGCCGCGATGCGCCCGACGCCGTGCTTCAACGCGTTCTCCACCAGCGGCTGCAGGAGGAGGACCGGCACCAGCGCGCGGCGCGTTGCGACCTCGATGTCGAGCACCACCCGCAGCCGGTCCCCGAACCGGATCCGCGCGAGGTCGAGGTACGTCTCCGTCATGTGGATCTCGTCGTCCAGCGGGACGAGCCCGCTCTGCGAGCGTCGCAGCACTTCGCGCAGCAGGTCCGACAGCTTGACCAGCATGGCGTCGGCGGCCATCGGATCGCGATGGATCAGGGTCGAGATGCTCTGGAGCGTGTTGAACAGGAAGTGTGGCTGGAGTTGGGCCGTCACCGCCGCCAGGCGTGAATCGGCGAGTTCGGCGCGCAGGCGCTGTGTCTCGAGCGCACTCCGCACCGCCCGCCGACGGGCTTCGAGCCCGTGTACGACGGCAGCCACCGCGAGCAGTGGGACCGCATTCGATGCCAGCGCCACCGGCAGGAAGCCCAGGAACGCCGGCGCGACAGGCGACCCACCGTACGCGCGCACATAGTGCGCAACCGATGCCGCGCCGATCATGGCCAGGACCGCCGACAGGTGCAGCGACAACGCGCGCGCCGCGTGCGGACCGGTCAGCGGGAATCGGTACGCCAGCCACCAGAGCGGCGGAATGGCGAGCGCGCACGCATACCAGGCGACCGAACCCACACCGAGCCGGCGCAGCAGCGTCCCCAGGTCCGAGGGCGGCGCGGGAATCCGCATGAGCGACTGCCCGCGTCCCGCAACGGGTGCCGGCTGGCCGAGCGTGACCACAAAGCCGATCACGATGAGCGCCAGCACGACCGCCCCGATCGCGAGGATGACGCCCCGCGACGGGCGAACGAGCTGGATTCCGGGCGTGGGGACCATGGGCGTTTGCGACCGAACGAACTGGTAACGCCATCGCGCCCCCCACCGCCAGCACGCCCGTCCCCACGGTCGGTCGATCTGTCCCCACAGGGATGGTGGACCAGCCGCTGCCTCGCGATCTGTTCGCCCAATCCACAGGTCCCGGAGGACTCAATGAAGCGACACTCCGTTGCGCGCGGCCTCGTCCTGCTCACGATGCTGATCCTCGGTGCATCCACTTCGGCCGACGCCCAGGAACGGCGGCGGAGCCCCGGCGGTCCACCACCTGCACCTCCGACAGGAACGCCGATGAACCGCCGCGTCCCGTTCGCTGGTGTCTGGCAGGGCACCCGCATCATCAGCGACGGTGTCGAGCCCGAGATCAATGCGCCCACAACGATGGTCTTCGAGGCCGACAGCAGCGGGTCATACGCCGGGTATCAGGTGTTGCCGGACAACAGCCGCGGACCCTTCGACGGCATGATGCTCGCCAATGGCACCTTGTCGTGGAAACACTCCAACAGTGGCGGCGGGTCCTGGGTGTACTCGGCGAAGCTGATCGGCACCGACACCCTCGCCGGCACCTTGGCGCTCAAGGATTGGCCCCAGGGAAACGGTCGATCGCCAGTCGGAACGTTCAAGCTCGTCAGGCAGCGCCCGCAGTGATCGCGCACGACCTGCGCTTCGCGTTCCGCTCGTTCCGGCGCGAGCCGGGCTTCGCGTCAGGCGTCGTCCTCAATTTCGCGCTCGCCATCGGGTCGGCGGCGGCGATGTTCGGCCTGGTGAACCGGCTGCTGCTGGCACCCCCACCAGGCATCGCGGCCGCCGACCGGGTGGCCCGCGTGGGGCTCAGCATGGCCGGCGGCGACGGCGAGCCGTTCACGTACCTCACCACTTCCTATCCGGTCTTCGAGGTGACCGCCGCGGCGACCACCGTGTTCGATGGCGTCGCGGCATTCCGCGCCGACACCGTCACACTCGGCCGAGGCACGGACCTCGAGCAGGTCGCCGTCGTCCAGGCCGGCGGCGCGTACTTCACCACCCTGGGCGCGCGGGCGGCTGCGGGGCGTCTCTTCGGGACCGGTGACGATGCGCTGCCCGCCGGCAACGACGTGGTGGTGCTCAGCCACGCGTTCTGGCAGCGGCGGTTCTCCGGTGACCCCGGTGCGCTCGGCACCGAACTGGTGGTCGACGGCCAGGTGCTCACGATCGTTGGCGTGACCGCGCGTGGATTCAACGGCATCGAGCTGGCGGCAACCGACCTGTACGTTCCCCTCACGACAGCGTTCCGCTCGCGTGGAGCCGGTTGGTGGGCGCATACCGGACTGAACATCGTGTCCCTCGTTGCCCGCCTCCGACCTGGTGTCACGCCGTCCGCGGCTGGGGCGACCGTGGCCGCGGCCATCCGTGGAACCGTGGAGCGCTACCCGGACGAGCGATTGCTGGGGGTCGCGGTCCTGCCGCTGGTCGGGGCTTCGTCGTCGCGCCTGAGCCAGCAGGCGCGCATCGCCCTGTGGTCGGTTGCGGTCGCGTTCGCGGTCCTGCTCATGGCGACGGCGAACGCCGGGACGCTGTTGCTGCTCCGCGCGGCGCGGCGGCGCAACGAGATTGCGGTGCGCATCGCGCTCGGGGCACGCGCCGGGCTGCTCGCGAGGCAGTCGCTCGTCGAGAGCGTGACGCTCGCGCTCGCAGGAGCGCTCGTCGGCCTGGTCCTGTCGCGGTGGCTGGGTGACCTGGTGCGCGTGTGGCTCCTGCCCGGGCTGGCGCCGACGGAGACCGTCGTCGACACGCGCGTGCTGATGGTGGCGGTGGTCGCCGCACTGGGCGCCGGCGTGCTCGCCGGCCTGAGCCCCCTCGCCCAGTGGCGCCATCGCAGCCTCTCGGGCGACCTGCGCGCCGGCGGCGGTCATGGAAGCTCGAGCCGGTTCGTCGTCCAGTACGCGCTGGTGGGCTTCCAGGTCGCGTTATGCACCGTGCTGCTGGTGGGGGCCGGGCTCTTCGTCCGCAGCATGCAGCGCGTCCAGGCGCAGGACCTGGGGTTCTCGACCGCCCGGCTGCTCTACGTCACCATCGACTTTCTTGGTGCGTCAGGCGGTCGCGAGCGGGACCGGGCGTACGAGGACGCCGTGGCGCGGGTGCGGACCGTACCGGGGGTCACCGGGGCGACGGTGACCCAGGGAATGCCCTTCGCCTCGCATTACATCCCGCCCGTGAACATTCCCGGTTACCAGCTCCCGCCACCCAACGTGGAGCAGTTGCCCATCCTGTACTCTGCCACGCCGGACTACCTCGCGATGATGGACGTCCAGCTCCGCGAGGGGCGGCTGTTCACCGACGCCGACGTCCGCGGCGCTCCGCTGGTCGCGCTGGTGAACGAGACCATGGCGCGGAAGGTCTGGCCCGACCGGAGTGCCGTAGGCCGGTGCATCCGCGCGGGGATGGGTGATCCCAGCCTCGGCGATCCCATGAGCGCCGCCGCCCTGCTGCCGTGCCGGGAGGTCGTGGGCGTCGTGCGTGACTCGCGCGCGCGTTCCCTGCGCACCGAGGGCAGCGAGGCCCGGCTGATGCAGTATTACGTGCCCTTCGCGCAGTCGCCGGAGATGCCGTTCGCCGACGCGCCCACCGTGCACGCGATGCTGGTGCGCGTCACCGGGGACCCCGCCCGGCTCGCGGCTTCGGTCCAGCGGATGATCCACAGCTCGAGCCAGGTTCCCGTGTACGCGGCCGTGAAGCCGTACCAGGAGCTGATCGACCCGCAGTTGCGGTCGTGGCGGCTGGGAGCGAGCCTGTTCTCGCTGTTCGGCGTGATCGCGCTGGGGATCGCGGCCGTCGGCCTGTTCGCAGTGATCTCCTACCTCGTGTCGCAGCGCACGCAGGAACTCGGCGTTAGGCTCGCCCTCGGCGGATCCGCGCGTGGCATGGCGATGCTCGTGGTGCGCGACGCGCTCCGCATGACGGCCGTCGGCACGGGCGCCGGGATTGCGGTGGCGTTGATGGTGGGACCGGTGCTGCGGTCGATGCTGTTCGAGACATCGCCCAGAGACGCTGGCACGCTGCTCGGCGCGGCCGTCGTGCTGCTTCTCGTGGCAGTTGCCGCGGCGGTGGGTCCGGCAATGCGGGCGAGCCGGGTGAGTCCGATGACAGCGCTTCGAAACTCGTAAAGCCCCGGCCCAGGGCGCCAGCCGCTAGGTCAGAATCCAGAATCCGATTTCGCCCTTGAGGGTGGGATCGAACGGGCCTGCGATCGCTCGAGCCTGCGCCTCGTCGTCCTGCACGATGAGGCGCACGAGGCGCCGGTATCGAGTGCGATCACCGATCGCGATCGCTCAGGCTGGCCGGGTTCATCCCTTCAATGGTCATGGGCCGCGTTCCAGCCTTCTGCCTGAGCATCCCGAACAGGTTCTCGACAGGCTCATTGCACGCGACCATGACCACCGACCCGTCGTCCCGGACGTCGAAATACACCCTGTCGCCCGGCTCGAGGTGCAGCCGCTTCCTGACCACCTTCGGAATGGTGATCTGTCCCTTGGTGGTCACGGTGGACGGCTTCACCTTATCTCCATGATTGATCCTTAACTGAGGTAAGGGTGTTGGCTTTCGACGTCAAGGTAACTCGCCGATCCTCTCAGGACATGCCGTGACCAGCTCGACGGAGGTGTCGCCCAATGCCGCGGTCACGACTTACTGGTCCGGATAGTCCATGAGGGGCCGCACTTCGCAGGTGCCTTCCCAACCGGGCCAGTGCTTGATGTGCAGCTCCATGAACTCCTTCGCGGCGGCAAGCGCGTCTTCGTGAGAGTTGTGCGAGACGAAGGCCCAGCCGCCGATCACCTCTTTCGATTCGGTGAACGGGCCGTCGGTGACGACGAGCTTCCCGTCGCGGATCGCGACCCGAAACGACTGCGCACTCGGCGCGAGGCCGCCGCCGGAGAGGAACACGCCCTTCTTCGCCTGTTCGGCGGTGTACTGGTCCATCACCGCGAACATCGCCGGCGGGATCTTGTCCATCGGGATTTCGGGGCCTTTGACGAAGGTGAGGTATTTCATTGGAGGCTCGAGTTGAGAGTAGAAACCTGTTGTGTGGCTCTGTACAGGCGTCGAACGAGGGACCCGGAAATCGACATCGCTTCGAGGGCGCGAGCCGTGACTGCTAACTGAATGTGACTTAAGACTTTGCCGAGCGGTTGACCGTTTGTTGACCGTTTTACGAAGTGCGGTCGACTACTCTTTCCCGCGGTTCAGTGCGCAGTAGACGTTTTCTGGTGGAGCGACAACGGCGCCACAGGCACGGGGGACCCCGCGTGGGCGGTGCGGATGCGCGCTCAACGTTCCTTCGCCGAGCGTCCGAGGATTCCGAGGACTTCGCCCGGGCTCAGGATCTCGATTGGAGCGCCTCGGTAGTCCTTCGCGTTCCGCGTTACCAGATAGGTGGCATCGACCTTGAGGTACGCTGCTACCTGAACGGCGTCCTCAAAGTCACCCAGCCCGAGGGCTTGGGCGCGATGGAAGTCAGACGACCCGAGCGGAACGACGTCGAGGACCTCGAGCAGGTCGCTGACCGCCGTGTTCGCCGGCCCGCGGCCGAGTGCGCGGGTGACGAGATAGTGGACCGTCGTCACCGCATGCGACGCGACGAACCCGCGCGCAGCGCCGCGCGCGGTCGCATCGAGAACCAACGCACCCTCGTTCGCCCATGGCGCGCGGTCGAGGATGACATCGAGGATGACATTCGTATCGACGACGAGCGACGGGCGACTGTGCCGTGCCGGAGTCATCGGCTATCTCGATCCGTACTTCTTCACGAGGTGGGCCTTGTAGGACGAATCGTCGCTTTCTCGGACCAAGCCGACAAGCCGGCGCACAGGTGGCGCCAGGCTCTCGCGGGAGACCGGCTCGCCCTCGGCGGGGAGCGAGTGCAGGAAGCTGGTCACGAGCTGGGAGAGGCTCGTGCCATGTCGTTCCCCGTAGCGCTCACCCCGCGCGACCGCGTCAGGGTCGAGCGACAGGTTGGTGGGCCGACGCCGGGCCTTCTTTTGCGCTTGCCCGATCGCGTGGGCGCCCTTCTTCTGCGATCCCCGGAAAGGTCTGGTCATCAGTCTGGGTGGCTATGCGTATGTCTAGACACGAAGTATGCGCATAGATATCACCCCAGGTCAAGGCGCGGGCGCCTTGTGATCCGGACGCGAAAGCGGCTGGGCACGTTGGCGCCCAGCCGCTCCTTCTTGCGTCAAGTCGGGACGGCGGGATTTGAACCCGCGACCCCCTGAACCCCATTCAGGTGCGCTACCGGACTGCGCTACGTCCCGTACAAACCGGATCCTGCCTTCCCGTCCCCACCCGAAGGTCAGAGCAACGACAGGAAGCAGAATGTACTGGCCCCTTCCCCCGAACGGAACCGAGCCGAGCGCAGTCTCAGCCGGAAATGTGAGCTTCCCCCTTGCCCTCCCACCAGCTGCCCCTCGAACGTGCGACACCGCCGCCCATCGAGGCTTGCCGTATGACGCGAAGACTCAGCATGGCCGCCGCTGTTCCCCTGCTCGCCGCCGCGCTGGCCTGCGCTGACAGCACCAGTCCCCTGGCCCCCCTCGCCGGCAAGCTCGGTGAACCCACTTTCGGCTACGACCAGTACGGCTACAACGAGGGCGCGGGGAGCTTCAACGGGCCCGCGGACGGCGCCGACCGCGTCCTCGATGGCCTCTACCTCGGCAGCCCCTTCTTCGCCCGGGATCACCTGGTGATCAAGTGGAACCGCGAATGGGCCCGCGGCAACGCCGAGGGCTGGGCCAATCCCCCGTACGCGGCGTGGTCGGCCAACCACTGGAACGGACGCGTGCGCGGAGGTTCAGGCGAAGTCTGGCACTACAAATTCGCCTGGGTGGGTCCCTGCGGCGCCGATCGCACGCCCCTCCCCGGCGGCGGTTACTGCATCTGGGGCCAGTTCGCCGTGCTCATGTCCCACGGCTCGATCAATGGCCACTTCTGGGACGCCCACGCCCGACCCCCGGGATACGGGCGCTATCCCTGAACCGCCAGAATCCCGCGACCTCCGACCTCCGACCTCCAACCTCCAACCTTTCGATCCCACCGGACCCCCGCCCGCACTCCGGCGTACCCATCAGTTCGACTGCAACCCGGACCGGCGAACCGTGCGAATCCCAGGCGTACTCCCGCTCACGCTCGTGGCGCTCGCCGGCTGCGCGTCCCAACCGGCCCGGACCTCAGCCAACCCAGCCACCGACTGCCCCGGTCGGGTTCTGGTGACGGTGGCCAACCCGCGTCCGCTCCCCTACGACGTCCACTACGTGGACGGCAGGGGGGACACGATCATCGGCGAGGTTGCACCCGGGAGCACGGTGACGTTCCCCATCCCGGGAGAAGGACGCGGACGGGTCTACGTTCGCGCGTCCCCGATCGCCCCGGGCACCAGCGTCGTGGGGCGCGCCGGGCAGCCGCTCCTGGAAGTCCGCATCCGGATGCACTGCAGCCCGAGCTGAACGTTGCGGGAAACGAAGACGGGGCGAATCACGCGATTCGCCCCGCCCGTGGTCCCCATCCCCGGAGCCTAGAACGTCGCGCGTTCGGCCGGCTTCCGACCTGCGGCCCGGCTCACCAGCCAGGAAATCACGAAGACGGGCAGCGCGATAAAGAAGGCGATCTTCAGCGCGGCCAGTCCAAGGCCGACCACGAGGCCGAGCGTCCCGAAGACCAGACCCAGCGCGACCATGCAGACCACGAAGACCGCGACGAGGGGAAGCCCGACCAGCATCAGCAGCCCCAGCACGGGCACTCCCACGACGGCCAGCACGACGAACACCGGCAGGCCGACCAGCATCAGGATCCCCGCCGCGGGCAGCAGCACGAACATCGCCAGCAGGCCGAAGAGGAGGAACTTGATCAGGGACATTTCGATGCGCTCCAGAGCGTGCGGTGGTTACCTAAGATAGTACGCGACCCGAGGGGCAGGAGTTTCTTGAATCATGATTCATGACTTCGTGACTCGTGACGCGGCACTGCTGCGCGGCTCACCACGCTCACCCGAGCCCCTGTCCCCGGTCCGACGGTTGCTGCTTGTCGCCGCGTTGTCCATGCTGTCGTGTGACGCGCCAACGCAGGCAGTAACTGATCCGCCAGTGAAGTGCCCGATTGGAGATTGTCTCGTGCTGACCGGCTCCTACGGCCCGCCGCCTGGAAAGCAGCGAACGATCGTGGTAGACCCGGCGTCCAGCGCGCGACTCGGGGAGATAGGGCCCGTTATTGGCAACCAGGCGCTCACCAGCATGAGTCCGGAGTCCGACGTTCTCGCTGTCGGAGGTTACGGCGAGAACGGACCGATCCTGGCGACCATCAACGTCAGGAGCGGAAGCGTTCAATGGGAGTGGTCCGTTCCGAGCCAGGTTGGTGACTACAAGCCCTGGGTGCCCGGTGCGGTCTGGGTCTCGAGAGACGAGCGGCGAGCCTTTGTCTACCCTGTTTCGCGGAACGATACGCTAGGAATCGCGGCGATTGGAATTCCGAGTGGCGAGATCACTCACTATCTCCCCACAGGGCTGAATGGCCGACTACTCCGCACGCTGGCCGGCGTCCGGTATCCCCCGGGAACGATTGCCGTCCTGTCCTCGCCGCCAATGACCGGCCCGGCCATCGCATTCTATTCAGAGGATCTGGAATTGCTGGATGCCGTCGCGGTTCCGGCCAGCGTGCGAAAAGCAGTGCTCACGCCAGACGAGTCTGCGGCCTACTACATCACCGACACAGAACTCGGCAAGGTCGACCTGGTGAATGGCGGAGTGGTGGCACGTACGGCAGTCACGACCGACTACTTCCTCGCACTGAGCGGCAACGGCGCTTCAGTCTTCATCCAGGACATTGCTCAACCGCACCTCGGCCTGTCCGAGTACGCGCCCAGCCTGACGTTCAGGCGCTCGATCTCGCTGGATCACGCGATCGATGAGGGCGTCCCGACTCACATCGAAGACCTCGTGGTGTCGCCCGACGGCACTCGCGCCTTTGTCCTGACTGGCCACTCGAATCCGTTCATTCCTCTCGAGCGATCTGTCTTGCGAACGGTCGATCTCGCAACCGGCCAGCTTCTTTCCGTATTGGAACTGCACGAAGTGGGAGTGTCCCAGATCCACGCACTCTGGCGCTGAGAGTGTTTCGCCGCGCAGTCTGCGCCGCATCGCATCTTCGGAGTCGGTGGAACGAGAGAGGCAAACAGCAGCATCGATGGCCAGGGCCCACTCGGCTCTCTCCCCTCCAGCCTCCAGCCCTCGAGCCTCGAGCCTCGAGCCTCGAGCCTCCAGCCTCGGCTACCACTTCTTCGCCAGCTCCTCCGCCACGATGCCCGCGATCTCGATGGCGAACCGCCCGGGCGACATCCCCCGCCCCATCGCCCCAGGCACGCTGGAGTTCACCTGGAACGCCACCGCCGCCTTCTGCTGCGGCAGGTACAGCATTTCCGCCTGGTAGCCGGGGAAGAAGCCGCTGTGCCCATAGAGCGTGCCTGACGGTGTTTCCCTGATGATCACGCCGAGCCCGTACTTCGTGTTCTGGCCAAGCCGGGCGGGAACGCCGTCGAGCAGGCGGGGCAGCATCGACGGGTCGAACGCCCCACCGTCGTAGAGCCGCTTCCCCCACCGCGCCAGATCCTCGGCGGTCGACGCCATGCCGCCGCCGGTCCACTCGAACTGCGGATTGATCACCATCCGCCCATCCACCAGCATGGCGTCCGAGCCGCCGAACGGGTTGTTGGGCCCGGCATACCCGTTGGCCAGGCCGCGGATCACCCGGGCATCGCTCGGCACGGTGGCCGTGAGGCCGGCGGGACGCAGCACCCGCTCCCGCGCCAGGTCGTAGTACGCGCGCCCGGTCACCTTCTCCATGATCATCCCGAGCACGATGTAGTTCGTGTCGGAGTAGTCCCACCCCTGCCCCGCCGCGAACGGCGCGGCGGTGCCGAGGATGTACGAGACCAGTTCCCGCGGCGTCCAGACCCGGTCGGGGGACGCGGTGAGGTCGGCGGTGAACTGCTCGTTGAACTCGTACCGCACCAGGCCGCTCGTATGGTTCATGAGCTGCCGCACGGTGATCGCCTGGGCGTTAGGCAGCCGGCCGAACCATGGCTCGCTCCCGAGGTACTTCGCGATCGGGTCGTCGAGCGAGAACCGGCCCTCGTGGACGAGCTGCATCGCGACCGCCGAGGCATAGGTCTTGCCCACGCTGCCCTGCAGGAGCAGGTGCTTCGTGGTCATCGGCTCGCCGCGGGCGGTGTCGGCCATGCCGACGGCCAGCGCCAGCGTGGACCCGTCCGGCAACGCCACGCCGAGCTGGGCGCCGGCAAACCGTCCGGCGCGATGGGCAGAGTCGAGGCGGGACTGGAGGCGGTGCTCCAGGGTCTGGGCGTTGAGCAGGGCGGGCGCGCACAGGAAGAGTAGTGCGGCCCGCCCGAGGTGAATCGTGATTCGTGACTCGTGACTCGGCACTGCGACCTTGGGGATCGGGAAGCGAGAATGGGGAAGCGGGAATCGGGATTCCGACTCCCGTTACGCCAATCGATGCATTCGGGACTGCAATGCTTCGCGATACGTCCGGCTCAGCTTCAGCTGCCGGCCGTCGCGGAGGATCACGATATAGTCGCCGGCGAACCACGGCTGCAATTCCCGGATCCGGTCCATGTTCACGATCACGGCCCGGTGGATGCGGGCGAAGAGGTTCGGGTCGAGCTGGGCCTCGATGCCGTGCATCGTCTCCCGGATCAGGTGCGACACGCGGCCGACGTGCACCCGCACGTAGTTCCCCGACGCCTCGAACCAGTCGACGTCCGCCACCTTCACGAAGAACACGCGCCCATCGTGCTTCACCATCAGCCGGTCCAGGTACCGCGCGCGGGGGACATTCGTCACCTGCGCCGCGGCGGGAACGCCGGTCGCGCCGGCGGTCGCCAGGGCCTGGGCGCGCTGCTCGCCGAGGACTTCCTCCAGCAAGGCCTTGATGCGCCGGCCCGCCTCGGCCGAGTTCTTCTGCTCGAGGGTGGTGCGGGCCCGCTGGAACGCGGACCGGAACCGCTCGCCGTCGAACGGCTTGAGCACGTAGTCGACCGCGTTCACGTCGAACGCCTTCACCGCGTACTCGTTGTACGCCGTGACGAAGACGATCGCCGGCATCGCCTCGGGCTCGCCTAACGCCGAGACCACGCCGAACCCGTCGAGGTCCGGCATCTGGACGTCGAGGAAGACGAGGTCGGGGCGCTGTTCCCGGATGGCGGCGACCGCGTCGGTGCCGCTGCCCACCTCGTTCACCACCTCGACGTCGTCCTCGAGCTTGAGCAGCCGGCTGATCCGGCGGCGGGCGATGGGCTCGTCATCAACGATCAGCACGCGCATCGGCATTGCGTCTCCTCGTCAGGCGGCGGCGGGTTCGACCCGCGCGGCCGGTGGGTTGTCAGCCACGATCAGGACCGCGGTGGCGCGGTCCGGGAATGCGACGGTCACGAGCGGGCCGGCGTCGGCCACGGCCGCCTCGGCGGCGCTCTTCCGCCGCCACCAGTCGTGCAGGCCGCCCTCGGCGGCCGGTCCTGCACTTACGCCGCGGACACGGATTCGTGTCGCGTCGATCCCCCGTTCGGCGCTGATGTGCACCTCGAGCAGCGGCACCGCGCCCGATTGTCCCTCGGAATCCGCGGCCAGGAGGTCGTCCACCAGGGTAGTCAGCAGGCGCGCGGGGAGCGGCGTTCCGAGGGTATCCTGGGGCACGTCGGTCAGGAGCGTCACGCCGGGGCGGATCCCGAGGCGGTGCGCTTCCACGCTCGCGTTGACGAGGTCGAGCTCGTCCTGCAGCGTCGTCGAACGCAGGGCAGCGGTGTCCAGCGTCAGGCGGAGGACGTCGGCGAGGCGCACGATCAGCCGGTCGGCCCGCGGGACATCCATGTGCACCAGCCGGGCCAGCAGGTCCAGGGTGCCGAGGACGAACTGCGGGCGCACCTGGACGCAGAGGGCCTGGAAGCGGGACCGGGCGATCTCCGACGTGAGTTCCGCCGACGCCAGCTCGCGGGCACGGTACCACGCGGCGAAGTCTCGCGAGTGCGACCAGGCCAGGAGCCCGAAGTAGAGGAAAAAGTTCCCGGTGAGCGGGTTGACGTTGAACTCGTTCAGGATGGGTCCCGAGTTGAGCCCGCTCGTCTGGAGCACCCACAGGAACCCGAAGGACACCAGGACGGCGACGCCGAGGTGGAGCGCGAGGTGCGGGGCGGCGCGACGGCCGTAGAGGCGGAACCGGCGCGCGAGGGCCAGGACCCCTGACGATGCCACCGTCCAGTACACTGCGCCCGCCACCTGCAGGCGGACGATGTTCCAGTCCCAGAACCGGGCCCCCGCATCGGTGAGCCAGATGTACCCGTGCATCTGCACCGTCCAGAGGCCCGCGGTGCCGAGCCAGAGGGCCACCAGCAGCAGCCACGTGCTGCTCCGGATCGGCAACGGCGCCGACGGCTCGTGCTCGCGCTCGACGGCGGCGATCAACGGCTCCGACTCCCGGGTCTCGCGGGCCGGGTCGGCGGGCGGGACGTGTCGCGGGCGGTCCATCCCGAGCGGCGGCCGAGAGGACACGGGCGTCGGCAGCACGGCGGCCGCGAACTCCCCGGTGCGCCAGGCCGACACTTCCTCCACCGTGACTTCCGGCATCACCTCGCGCGAGCGCGGCTTCTCGGTCCACGACGGCGCCGGCGCCGTGGACGGCTGGTTCCGGAACGGGATGTCGATCTCGACGATCACGCCCCCGTTCTCGCGCGGGCGCAGCTCGAAGCGGTGATCCTTGCCGTACAGCTGGCGGAGCCGCTCGCTGGCGTTCCGCAGCCCGATGCCGGACCGGCCACCCGCCGCCTTGACGGACAGCCCGACGCCATCGTCGCGGACCTGCATGACGAGCCGGTCGCCCCGGCGCTCGGCGAACACCTCGATGTGGCCCGGCCCCTGGCGTACCGCCAGCCCGTGTCGGATCGCGTTCTCCACCAGCGGCTGCAGGATGAGGTGTGGCACCATCGCCGCGCGGGTGTCGGCGTTGACGTGGATCCCCACGGCCAGCCACTCGAAGCGCGTGCGCTGGATGTCGATGTACGGCTCCAGCGCCGACAGCTCGTCGGCCAGCGAGTGCTCGTCCTGCCCGGCCCGCTCGAGCGAGCGCGCCAGCAGGGCGTGCAGCCGGCGCAGCATCCGTTCCGCGGCGTTAGGCGCCTCGTGGGCCAGCTCCTGGATCGCGTTGAGCGAGTTGAACAGGAAGTGCGGCTGGAGCTGCAGCTCGAGGAAGTGGAGCTGGGCCCGCGCCAGTTGCGTCTCCAGGACGTGGGTCCGCAGCGTGCGGTCGAGGTAGCGCCGGTGCGAGGCCAGCGCCCGCCCGGTGAGGACGACGGCGAGGTACGTGAACAGGTTGACGTCGGCCCAGAAGATGGCGCGCGGCCAGAGTTCCGCGGCGAACTGCACGCGCCAGCCCTCCGTCATGGACGGAGAGAATGCCATGATGAGCGCGAGTCGCAGCGCGCCCATGGTCAGCGCCACCACGGTCAGCGCGAACAGGTGCGCCGCCAGTGACCGTGCCCAGCCGATCCGGGCCGGGTCGGCCACCCGGGCCAGCGCGAACAGGAGCGGGGTCAGCGCGGCCCACGTCCAGGCCATGATGAGGGCGCTGACCAGCATCCACGACCAGTTCTCGCGGGAAACCGAGGTCGTGATCCAGTAGGCCGCATGGACGAGTCCGTAGACGGTCCAGGCGGTCAGGACCAGCGCGGCCGCGCGAAAACGCATCGCGCGCCGGCCCGGTGTCGGGGTGGCGGAGATGCTCAGCGTGAACGCGGGCGACGACGTGAAGGGGGCGTCCGGGGTCGTGAGCGGCAACGGCTTGGGCGGTATCGGATTCGCATGCAATCAACGGGAGGGAGGAGGCGCCGGGCGACTCGGGTGGGACGAACCGAACGGGCGGCTGTCTGAGGGGCGAGGGTTGGACACGGGGGGGAGGAACTAAGTTGGCACTGCTTGCGGGATGGCTGCGTGGTGATTGCTGCTTGGCTGGGGCTGCAGCGACGTGCTGGGGCTGGGGCTGGTGGCTGGGGGCTGGGCCATAACCGAAGCGCCCCTCGCCGGGACTCGACGGGGGGCGCTTTGGGGGCTCATACCAACTCGGTTCA
The DNA here is from genome assembly GCA_030835125.1 of Gemmatimonadaceae bacterium. Classification (GTDB taxonomy): domain Bacteria; phylum Gemmatimonadota; class Gemmatimonadetes; order Gemmatimonadales; family Gemmatimonadaceae; genus JABWBJ01. The sequence goes on along the minus strand of JAUQWM010000002.1, from coordinate 20,924 downwards.
GCCGGGGTCGAGCACGGTATCGATCGCGTGAATCACGCCATTCCAGGCGCGGATATTCGTCTTCACGATGCGGGCCTCATCCACGTGAAAGGCGCCCGTGGAAGCGGTCAGCTTCAGCTCGTTCCCGAACTGCGGCGTGACGTTCCGCGGCTTCTTGATCCGCGGCGCCTTCACCCGGCCATCGACCACGTGATGGCGAATGAGGTCCGCGAGCCGGACCTTGTCGCCGAGCAGCACGGCCAGCTCATCCCCCGGGATCTTCTCGAAGGCACGATCGGTCGGGGCGAAGATCGTCATCGGGCCATCACCCTTGAGCAGGTCGGCGAGGCCGGCGGCATCGATCGCGGAGGTGAACGCCTGGAGTCGTGGCGTGGCGCCACACATTTCCAGCAGGGACTCGGCGTACGGCGACTCTTCCGGCGTGTCGGCCTTGCCGAGGCGTACCTTGGGGGTGTTGTCCGGCGCCGGCGGCAGCGGTGCGCCATTCGGTCGGGCAGCAGGATTCTTCATGGCTCTCCCATTCAGGGGTGAGTGTGCATGCCGGCCAGGTGAGCCGGGTATTCAGTGCGCCAGCAGCACCGCGTCGATGGCGTGCAGGACGCCATTCGACGCCGGGATGCTGGTCTGGACCAGGCGGGCATGGCTGACGTGGTACGAGCCCGCGTTGAAGGTGATGTACAGGGTGGCACCATCGATCGTCGTGACCGGCGCCGGGGCGTCTCCGCCCGGCGTCCCGACCCGACCCGGGACGATGTGGCCGCGCATGACGCGGCCCAACCGGTCCCGGTCTGCCAGCAGCGCGTCGCGCGCGCCTAACGTCATCTTCCCGAACGCCCGGTCGGTGGGGGCGAAGACGGTGTAGGGACCGTCGCCGAGCAGCAGGTTCGCCAGGCCGGCTGCCCGCATGAAGTCCACGAACGTCCCGAGGCGATTCGAGCCCTCGGCGGTGGTCAGGATATCGTGTTCATGAGCCGCCGATCGCGGCGACGGCCCCGCGCCCGCGGTCGGTTCACCGGGTGGAGGGGACAGCAGGTCCGGTGCAACGCCATTGCTGGCCATCAGTGCCTTGGGCAGAGGGCCGGCCTGGGTACCGCCGGACGACCGGCCCGATGCGCCGCCCTGCGATACGAAAGATCGCCGGTGGACCACCGAATAACCACCGGCAGATGGCTGATATTCGCCCCTGGCGGGGGAGACCCGGGCAACGGGGGCCGGGCCCTCCCGCTCCATGCCTAACGCCATGGCGCTGCGCCGGGCCCGGCACGACTGGCCGGACGGCGGGGAACCGGGTAGATCGATGGATGGCGGGAAACCCCCTACACCCCGGGGGCGTTGGCAGGACGGTCCTCCAGTCCCCTCCCCGCGAGCGTACGTTCCGGGGGCATCGCCCTGAACGCCGGGACCGGCGCCGGGGCCCCTCAACGAGGTGGCCGATGACGACTTCGCCGCAGGACTCGGGCGCGAATCGCAAGCCGACGGAGGCGAACGGCGGGCCCAGGGCCATGCCGCCGCGACGCTCGTGGCTGCTCTTCATCGCCATCCTGGTCGCGAACTATGCGCTGATGCGGATTTTCTTCCCCGCGCCCGATACGCGGAAGATCCCGTACACGCTCTTCAAGCAGGAAGTCACGAAGGGGAACGTCGCGCGGATCTACAGCCGCGGTGAAAGTATCACCGGGCGCTTCGAGCGGGCGATCAGTTATCGCTCGTCCAGCGACTCGACCGCGCAGCCGCGCTCCATCACGACCTTCTCCACCACGCTGCCGGCGTTCGTCGATCCCGGGCTCGAGGCCCTGCTCGTCGCCAATGGCGTCGAGATCAGCGCCGAGCCGATCCAGGTCAACAGCGTCTGGAGCCTGCTCTTCAGCTTCGCCCCGGCCCTCCTGCTCATCGGGATGTACGTCTGGTTCTTCCGGCGCGCGGCGAAGGCCGGCGGCATGGGCGGCGCGGGACTCTTCGGCATCGGGAAGAGCACGGCGCGCCGGTTCGATACGGAGAAGGACATCAAGGTCACGTTCGAGGATGTCGCCGGGATCGACGAAGCGGAGAACGAACTGGTCGAGGTGGTGGACTTCCTCAAGGACCCGAACAAGTACACGCGGCTGGGTGGGACCGCGCCGAAGGGGGTGCTGCTGGTCGGCGCGCCTGGAACCGGAAAGACACTGCTCGCGCGCGCTGTGGCCGGCGAGGCAGGCGTGCCGTTCTTCTCGATGAGCGGTTCGGAGTTCGTGGAGATGATCGTCGGCGTGGGCGCGGCACGGGTCCGCGACCTCTTCAAGCAGGCCCGCGAGCACGCCCCGGCGATCATCTTCATCGACGAGCTGGACTCCATCGGCCGGGCCCGCGGCATGGTCGCGCTGGGCGGCTCCAGCGAGCAGGAACAGACGCTGAACCAGATCCTGGCCGAGATGGACGGGTTCACCGGCCGCGAGGGGATCATCATCCTGGCGGCGACGAACCAGCCGGACGTGCTCGATCGTGCCCTGCTCCGCCCTGGCCGGTTCGACCGCCGCGTCGTCGTCAACCTGCCGGATCGCACGGGGCGCGAGGCGATCCTCAAGGTCCACACCCGCCGCGTGCCCCTCGCGCCCGACGTGACGCTTGGCGAGCTGGCGGCATCGACCCCCGGGCTGGCCGGCGCCGACCTGCGGAACCTGGTGAACGAGGGCGCGCTGCTCGCGGCGCGCCGCGACCAGGATGCCGTTCACCAGAAGGACTTCCTCGACGCGCTCGAGAAGATCATCCTTGGCCCGGAGCGCCCGCTCCTCCTGACCCTCGCCGACCGCGAGCGGATCGCGTACCACGAGGGTGGGCACGCCATCCTCGGACTGGTCGTCCCCGGCGCCGACCCGGTGCACCGCGTGTCGATCGTCCCGCGGGGCCAGGCGTTAGGCGTCACCTACCAGCGCCCGGACAGCGACCGCTACAACTACCCGGAGGCCTACCTGAGGGCCCGGATCACCGGGATGCTCGGGGGCCGCGCGTCGGAAGAACTGGTCTACGGCACCAGGACGACCGGCGCCGAGAACGACATCGAGCAGGCCACCGAGCTCGCGCGCAGCATGGTCACGCGCTGGGGCATGAGCGACCAGCTGGGCATGGTGCAACTCGCCCCGCGTGAGAATCCCTACCTGGCCCCGGTCCCCGGGTACAGCGAACCGCGCATGGCCAGCGAGGAAACGTCGCGCACCATCGACGCGGAGGTTCGTCGAATCATCGGTGAGTGCCACGACCAGGCGGTGAAGCTGCTCGAGCGGTACCGCGCCCAACTGGATGCCCTGGCCGAGGCGCTCCTGGCGCGGGAGACCCTCGACGAGGAGGACATCCTCGCCGTGACCGGCCTGCCGCGCGCACCCGTTCTGGAGAGCGCCAAGCTGGTCGCCGGGCGCCCGGCGACACAGGTCCGCATCGTGCCGTGAGCATCCCACCGACCCGTGCCGGTAGGCGCGCTTCGGCGCGCCCGCCATATTCTCGCCCACCCGTGCAATGACCTCGACACTCCCCGCCCGCCCGTTGCCAGAGGACTCCACCGGCATGCTGCACTCGAGGAACCCGGACCACCACTACACCCAGCGCATCGGCTGGCTCCGGGCCGGGGTCCTTGGCGCGAATGACGGGATCGTCTCGACCGCCAGCCTCGTGGTCGGCGTTGCGGCGGCGAACAGCACGCACGGGGCGGTCATCCTGGCCGGTGTCGCCGGCCTCGTCGCGGGAGCCATGTCGATGGCCGCGGGGGAGTATGTCTCGGTCAGCTCCCAGTCCGATACCGAACATGCGGACATCGCGCGCGAGCTTCGCGAACTGGAAGAAGACCCGCAGCAGGAACTGGAAGAGTTGCAGCGCATTTATACCAGGCGCGGCCTCAACCCGGACCTGGCCATGCAGGTCGCCGAGGAGCTGACCGCGCACAACGCGCTGGAAGCGCACGCCCGCGACGAACTCGGCTTCTCCGCCGTGCACGCCGCCCGCCCGGTGCAGGCGGCGCTGACCTCGGCCGCGACGTTTGCGGCGGGCGCCGCGTTGCCGCTCATCGTGACCGCGCTCGTGCCTGTCGAGAAGGCGATCCTGACGGTCTCGGCAAGCTCGCTGGTGTTCCTGGCGCTGCTGGGAAGCCTCGCAGCGCGCGTCGGTGGCTCCAACCACCTGCGCAGCGCATTGCGCGTGACCTTCTGGGGCGCGCTGGCGATGGCCCTGACCGCCCTGGTCGGGCGGTTGTTCGGAGCGGTCGTCTGAGCCGCCACGCGTCAGACGCGATCGACGACTTCCTCGACGCCGCTGTGACGGGCGCAGTGGGCGCAGCAGTAGAAATCCCCGTCGGCCTCGATGCCGTGCCCGATGATCCGGCAGTCACAATGACTGCACGTCGGCGCCAGTACGTGGATCGCGCATTCAAAGCTGTCGAAGATGTGGATGGAACCGTCGGCTGACTTGACCTCGAACGACTTGTCATACGTGTTCCCGCAGAGCTCGCACGGCTGCATGATGTCCTCGCGATGGTTGGGCTGTTCCTGCTACCCGGATGGCGGGAATGGTGCGGTGGGCTCAGCGGCGATGCGGAAGCGCGGTGATACCGGGAAACGCTGCGTGACGGACACCGGGCGGGAGTGATTCGTGGCCGGAGCTGCGTCGGTTGAGGTTTTTCCGCGGAGGGTGACCACGCCGCGGCTTCTCTTGCGGCCGTGGCAGGCGTCGGATGCCGACGCGTTGTTGCCAGTGCTGGAGGCGAACCGCGACTGGTTGCTGGCGTGGGTGCCTGCGCGCGTCGTCGCTCCCGCGCCGCTCCCGGACCTCGCAGCCCGGCTGGCGGGCTTCGCGGAAGACTTCGACGCGAACCGGAACTGGCGGTTCGGCGCGTTCGCGCTCGACGGGCGCGTCCTTGGCGAGGCAGGTCTGTTCCCTCGCCGGGAGACCGGGCGCGTCGAGTTCGCTGATGCGGATCGCGTCGAACTCGGGTACTGGGTGCGAGCCGATGCGGCTGGTCAGGGACTGGTGACCGAAGCGGCGCGCGCGGTCCTTGGCCTGGCGGCGAGGGTACCGAGGTTCGGGTGTGTCGAGGTCTGGTGTGACGAGCGCAACACCCCAAGTTCCGGAGTTCCCCGACGCCTGGGCTTCCGATTGCAGGCGACCGTGAGTGAGACGCCCGGCTCGCCGGTGCGAATGCAGGTGTGGACGGCACGATTCACGGAGATCCAGGGACTGCCAGCGGACGGTGGCGGCTGAGATTCCTTCGGTGCAAACCCCGGGAGGGACACATGGCGACATGGAAAGAGCGCATGGACGAACTGGTGCACGACCTGCAGCGGGAGCGTGACGAACTGCGGGTGAAGGCGGCACTCGGGAAGGCGGAGCTCCGGGATGAACTGGCGGAGCTCGACACGAAGCTCGACGACCTGAGGTCCCGCGCGGCCGTCTGGGCCGACAAGGCAGACGACCAGATCGACGACGCGATGGACGAGGCGAGGGAGCGGACGAGCGGCTGGCTGAAGGACCTGAAGGACGGGTACCAGAAGCTGCGCGACCGGATGGACCGCGACGCCCCGCCTGCCTGACGAGTCATGGCGCGGCGCCTGGATGTCAGGCGCCGGCCGCCGCCCGGCGATTGGCGCACCAAGGCTCGCCGGGCTTCGGCACCGCCGATGCCGCCACGATGTGGTCGACCGCCGGAAGCCGGTCGCTTCCCTAGGAACGCATCGTGATGGCCGGGTCGATCCGCGCCGCGCGTGACGCCGGAATCCAGCAGGCCACGATGCCGATGGCCGCCATCATCAACGCGACGCCAACGAGCGTGAGCGGGTCGTTCGGCGTCACGCCGAACAGGAGTCCGCGGATTGCGCGGGTCGCGAAGAACGCGACCGCGATGCCCACCACGGTCCCGATCGCGAGGAGCGCTCCTCCCTCCCGCAGGATCATGCGCTGGACCATGCCCCCGTCCGCGCCAAGGCTCATCCGAATCCCGATCTCGTTCGTGCGGGCGCTCACCGAGAATGCCAGCACGCCCGCGATGCCCACCGCGGCGATGATCACCGCAAGAAGCCCGAACGCCGATACCAGGGCCGCGTTGACGCGCCGGGGGGCCACGCTCTGGTCCTTGATCTGTGCGACGGTCATCACGTTCTCGATGAGCGCGGTGGGGACGATCCGCCTCACCACGCGCGTGGCGGCCGGAGCCAGCCGCGCGATGTTGCTGTCGGCGCGGATGACGAACCCGCCGCCGATGGCCATCATCTGGGTGAAGGGCATGAAGACGACGGGACGCGGCTCCGTATCCAGCCCGCCGTCCTGGGTGTTGCCAACCACCCCGACGACCGTGCGCCAGTCGCCGCTGATCGGCGTGAACCGCAGCACGTCGCCCGTCCACGCCATCCGCTGACCGACGGGGTCCTCACCGGGCCAGTACCGGTTCGCCAGCGTCTCGTTGATGATCACGACCCTGCCCGACTCCGCCCGGTCGCTCTCGGTGAATGCACGACCGCGAAGCACCGGGATGCCGGCGGCACTGAAGAACCCGGGATCCGCGGTCCGCAGCTCGCCGCGCGGCATCGCCTCGCCAACGGCAAGCACCTTGCCCTCCGCCTTGACCTCGAACACGACCGTGGAGCGACGGAGCGGAGACGGCGATCCCAGCCCGACCGCCCGGACGCCCGGCAGGGCGCGAAGCTCCTGCAGCATGCGCTGGTATCGCTCCTTCGCCGCCGCGTCGGCGCCCAGGATTCTCGCGTCCGAGAGTTCGAGCAGCGGAACGTTCATCGTCAGCACTTCTTCCGTGCGAAGCCCCGTGCTGACCTGTGACAACTGGACCATCGTGCGGGTCAGCAATCCCGCGCCCGCCAGGAGCACCACCGATACGGCGACCTGTGCCACCACCAATCCGCGCTGCAGCCGGTGCTTCCGCGCACTCCCGCTGACGCGACGCCCACCCGCCGAGATCAGCGCCGCGAACGCGCCTTCCTTCGGGAGCGCGGCGACGTACGACAGCAACAGCGCCAGCGCGACCGACATCGCCAGCGTGAACCCGAGCACCGCGCCATCGAGGCGGATCTCGCCGGCGCGCGCCGAGTAGCGGTTGAGGAACGAGACGAGGAGTCCCGTCCCCGCGACCGCGAGCATGACGCCGAGGACCGCGCCCATGAGGGTGAGCAGCAGGTTCTCGGCGAGCAGCAGCCGGCGCAACCGGGAGGACCCGGCGCCCAGCGCCGCGCGGGCGACGAGTTCGGGCTCGCGGCGGACGCCACGCATGAGCGTCAGGTTCGTCACGTTGGCCGCGGCGATGACCAGGACGAACGCGGCCGCGCCGACGAGGAGCCACAGCATGAGCTGGGCGCGGGCCCCCAGCGCCTCCCGGAACGGGATCACCGCCACGCGGAAGTGTGAGGCCGGGTCGTACGCCTCCCGGTGCTCGGTCACGACCCGCTCGTGGACCGCGGCGACCTCGGCCCGCACCTGCTCCACGGTCGCCTCGGGGGCGAGCCGGGCGATCATCTCGGTCATGCGGTGCGTTCGTCCCTGCACCATTGCGGCGCTGACGTGATGATCGCTGATCACCATGTTGAAGAACACATCCACCCGGTCGGGGAAGTAGGGTGCCGGCTCGAGCACGCCGATCACCGGCACGGTCCGGCTGTCGACCTTCACCAGCCGGCCGATCACGCTCGAGTCGCCGTTGAATCGCCGCATCCAGTACTCGTGCGTCAGGACCATGACCGGCGGCACGCCGGCCCCGTCGTCGGTGGCATCGGTGACGCGGCCGAGGATCGGGGAGAGTCCCATCACCTGGAAGAAGTTGCCCGTAACCAGCCCGGCGGTGACCCGCAGCGCGTCATTCCCGTCGCGGAGGGTGAACGTGAACGGCGAGTATTCGGCGATGCCGCCTAACGTCTTCGTGCCCTCGCGGTAGTCCCGCACCTCGGGGACGGAGAACAGGATGCTCTCGCCGCCGGGGCCGTCGTGCGATTGCCGGAGGTAGACCAGGCGGTCCCCGTCGCGGTGGGGCAGCGGCTTCAGGACGACCGCGCGAACGACGCCGAAGATGGCCGTATTGGCCCCGATGCCCAGCGCGAGCGTGAGGACCACGACCGTGGTGAAGGCCGGACTGTGCCGCAGGGCGCGAAAGGCATACCGGAGGTCGGTCGTGATGCCCTCCAGCCACGGAATGCCGCGCTGGGCGCGAACCGCCTCGGTCGCCTGCGTCAGGCCGCCTGACGCGATGAGCGCCTGCCGTCGCGCCTCGTCAGGGGCCATGCCCCGACGGATGTACTCGGCGGTTTCCATCTCGAGGTGGGACTCGAACTCGGCGTGCAGGTCGTCCTCGGCCCTGTGCCGCCTGAAGGCGCCGGTGAGGCGTGCCAGGCCTTCGCGAAGGCGCATCATCGGGCCTCCCGGCGCGGGGCAAGGAAGGCGGCGATGAGGTCGGCGGTCTCGTGCCACTCGCGCGTCTCGCGCGCCAACTGCTTCCGTCCCGCGGGCGTGAGCGCGTAGTACTTCGCCCGGCGGTTGTTTTCCGACGGCCGCCATTCCCCGCTGATGAAGCCTTCCTGTTCGAGCTTGAGGAGCGCCGGGTACAGGGTGCCGTAGTTGAGGGTCAGCCGGTTCCTGCTGGTCTCCTCGATGCGGCGGGCAACGCCGTAGCCGTGCAGGGGCCCGAGGACGTCGAGGGTCCTGAGGATCATGAGGGCGAGGGTGCCCTGCTTCACGTCGAGCTTGTCGGCCATGGTCTTTCCTATTGGATTCCAATATGAGCGTAGCGACGGGGGCCGCGGGGCACAATGTCGGGGTTCCCACGTCCTATGGGCATCCCATACGCGAAGGCCGGCGGGCCGGTTTCAGCCGTGCCTCCCGGTGCCCTGTCCCGCCCCCGGCATGGAAAAAGCGGCCCCCACACGCCAGTGTGGAGGCCGCCTTTCATCATCTGCGCACAAGGGGAACAGAGCGGGCGACCGGACTCGAACCGGCGACGTCCAGCTTGGGAAGCTGGCATTCTACCAACTGAATTACGCCCGCAACTTCACGAAATCCAGGACTGCAGAAGATCTGACCACTCTCAACTCCCAACTCTCAACTCTCAACTCGTTCAGAGCCAGCGGTCGGGATTGAACCGACGACCGCCCGATTACGAATCGGGTGCTCTACCACTGAGCTACGCTGGCGAGGTGCAAGGCATCAGGTATCGGGCATCAGGCATCGGGTAACGCACCACCTGTTGTCCGATGCCTGTTGCCTGGTGCCTCGCTTCTCTCATGCCCTGGCGCGGACTCGAACCGCGACGCCTTGCGGCACCACCCCCTCAAGATGGCGTGTCTACCAATTTCACCACCAGGGCGATCAATTGCGGATTGCTGAGTGCGGATTGCGGATTGCGGATTGGCAGCGAGATACGGAATCCCGTACCAGGTCGCTGGCCTGCAAGCCTTGTTCTGCAATCTGCAATCTGCGCTCTGCACTCTGCATTCAAGCGGGGCTGACGGGGATCGAACCCGCGACCTCCGGTGTGACAGACCGGCACTCTAACCAGCTGAGCTACAGCCCCCAACGACATCCTGCCTAACGCGCAAACCCCTTGCACAGCCCCAAGGGGAGTCGAACCCCTCTCTGCACCTTGAAAGAGTGCCGTCCTAACCGATAGACGATGGGGCCCTCTCACGGCGGACCGGGACGGCGGACTGGAGACGGGAGGACCCCGGCCACCTTCTGCCACCCCTGCCCTTGTTCATAGCGGTAACGGGATTCGAACCCGTGTTCCAGCCTTGAGAGGGCTGTGTCCTGGGCCTCTAGACGATACCGCCATCACTGCTGACAGCGGACGGGAACCGGCGACGAAAGAAGCTCGATCCCCTTCTCACGTCACCCCCTCTCCCGTCCCCCATCTCGTTCAAACAGGCCGGGAGGGACTCGAACCCCCAACCGCTGGTTTTGGAGACCAGTGCTCTACCAATTGAGCTACCGACCTACGTCCGTTTTCAGGGGTGACTGACGGGACTTGAACCCGCAACCCCCGGAGCCACAGTCCGGTGCTCTAACCAATTGAGCTACAGTCACCGTAACACCAGCACGCAGCAACCCGCATTCAGCTCCCACCACCAGCACTCCGCAGCGGGATCTGGAACCGGCGAGCAACCAGCTCCAGCACTCCGTACTGAGGCTTGGATCTTAAAGCGGCCAACTGGTCGAATCAACCAGCGGACTCCTCAGTCCTTCGCGCGATCCAGGTACTCACCCGTGTTGGGATTGACCCGCACGCGGACACCCGACGGAATGAACTCCGGCACCTGGATGGTGACGCCGTTCTCGAGCTTCGCCGGCTTGAACGACGACGTCTTCGTCGCGGTCTTCATCACCGGAGACGTATCGACAATCTCGAACGTCAACGCCTGCGGCATGGTGATAGCGACCGGCCGCCCGTCGTAGAACTCGGCCTGCAGTCGCATATTCGGCACCATCCACTGCGCGTTGTCGCCAAGCGTCTCGGCGTCCATCTCGAGCTGGTCGTAGTTCTCGACGTTCATGAAGTGGTACGTGTCGCCGCCCTGGTACAGGAACTCCAGGTCGTGCGTTTCCATCGACGCCCTCTCGACCGAGTCGTCGGCACGGAAGCGATGCTCGAAACCGGCGCCGGTCCGGATGTTCTTGAGCTTGGCCTGCACCATCGCACGGAGGTTGCCCGGCGTGTGATGGCGGAAATCGACGATCCGGCAGGGCTGGCCCTCGAAAACAATCACCATGCCGCGCCGAATCTGGGTTGCTGGAATAGCCATTGGACCGCGTGTCTCTGGACGTTGAATCAGTGTAAAGCTAGGTAGCCATTGATGTTAGCGGACAGGTTCCCGCCCGTCAACCCACGCAGCCACGATTGCGCACTCTCAAGAGACGGGCACGCGTCGCAGGCGGCGGCGAGGACCGGAGTGAGCGCAGGGCGCAAAGCGCAGAGAGGCGAGCCCGCGTCGAACTGCCTCCTATGACCTTCATCCCCGGCCCCCGTTAGCGCAGCACCGAACGGAGTGAGGTGAAGACGTTCTCGGCCACCCTGCGCGCCCCTTCCTCATTCGGGTGGATCCCATCCCCCTGGTTCAGCTCGGGAACCCCGGCGACACCATCCAGCAGGAACGGGAGCAGGACCACGCCTTCCTCGCTCGCCACCGCGGGAAACATGGCGCGAAACGCCGTCGTATAGCGCTCACCGAGGTTCGGCGGAGACTCCATCTGGGCGAGTACGATCGTGGCTTCCGGCAGCGCAGCTTTCACGCGGCGAACGATCGCCCTCAGGGTCGCGCGCGTGGAGTCCACATCCTGACCCCGCAGGCCATCGTTGGCACCCGTCTCGATCATGACCACGGCCGCGGTGTCCTTCAGCAGCCACTCGATGCGCCGGAGTGCGCCGGCCGAGGTCTCCCCGCTGAAGCCCGCATTCACGACCCGGAGCGCGATGCCGGCGGAGTCGAGCTTGCGCTGCAGGATCGCGGGGTAGGCGCTGTCCGGGTCGACGCCGAGTCCCGCCGTCAGCGACGTGCCGACGATCAGCATCGTGGGGCGCGGGTCTGCCGCCGTCGGGACGGCCGGCGACGGGCGAACGCCGGCGGCGGTGTCCCCTGCCGTATCTTTCGCCGGTTCCGGACCGTTCGGCCCGCAGCCTGACGACGCGACCAGCACGAACGCGCCGGCCGCCACCATCGCTCTCAATCCGAATCGCATGCTCGTCGCGCAGGGCCTCACCAAGGAATTTGACAGCGGCTCGCACCACCTGACCGTGCTGCGGGACGTTTCGTTCACGATTCCACAGGGCACATTCGTCGCCATCGTGGGCCCATCCGGCAGCGGGAAGACGACGTTGCTCGGCCTCCTGGCCGGGCTCGATACGCCGTCGCGGGGCCGCGTGCTCCTCGACGACGCCGACCTGACGGCGATGACCGAAGACGAGCGCGCCCGGCTTCGCGGACAGAAAGTTGGGTTCGTGTTCCAGAGCTTTCAACTGATCCCGACCCTGAATGCGCTCGAGAACGTGCAGGTGCCGCTGGAACTCCGCGGCGATTCCGGCGCGTCGCACCGCGCCCGGGAACTGCTCGAGCGCGTGGGACTGGGCGACCGGCTCGACCACCTCCCGACGCAGCTCTCGGGGGGCGAGCAGCAGCGCGTGGCGATCGCCCGCGCCTTCTCCAACCGGCCGGCCATCCTGTTCGCCGACGAGCCCACCGGGAACCTCGACGGCAGCACCGGCGCGCGCATCGTGGAACTGCTGGAGGAGCTGAACCGCGAGTCCCGCACCACGATCGTGCTGGTGACGCACGACCTGGGGCTGGCCCGGCGGGCCCAGCGCCTGATCCGGCTCGCCGACGGGCTGGTCGTCGAGGACACGAACGGAACGGGGGACGCGGGACCGGGGACGGGACCATGACCCCGGCCGGCCCTCGTCCGCGGCTCGCCCCCCTGTTCGGGCTCGCCTGGCGCGAGTCGCGCAGCACGCGGCGCAAGCTGCTGCTCTACATGTCGGCCATCTCGTTAGGTGTGGCGGCGCTGGTGGCGATCGACTCGTTCGCCGGCAACATCACCCGCTCGGTCCGCGAGCAGTCGCGGGCGCTGGTCGGCGGGGACATCGTGTTCTCCACGCGCGCCTGGACGCCGGCCGCCGACTCGGTGCTGGAGGAGTTCCGCGCCCGGGGCGCGACGATCACCCGGCAGACCTCGTTCGCCTCGATGGCGTACGCGCCGCGCACCAACACCACGCGCCTGGCCAACGTGCGCGCGGTCGGCCCCGGATACCCGCTCTACGGCACCATCACCACGCGCCCCGCCGGCCAGTGGGAGCGACTGCGCCAGGGTCGCAACGTCCTGCTCGACCCGTCGCTGATGATGGGACTCGACGCGCGCCCCGGGGACACGATCTCCATCGGCTACCTCACGTTCGAGGTGCTGGGGGCGCTCGACCAGGTGCCGGGGGACCCGGGCATCGCCGGTGCGATGGCGCCGCGGCTCTTCATGGCCGAGGAGCACATGGCCGGCACCCGCCTCCTCATCACCGGCAGCCGCGGGGACTTCGAGGCCTACGCCCGGCTCGAGTCCGGGAGTCCCGACGACCTGGTCAAGGACCTCCGCCCGCGCCTCGACACCGCGCAACTGCGGGCGCGCACGATCCGCCAGCAGGAATCGAACATCACCGAGGGGATCCAGGAGCTGTCGAACTTCCTCGGGCTGGTCGGCATCATCGCCCTGCTCCTCGGCGGCGTGGGCGTGGCCAGCGGCGTCAACGCCTGGGTGATGCGGAAGATCGACACCGTCGCCGTACTCCGCTGCCTGGGCGCGACGACCCGGCAGGTCATGGTCATCTACATCACCCAGGCCGCGGCGATGGGCCTGCTCGGCGCGGCCTTCGGCGCGGCGTTAGGCGTGGGGATCCAGTTCCTCCTCCCCGGGGCGATCGGGGACGTGCTCCCGGTGGAGGTGCAGGTCCGGCTCGAGCCGCGCGCGATCGGCATGGGGATGCTGCTGGGCCTGTGGATCGCGCTGGCGTTCGCGCTCCGGCCGCTGCTGGCGCTGCGCCGCGTCTCGCCGCTGCAGGCGCTCCGGAAGGGCGATGACGGCGGCCGCGCCCGCCGCTGGTGGCGCGACCCGCCGCTCGTCCTGGTCAACGTCCTCGTGGCGCTCTCCGTGGTCGGCCTCTCGGCGACGCGCGCCGAGAATCCCGAGGAGCTGTTCGCCTTCAGCGGCGGGATCGCCGGTGCCCTCCTGGCGCTGACCGCGAGCGCGGCGGTGCTCACGTTCGCGGCGCGACGGATGATCCGCGCCGGCTGGCCGTACGTCGTCAGGCAGGGCGTGGCAAACCTGTACCGGCCGGGCAACCAGACGCGGAGCGTGGTGCTGTCCCTCGGCTTCGGCGCGTTCCTGGTCACCACGCTCTACCTCGTCCAGTCCAACCTGCTGGCGACGTTCCGCCAGGCGGAGTTCAACGCCCGTGGCAACCTGGTGTTCTTCGACATCCAGGGCGACCAGATGCCGGGCATCGACTCGATCGTGGCGGCGCAGCGGCACGAGTACGTGGCGCGCGTCCCGATCATCACCATGCGCGTGGCCGCACTCAATGGACGCCCGGTGGCGGAGATCCTGGCCGACTCCACGCGGCGACGCGAGGGATCGTGGGCCTTCCGCCGCGAGTACCGCTCGACGTACCGCCGCGACGTGACCGCCTCGGAGAAGGTGCTCGCCGGCACCTGGTTCGGCGACCGGCCGACCGCGCCGGGCGGCACGCGGCAGGTCTCGATGGAGACCGAGGTGGCGACCTCGCTCGGCGCCGCCCTTGGCGACACCATCACCTGGGACGTGCAGGGCATCAAGGTGCCGACCGTCATCACGAGCCTGCGCGAGGTGAACTGGCAGCGCTTCGAGCTGAACTTCTTCGCCGTCTTCGAGCCCGAGGCCCTCGCCGGGGCCCCGGAGACGTATGCCGCGATGCTGGTCGCGCCCGGCGACTCGGCCGTGGCGGCGCTGCAGCGCGACGTGGTGCGCCGCTACCCTAACGTGGCGAGCCTGGACCTGTCCCTCGTCAAGCGGACGGTGGCCGAGATCTCGCAACGCGCCACGACCGCGATCCGGTTCCTGGCGATCTTCAGCCTCGCGATGGGCGTGCCGGTGCTGTTCTCGGCGGTGTCGGCCACCCGGCGCGACCGCGTGCGCGAGGGAGTGCTGCTCAAGACCCTCGGCGCGACCCGCCGCCAGATCACGCGGATCCTGTTCTCCGAGTATGCCCTGCTCGGGATCCTCGGCAGCCTGGCGGGCATGGTGCTGTCGTTCGGTGGCGCCTGGCTGCTGCTGCGCTTCGTCTTCGAGCGGCCGTTCGAGCCGGCGTTCCTCGAGGCGGGCACGATCGCCGGGCTGCTGCTGCTGCTGACGGTCTCGATCGGGCTACTGGCCGGGCGGGACGTGTTCCGGGAAACGCCGATGGCGGCACTCCGGGAGCAATAGGGGAGCTGCGTGCTGATTGCTGCCTGCTGCTGCTGGGACTGCGGGCTGGGGCTGGGGGCTGGGGGCTGGGGGATGCCTAACGCGGCTTCCCCACCAGCTCCAGCACGCTGCGGCAGGCCCAGCCCGTGGCAATCAGTACGCAGCGCTTCTGCTGGGGCTATCAGTACGCAGCTCCCCGCCAGCCGTCCGTCTCTCCGCAGCCGCTATCCTATCCTGACGACATATACCCTGGCTCCCGCAAACCCAACCTGCGAGCCGCCCGGTGCCACCATCCGGAACGTCGTCTCGCCGGAGGCCGCGGTCCGGATCAGCCGGAAGTAATTCCCCGAGCCTGAAATGGACTTCGTGTCCACCTGAGCCGGGAGCGGCGTCACGAGCAGCGGGAACACGTTGTTGTTCACGCCGGCCATCGCGTCGCGCACCGCCCAACTCGCCATGGTGAAGCGCGCCGGAAGGCCCGGCACGTTCAACCCATCCGTGAACTGACTCACAAGCCAGCCGCTCAACAAGTCGTCAAACTGGGCGCCGTTGGCATGCTGGAGCAGGTTGCGCAGTCCGACATCGGGGCCCGCGACCACGCTCCGCAGGAACGCCTTCAGGTTGCCGCCGCCATGGAAGTCGGCGGCGTACCGCAACAGCATCCACGCCGCGCCGCGCGGCGCGAGTTGGCCGGCCGCCGAGTTCGACGTCGGGGACGAGGTGTCGGGGCGCTGCATCCAGGCCCGGTACCGCGCGAGGTTCTGGCGGAAGAACGCGTTGTAGTCATCACCCGACTGCCCGCCCGGATTCACGTCCTCGAACGTCAGCTTCTGGAAGTCGGAGAACCCGCGCTTGGCGCGGCCGGTGACCTCCTCCGCGAAGTGCGAGAGGCCCTCGTTGAGCCACACCGTCTCGGCGCTGTCCACAACCGGGTTCAGCAGGCGCTGCCCCTGGTTGATCATGTGCTGGAACTCGTGGGCGATCGTGCCGCGCGTGTTCTGGCGGACGAGCGACACCGAGCGCTGGTTCCCGTTGATCGTCCCGGCGGGATCGGGGACCAGCATGTAGAACACTTCCTGTTCGTTGGTCTGCGGGCACGGGATGTCGAGTTGCTCCCATTCCGTCTTCTTCACCAGGTCCCCCGCCCAGAAGAACCCGGCGACGAATCCGGCGGCACCCTGCGCCGTGGCCTTGTTCACCTCGGGCGTATAGAGGATCGTGACGCGCCCGTCGGCGTTCCGGTCGGTCTCGTTCCCGAAGTAGTTCCGCGTGGTCGGGTAGATCAGGGACTCGAATTCCTGGCCGATCTCGGTGAAGTCGGTGGCCGTGAATCCGGTCGTCGGCGACGCCACGTCCTGCACGATCGTCACGTGGGCCGTCACCTTCTTCACCGCGCCGCGGATGTCCTTGTAGGACGTGCAGAGGTTCGAAGAATTGAGGTCCGGCACGCGGAGGGTGACGGTGTCCCCCTCGGCGGCGATCGCCGCCGAAACCGACAGCGCGGCCTGCGGCTGGCGATCGTCGCCCACAGCCGGATGCACGCGCCGGAACAGGGAGCGCTCCTGTGCGCGCAGGCGTTCCTCGGCACGGTCGACCTGCTCGATGGCCTGCAATTCCAGGAAGGCGCGCGGATCGAAGGCCAGCGCGCCCATTGCCGATGCCATGGCGTTCACGTTGCCCAACTGGAGCGCCACCGAGTAGAACGCGGTGTTGTCCTGGGCCTGCTCGGCGTTGGCCGTCACAAAGAGGTAGTCGGACGGGCCGGTCGTCGCGGCCAGCGTCACGCAGGCGACGGCTGCCGGGCCCGAGAGGATGCGCACCTGACCCACGTTCAGGGCGATGGGATTGGTGCACGGATCGGGGTCGACGGTCAACGCAACAGAGCCGACCTTGCCTGACGACTCCGCCTCGATCGTGACCTGACCCGTTCCCACGCCGGTCACGAGACCGGAGCCCGAGACGGACGCTACCGTCGGGCTGAGGCTGCGCCACGTGACCTGGGCGTTCGGGATCTTCTTGCCGGCACCATCATACACGGTCGCCGTGAGCGTCACGGTGCCCCCGACCACCAGGACCGTCTGCGGCGTGGTGATCGCGACCACCGCGGCCGTGGCCACGGGCGTCGTCGGTCCATCGTTACAGGCGGCGAGCGCGAACGCGGCCGCCAGGAGCATCAGTCGTTTCACGGGCACGGAATTCCTCGGCAGCGGCGAACGGTACGGATCACGCGAACCTGAAGGCAGACACCCTGCAGCCACTGCTCCCGGACGACGAAACGGCATGGTCCGGAACGCGCGGGCGCGAGCGATCGATCGATCGAGAATGCGAACCGCTGGTGTACCCGGACTGGGCCATGCCGTTCCCGCCCGGATTGTTCATCCAAGGGCCTCGGATAAATCCTCGACCAGGTCATCCGGATGCTCGAGACCGAGCGAAATGCGCAGGAGGCCCTCGGGCGCGCGCGTGGTGGGACCCTCGATTGACGCCCGATGCTCGATGAGGCTCTCCGCGCCCCCCAGGCTCGTGGCGCGGGTGAATACCCGACACCTGGACGCGACGCCCATGGCGTCGGCGCGGCCGCCCCGGACCTCGAATGAGGCCATCCCCCCGAAAAGCCGCATCTGTCGCGCGGCGATGGCATGGCCGGCGTGAGAAGCCAGTCCAGAGTAATGGACGGCGCTGACCCGCGGGTGGGAGGCGAGGAACGACGTGACCGCGCGGGCGTTTTCGGTCTGCGCCCGCACCCGCCATGGAAGGGTCTTGAGCCCGCGCAGGATTAGCCACGAATCGAACGGCGCGGCGATTCCGCCGGCCGTCGCCTGGATGGACCGGACGCGGGCAAAGAACTCATCATCCTCCCGTGCCACCAGCAGGCCGCCCATGACGTCGGAATGCCCGCCGAGGTACTTGGTGCTGGCGTGCATGGCGATGTCGGCGCCGAGTTCGATCGGGCGCTGACCGACCGGGGTCGCCCAGGTGTTGTCCACGGCAACGCGGGCCCCGGCGTCACGGCCGATGGCGACGATGCCGGCGATGTCGGTGATGGTGAGGAGGGGATTGGAGGGCGTCTCGACCCAGATGAGCCGCGTTTCCGCGCGGATCGCGGCGCGCACCGCGTCGAGGTCGTCCATGCGGACCGTCGAGCAGGAGAGTCCCCACGGAACGAACAGGTCCTGGACGAGCTTCGGCGTGCCGTAGTAGACGGCATCCGGGAGGATGACGTGATCGCCGGGGCGGAGGGCCTGGAAGACCGCGCTGGTCGCGGCCTGGCCCGACGCGAACGCCAACGCGGCCGCCCCGCCCTCGACGGCGGCCATCGCACGCTCGAGTGCCTGACGAGTGGGGTTGAGGTCCCGCGCGTACTTGAAGCCGCGGCGGAACTCCCCGTCGGCATCGCGCTCGAAGGTCGTCGAGAGATGGATCGGCGGAGCCACGGCACCAGTGACCTGGTCCGGACCGGTCCCAGCGTGCACACACAGGGTCTCGAATCTCATGGAGGTCTGTCGTTAATTCGTGACTCGTGACTCGTGACTCGCAACCGCAACCTGATGCCCGATGCCTGATGCCTGATGCCCGGCCCGATGCCCGATGCCCGATGCCTGATGCCCGGCTCGATGCCTGATGCCTGTCTTTTCGCTACGGCTTCCCGCCCGGGTTCCACGTCAGGCGCGGACCATCGGCGACCGTCCGCACGGCGCGCGCGACGAGGTCCACCATGGCGGTCATGTGGTCGAAGTCCACCAGCGCCACCTCATCCTTCACCGTGTGGTACTCGGCGTGGAGGTTGAACGACGACAGCGTGTGGGCGACGACGCCCTGGCGCGCGAAGACGATGTTGTCGCTGCGGGTGAAGAAGCTCTGCTGCGGCCGGGGATCCGCTACTACTGGCAGCCCGGCGGCAGCGAGCGTCGCCCCCATGGTGGACCGCTCGAACCCGGTGAGCCAGGCCTTGCCCGGGCCGCCGGCGGCGGTGTCGGGGCGGCCGATCATCTCCACCTGGATGTCCGCGGCGATGCGGTCGAGGGGCACGGTCGGATGCAGGGCATACCAGCGCACGCCCAGCGTGCCGGATTCTTCCCCGGTGAACGCCGCGAAGACGATGGTGCGCTTCGGTCGTGGTCCCGCGGCGCTCAAGCGCGCGGCCTCCATGACGGCAACCGTCCCGGACGCATCGTCGTCGGCGCCGTTGGCGATCGAGTCGCCATTGACGGCCGGCTGGATGCCGACGTGGTCGAAGTGCGCGCCCACGACCACGACCTCGGACGCGAGCGCCGGGTCGGACCCGCGGAGGATCCCGACCACGTTCACGCTCTGCAGGCGCCGCTCCGCGGGCACCGTGTCCAGGTCGGCGAAGGATGGCATGAGCCTCGGACCGGTCCGGACGCGTTCCTGCCCGTTGGCGAGCCGGGTCCTGGTGGTGACGAGGGCCAGCGGCAATCGCTGGAAGAAGCCGCTGTCACCCGCAGGTTCGAGTCCCGCCTCGCGGAAGCGCGCGGCGATGAACCGCGCGGCGCGGGCCTCACCAGGCGAGGCGACGCGGCGGCCTTCCATGGAATCGTGGGCGAGCGCGCCGAGGAGCATGCGCACCCGGCCCGGCGCCGGCGAGGCCGCCGCCACTGGCGCGGTCGTGGCCGTGGACGACGGAGGGGCACAGGCGGCCAGCATGGCCGCTGCACACAGGACGGCGTGGCGATTCATCTCGACGGGGCGGGCGGTTCACGTGGGCGCGGGCCGATGCCGGCGCACCGCAGGAAGTTACCGGGGCGCCGCCCCCCTGTCAGCCGCGCGCCGCGAGGAGGAAGACGTCGTAGAGCGCGTGGGTCCACGCGGTGATGCCGAATCCGCGCGTGACATAGAGCCCACTGAAGGCCAACCCGGCCACGCTCCGGAAGATGAACGACGGCAGCTCGAGCGGGTCGCCGTAGGGGCCGATGTAATGGAACGCCGAGAAGATGAGGGCCCCGAGGACCACCGCGAACGCCGTCGCGGTCCCGCGGCCCATCCCGAGGAGGGTCCGCGCGCCCACGAGGAGGCCCGAAACCAGCAGGACCCGGAAGACCAGTTCCTCGTACACCCCGGCGCCTAACGACACCATCAGCATGACCGGCCAGGCCATGGCCTCCGGCTGGGCGATCGACAGGGTGGGGAGCGCGTCGAGCAGTTGCGCGGTCACCACGCCGACGACGAGCCCGAACACGAGCGCCAGGACGGCCGACTCGGCGAGCATGACGGCGATGATCCGCGGCCGCGGCCCGTCCTTCCCGCGCGCGTCGCGGATGGCGATGCCGGCGATGACCAGCGCGACCAGGGCCCCGAACAGCAGCGGTCCGCGTTCCCCGAGCACCGCCGCCGCCATGCTGCGCAGGAGCACGTCGGCGCCGTTCCGGATGCCCAGCCCCGTGCCCTCGTTCACGACGACCGCCAGCGCCTCGTACAGGAGCAGGAGCGGCAGCGCGAACGCCATGCTGTACCGTGGCGACCGGCTGAGTTCCCAGTAGGACTGCCGCGGGGGGGCGGCCGGGCGGACGGGGGGCATGGGTCCTGGCACTACGGCACGGGATGGGGTCGCGTTTCAGCCTGCCGCGTTAGGCGGCCGGGCCACCCGGGCCCGTGCGACGCAGGTCCGGCGGCAGCGAGTCGATCAGCGGGCGCAACTCGGCGGCGCGCTCCAGCGTGGTCACGAACGTCAACCCGGGGAGCGTCACCACCAGCAACCCGTCGACGCCGTACAGCACCACCGGCGCCCCCTCGGCGTGGACCACGTTCCCGCTCGCATCGAGGAAATGGGCCCGGCCGGAGGTGCCGTTGCCGGTGTCGTCCAGTTCACGCGCGCGGCGCAGGGCGGCCCAGGTCCCGACATCGTCCCATCCGAAGTCCCCCGGCTGGACCACGAGGTCGTTGCACCGCTCCAGCAGGCCGCGCTCGATCGATACCGAACGGACGCGTTCCGTGAACGCGGCCTGGTCGCGCGCGTCCAGGCTGGGCATCGCCGCGGCCAGCTC
>JAUQWM010000039.1 GCA_030835125.1 Gemmatimonadaceae bacterium | reverse complement strand
CCGCACCGTTTTCATGACCACCGGTCGTTAGGCCTCCCCGGGCGGGTGGACGATCGCCTCGCGGCGGCGCGGAGCACGACGCCGCCACTCATGCGTGGCGCCGGTTCAGTTGCGCTCCGGGGAGGGCGCCATAGCTTCAGGCGCGCGGCCACATGGCCGCCAGGATGCGGCCGACACACACGGGAGCAGCATGGGCAAGGGTGACAGCAAGACCAGGCGCGGCAAGATCAACCGGGCGAGCTACGGCAAGAACCGCAAGCGGAAGGTCAAGAAAAAGGGCAAGGCGCCGGCGCGCACGGCCTGAACCGCCAGGTCAGCGGCCACCCGGGGCCGCGTTGTTCCGCTCCCAGATCCACCGTTCGATGTGTGATCCCAGCACGGGGAGGGGAACGGAACCGATCCGTAACAGCTCCCGGTGAAACGCAGCCAGCGAGAACCGATCGCCCAGCTCGCGTTCCGCCCACCGGCGCAAGCCGCGGAGTTCCCGGACGCCGAGCACTGCCGCCGATAGCGTGCCTGGCGCCTCGATGACCTCGACGATGAAGTCCCGCTCGAGTTCCGCGTCGTCCTCCGGCAACCAGGCACGCAGGAATGCGAGCGCGTCCGCGCGCGACCATCCCAGGCTGTTGATCCCGGTGTCGACCACCAGTCCGCACGCCGCCTCCAGCGCCTTCAGCCGGAGCCCGAACCGGGCCACCGGGGAGAGCGTCGCCAGCGAATCCGCCAGTTCGAGCGCGTACTGCTGCCATCCCCTGACGAACCCGGCGTGCGTACCAAGTCGCCGGAACGCCGGCAGCGCCGCGCTCTCCCGCTGGATCGACTGCTGGTGATGCAGCCCCGGCGTAAGGTCCGCGACCAGCATCGCCGGGAGCGACAGCAGGGTTCGTGACGCCATCCGCGCCGCGTTCAGGCGATACTCCGCCGTGGCCCGCGCGATCGTCGGCGGGCTGTACGCACTGACCGGGCCATCATCCTGCTCGGCCGGTCGCATCAGGCCCAGCACGAGGCCCACCGTCGGCGAGGGCTGGACGACCGAGTCGAGCTTCAGGATCGTGCCCTCGTACAACGCCGCGACCCGGTCGAGCAGGTCGGCGCGACTCCCGAACGCGAGCGTCGTGTCGGCGCGCAGCGCGGCCCGGAGGGAATCGCGATCCACGGGCAACCCGGCGTCAGCACGTGCGGCCGCGGCCGCGGCCCCCAACCGGGTCACCTCACGCAGGCCGATCGCGTGCGCATTCTCGGCCGTCATATCCAGCGTGGAGTGGAAGCGCAGCAGGGCCGCGTAGTGCGCGGCGCCACCGGGGTAACGCCACAGCCCGATTTCCTCCGGCGCCCCGTCGAGCCCCCGGTCGAGATACTCCGCCAGGCGTTGCAGCGCGGGATTCGCATCGCGCGCGATGAGCCCCTCGACATCACGCACGACCTGTGCATGCCAGCCGGAATCGGACGGTGCGATGTTCCCTGGGAGCGGTGAGGGCACCGCAAAGGGACTCGAGTCGGGCGGCGTGATCATCGCCCGGATGTGCCGCATCGCGCGCTCCTGCATCATCCGGGGGATCCGGATGCCTCGGCCCTCCCGCTCGGCGAATTCCGTGCGAAGCGCATCCGCCATCGGACCGACCGACGCCACCAGCCGCAGGAAGCGCTGGCCAGCGCCCGGATTCACGACCCGTTCCGAGGACAGGATCCAGGCGGCGCGATCCAGTGCCGATCGTCCCACCGCAAGGTCACTGAGGTCGGTCCAGTGGAATGCCGGCCACCCCGACAACATCTCCATCTCCCAGCTCATGGTGAGCCAGGAGACGTATTCATCCTCGGTCAACCCATCGACGACGACCTGGTCGAGGGCGGCCTGCGCCGCGCGCGCGAATTGTGCGTCCTTCTTGGCGCGATCGAGCGTCGGGTCCGGAAGCGTCGGCACCACGACGGCAGCCGCGGCTGCCAGTTGCGGCTTGCTCGCCTGCAGGAAACGCCAGTAGTCGTCGGTGATTCCGGCAAGCCGGGCCGATGCCACCAGTGAATCGCCGCGTGTCAGTCGCGGGCGCATGGCGGTGGCGCACCCGTCCAGCCCCATGGCCAGCAGGATGGGCAGCAGGAAGGCCGTCGCCAGTCGCGCGGAGTGTCCGGTCGCAGCTCGTGCGGTCATCACAGCGGAAAGTATGGGCCGACGGGACGTTGAGAAGGGTCGACGGTCAGGGCGCCGCCTTCCGGGTCCGTTGGTCCGGGTTATCATGCGGCATGGCCGTTCATGGCGCCTGCTGGTTTCCAGGCCTCTCATCCAGCCTGCCCGGCATCCTGGGGGCGCTGCTCCTGGGAGGCGGCGCCTGCGACTCCGCCACGGCCGGTGGCGGGTCGCCTAACGTCGAGCTCGACGTCGAGGTCGTGGCCTCCAATCTCGACACCGTCTGGGAACTCGCGTGGGGGCCCGACGGCCACGTCTGGGTCACCGAGCGTGGAGGACGCATCTCGCGCCTGGACCCGGCGTCACTGACGCTGGCACCCGTGGCGCAGGTCTCCGTGAATGAGGTGGGTGAGGGCGGCCTGATGGGTCTGGCGTTCCACCCGGACTTCGCCACCGAACCCTGGGTCTACGTCGCCCACACCTACGCGGCGCAGGGGGGCAGCCCATGGAACCGGGTCGTCCGCATGCGCTTCGATGGCACGTCACTGGGGACGCCCGAAGTCATCCTGGCCGACATCCCGGGCTCGTCCATCCATAACGGGGCGCGCCTGGCCATCGGTCCGGACCGATTCCTGTACGTCACCACCGGCGACGCGTCCGACGCGTTCATCGCGCAGAACCGCGATGCACTGGGCGGAAAGGTGCTTCGCCTCGCGCTCGATGGCGCGCCTGCACCCGGAAACCCGTTCGGCACCCGCACGTGGACGTGGGGCCATCGCAACCCCCAGGGGATCGCGTTCGGATCCGACGGGTCGCTCTACATCAGCGAGCACGGCGCGTCCGACAACGATGAGGTCAACCGCCTCGAGCCCGGCCGCAACTACGGCTGGCCGAACGTGCGCGGTCGGTGTGACGGGGACGCTGGCATGTCCGAAATCCCTTTCTGCACCGCGAACAACGTCGCCGAACCCATGACGATCTGGTCGCCGACCATCGCGCCGGCGGGTCTCGCCTGGTACGACGCACCGCTCATCGCTGCCTTCAGGCGCAGCCTGCTGATGGCGACGCTCAAGGATGCCACGCTGTACCGGCTCGCCCTTTCCGCCGATGGCCGGTCGATCGAGTCGACCGAGGCACTGTTCGAGCGGGACTTCGGTCGACTCCGCGCCGTCATGGTCGCCCCCGACGGTTCCGTCTACATCGGGACTTCGAATCGGGATGGGCGCGGGTCACCGTCGCCTGCGGATGACCGCATCCTCCGGATCCGGCCGCGCTGAATGAGCGCTCTCGAAATCGCGGCCGCGCTGTTCGGAGTCGTGAGCGTCTGGCTCAGCACGCGACAGAACATCTGGAGCTGGCCGACCGCGATCGTGAACGTGGGCCTCTACACCGTCGTGTTCTTCCAGTCGCGGCTTTATGCCGACATGGGGCTGCAGGTGATTTACCTGGTGCTCTCGATCTACGGCTGGTACGAGTGGCTGTACGGTGGCGAGCGCCGGACGCGACTCAGGGTGTCGCGCGCCAGCCGGCGGCTGTTGCTGGTGCTGCTCGTCCTCAATGTCGTCACCTGGGTCGCGCTGGCATCAGCTCTGCACCGGTATACCGACGCCGTGCTTCCCTGGCTCGATTCCCTCCTGACGACGACGAGCCTCGTGGCGCAGTTCATGATGACGCGCAAGATCCTCGAGAACTGGCTGGTGTGGATCGCCGTGGATGTCGCCTACGTACCGATGTTCATCGCCCGGGGCCTGTACCCCACGGCGGCACTCTACGCGGTGTTCCTCGTGCTCGCGGTCGTCGGGTATCGTGACTGGCGGCGATCGCAGCTCCGCGGACGCGACGGCGACCTCCTCGCGGCCGCCGATCCCTCGGTTGCGGTGGTCGGCGGATGACCACGGCGCTGGCGCGAATCGTCATCACCGGCTCCGAGTGCACCGGCAAGACCACGCTCGCCCGTGAGCTCGCTGCCCGCCATGGGGCCCTGTGGGTGCCCGAGCAGTCGCGCGAGATCGCGACGCGACTCGGCCGCCCGCTGACGTCCGAGGATGTCAGCGCCATCGCGAGCGCGCAGATCGCCGCCGAGGACGCGATCATCGCGGACGCGGAGCGACGCGGTGACCGGATGGTTTACCTCGACACCGACCTGCTCAGCACCGTCGTCTACGCCAGGCACTACTACGGGGTCTGTCCGTCCTGGATCGAGGCAGAAACGCGCGTCCGGATCGCCGATCTCTACCTGCTCGCGGATATCGATGTGCCGTGGACACCCGACGGCGTCCGTGATCGTCCGGAAGCCCGCCAGCAGATCCACGATGAATTCCACGCCGCGTTGAGCGAGTTCGGCGCGCCATCGTGCGAGGTCCACGGCCTCGGTGAGGACCGCACCGCCTCCGCCATCGCCTGCCTCCAGAGAAACCACCTGGCAAGCGAATAGCAGAAAGGGCGGCCAAAGCCGCCCCCTTTGCCCTTGCCCTTTGCGCTGAACGCTGGAACGCCTAGTACCGGTAGTGCTCCGGCTTGTACGGTCCCGAATTGTCGACGCCGATGTACGAGGCCTGGTCCGGCGTTAGTTCGGTGAGCTTGGCCCCCAGCTTCTCGAGGTGCAGCCGGGCGACCTTCTCGTCGAGGTGCTTCGGCAGCGTGTAGACCTTCCGCTCGTACCGGTCGTTGTGCTGGTGGAGCTCGATCTGGGCCAGCACCTGGTTCGAGAAGGATGCCGACATCACGAAGCTCGGGTGCCCGGTCGCGCAACCCAGGTTCAGCAGCCGTCCCTCGGCCAGGATCAACACCGAGTGGCCATCGGGGAAGACCCACTCGTCGTACTGCGGCTTGATGTTCACCGTGTGGATCCCGGCGACCTTCTTCAGGCCCGCCATGTCGATCTCGTTGTCGAAGTGGCCGATGTTGCCGACGATCGCCTTGTCCTTCATCCGCGACATGTGCGCGGTCGTGATCACGTCCTTGTTCCCGGTCGCGGTAATGAAGACGTCGGCCGTGGAGACGACGTCGTCCACGGTCGAGACCTGAAAGCCCTCCATGGCCGCCTGCAGCGCGCAGATCGGGTCGATCTCCGTCACGACCACGCGCGCGCCCTGGCCCCGGAGCGCCTGGGCGCAGCCCTTCCCCACCTCGCCGTAGCCGCAGACCACGGCAACCTTCCCGCTCAGCATCACGTCCGTCGCGCGGTTCAGTCCGTCGATGACCGAGTGACGGCAGCCATAGATGTTGTCGAACTTCGACTTCGTGACCGAGTCGTTGACGTTGATGGCCGGGAAGAGCAGCGTCCCGTTCCGCATCATCTCGTAGAGACGGTGCACGCCCGTCGTCGTCTCCTCCGAGACGCCGCGAATCGCGGCCGCCACCTTCGTCCAGCGACCCGGGTTCACGCGCGCCTGGTCGCGAAGGAGCTGCAGGATCACGCCCCACTCCTCGGGATCGTTTGCGGTGTCGAATGCCGGAATCGTCCCCGTCTTCTCGTACTCGGCGCCCTTGTGCACCAGGAGCGTGGCGTCACCCCCGTCGTCGAGGAGCAGGTTCGGACCCGTTCCGTCAGGCCACATCAGCGCCTGCTCCGTGCACCACCAGTACTCGTCGAGGGACTCTCCCTTCCAGGCGAAGACCGCGATCCCGTCCGGGTTGTCGACGGTGCCGTTCGGTCCCACGGCCACGGCAGCCGCCGCGTGATCCTGCGTCGAGAAGATGTTGCAGGAAACCCAGCGCACGTCCGCGCCCAGGTCGACCAGCGTCTCGATGAGGACCGCGGTCTGAATGGTCATGTGCAGCGAACCCATGATCCTGGCGCCAGCCAGCGGCTTCGAGCCGCGGTACTCGGCCCGGATCGCCATCAGTCCCGGCATCTCATGCTCGGCGAGGCGTATCTCCTTGCGCCCCCATTCCGCCAGGCTCAGGTCGGCGACCTTGAAGGCCGGACGGTCGAGCGCAGTGGTCGCTGGGCGAACGGTCGTTGTCATTCTGTCATTCCTCGTGGAATCCGTGTTGGTGATTCAATCAGCACTCTTCAATCAGCACGCTTCAATCAGCAATCAGTCCTGATTCCTTTCGCGACAAACAGCCCCGGCGCTTTCGCGCCCGGATCCATGGCCAGCGGAATCACCTTCACCGAGGAGAAACCGGCACCCCGCAACCATCCCGTCACCTGATTCTCGGAGAACCCGAGCCACACGTGGCCCATGCGTTCCCGGTACTCGGTGACCTCGTGGGGCACCAGGTCGACGATGAGCAACCGGCCACCGGGCTTGAGCGCACGGTGCGCCTCCGCGGTGACCCGACCAGGATCGGCGGCATGATGCAGCACGAGCGACAGCACAGCGGCATCGAGCTCTCCCGCACCGATCGGCAGCGACTCCAGTTCCCCGATGCGGAACTCGGTGTTCCCGGTTCCCGCCAGGCGCGCGTTCGCGCGTTCCAGCATGCTGGCGGACGCATCGACGCCGACTACGCGCTGGACGAAGGGGGACAGCAGGGCAGCCAGGTGTCCGCTGCCGCATCCCAGGTCTCCCACCACCCACCGCTCGTCGAGCAGGCCGAGGAGGGCTCCTCCACCAACCGCGCCGCCAAACAACTCCTCGCGCAACTCATCCCAGGTGCCCGCGGACGAGGCAAAGAAATCGCGCGACTTCGCGCGCCGTTGGGTGATGACGTCCCGCAAGCGTGCCATGTCATGCCCGTGACTTGCGCCAACCTTGAGATCGTCGGCAACCACCGACCACAGGCGCTCTGCGCCCGGTTCGAGCGCGGCATTCCGGGAGTAGTAGCGGCTCGTGCCTTCCTGGCGAGTCACCAGCCAGTTGTCGTCCGCAAGCACCCGGAGGTGCCGGCTGACCGTGGACTGCGGAAGCGAGAGCACGGCACAGAGTTCACCGACCGTCAATTCCTGCTGGTCGAGCGCGAGCAGGATCCGGCCCCGGGTGGGGTCGGCAAGCGTGGTGAGTCGGTCGTGAACGGTGGCGGTAGCAGTCATATCCGTTAATCCGGATAGAATGCTAGATCAGCTGCCCAGTTCTCGCAAGGCTAGGACTGTCACCGCACACTATCGCGACAGTAGTTGTCGGATGCGCTTTGGTATCAGATGGACAGTCAGGAAGCTGCTCGGCTTCGTAATTCGTCACAAATATCTGGTACTCAACTACTTGGACGCGCAGATCTGAGACTCGACTGGAGCGTGAACGACCCAGAATCCCCACTGTCATAGGCAGCGACTGTAGAAGAGCCCGGACCACCCCCGTGACGCTGCGCCAAACCGAGCAATCTGTGAAATACAGGCGCCGGCTGGTCGCGCCGAGTGGCTTCACGACTTCGTATCCGGGCTCCGTCCCGAAACGATTAGAGGCGACGAGCTGCACGCCCGTCGCCCCTCTCGGTTCTCAGGCTTCCCGTTTCCGGCTACATGCGCGGCACGAACATGATGTGCGCCTTTGGCGTCCCCGGAAACATTAGCCACGGCGCACCTTCCTGAGGCTTGTCGCTCAGGCCAGTCGATGCGGCGGTCGCGTACGGGACGTACACCACGTACAACCACCGCGCGCCCGGGGCCGTCCCGGTCTTCCCATCGTACCCGGTTCCCCCGGTGAGCGAATACAGGCTGGCCGGATGGTCTGGGAGCTTCAACGTGCCGGCGCGCGCCTCCCGGAAGCGCACCGTATCAACCTGGGTCCCAGCCACTCCGCTGGCGCGCAGCTCACGGCCTCGCGCCATGAACGGCTCCAGTGAGTCGTGATAGCACGCCACATGGAACTGCGGTGCCTTGGGATCCCGCGCGAGGCAGGTCATGCCGCCACTCCCCTTGCGCAGCACGCCAAGCTTTCCGTCGGCCGCATAGCCCAGGACCGTCGCCGACGCACGCATGTCATTGGGAAGCGGCAGCACCGCTGCCGCGACCTGCTCGGCCGCGGGCGCGATCGTTCCGTTCTGCGCACCTGCCAGCAAGGGAGTCACCAACGCCAGCACCATCTGCATCGAACGGGAACGCACACCCATGGTCAGCCTCCGATCGTTCATGTAAGGGACTCGAGCCCGGCCTTGAGGCGGGGCAGCATGCCTTCGATGTCGGCAACCGAGACGGCCCCGACTGACAGGCGGAACCAGCCCTCGTCTCGCGTCGAACCGAACGCGTCGAACGGCACGACCGCCATTCCCGCTTCCTCGAGCAGCCACTTCCGGACGTCGTCCGCCGACGCGAGTCGCTGGCCGTTTCGCGCCGTCCGTCCGTACAGGTCGAAACGCGCGCTCAGGTAGATCGCGCCCATCGGTTCGATCGCGTCCACTGCGTGCCCCGCCGACCGATAGGCCTGGATCGCCGAATAGAGCAGTTGCAGCCGATGCTGCACGCCGGAGACGAGTCCCTCACGGAAGGCCGCGATCGCTTCCGGATTCCCCAGCAACTGGGCGGTCGCGACCTGCTCGGCGCGAGGCGCCCAGGTCCCGACGTGGGTGAGGATGTTCTCCATCACCTTGATCGCCGGCGCCGGGCCGACCACCCAGCCCACGCGCATCCCCGTTGCCGCAAACGACTTCGAGATGCCGTCCACCAGGATCGTGAACGGCGCCATCTCCGGCCGCAGCGAGACGGGGTTCACGTGCTCCACGCCGCCGAACGTCAGTTGCCAGTACACGTGGTCGTACAGCACGTACAGCGGACCCTCCGCCGCCCCACGCCGCGCATTCTCCTCCAGCACCAGGTCGCAGATCGCACCTAACGATTCCGCGGTGAACGCGGTGCCGCAGGGATTGAGCGGGGAGTTCAGCGCCAGCAGTCGGGCGCCCCGGACCAGGGGCTCCAGCCGCTCCCGCGTCGGCAGGAACGCCTCCTCGGCGCCGCACTCCAGCGGCACGCCCTCGGCGCCCACCATGTGCGAGTAGTAGTTGTTGTTCCACGAGGGAACGCCGTACACCACGCGCTCGCCGTCCCCCACCAGCGTGCGGTAGGTGCCATACACGCCCGGGCGCGATCCCGACGTGACCAGCACGCTCTCGAGCGGGTACGAGAGCCCGAGGCCGGACTCGTAGAAGCGGCAGACCGCCTCGCGAAGGACCGGCATCCCGACCCCTGGCGGATAGTTCGTCTCGCCGCGCCGGAGGGCATCGACGGTCGCATCCTCCAGGAGCTTCGGGACCCGGAACTGCCGGGGGTCGAAGTCGCCGACCGTCAGGTTACAGATCCGTTCGCCGGCCGCGACCCGCGCGCGGATCTCGGACGCGATGCGGAGGATCTCCGACCCCTTCAGCGAGCCCGCCTGGGGCGCGGCGCGGAATGGGGGGCTGCCGGCGATGGCGGAGGCGGCGACCGGGGGGCTCGACGTGGACGGTGTCATGCGACTGTCGGTTCAGGGAATCGGGACTCCCGACAAGTTAGGTCGTCGGCCCCGTTCGGACACCAGGGCCCGGCCGCTACCCGGTCCGCTTCCGGGAGCCGGGCCCGGGAAGCCCACCCATTTACCAGCAGGCCGGCAAAGACGTCCTTGTTGGTCGACATCCGGGAACGGTGGTCCGGGACACGACTATTATTGACGCAGCGCCCCTGCGCCGTGGTTCAACTGCTCTGGAGCCAATTCCTTGCGCCTGAAAGCCCTCGTACTCCCGCTCGCCCTCCTGTGCATCTCGAGCGAAGGACTCGCCCAGCGCACTGCGCCGGGTACGGTCGCCCTCGCTCCCGGGTCGCGCGCCCGCGTCAAGGCGCAGTCCATGGTCGCCCCGCTGGTGGCGAACTTCCTCGAGCAGCGCGGCGACACGCTGGTGTTCATCGAGGACGACCGGGGACGCGGACTCTGGACCTTTGCGCTGTCCCAGGTCGAGCGGCTCGAGACCACCGCGGGCGAAGGGGGACGCAACCAGCGTTATGTGGCGCGGGGGGCGATGTTCGGTGGCGCGGCGGGTCTCGTCGGCGGGCTGGCGTTCGCGGCCGCAGCCTCTCCGTCGGATACGACCAGGGAATACAGCAAGCCCATGACCGCCCTCGTCGGCGCGGCGCTCGGGGCCGGCGTGGGCGCCATCATCGGCTCCCGGTTCAAGACCGAGCGATGGGTCAACGTGCCGCTCCCGAGGCAGTTCTCGTTCGTCCCGAACCGCCGGGGCGGTTTCACCCTCTCGATCGGGTTGCGTTAGACTTCGGGCGGCGCGCGCCGATCGCCTGGGGGCCGGCCGCCTAACAACCCCGCCAGTCACCTCCCGGCCGGCAGCGCGCCACCGGCACCTGGGACGGGACCAGCGCCATCAGGCTGTCGGCCTCACGCTGCCGGCCCTGCGCCGCCAGCACCTGCGCCAGCGGGCCGCGCACGCGGTCCACCATCGAGTTCATGTCGCCCGTCGGCGGAAGCAGCGCCAGCGCATCCCGCAGGCCCGACTCGGCACGCGGCCAATCCTTCACCTGCGCCGCGGCCAACCCGGCGTAGAGCGCCGCGTTGATCGTGGCGCTGGGTGCGTTCTGTGCCCGTACCCGCGACAGCACGACCCGCGCGATCGAATCGGCCAGCACGAGCTGGCCCTGCTGCCAGGCGCTCTGGATCCGTGCCGTGCCTACCTGCACCACCAGCCATGCCGTGAAGTCCGGCATCCGTTCGGTCACGTTCCACGCACTGTCCGCGAATGTGGCGGCGCGCCGGTGGTCGCCCATCGCCCGCGCCAGGTTGGAGGTCCGTGCCAGGAACAGCGCCGCTTCGCGGCTTTGCGGACCGTACCCCTGCTCGGCGCTCGCCAGGGCCTCGCGCAGGAGCCGCTCTGCGAGGTCGAAGCGGCCCAGGGGCGTCAGCGCGTCGATGCGCCCGTCGATCGCCCGCAGGCGCTCGAACGCCAGCGGGGTGTGGAGCGAGTCGGTGATGGCCACCGCATGCGCGTAGATGGAATCCACCACCCGCGGGTCACGCTGGAGCCATGCCGCCGCGAGCGCCCGCGTGGATGTCGCCAGTGAACGCGTCGTCGTCGGCTGTCGGGTGCGCGCCAGCTCGATCCGGATCGCCTCGCGGGACAGCGAATCGGAGGCGCGCATGTCCCCCACCATGCCGAGGATGTTCGCGAGACCAACGAGCACGCGTGCATGCAGGTCGGGCCGGGCGCGCTCGCGCCCGGCGAGCGCGGCCAGCGCCTGCCTCACCAGTTGCTCGGATTCCACCGTCGCCGTCCTGGCGGACAGTGCCGCCGCCTTTTCCAGCACGGCAGCCACGTATTCGTCACTGCGCGCGCCGTACCCCAGTCGCGACAGGATCACCGCCGAGTCCAGCACCAGCTCCGCTTCCCGGATCCTGCCCTGCGCGGTGAAGTTCGGTCCGATGGCCGCGTACAGGCGTGCCCGGATCCGCACGTCGTCCGGAAACTCGTTGGGGACCCGGGTTGCCAGGCTGTCGAGCAGCTGCGCCACGGTGCCCCGCGATCCCAGTCGCGCGATGGGATCCACGGTGGAGGCGTCCGCCGTCGTTATGCGACCAAGGAACCGGGCGACGCGCTCCGAGCGTTCGGCGGCCTGCCGGCTTTCGCGAGCCTTGAACACCGAGACCGTCGTTGCCCCGACCAGGGCCACCGCGGCGATCGCGACGCCGGTCACCAGCGGGCGACGTCGCCGGACGAAGGTCTGCAGCCGGTACGCCACCGTGTCCGGCCGCGCCAGCACGCGGTCCCGGCGCAGGTAGCGTCTCACGTCCTCGGCGAGCGCGTCGACCGTCGCGTACCGGCGCGCCGGTTCCTTCCGCAGCGCCATCAGGGCGATCGCGTCCAGTTCGCCCGTCAACTCGCGAGCCAGCTGGCGCGCGTCGGCGAACCCGCGGGCGCCGGCCAGCGTGGCAGGCGACGTCGCATCGGGTCCCCCGGTCGCAACCGCGGGGATGGATGCCCCGGCCGCCGGTTCCGTGCCGCCCGCGTTCCTCGCGAGGTCGCTCGGCGGCGTGGCCGGTCGGTCGCGAATGGTCGTGAGCAGCTCGCCCGGGGTGAGGTGTGCCACGTCGATCGGCGCCCGGCCCGTCAACAGCACGGTCAGCAGCGCCCCCAGCGCATAGACGTCGGTGGCCGTGGAGACGCCGCCGCCCGTGACCTGCTCGGGCGCGGCGTAGGCGGCCGTGAACGGGGAGAGTCCGGCTCCCGTCAGCGTGCCTGCCTCACGCGGATCGTCCAGGAGCTTGGCGACGCCGAAGTCCAGGAGCTTCACGTGGCCGTCATCCGTGACCATGACGTTGCTGGGTTTCAGGTCGCGGTGGACCACGAGGTGCCGGTGCGCGTGCTGGACCGCGGCGCAGGTCTCGAGGAACAATGCGAGACGCGCGCCTAACGTCAGTCGGTGCCGGTCGCAGTACGCGTCGATCGGGGCGCCCTCGACGAACTCCATGGCGAGGTAGGGCGTGCCCTCCTCCGTCGCGCCGGCGTCGAGAAACTGGGCGATGTTCGGGTGGCGCAGCCCGGCCAGGATGCGCCGCTCGCTGCGGAACCGGCGCACGAGGACGTCGCTGTCGGCCCCGCGCCAGACGCTCTTGATCGCCACGCGGTGCCGGACGACGCCGTCGACGCGCTCGGCCTCGTACACGGCACCCATCCCGCCCTGCCCCACCCGTCGCGTCACCCGATAGGGGCCGAAGGTCCGGCCGACCAGCGAGGCGGCCGGTGCCTCGTCGAGCGTCTCGTCAGGCAGCCCCGGGGCCCGCTCGAACCGGTCGCCGGCGGCACGCGACGCCGCCAACAGCCGCCCGACCTCGTGCCGCAGCGCGTTGTCGTCGGGAAGCAGTCGCGCGAGCTCGCGCTCCTGTTCGGCGCCGTCGAGCTCCACCACCGCGTCGAACGCGGCCCGAAGCCGCTGCCGGCGATCGCCCCCCGCCGTCATCGCCGGGTCAGCCGAGGGCCTGCTGCAGCCACGCGCGTGCGAAGGCCCAGTCGCGTTTGGCCGTCGCCGGCGAGACGTCCATGACCTTCGCGCACTCCTCGACCGACATGCCGCCGAAATAGCGCAACTCGACCAGCCGCGCGGCGCGCGGGTCCTCGTCCGTCAGCCTGACGAGCGCGTCGTCCACGGCGAGGACTTCCTCGTATCCGTCCGCCCCGGGCGCGGGCAGGTCGGGCGGGAGCGAGACCTCGAACGCGCGCCCGCGCTTCGCGGCGCTCCGGCGGCGTGCATGGTCTACCAGGATCCGCCGCATGGCCTGCGCAGCCACACGGAAGAAGTGCGCCTGATCCTGCCACGTCACCGAGTGCGTGTCGACGAGCTTGAGGAATGCCTCGTGCACCAGCCCGGTGGCGCCCAGCGTGTGGTCAGGGCGCTCGTCGCGCAGGTGCCGCCGAGCCAGCGCCCGCAGCCGGTCGTACACGGCGGCAAAGAGCGCCTCCATCGCCTGCGGCTGCCCCTCCGAGGCAGCGCGGAGGAGAGCCGTGATGTCGGGCTCGGACATGCGTGGTGGCGAGGGGCTCGGTGTCGGGGTGAGGTGGCGCATCGCGCTGCTGGCCGCGGCCGCGCGCCGGACGACCCGAGACCTGGGCGCCGCTCCGCCCTGCCATTCTGCGTGTCCCGGCGCGTGCCGTCAACGAGGCTTCAGGGCAAGTGCCGTGCCGCCGGTGCCGGCTTACCGGCGCAGGGTCAGCGAGAGGTCGACGCTCCTCGGGGCAAGGATGAAGTACCGGGGCACCCCGGCCCCGCTGACGTCGCCCGACGGGTACGCTCGCCGGTTCAGCAGGTTGCGGCCCTGCACCAGGAGCGTGCTGCCGTGGAGGTCGAGGGTCAGGCCGCCGTCGAGGACATGGAAGGCCGCACTCGTCAGGCGGTCGTCACCTACCGGCGCCAGCGCGCTTCGCCCCTGGTACCGGCTGTCCGCCGTCACGGTCAGCCGGGACGTGGCCCGCCATGACAGCCGCTGGCTGGCCAGGAAGGCCGGCGTGAGGATCGGCTCGACATCGAGGTACGTGACGCCCGACCCCTCGTCGTGGTAGCGCTCGATGCGGTTGCGGCTCACCGTGACCGAGGCGCCGAGCTCGAGCGCGCGGGTGATCCCGGCGACCGCGTCCAGCTCGATCCCGCGCCGGGAACTGCGCCCCACGTTCGCGCGAAGGTCGTACCCCAGCATGGTCGTCGCGCCCGTGCGCGCGATTTCGTCGCGAAACCGCATGTCGAACACGGTGATGGTCGCGAACAGGCTGCCTGACGAGAGTGACGCGCCGGCCTCGAGGTCGTGGACGTACTCCGGGCGCACCCGCGTCAGCGGCAGGAGTTCGGCGGCGTCCGTGGGGGTGACATCGTCGGCGCCGGCGAACAGGTCGCCGCGGGTCGGCTCACGCCCCGTCGTCCCGAACGAGGCGAAGAGCCTCACCCGGTCCGTCGCCTGCGCGGTGATCCCGACCTTCGGGTTCACGAAGGACCAGCGCTGGCTGACCTCAGCCAGTCCGTAGCCGGCGGTTGGCCGGTACCGGAATGCCGCGGTGCGATACTGCAGGTCGCCGAACAGCGCGATGGCGCCCAGGTCGAGGCTCGCCTTCCCGAACACGCTGCCCTCGGTCTTGAAGCCGGTGTTGGCATACCCGGGATACTGGAGGTCCGCCCGTTCGTCGAACTCGTGGTCCTTGGAGTAGGACATGCCATGCGCACCGCCGTCGAACGCCAGGCGGCCGTTCACGATGTGCGTGGCGGCGACGAGACCGGCCCACCGCGACGCCGAGCGAAAGCGCAGGGCCGGAGCCGCTGAGCCCGAGGGGTAGTCGTAGAACCCGCGTGTCCCGAACCCGTATGCCGTCAGCCCGGCCGAGACGGACGGCGAGATGAAGCGCGTGTAGGAGAATGTCGCGAGACTTTCACGGTACTTGTCGCCCACGCCGGCGATGGGGTTCGCGCGCGGATTCTCCCGCAGGACCTCCTCCGGCACGGCGCTGTAAGCCTGTCCGTTCCGTTCCAGCCCCGTAGTGACTGTCACCTTCAGGAGGTCGCGATCGCCCAGGTACACGGCGCTGGCGAACACGCTGTTCGCCGCGGACGACGCTCCCTCGCGATATCCGTCAGCTCGCATCCCGGACACGCGCACCTGCGCCGACAGGCGCTCACTCATCATCCCGCTGTTGGCTTCGAGGGTCGCGCGCTGCATCCCGAAGCTCCCGCCGCCCAGGTGAAGCGCAACCTCCCGGGGCGCGCCGCTCAACCCGTGCGTGGCGAAGTTGACCGAGCCACCATATGCGGCCTGGCCGTAGGTGCTCGTACCCACGCCACGCTGCACCTGCACGCTCTGCACGGAACTCGTCAGGTCGGGGAAGTCGGAGAAGTAGATCTGTTGTTCCTCCGGCTCGTTGAGCGGGACGCCGTCGAGCGTGATGTTGATGCGGGACTGGTCGATCCCCCGGATCCGGAAGTACGAGTAGTTCAGGAGCGATCCGCTCTCCGAGTAGGCCGTCACCGAGGGCGACTGTCGCACGGTGAGTGGGATGTCCTGGCCGCTGTAGTCGCGCGCCAGGCGCGGGCGGTCGAGCGTCGTCTGCGCGATCGGCGCCTCGCCGCCGGCGCGGACCGCACGAACAGTCAGTCCCTCGAGCGACTGCGCCGTGGCCTCGCGGGAGTCCTGCCGGCCCAGCGGGATCAGCGCGATCCGGACCGCCGTGTCCGCGCCCGTGACTTCGCGCTCGCGGGACGCGTAGCCCGCCCGCGACACCACCAGCATCCCCGGCGCGCCTAACGAGATCCGGAACCGGCCGTCGGGGCCGCTGGTCACCGCGGTTCCCGGCCGGCCCCCGTCGCGGATCGTCGCCCCGCCGATCGGCGCGCCGGTGGCGGCATCGGTGACCTGGCCGGCGACCGGCAACGGACTGCCCTGCGCGCCCGAACGCACGGAAGACAGGAGGGCGAGGAGCACGGCGAACTCGATCAGCTTCATGACGGGTCCAGGGCACGGTGTGCCCGCCCGGGCCCGCCGACCGCCGGAGCCATGGGCCCAGGAACCGCTCCAGTACCCCTGTCTCGTCCCAGGAACGCGGGACAGGCGAAGACTGGCGGACTCGGCCCGTGGGGCCGGTCACTCGCGACTTCCTACGCCGGTGCTAACCGGATCAGGTTCGACGGGACTCTCTCAGCCCTTCCGCCTTCGCGTTGGGGCACCCCGGACGAGTACCTGCATCATACGTCCTCGCCCTGCCACGGAACAGGGCGCGCGCGCCGGCGGACGCGCCTCCCCTCACCCGTCCCCGCCAGTCCGAACACCTTGTCCGAACACTTTGATGGCCTCCCCACTGGCGATGGCCGTAGGCAACCCCACTCTGAAGCCTCGCCCGTTGTCACAACCAGCATGCGATACCGACTCCGACTGGATCGACTCGAGCAGCTGCTCTCGCGCAGCCGCGTCAGCCAGAACCACTGGGCCATGCGGCTCGGCCTGTCGCGCGGACACTGGTCCGACCTGCGCAGCGGGAAGCATCCCTACCCGTCCGCGAAGACGCGCGAGCGCCTGGCCGAGGTCTTTGGGGTGGCCGAACGGGACCTTTTCGAACGGGACCCTTCGCCGAGGGACGCCGGGTTCGATTTCCGGCTGGCGATCGCGGCACGGTTCGAGCTCACGTCCGAGATCGGGCAGGGCGGGATGGGCACGGTCTACCTCGCCAACGATCTCACGCTCGGGCGCGTGGTCGCGCTCAAGATGGTTGCCGAGGAGGCCGTCGCCGGCGTCGGGGCCTCACAGTTCCTCCAGGAAATCGCGCTGGTGTCGCGGCTGCAACACCCGCACATCCTTCCGCTCTTCGATGCCGGAGTACGCGCGGAAAGCCCGTTCTATGTCATGCCCTACCTGCGTGGCGGTTCCCTCGGTGCGAGGCTCCGCGCCACGACCCGTCTTCCCCTCGGCGAAGCGATCGTGCTCCTCGACGGCATCGCCGCGGGACTGGGACATGCTCACGAACAGGGCGTCCTCCATTGCGACATCAAGCCGGAGAACATCCTGCTCGAGGGCGCGCACGCCTACGTCATGGACTTCGGGATTGCCCGCAAGCTGCACGCCGAAGCGCTCGAGTGGATGTCGCTGCGCCGGGAACTCGACTTCTCCGCGGGGACGCCGGCCTACGTCAGTCCTGAACAGGCGTCGGGTGAGTCGAACCTGGATCCTCGCTCCGACGTGTACAGCCTGGCGTGCGTTGCCTGGGAGATGCTCGCCGGACGAACGCCCTTCGGCGGCGAGACGACGCAGCAGGTCGTCTCGCGACGCTTCCATGAGATGCCGCCACCGTTGCGGCGCTTCGCGCCGGACGTGCCCATCGATGTCGCCCTCACGATAGAGCGCGCCATGTCGGTCGACCCGGCGAAGCGCCCGCAGTCTGCGGGAGAATTCGCCGAGGAGATTCGCCTTGCTTCCCGGACCGCCGCGCCGTGGCGCACCGCCCTGTCGGTGGGAGGGACGCGCGCACTGCGACAGTTGCGGACCCTGGCCTCCGGTCCCACCCCGTCGAGAGCGAAACCCATGCAAGCACGTGAATGGATTGGCACGCTTCGCCAGGACATCGTCTATGCCCTACGCCAGCGTCGGCGGAGTCCCGGCCTCACGATCATGGCGATCCTGACCCTGACGCTCGGGATCGGGCTCGCCACCGCCGCGTTTGCGGTCATCAACGGCGTGCTGCTCCGTCCACTGCCATTTCCGGAACCCGCGCGCCTGGTCGCGCTACAGTCCGTGGATTCCTCCGGATCCGCCTTCTCGCGCGTCTCTTCGGCCAACTGGTCGGACTGGAAGGACAGGAATCGTTCACTGGAGTCGACGGCGATCCATCAGGCGGGACGTCTCTCCGTCGGCTGGGGTGCCGAAGCGGTTCGCGCGAACGGCCAGTCGGTGAGTGCCGGCTTCTTCTCCGTGCTGCAGGCGCGCTTCATCGCCGGGCGCGGGTTCCGCCAGGCCGACGCGGCATCACCCGAGCGACTCGCCGTGATCACCGAGGGTTTCTGGAATCGCCGGCTCGCCAACACACCGATCGATGATCTCTCGATCCAGGTCAACGGATTCAGCTACGCAGTGACCGGCGTCGTCGACGCGAATCATGCCTGGCCCGATGGCACCGAGGTCTACCTGCTGGACCGGCCTCGCACATTCGGCGGCCTCGAACGAAACAACATCAACTACGCCGCCATCGCCCGGCTGGGACCGGGGGTCTCGCTGGAGGAGGCACAGCGCGACCTCTCCGCGATTGCCGGCGGCATCCGGGCGGAGGACCCGGTGGCCCTGTATTCCTGGGGTGTCGGCGTGAAGTCCCTGGCCGACGAGCTCGTCGGGGACTCGGCGGACACGCTCGTGCTCATGGCTTGCTCCGTGGTGCTGGTCCTGCTCATTGCCTGCGCGAATCTCGCCAGTGCCAACCTGGCGCAGGGCGCCGTCCGTGGTCGCGAGATGGCGGTGCGCGCCGCGCTCGGCGCCAGTCGGGCGCGACTCGTCAGGCAGGTGCTCGCGGATCACCTGATGGTGGCGCTCATCGGCGGCGCCCTGGGCATCGGACTGGCGCGCCTGCTCACGGGCAGCGCCGCGGTGCTCGGAGCCGCGGAGCTTCCCCGCACGGGCTCGATATCGATCGATATCCGCGTGATTGCGTTTGCGTTGGTGGTGGCGACGCTGGCCGGGATCGCGACCGGGCTGCTCCCTGCCCTTCGCGCGACCCGGGTGGCGCCGGGCCGGGCGATGGAGGGTGCGGCCCGAGGTCATGTCGAGGGAGGCCGTGGCTTGCCGGGCCGCGCATTTGTCGCGGCGGAGGTCGCCATGGCCCTGATGCTGGTCACGGGCGCGGGGCTGCTCGTGCAGAGCATGCGCGCAGTGCTGGGACGACCCCTCGGCTTCGAGACCGATGGCGTGGTCGTTGCCGAGATCACCCTCGGTGGACCGCGGTTCAATCGCGACAGCGCGGCGGTGCTCGCCTACTGGGAGCGACTGCGACGCTCGCTCGTCGAGATGCCGGGAAGCCGGGGAGCCGGGCTGGTGAACTGGGTCCCGCTCGTGCGCGGCGGCACCGGGTTCATCGAGATCGCCGGAAAGGACATCCCCGGCGCCGGGGCCGGGTATCGGATGGTGAGCGACGGCTATTTCGAGACGCTTGGCATGCGCCTGCTGCAGGGACGCGCCTTCGAGCCGAGCGACCGGCCGGATGGGCCGCGCGTGACTGTGATCAGCAAGCGGATGGCGGATCGATACTGGCCCGGTGAGTCACCCCTCGGCCGGCGGGTCCGCGCCTCCAGCATGGAGGCCATGGGCTCCGGCGCACCGTGGCTGACGGTCGTCGGCGTGGTGAGCGACGCTCGGCCGTTCGGGTACGAGACCGACGAGACCTCGGAGATGTACGTGCTGTACCGCCAGCTCCCGCCATGGCGCATCGGCACGATGAGCGTGGTCGTGCGTGGCACCGGATCCGACGCCGCGATCATGGCGGCCGTCCGGGAGCGCGTGCGCGCGGCGGATGCCACCATTCCGGCCGACCTCGCGTTCCTCAGGACGCACGCGGACCGGGTGACCGCGACGCGCCGTTTCACCATGTCGACCCTGGTCGTCTTCGGCGCGCTGTCTCTCGTCCTGGCGACCATCGGGGTGTACGGAGTGCTGTCGTTCGCGGCGGCGCAGCGCACCCGGGAAATGGCGGTGCGGGCCGCGTTAGGCGCGGACCGCCGGCAGTTGCGGCGGCTCGTGCTCGGCAGCGGGGCGCGCGTGGTCGCGGCGGGGATCGCGGTCGGGCTGGCCGGTGCGTGGTTCCTGTCGCGGCTCGCCGTTTCGCTGCTGTTCGAGGTCGAGCCGGGCGACCCGTTCGTGTTCGGTACCGCCATCCTGACGATCGCCGCAGTGGGACTGCTGGCGGCGGCTGTGCCAGCCTGGCGCGCCTCACGGACCGACCCGATGGAGGCGCTTCGCGAGGCTTGACCGGGTACGTCACGTTCGAGTGGCCAGGGGCAGAATCGAACTGCCGACACGCGGATTTTCAGTCCGCTGCTCTACCAACTGAGCTACCTGGCCGGGAGGGATAAACCTAAGGAGGGCAATGGGAAGAGGGCAGAGGGCCTCGGGGCCCACTCCGACCTCCGTCCTGGAATCTGGCCTAGGCCTTCGTCCCCCGGGACGCCGTGATCACCGACTTGATCCCGCCCCGGACGTTGAAGTCTCCAACCACCTGGATCCACCGCGGCTCCACCGCTGCGCTCAGGTCGTCGAGGATCCGGTTCACCGCGCGCTCATAGAAAACCGCCGCGTCCCGGTAACTCCACAGGTAGAGCTTCAGGCTCTTCAGTTCGATGCACTTCGCCGCCGGGACGTACGTGATCGTGATGATCCCGAAGTCGGGCGCCCCGCCCTTCAGCAGGGCCAGTTCCGATGCATCCGACTCCACGCCTCCCAGGGGGCACAGGGAGGTGAATTCATGGCAGGTCATGTGGATCTCGTACGACCGGTCGGCATACGGATTCGGAAACGTCTCGAGCAACTCGGGTCGGGGCATGGGGGAAATGTACAGGGTCGAGGCTTGAGGCTTGAGGGTCGAGGCTCGGGACTTGAGCCTGCCTTCATTTCCCTGAAGCCTCGACCCTCGACCCTCGACCCTGTTATCGCCCCGTGACGAAATCGGCCATTGGCGTCATGGACAGCCCGGGAAATGAACCGTACCTTCGACTTGCCGGCGTAGAAACGCCGGCCTTGGCCGCCGCGAGAACGGCGTGGCGGCAAAAGCCCCCCGGGATTTCCCGGGGGGCTCTCCTTTTCCTGTCGACGGGCTCGATCACTCGTCCTTTCGCAATTCCCGCGAACGCTCCTCGAGGACCCGTCGCTCATCGCCGGTCAGGCTCTCTATCCCCGTCTGCAAGATCTTGTCGAGTACGCGATCCAGTTCGGTGAGATGGTCGCCGGCGGCGCGGCGCGGCGCGGCCGGAGCGGCGGGTGACACGCGGCGCGTCAGCGCCTGCTGGCTCTGGGCCACGATTTCATCCACTTCGCGTGCCCGTTCGCGCGTCCGCGGCATCGAGCGCGGCACTGCGCGCGGCGTCTCGTCAGGCACGTCAGGCACCGGGGACACCCGCTGCCGCAGCCGGTCGAATCCGGCGCCCGCCGTGGACGTCCGCGCGAACAGCCATGCTGCCGCCAGTCCGCCCGCGTGCGCCAGATACGCCACGCCCTGCCCCTCCCCCGGCTGGATCACGCCGACCGCCAGCACGATCGCCGCCATGGCCGCCACCAGCCACCGCACCCGAACGGGATACGACAGCAGGAGGTAGACCTCGTCGTCGGGCCAGCGCATTGCATACGCCAGGGAGACACCGAGGGCCGCGCTCGTGGCACCCACCAGGGTTCCGTCGCGAACCAGCAGCACGTGCGCGAGCCAGCCGCCCAGGCCGCACCAGAGGTAGAAGTTGCGGAACGCGCGCGTCCCCCAGGCATGCTCGAGTCGAGGTCCGAACACGAGCAGCAGGCAGAGGTTCAGCGCCAGCGTCCAGAAGCCGGCGTGCACGAACAGGTGCGTGCCGATGGTCCACCAGGCGCCGGGCAACTCATCGAGCCGGAAGCCAAGGGCGTCGCGGGTGTTCGCCTCGCCGACCAGCGTGAATTGCACGAAGAAGACGACCGCGTTCAGGGCAATCAGCCACCGAACGGCCGGTGTCATGCGCGGGATGTCTTCTGCCTCGGTGAACGTCTGCATCAGGGCGTCGCTGGGACCGTGCACTCCATATCTAAACGCGGCGACACCGGATTCTGTTCCGCTCGACCGCAAGATCGGCGGTCGGATGTCCCGCGGGCGGGTCTAGCGCATCGTGGCGGGACCACTCAACCGGGCGAGCAACCGGATGTCCCGGTGGCGTGCCGAGGCGTGTTCGATCAGGGTGCTCCAGCGCTTGTCCAGGACGCCACGCTCGGAAGTCGGTCCGGGGTGTATCACGATGGCGGTGGCTTCGCTCGCGGCGTGTGCCTGCTCGACGATCTGCAGATAGTCGGCGTCACTCGCCTCGTCCGTCCCCGCGATCGTCAAGGCATGTGGCCTGCCAAGGGATGCCGCCGCCCGTAGCGTCGCCACGACGTGCTCCAGCGCGGGCGATGCCGGCGGCGGGTCGATCGTGACCTGCACGAGCGAGAGATACGGATACAGCAGCGTGAGGGCCTCGGGGCGTTGCCCGTCGGTGTCGGCCATGACCTCGGTGCCCGGTGGCAACTGCTTCAACGCCGCCGCCAGAAAATCCGCGTTGCCGAAGGCATCGCGTCCCGTCACGCACACCGAGTGGTAGACCGTGCGGCCCAGCGCCCGCGTGAGTTCCCGCGCCAGCGCGTCGGCCGTGTACATCTGCGCCGTTTCCGCAGCGCCGGCAAAGCGGATGAACACCTGCCGCCGGCCGGCCCAGGCGCCCTGCCGCTGGATGCCAGAGGGAATACCCGCCAGCGCGGCGGCGAGAACCGGTGTTGCTGCCATCGTCTTACGATCTCCCGTCAGGTGTCGCGAGGCGGACGATCCGCTCGCAGAGGTCCGGGAAGGAAATTCCCGCCGCGGCTGCCGCCTGCGGAATCAGGCTCAGTTCCGTCATCCCCGGCAACGTATTCGCCTCCAGACAGAAACAACCACCGGAATCGCTCAGGCGGAAGTCGATGCGGGCGTATCCGCGGAGCTTGAGCGCCCGGAACGCGCGGACCGCCTGATCCTGCACCATGGCGGCAACGGCCCCATCCAGGCGGGCGGGGAACTCCTCGACCGCCATCCCCTTCGTGTACTTGCATTCGTAGTCGTAGAGCTCGTGCTTCGGAATGATCTCCCCGATTGGAAGGGCCTCATCCCCGAGGATCCCCACCGTCAGTTCCCGGCCGGCGATGAATGCCTCGATCATGACCTCGTCGTCGTACCGGAACGCCTCGGCGATGGCGGGCGCAAGGTCCGCCCCCGTCCGGACCAGCGTTAGGCCCACCGTCGATCCCTGCTTCGACGGCTTCACGATGACGGGATACCCCAGTCGCGCCTCGACCTCGGCGGCACCCGCCGGCGCCATCAGCCAGTCCGGGGTGGAGACGCCCGCGGCGCGGAACAGTCGTTTCGAGAGGTCCTTGTCCATCGCCAGTGCACTGCCCAACGGACCCGTTCCGGTATAGCGCACGCCGCACAGGTCGAACAGCGCCTGGATGGTCCCGTCCTCGCCCTGCCCACCGTGAAGCGCCAGGAACACCACGTCGGCCTCGCGCACGACGGGAAGGGTCCCCAGGGTCGGCGAC
This sequence comes from Gemmatimonadaceae bacterium, assembly GCA_030835125.1. Classification (GTDB taxonomy): domain Bacteria; phylum Gemmatimonadota; class Gemmatimonadetes; order Gemmatimonadales; family Gemmatimonadaceae; genus JABWBJ01. The sequence goes on along the minus strand of JAUQWM010000039.1, from coordinate 52,508 downwards.
AGCGAGCGCCGGGACATGGCCGCCAGTGCCTCGAGCGTCGGCGGCGCCTGTTGCACGCCGGCGGCGAGCATGGCCCGTTCCGTCCCGGCGTCCATCACGCCCTGGGCGGTGTCCAGCGACGTCACGTCGTGGCCGCGGGTTCGCAGCGCGGCGGCGATGCGCAGGCCGGACGCCAGGGACACGTCTCGCTCGGCGGAGGTCCCGCCCATCAGTACGGTGATCTTCACGCGCGGTCCGATTCCCGGGAGTTCATCGCTTGCCGCGCAATGTATCGGGCGTGGTCGAGTCGGTGGGTGGCAGCCGGAACTTCACCGGGAGGACGACGGTGCGGCCCACGCGGGCTCCGCCCGACCGCGCCGGGCGGAACTCGAGGTAGGGCGCCCCGGCCAGGGCCGCCGAGTCGAAGGCCGGCTGGCCCGACGGCTCGGCCACCGACGTGGAGTCCGGCACCACCAGACCTAACGAGTCGACGAACAGCCGGAGGCCCACCTCGCCCTCCACGCGCGCGGCGAACAGGTCGGGGGGATACTGGAACGGCAGGTCCGTGGTGAGGAGCGTCGGGTCCTCGACCCCTGCGGACGATTCCCCGCACGCCGGCAGCAGGAAGGCCAGCCCGAGCGCCACCGATCGCGGCAGCATGCGCCGGGTCATGCGCTGCCCCCGCCGTCGCGCGCCATTCGCGCCAGCTCGTCGATCGCCGAGAGCGCCTCCAGCGGAGTCATCCGGTCGGGATCGATCGCCCGCAGGCGCTCGAGGGCCGGGTGCGAACCGGGGAAGAGCCCGAGCTGCGTGGCGTCGGCCGCGACCCTGGTGCGCCCGCTGGCCTCGGCATTCGCCGTGAGTCCCGGCACCAGCTGGTCGCCCTCGCCTTCCAGCAGCCGCAGTACCGCGCGCGCGCGCGCGAGGACCGGAGCCGGCAAGCCGGCCAGGCGTCCCACCTCGATGCCGTAGGAACGATCGGCGCCTCCCGGCTGGAGTCGATGCAGGAAGATGATGCTGTCGCCCGATTCACGAACGGCGACGTTGAAGTTCCTGAGTGCGCCGAGCTCGTCCGACAGCCGGGTCAGCTCGTGATAGTGCGTGGCGAAGATCGTCTTGCAGCCCGTGTGGTCGTGCAGGTGCTCGCTTACCGCCCACGCGATCGACACGCCGTCGTAGGTCGAGGTCCCCCGGCCGATCTCATCGAGGAGGACGAGGCTGCGTCCGGTCGCCATCGCCAGGATGGCGCTCGTCTCCGCCATCTCCACCATGAACGTGGACTGGCCACGGACCAGGTTGTCGCTGGCCCCGACCCGCGTGAACAGCCGGTCGACGATCCCGATGCGCGCGCGCGTCGCGGGAACGAAGCAGCCGGCCTGCGCCATCAGCACGATCAGCCCCACCTGGCGAAGCACCGTGGACTTGCCCGCCATGTTCGGTCCCGTGAGGATGATCATGCGCGCGTCCGCGGACAGGCGCACATCGTTCGGGATGAAGCGATCCCTCGACATCATCCGCTCGACCACCGGGTGCCGCCCGCCAATGACCTCGAGGTCGAACCCGTCGTTCACGTCGGGCCGCACGTACGATTCGGTCTCGGCCACCTGCGCGAACGAGGCAAGGACGTCCAGCGTCGCCACGCGCGCCGCCGCCGCCTGCAACCGGCCGGTCGCGAGGGCCACGCGACGGCGCAGTGCCTCGAACAGCTCGCGCTCGCGCTGCTCGATCTGCTCGGTCGCCCCCAGCACCCGTTCCTCGTGCTCCTTGAGGGCCGGCGTCACGTAGCGCTCGCCGCCCGTCAGGGTCTGGCGCCGCTGGTAATCGGCCGGGATCAGGTTCCGGTTTGCGTTGCTCACCTCGATGAAGTACCCGAACACCCGATTGTAGCCGACCTTGAGTGAGGCGATACCGGTGCGCTCGCGTTCGGTGGCCTGGATGCCGGCGATCGCGTCCTTGCCCCCATCACGCAACGCGCGCAGGTCGTCGAGCCCGGTGTCCACCCCGGCCGCAAAGGCGTCTCCGTCCCCGAGCGTGGCCGGCGGCCGCTCGACCAGGTGGCGCTGGATGTCGGTCGCGATGTCGTCACACGGGTCCCACTGCGCGAGGACATCCCCCAGCAATCCCGCGGCACCGGCCCGCGCCGTGGCGCTGCCTAACGACCCGAGGCGCGCCAGCGACTCACCGAGGTGACGCAGCTCGCGCGGGGTCACCCGCGCCGCCGCGGTCTTGGCCGCCAGGCGTTCGATGTCCCGCATGCCGTCCAGGAGGTCCGCGACCTCGAGCCGGGCGATGGGGTTGGCGACGAATGCCGACACCGCATCGAGCCGCTGGTCGATCCCGTCCACCGAGAGCAGCGGCGCCAGCAACCACTCGCGGAGCAGCCGCGCCCCCATCGGCGTTCGCGTGCGATCGAGGACGCCCACCAGCGTGCCGGCGCGCTCGTCCGCCCCGCCGCGCAGCGACTCGACGAGCTCGAGGTTCCGGCGCGTCATCTCGTCGAGGGGCATCGCGCTGCCGCTGGTGTCGATCACCGGCCGCATGAGGTGCGGCACGCCGCCGGGCTGCAGCTCGCGCAGGTATCGCAGCAGCGCCCCGGCCGCAGCGAGCGCAGGGGCCGAGCGCCCATCGAGGCCCAGGCCCTCCACGGAATGCAGCCCGAAGTGCCGCGTGAGTTCCTCACGACCGACCGCGTCGTCGAACTCCCAGGACTCCCGCTCGGTGAGCAGGATGCCATCCAGCGGCAGGCTCGTGGCCATCGGCCGATCGCGCGCCAGCAGCACTTCGCGCGGAGCCAGCCGTCCGAGGGCGGGAGCGGCGTCACGGGCATCCACCGCCACCAGCCGGAATGCGCCGGTGGAGACATCCACCGCCGCGATGCCGAGCATGCCCTCGACAGCCGCCACCGCGCAGAGGAAGTTGTGCCGCTCCCCTTCCAGCAGGTCGTCCGAGAACGCCGCGCCCGGCGTGACGGTCTCCACCACCTCGCGCCGTACGATGCCCTTCGCGAGTCGCGGATCCTCGACCTGCTCGCAGATCGCCACCCGGAATCCCTTCTGGACCAGGCGGCGCAGGTACTCGGTCACCGCCTTGACCGGCACGCCGGCCAGCGGCACCTCGGCGGCGCCACCATTGTTGCGCGAGGTCAGCGTCAGGCCCAGCTCGCGCGACGCCACTTCGGCGTCGCCGTAGAACATCTCGTAGAAGTCGCCCATCCTGAACATCAGGATGGCGTCGGCGTGCCGCGCCTTGATCTGCTGGTATTGCTGCATCAACGGCGTGGCCTCGCGGCTCATCGCTCGGCCTCGACGACGATGCCCTTCACCCCGGAGCGTTCGATGCGACCGAGCGCCGAGACGGCATCCGCGCGCGTGTCGTACTGCCCGATCCGCACCCGGAACGGGGCCCGGGTCCCCACGACCCGCACGTCGAACCCTCGCGCCTTGAGCCTGGTCGCGAGTGCGGTCGCGTCGCGCCGCGCCGAGTACGCCGCCACCTGGACGCTGTACTGTTGCGACGGCGCCGTGGCGGGCGCGGTCCCGGCACCCCCGGTCGGCGGTGCGGCCGGTTGCGTCACGGGCTGTGCCGGTGGAAGTCGCGAGCATTGCCCCAGGTAGTAGTCGAACTGGTTCCCCAGTTCGACGTCGGTCGGGGGCACGTGCGCGCGAGCGACGGCCAGCGTCGCGCAGCCGGAGGCGGCATCGCCTTCCTCGATCGCCAGCCGGCCGGCCAGCAGGCTCGCCCGGGGAACGTGTCGTCCCGACGGATAGTCGCGCAGGAGGCGATCATACCGTCGCCGCGCAGCGGCGCGATCGCCGCGTGCAAACTCGAGCTGCGCCAGGGCCATCAGGGCGTCGGGCGCGCGCGACACGAACGGATGCTCCACCGTGACGCGCAGGTAGTCGCGCTCGGCGTCGGCCGCGTTCGACGCCGACGCGCCCCTCCAGTAGAGCACGTCGCCAAGGCGGCGATCGTCCACCGGCAGGACGGCCACCAGCGAGTCGACGACACCCCGGGCCGTTGCACGATCGCCGGCCACGACGAGCCGCTCGACGCGCGCCAGCGCGCTGTCGACTTCCTGCGCGGCGACCGGGGACGCCGGTGCGGCCAGCAGCGCGGCCACGACGAGGGGCACCCTCATGCCGCCCTCCGACCCGTTGACGCGCACAGCGACAGCACCAGCGACGTCACGAGCTGCTCCTCGGACGACACGCGCGATTCCTTGGCCGCGACATCGGCCGCCAGCAGGTCGCCTAACGCCTGCTCGAGTTGCGGTGCGCTCCAGCGCGCCGTCGCGCGCGCCCAGGCGGCCACGGCATCCTTCCACGCGCGGCCCGGGAAGGCCCGTCCTTCCTTGAGCAGGGTGTAGAAGCCGCTCTGGATCCCCGCGGCCGGGACCCCGCGGTCGCGGGCCGCGCGGCCCCACGCCACCGCCGCCATCTGCGTCGCCAGGGCCATGATGATCGTGACCGCGCTCGTCTTGGGTTGCGAGAGCACGACCGGTACCAGCGCCGTCGCGCGAGCGGCATCCCGGTCCGCGACGGCGTCGAGCAGGTCCGCGATCGTCTCGCCGCTTCGCACGCCGACCACCGCGCGGACCGCCGCAGCATCGACCACGCCGCCGTGGGCATAGCTCGCCAGCTTGTCGAGCTCCGTGGCCAGCGATGCCAGCTCGGTTCCCACCGCCTCATGGAGCAGTCGGGCCGCGTCTTCCTCGATGCGGACGCCATGCACCGACTGGGCGTAGTGGGCGATCCAGGCAGGAACCCGCTCGGAGGACAACGGAGGAAAGTCGATCACGACCGCGTCACCGCCGAGGGTGGCCGCCTTTTCGCCGGCCGGATCCACGAGCAGCACCACCAGGTCGCTCGCCGGGTGCCTGAGGTATCGATCGAGCACCGCGCGCGCGTCCTTCCTGAGGCCCTGCGCATCGCGCACCACCACCATCCGGCGTTCCGCGAACATCGGCGGCGTGGACAGCGCGGTGTCGAGGGCCTCGGCGGAGGCCTCGTCTCCCCTCACGACCACGAGGTTGAAGTCCCGCGTCGCCGGATCCACGACGGCATCGATCAGCTCACGAACGGTGCTTTCCTTCAGGAAGTCATCGTCGCCCACGAAGTGGTAGACCCGTTCGAAGGAACGGTCCCGCATGGCCTTCCTGAGCGCGCGCTCCGCCACCGCGATCGACATGCCCCCAATATAAGCCCGACGAAGGACGCGTCTCCCCGGGCGATGCGAACCGCTAGTGGTTGGGCTTTGACGCGTCCCAGGACGCGTTCTGAAGCTCCGTCGCGGCGAAGCGCAGCGGACCCTCTTCCGCCAGCATCAGCGCCGGCCACATCGAAACGCCCGTCGACATCGACGCGAGATCGGCCGGTGCAGGATCTTCGCCCTGGTGGGGTGGAGTCGACGCAGTGACCGCCGGGAGCCGGGAAGGTGCGGGCGCGGGTCCGCCCGACGCGATCGTCCATCGGGCAACGCCCGCGATCGCGACGATTGCAGCCGCTGAGGCGATCCACCGCGACGGAAATCGCGTGGTCAACCGTGTGGGTACAGGCGCGCCGATAGCATCTTCGCGCGCGAGGCGTTCGCGCAATCGGTGCTGGAACTCGCCGGAGACGCTGAGCGGGGGAAGATTCTTCAGGAGGAGAAGGGCTCGCCTGACATCCGCATCCCGTCGCGCGCACCGCGCGCACCTGTCGAGGTGTTCGCGCATGACCGCCATTTCGACGCCGGGGAGCGTGTCGTCGATGAAGGCGGCGTGCCTGCTCGTGAAATCTCTACAGTCCATTCGACTCAACAGCTTGCGGGACACCCACTCTGGCCCAGCGGTACCCGACGTCCGGGATAACGGTTCCGCCACAATCCTCGCCAACTGCGCAGGGACCGTCCAGTGGCCTCCGACGGGTCGACATGGGGCCTAAAGCAAGGCGCCGCGGCTGATTAGCCGCGGCGCCCTGGAGTCCCCTTGTCCCGAAACACTAGTCGAGCGACGGCGCCACCAGCGATGCGAAGGCGTTCCGCGCCCGATTCAGGCGGGACTTCACCGTGCCGAGGTTGCAGGAGGTGATCTCCGCGATCTCCTCGTACGACTTGCCCTCGAGCTCGCGAAGGACGAACACGTTCCGGTGATGTGGAGGGAGCTTGTCCACCGCGTCCTCCACCACTTCCCGCAGGTGTCGCTTCCGGTAGAGGTCGTCCGGGCGTGAAGCCGGATCCTCGAACTGCAACGGCCGATCGTCGTCTTCCCAGTTCCGGCGAATCGTCTGGAAGAGCACCAGTGGATTCCGCGAACGATTCCTGAGTTCGTTCTTCGCCAGGTTCGAGGCGATCGTGTAGATCCACGTGGAGAACTTCCTCGACCGGTCGAAGCGATGAATGTGGCGATACACCCGGACGAAGACTTCCTGAACGAGGTCCTCGGCGCGCTCCCGGTCGCCCGTCGTGCGGTAGACGAAATTCAGCAAGCGATTCTGGTACCTGCTGACCAGCTCGTCGAATGCGCGAGTCTCGCCATCGAGGAAAGCGCTCACTACGCCGCTATCGTCCAGCTCCCGGAGGCGCTCCCTGATCGCAAGCCCCGGGGCCGCAAGTGCAGGCTTGAATGCCGTTTCAGCCATGGTTCCTCCCAGTGTAGGCGACCCCCAAACCCATCACCGTCCGCGTCGCCGCCATACCGTCCGTGGAACACGTATTAAGGCACTCCGTGTGCCGACCCAGCGTTACGACTCCATTAACTGAGTCAACTCAAGCCGGGACAACGGTTTCTACCTTCAGGACCCGGTAATCTGCCTTGCGGATCTTTTCCAGATCGTCCCTTTATTGGGACACTGGAACCGGTACGAAACCGGACACGCAAGTAAGCGAATTCCTCAATCCTGGCGCCGCTGACTGATGAGTCGGTCAGCCATGAAAAGTGCGATGATCGACTTCGCGTCCACTATTTCGTTTTGATCGATCAGCCGCAACGCACCTAAGAGAGAGATTGAATCGACCTCAATGAATTCGTCCCTCTCGGGCTTTGACTCGCCACGAGTGAGCCCGGTTGCCATGAATGCGTGGATGTATTCGTCGATGAACCCTGGCGTCGTGAAGAACCCTCCGAGCCATGCGATCGAGTTCGCCGTACAGCCCGCTTCCTCCTTGAGCTCCCGGCGCGCGCAGTCCTCGGGCGCCTCACCGCCGTCGAGGCGGCCAGCGGGAATCTCGTAGAGGAAGCGGTCTGCAGCGTACCTGAACTGCCGGATGAGCAGGATGCGCGCCCCGGAGTCGCGAGGCGTATCCAGGAACGGGACGACCGCCGCTGCCCCGGAATGTCGGATCAACTCCAGCTCACCCGTGCTGTCGTTCGGAAACCTGACGGTATCGACGTCGAGGTTCAGGACCCGCCCCTGATAGACACGCCTCGACGAGATCGTGGAGTTCCGGGATCGCGGCGCCCCGCCGTGCGCGCGATCACGCCTCATCATCGTCCTCGACGACATCGCGCAGGGGGCCCAATCCCGGAATCTCGAGCGACGCCGCGATCTGGTCGCGATCACCGACTGCCAGCACCTGCATCCGGTCCAGGTGAATGTGGTTTTGCGCCGCTTCGCCAACGCTTTCGAGCGTGACGTCGCGGATCCGGTCACGGTACGTGTCGTAGAAAGTGTCGGGCAGCCGCAGCGTGCGCAGGCTGGCGATCGCGCCGGCAATCGCGTCAGTCGTCTCGAACCGGATGGGAAAGACGCCGTCGAGGTAGGAGGTGGCGAGCGACAGCTCATCGGCGGTGGGTGGCGCAGCCCTCATGCGCTCGAGTTCGGAGATGATTTCCCGCACGGCAGGACCCGTGACCGCGGTGGCAACCGCAGTCGACACGACGAAGGGACCCGCGTCCCTCCTCCAATCGAACGATGAGAACGCCCCGTACGTGAAGGCATTCCGCTCGCGCAGGTTCATGTTGATGCGCGAGTTGAAGACGCCGCCGAGGATGGCGTTCATGACGACCACATCGAAGTAATCGGGCGTGGCGCGTCGCGGGCCGACGTGGCCAAGCCGTAGCTCGGTCTGTGGCGCGCCCGCGCGGTGCAGGACCCGGACGGTGGGCTCCAGGGTGCGTTGCACATCGTCCACCGTGGCTTTACGGACCGGGCGGGCGGTCCAATCCCCGAGGACGCCCAGCACCAAGGTCTCGACATCCTCGGGATCGACGTCGCCGACGATCACCACCGACGCCAGGGCGGGACCGAATCGTTCGGCGTGCCACTCCCGGCAGGTGGCGGCACTCAACCTGCTGACGGTGCGTTCCGACCCTCCATCAGGGAGGCTCAGCCTCGACGTTGGCCGGTAGAGCCAGCTCGAGAAGCGCTCATCGGCAAGTCCGCGAGGTTCCGACTTCTGCTCCAGGAGTTCGGCCAGCCGCTCCCCCCTCAGCCGGTCGACTTCGCGCTCCGCGAACGCTGGCGTGCGCACCACCTCGGCTACCAGCGCCAGCGCGGGCTCGAGGCGATGAGAGAGGACCGTCGTTCGCGCGTGGGTGGCGTCCCACGTCGAGTACGTCGCCAGGGTGCCCCCGAGGCGCTCGAATTCCTCCGCCAGGGCGGCCGCGTCGAGCCTCGTGGTTCCTTCGGCCAGCGCGGCCGCCGTCAGCGCCGCCACCCCTGCCTGCTCGCGCAACTCGTGCCTCGCCCCCAGGTCGAGCACGATCCGGATGCTGGTCAGGGGAAGGCGGCGCACCGGGGCCACCACCAGTTCCATCCCGTTAGGCAGCCGGGTCCGCTCGAAGCGCGGGAAGTGGTACGGACGCGACGCTCCCGGGGCGGGACGCACGACCGGCCCGGTCACGAGGCGCTCTCCGGCGCCGCCTTCGGCACGAAGACCAGGCTCGCCCGGTTGTCCCGGTTCAGCCGGCTGGCGGCGGTATCACGAAGCTGGCGATCGGTCACCGCTCGATAGCGCGGCACCTGGCGGTTGATCAGGTCCGGGTCCCCGAAGTAGGTGGCGAACCGGCTCAACTGGTCGGCGCGATCGCCCGCCCCCTGCAACGCGGTCACGAAGTCCGTCTCGACCTGGGCGAGCACCCGTTCGCGTTCGGCGACCTGCGGGCCATCAGCGACGAGCTCGTCGAGCACGTCCGCGATGCCGGCCTCGAGTTGCGCCACGTCAACGCCGGGGCGTGCCGTGGCGTCGATCACCAGCAGGTCGCTTCCCTTGGACAGGTCGTACGTGAACGCGGTCGCCGCCGAGGCGAGCTGCCGCTCCCGGACCAGCGTCCGGTGAAGCCAGCTTCCGCGACCGGTGCCCAGCATCGCCGACAACAGCGACGAGGCGTAGGACTCCTCGGTGCCAAACGCCGGCGTGCGGCAAGCGAGGAACACGCGGGGGACGGCCACGTCGTCCGCGACGACCAGCCGCGCGGACGAGCCGAAGGTCGGCGGCAAGTCCATCGGCGGTAGCGCAGGCCGCGGGCCGCCATGCGGAATCCACCCGAAGTGCCGGTCGACGAGCGCGCGTGCTTCCGCCACGTCGAAATCGCCGGCGATCGTCAGGACCGCGTTGTCCGGGGTGTAGTACGTGCGAAAGAACTCCGCGACATCGTCCAGGCTCGCCGCTGACAAGTCCTCCATCGAGCCCATCAGCGAATGATGGAAGGGATGCGTCGACGGAAAGCACAACTCGGGAAGTCGCTCCCACCACGAACCGTATGGCTGGTTGTCCACCGACCATCGACGCTCGTTCTTCACCACGTCACGCTGGGTGTCGAGCTTCTCCTGGGTCATCGCGGGCAGCAGCCGACCCATCCGGTCCGCCTCGAGCCACAGCGCAAGCTCGAGTTGGTGCGAGGGCACCGTCTCGAAATAATTGGTCCGGTCAAGCCAGGTCGACCCGTTGAGCGTGCCTCCCGCGCGCTGGATCAGTTCGAAGTGCTCGTTGGCGGCAACGTGCTCCGAACCCTGGAAGAGCATGTGCTCGAACAGGTGCGCGAAACCCGTCCGTCCTTCGCGTTCGTTCGCTGAACCCACGTGGTACCAGAGGTTCACTGCGACGATCGGCGCTGTCCGATCCGGCGACAACGTGAGCAGCAGGCCGTTGGGCAGCCGCTCGGCGATGACGGGGATCGTGGGAGTCGGGCTCGTCATGTCAATTGCGCCGCGTGTCGCCCATCGTGAATGACGCCCCAACCGTAGCAACGGGATTCAGGCGATCCCGGCGACGCGAAGCGGGATCCCGGTTCGGTGTCAGGTTCTGCTCCACCTGTCCGAAGACGTCGAGTCGTGACCAGAACGAACCGAGTGCCCCCAGCGCGCGGGCGCCGAGGTGGAGATACAGGGTCGGCATGACCACCAGATCCCTTCCGTAGTCGCGAATGTTGCCGGTTGGACCGGCGCCCGGCGAATGCGTCAGCAGTACGGGAAGCTCGATCGCAAACCATCCCGACGCCGGCGACGCGGACCGTATGGAAAAGACATTTCCCGCGAACAAGGTTGGCGCGTCGGTGTTCCGGGTGCCGGTGCCGGTGCTTCCGTATGGCAGAAGGACGGCTCCGATCACCGGCGTGAGCCACGATCGGGAGGTCGGGAAGCGGGTGGTGAACCGAAGGCTGAAGCCGGTGGTCGACTGGACCCCCTCTTCCACCGACACGAAATCCGCGATCGAGATACCGGGCTGAAGCTGGAACACCGGACCCTGCGCGGTGGCGGAAAGCGCCGGCATCAGCAGGACGAGGGCACCCTTCAGGGCCGTGACGATGGTCATTGCCCGGTCAGCGGCCCAGCAATCCCAGCACGATGGTCGCCGGCACCTTCACCGATTCGCCGAGAACATATGCTGCTGATTCCAGGCGATTGGCGGAGATCGGGCTGGTACGCGTTGGGGAGGTTACCGAGCGCACACCGAAGCGCTGGGCGAGGATCTGGAGGCGGAGCATGTGGAACGGGTCGCTCACGAGGATGGCCTGTTCGAGGTGCTTCTCATTCATGATGCGCGCAACCGCCTCGAGGCTGGCGGTCGTCGTGCGTCCCTTGTTTTCGAGCAGGATCGCGCTGTCGGCTACCCCGGCGCGCAACGCATAGCGCCGCCCAACGTCGGCCTCGCTCGTTGTGTCCCCCGTTCCTCGACCGCCAGTCAATACCAGCCACGAGGCCATTCCCTGCTTCCAGAGTCCGACGGCATGGTCGAGTCGCGCCTTCAACACCGGTGACGGCTTGCCTGCGTACTGCGCCGCACCGAGCACGACGATCGCATCAGAGGGGCGCGCCATGTCGCGAGCCCCCCACGCGACGACTGCCAGGAAGCTCAGGCCCCACGCCGTGAGGGCGGTCGCTATGGCATACCCCGTCAGCGTCCGCGCAGTGGATCGGCTCATCTCTGCATCGCGTCGTGGTCAGGCACGAGTACGGCATCCCCTGCAGCGTCCGCGTCGGGGCGTGTCGTTGAGAATAGCCGCATACCGGGAACACCGGCAGGCCACGTCGCCGGGGCGCGATTCCCTAGAAGGACACGGTCTGGCCCCGGACCGGAGCGGTCGTCGCCAGTCCGCGGATCATCAGTTCCCTGGCAAACGTGTCCTGGGCCTCCGGTTCCCCGTGAACCAGGTAGACCTGTCTCAACGATGGCGACTTGCCACGGACGCCCTCGATCCACCGCAACAGTTCCGTCCGGTCGGCATGCGCACTGTACCCGTTGAGGATCTCCACTTCCGCGCGAAGGGGAATCTCCTCGCCGAACACACGGATTTGTGGTCGCTTCTCCACGATCCGGCGTCCCAGCGTGTGTTCAGCCTGGAAGCCGACGATCAGGATGGTGTTGCGGGGATCCGAGGCTCCATGCATCAGGTGGTGCAATATGCGGCCTGACTCTGCCATTCCCGATGCCGCAATCACCACGATCGGTGTGCGGATGCCGTTCAACGCCTTCGATTCATCGACCTTTCGCGTGTATCGGACCAGCTCGAACCGGAACAGGTCGTCAACACGCTTGATCAGGTCCTCGCCATCATCGAAGCAGTCCGGATGCATCTCAAAGACGGCGGTAACATCTGACGCCAGCGGACTATCGACGAAGATGGGGATTCGCGGGATTCGTCCCTCGCGGAACAGTCCATGCAGGTCGTACAGCAGCTCCTGCGTTCTTCCGACAGCAAACGCCGGGATCATGACCCGACCGCCGCGAGCGGCGGTGCTGGTCACGATGGACGCGAGGCGACTCCGCGCATCCTCGACCTCGGCGTGTTCCCGGTTGCCATACGTGGATTCCATGACGACCACATCGGCCCCGTCGGGGATCTGCGGATCCCTGATGATCGGCAGCGCCCAGCGCCCGATGTCGCCGGAAAACACGAGTCGGCGCTCCACCGGCCCTTCGCGGCAATCGAGAAGGACCGACGCGGAGCCCAGGATGTGTCCCGCGTCGACAAAGGTCGCCGTGACGCCGGGAGTCACTTCGAACCGGCGACCATATGGCATCGCAATCATGCGCTCGAGCGTCCTGGCGACGTCCTGCGAGCCGTAGAGCGGTTCGACGTAGCCCTTTCCGCGGCGCGCCAGGTGCTCCGCGTCCTTCTCCTGGATGAACGCGGAGTCCATGAGCATGTACGCCGACAAGTCCCGTGTTGCCGGCGTACAATAGATGGGACCCTCGAATCCGTTTCGCACCAGGAACGGGATGCGGCCGGCGTGGTCGATGTGCGCGTGCGAGAGCACCAGCGCCGACAGTTGCTCCACCGGGAGCGGCAGGGTGCGGTTCTTCTGGCTCGCCTCCGTGCGATGGCCCTGGAACAGGCCGCAGTCGAGCGCGATGCGCCGGTCGCCGACCCGCAACAGGTGACACGAGCCGGTCACTTCGCGAGCCGCGCCGGTAAACGTGATGTCCATCGTCATCCGGGGCTCGCCAGCCGGTATTCTGTCATGAGCGCGAAGTTAGTACCTTGGCGAACATGGACACCACCCCGGCGCATGCCAACCTTACGATCGTTCGCCACCCGCTGGTGCAGCACAAGATCTCGCTGCTGCGCAGCCGCGACACACCGACCAAGATCTTCAAGGAACTGGTCGATGAGCTGGCGATGCTCCTGGCGTACGAGGCGACCAGCGCCCTGCCCCTCGAGCCCGTTCCCGTGCACACGCCACTTGAGGCAACGACAGGTTACCGGGTGAGTGGCAAGAAGTTGACGCTCGTTCCGATCCTGCGAGCGGGACTGGGAATGGTCGAGGGCATCCTCCGGCTCGTGCCCTCCGCTCGCGTTGGTCACATCGGACTGTATCGCGATCACGACACACTCAAGCCGGTGGACTACTACTTCAAGGTGCCTGGTGACGCCGCCGAGCGCGATTTTCTCGTGCTCGATCCCATGCTCGCTACCGGCGGAAGCGCTGCCTCGGCGGTTGCTTCATTGAAGCGCGCCGGCGCAACGCGAATCCGCTTCCTCTGCCTCGTCGCCGCTCCGGAAGGCGTTCGACACCTGGGTGAGGAGCATCCCGATGTGCACGTGATCGCTGCCGCGGTCGATCGTGAACTGAACGCCCACGGCTACATCCTGCCAGGCCTCGGCGACGCCGGCGATCGCCTGTTCGGCACGCGCTGACGAACATTCGCGCGCGCTCTCTTGTTGATGATGATCGGCGCGAGTATCATACCGCGCGTTTTTTTCCTGATCGCCTGCGCCGCCCACCCGCGCCCTGGTGTAGATGCTCGTCAACCTGCTGCCGGACTTTCTTGCAGTCCTGAACAGCTCCGACCGGGTTGACGCATATCTTCAATACTACGACGCACATCGCCACCGGCTGGCCGCGTACTGGCACAACTATGTCCTCGATCCCGACACGCCGCATTTCGCGGAAGTGGCGAGGATGGCGGCGCTTGCGGATCGCACGGACCTCCTCGCGATGCTGGAGCGCACCGACGTGGTCGCGCTCGCACGCAGCGCCGAGGCGCAGTGCGCCGCACTGCTCGATGTCGATGTCGATGTCGATGTCATCCTCATGGTCGGCGTCGGTGCCGCCAACGCGGGTGAACTCGTTGTCGCGGGCCGCGGTACCGCCTTCGTCTGCCTCGAGCACTTCACCGGCGTCGCAAACCCGGATACGCATGGTCTCGGTCTCGATCCCGAGCTGATCCCCATGTGGCTGGCCCACGAAATCGCGCACGCCGTTCGCTATACGTCGCCGCGAAGCCACAGTGAGATGCGACCGCTCATCGAGGAGGCGGACGGCTACTATTCGTACTGGGAGACCGGCCGTCGCGCGTCCCTCGGGGAACATGTCGTCAACGAAGGCCTGGCCGTCGAGGTCGCGCGCCTCGTGAGCCCGGGACACGCTGCCTGGGAGTACTTCGGCTACGCGCGCCGGCAATTCGCGAGGGTGCGCGAACTCGAGCCGATGCTGACGCGTTCGGTGCTCAGTGAGTTCGACCACGCGGCGTTGGGCCTCCGGCTCAGGTACCTGTCCAGTGGGATTCCCGATGAGGCCAGGATCATCGACCGGATGGTCGTTCCCGAGCGAGCCGGTTACTTCGTCGGTTCGCGACTCGTGGCGCCCGCGATCGAGATGCATGGTGCGGCCTGGGCGATCCGTGCATCGGCGCACGAGATCATCGACGCCGTCGATTCCTCCGCCACCGCCTCGGCCTGACCCGGCCCTACTTGCCGACGCAGAAGGTCGAGAACACCCGCGACAGCACGTCCTCTACATCGATTGACCCGACCAGCGCCTCGAGCGCCTGGCTCGCCGAGCGCAGGTGCACCGCCGCGATGGTCGCCGGAACCGCGTTCGTGCCCTGAAGCTCCGCGAACAACGCGAGTTCCGCGGCGGCATTCGTCAGCGCCGCCTGGTGCCGGGCTCGGGTCAGCAAGGGCAGCTCGGGATCCAGCGAGCCATACGCCTCGTCGAGCGTCTGCTCTATCGCGCCAACGAGGTCAACCAGCCCGTCCCGCCTCAGCGCGCTGACGGCAATCGCGGCGGGCGCGGCGATGGCGCCGGGTTCCCCGACAAGGTCGGCCTTCGTCCGGACACGAACCTGAGGGGCCGCTGTGACCGTGTGTACGGCATCGCTCGTTGCGCGGAGTTCATCCTCACTCGCGCCACAGACCAGCACGACGTGCGCGCCGGCAAGGTAGCGCTGGCTGATCTCGACACCGGTTCGTTCGATTTCATCACTGCTTTCGCGAAGGCCGGCCGTGTCGACCAGGCGCAGGGGCCAGCGCCCGGCCTCGATCACCGCTTCGATCGCATCGCGCGTGGTGCCGGGCGTCTCGTGGACGATCGCGCGCTCCAGACCCAGCAGCGCGTTGAACAGTGACGACTTGCCGGCGTTGGGGCGCCCGGCAAGAACCACGACGGCCCCTTCTCGCACCATTTCGCCCAGCCGCACGCTCGCCATCAGGTCGGCGAGATGGTGTTGTACCTCCGCAAGAGCACGCTCGACACGGTCGCGGCCAATCGGCCCGTCATCCTCCTCCGGGAAGTCGATGTCATAGGCAAGCAGCGCCTCGAGATCGAGGATCGCTCCGCGAAGCATGCCGATCTGGCGCGACACTCCGCCATCGACGTTGTGCAGCGCTCCGCGTCGCGCCGCCTCCGTCCGCGCGTCGACGATGCTCGCGATGCCCTCGGCCTGCAGGAGGTCGAGCTTTCCGTTCAACACCGCGCGGCGCGTGAATTCCCCGGGCTCGGCCTGGCGCGCGCCCTCACGGATCAGCAAGGCGGCCACCGCGGCTGGCGAGAGTACTCCTCCGTGGCCGCTGATCTCGACCAGGTCTTCACCCGTGAAGGATTGCGGTCGCACGAATGTCGTGACGATGGCGCGATCCACCGTCTCCCCGGTGCGCGGATCGCGGACTTCGCTGAGGCTCGCGAGACGCGGCCCGGCGGGCCAGGCCGAGAGGCATCGTCGCGCGATCTCGTGCGCGCGAGGGCCGCTCATCCGCGTGATGGCGATCGCCCCGCGCCCGGACGCCGTCGACACGGCGACAATCGTGTCATCGGGAACCATCAACGTCCCCGACCGCCGTCGGCGCGCGATTCCGCGCCTATCCCTTCTTCGTCTTGCTGGCCGCTTTTGCGCGCTCGTTCGCGATCAACCATTGCTGCGGCAGCGCGGCAACGTTCTGCACCGCGTAGTAGAGGTTCAGCCCCGAGGCCAGGTTGGCGAGCAGGAACGTCATCATGACCGGGAAGATGTACATCATCATCTTCGCCTGCGGATTGGGCGGCGTATTCCGCGTCCCGATCCAGGACAGGACGAACATCGAGACGCCCATCACCAGCGGAAGGATGTAGAACGGGTCCTTCTGGGAAATGTCCGCCAGCCACAGGAAGGACACGCCGCGAAACTCGATGGTGCTCTGGAAGACGAAGAACAGCGCGAACAGCACCGGCATCGGCAACAGCAGCGGCAGGCACCCGGAGAACATGCTGAACGGACTCATGCCGTGTTCCTTGTACACGCGCATCATCTCGCTCTGCAGCTTCTGCGGGTCGCTCTTGTAGCGCGTCTGCAACGCCGTCAGCTCCGGCTGGATGCGCTGCATCTTCATGCTGGTGCGCATGGCCGTCTGGTTGAGCGGCCAGAGGATGAGCCGAACCGCCACGCCGAAGATCACCAGGACCCAGCCGTACCCGATGTCGAACGTGTGCCGCATCCAGAGGAGCACGCTCATCACCAGCCCGGCGAACGGCTGGACCACCGGCTGCATGAATCCGCCATACGGATTCGAGTTCTCGAAGTCGCGACCCAGGGCCTGCAAGCGGGTCGCCTGCTGGGGCCCGGCGTAGACGTCGAGTGAGAACGCCCCCTGCCGCGGCTGGATGACCGCCGTGCCCTGCGCTCGGGTCGGCGTTCGCGACGTCCGCTCCAGGCCCGTCATGGAGAACTCGGCCATGGGCGACACGCTGTCACGCGCCAGCACGCCGACGATGAAGTACTTGCTCTTCAGGGCCACCCAGGTCAGCGGCCCGGGAATCACCACCCGTTCCGCCGGATCGAGCTTGCCGAACGCCGTGCCCTTCGATCCGCGTCGTTCGACTTCGTACGCGAACCCGAAGTGTCGCTGGTCATCGATGGAGTCTGCCTCATACGATCCGAGCGTCGGAGCGAAGTCCATGAGGATGAACCCGTTCGACGCCAGCGGCCCGCGGACTCGACCATCCACCTTCACCAGGAAGCTGTCCGGGTCGATGGCATACTCGATCGCGAGCGTGTCGGCGCCGACAATGCCTTCCCACGCAATGCGCTCGGTGCGGCCCGAGGCGTCGCGCGCGAGGATGCGGAAGGTCGCCGTGTCGAAGGCGACGGTGTCACGTCCCACGATCCCGCGGAAACTCAACAGCGGACTTCCGCGCCCCTCGAGGCGCACCTGGCCTTGTTCGCCGCCCAGGGACCGGTACTGCAGCATTTCCACGGCCTGAAGCGCGCCGCCGACGTTCACGAACGACAGCGCCGCGTTGCTGTCGGCGACGAGCAGCGTCTCGGCCGGAATCCTTACGGCGAGGGACTCGGAGCGAGGCGCCGCTTCCGTCACCGCGGCAGCGGGCGTCGTCACCTGCGAGTCCGCGGCCGGCCGCACCGTATCGGCCACGACGCCAACGCTATCCGCCGGCAGGATCGGTGCGGGCGGCGGCGGAAAGAGCTTGGGCGTCAGCAGGATGACCGCCGCAACCAGCACCAGCGCCAATACCGTGCGTCGGTCCATGTGCACTTTACGAGGGTTCAGGGAACGGGATCATATCCACCGATATGGAACGGATGACACCGTCCAATCCGGCGGACGCTCAGCAGCAGCCCCCTCCACGCTCCGTGCTTCTCGAGCGCTTCCAGGGCGTAGGCCGAGCACGAAGGTGTGAAGCGGCACGCGGACGGCAGCAAGGGGCCAAGGAAGAGCTGGTAGATGCGAACCAGCGCTATCAGGACGGAGCGCATGGTGGCTCCTGTTTCAACTCACCAGGCGGCTGATCGCGCCATGCACTTCCGCGCGCAGGTCGGCGAACGGAAGGGCATACGCCGCGGGCGCCGCCCGGACGATGATGTCGACCCCTCGGTCGGCAGGAAGGACATCCTGTCGCACGATCTCGCGCAAGCGGCGCTTCAGGCGGTTGCGATCCACCGCGTTTCGCCCGTGCCGCGGCACGATGATCCCGACCCTTGGAAAACCGAGAGGGGAAGCGCACGCCCGGAACGACAGGTGCCGGGTCCGTACGACTTTCCCCTCTTGCTGCACACGCCGGATTTCTGCGCCACGGCTGATGCGCTGCGCTCGCGAGGAGCGCAGGCGCGGCTTACGCGGCGGCGTACTTGGACGGAAGCTGCACGGTCAGGCGCTTCCGACCCTTCTTGCGCCGGCGACTGAGCACTTCGCGCCCCCAGCGCGTCGACATCCGGGTGCGAAAACCATGCTTCCGGATTCGGCGCTTGTTGCGCGGACGATAGGTGGGCTTTCCCATAAGCTACGTATGTGAGACAAAACTGAACTGGCCAGCCATGCGAGGGAGAGAAACGTACCGCCCTTACCGCAAGCATGTCAACGCCTTAGGAGGGCACTTCGCAGGGTGAAAACGTGTGCAGGACATTGTGCGTTGACTTTTCAACAGGGTACGAATAGCTTCGCCGCCCCTTGAGCTTTTCAACAGACATGGATCTGGCGCCGCAAGAAGTCTGGAGTCGATTGCTTGAATGCGCGCGGCGCGAAATAGCGGAGCACACCTTCCGGACCTGGCTGGAGCCGACGCAAGCCGTCGAGCTCCGTGGCGACAAGCTCACGGTCGCCGTCCCGGACCAGTTTTCGGCCGACTGGAACGAGTCCAAGCACGCCGCGCTCCTGACGTCACTCGCCCCCATTGCCCTTGGACAGCCCTGTCGCGTCGAATTCATAGTTGATGCACGGTCGCGACAGCGCGTGCAGATGGACCTGTTCGTTGCGCAGCCACCCGCCGCATCGGCCCCCGGCACCAATGCCGCAAATGGCGCCATGAGCGCACCTCGGCCGCTTCTCAACGCGAAGTACACGCTCGACACCTTCGTGATCGGGAAATCCAACGAGCTCGCAGCCTCCGCTGCGCTCGCCGTGGCCGAAGCACCAGGACGCGATTTCAATCCGCTGTTCATCTACGGCGCGACCGGGATCGGCAAGACGCACCTGATGCAGGCCGTTGCACATGCCATCCTGGCGCGACGGCCTGCGCTCCGGGCCGCCTACCTCGGCGCGGAGCAGTTCACCAACGAGTACGTCATGTCGATCCAGGCGCGGACCACACACGACTTCCGCCGCCGATTCCGTGAACTCGATCTCCTCCTGGTTGACGACGTCCACTTCCTGAAGGGCAAGGAAGCCACGCAGGAGGAGTTCTTCCACACCTTCAATGCGCTCTATGAGGGCGGTCGCCAGATCATCATGACCAGCGATCGTCCGCCAAGCGAGATTCCCGGCATCGAGGCCCGGCTCGTTACACGGTTCCAATGGGGCATGGTCGCGGACATCGAGTTTCCCGATTTCGAGCACCGCATCGCCATCCTCCGCAGCAAGGCCCAGCAGGACCACCTGCAGCACACCATCCCGGACGACGTCCTGCACCTGATCGCGGAGCACGTCCGCTCCAGCGTGCGTGAGCTCGAGGGCTGTATCATCAAGCTCATTGCCTTCGCTTCACTGCGACAGCAACCCGTCACCGTCGACCTCGCGATCGAGGCGCTGCGTGATCGGATTCGCCCGGCGGCTCCCGGCGCCGGCGTTGGCAGTGAGGGTCGGGGCCTTTCGATCACCAGCATCCAGTCGGCGGTCGCAAAGGCATGGGGCGTCAGCGCCGCGGCGTTGACGTCGAAGAGCCGCACGCGTGAGGTCGCGGTGCCGCGACAGGCCGCGATGCTTTTGTCACGTGAATTGTTGAATGCGCACCTTGCAGATATTGGAAACGCGTTCGGGGGTCGGGATCATTCCACCGTTATCCACAGCCTTGAACGTGCGCGCTACCTGCGCGCCGCCGACCAGGAGTTCGCCGAACGCCTTCAACTCGCGGTACTTGAGTTGCCTGCGGGCGCTGCGTGAACGAGTTATTGGCCACATCTCCACACCACTGCTGTCACTGTAGTTCTTTATCTATTTAGATCAACAGCAATAGCGCTTTCCACTTCGAGGCTCGTGCATGCGCTTTACCATCGCGCGCGAAAAGCTGCAGGAAGCACTCACCAACGTCGCGCCGGCAGTGCCGGCGAAGACGACCCTTCCCGTCCTGGCCAACATCCTCGTCGAGGCCAACGAGCGCGGGGTGCGCTTCTCCGGCACCGACCTCGATGTCGCGGTGTCGATCGAGGTGCCCGCCGACGTGGAGGTGCCGGGAGCCCTCACGCTCCCGGCCAAGCGCCTCGGTGAGATCACGCGAGAGCTTCCCCCGGCGCCGGTGAAGATCGCGGCCCTCGGCGAGCAACGCGCGACGCTCGAGTGCGGCCGCACCAAGTTCAAGCTCCTCGGCCTGCCAAGGGACGAATACCCGGCCTTCGCCCCGGTCGAATTCAACACCGGTTGGCGGGTCAAGTCCTCGGTGCTGCACGAGCTCATCTCGCGGACCGCGTTCGCCGTGTCCACCGAGGAGAGTCGACCGATCCTCAACGGCGTCCTGTGGGAAGTGCGCGACAAGTTGCTGCGCATGGTGGCCACCAACGGCCACCGGCTGGCGCTCATGGAGTCGCCCGTCGAGGTGGGCCCGGGTGCGACCGGCGACTTCATCGTGCCGCCGCGTGCGCTCGACCAGGTCCGGCGGGTCTTCCCTCCCGAGGAGGAAATCGAGATCGGCAAGGGCGAGAACCACCTCGCGTTCCGCAGCCCCATCGCCAGCGTCTCGACGCGCCTCATCGAGGGCCCGTACCCGAACTACGACCAGGTCATCCCGCGCGACAACGACCGCTTCGCGATCGTCGATCGGCCGTCGCTGGTCAGCGCGCTGCGGCGCATGTCGGTCGTCGCGTCCGACCAGACGCACCGCGTCAAGCTCTCCTTCAACACGGCGCTGCTGAAGTTTACCGTCCAGACGCCGGACGTCGGGGAGGGCCAGGACGAGATCCCCGTGCAGTACACCGGCGACGCGCTGGATATCGGCTTCAACAGCAGCTACCTGCTCGAGATCCTCAGGTACATGCCGAGCGACGAAGTGCGGTTCACCTTCAAGACCGCGGAGCGCGCGGCCACGCTGCTCCCGGAGAACTGGGCCGGTCCCGGCAAGTACGTCTGCCTGGTGATGCCGCTCCGCCTCGTTGACTGATTCACGATGACCGGAAATGAGCGACGCCCAGGATCCGAGACCCTGGGCGTCGCCATGAGTAGCCTGTAAGCCGGGTTCTGTACGGAGCCGAAGCTCCGTGGCAGCCATTTCTCTGGGAACGGGGTCACCCCCGTCCTCGTGCAGCCTACCCGCGGCGTCTTGATCGGAGAGGGCGTCTCCTCGCCGCCTATTTGGCCTTGCTCCGGCGGGGTTTGCCGTGCCGCCTCCGTTGCCGGAAGGCGCGGTGGGCTCTTACCCCACCGTTTCACCCTTACCACGATCCCCTGTGGCGGTCTGTTTTCTGTGGCACTATCCGTCACGGCGTGTGGCCGTGCCCAGGGGTTACCTGGCGCCTTGCCCATGGAGCCCGGACTTTCCTCAAGGTGTTCCGCGAACGGAATGCCCTGCGGCTGCCCGGCTACCCACGCCCGGAATATAGCGGGCGGTGACGGGCAGGTGACGTGCTTGCGGCACCGTGTGCCAGTCGATCCACCGCAGCCGGCCGACAGCGCCGGTCGCAACGGATCCCCGACACAGGTCCAATGCACTTCGCCAGCACCCCCGATCCGGCGCTCGTACCGCGCATCACCACCGTGCTCACCCCTGACGAACGCCTGCGCGTCGACGCCGCCGGACAGGGGATCTACCGGGCGTGGCATCGCGAGACACTCAACGACGCCCTGCGGGACCTTCGTGATCACCGTGCCGCCGCGGTGATCGTGTCGATCGCCAGGTGCGAGCCTGGCGACTTGCCGGGCGTCGCCCGCGTCGTCCGCGAATTTCCCCGTGTGCCCGCGGTCGCGCTGCTCTCGAACCTGTCGCCACAGACGGCGCAGGCGGTGCTGGTGCTGGGACGATGCGGCGTGCGCACGCTGGTGGACGTGCGTGAGCCCCGCGGATGGCAACAACTGCGGTCTGTCCTCCTCCACGACCAGGCCACCGAGATCCACAGGGTCGCGCTGGCGCGCGTGGCCGAGGACCTGGGCGATGCGCCGGAAGGGTGTCATCGGTTCTTTCGTGCCCTGTTCGAGGAGGGTGCGGGCACGCGGACCATCCAGGAGCTCGCGAGTTCGATCGGGGTGATTCCTTCCACCCTCATGAGCCGTTTCATCCGCGCCGCGCTGCCCGCACCCAAGCACTACCTGTCCATGGCCCGCCTGGTGTGCGCCGCGCGGCTGTTCGAGAACCCGGGCCTGTCGATCACCCTGGTCGCGAATGAGCTCGACTACAGCTCACCACAGGCCTTTGGGCGACACCTGCGTTCCGTCCTGCGGATGACGGCCCTGGAGTTTCGCGATCGCTACGATGGCGAAGGCATGCTCCAGTACTTTCGCGACGAGCTGGTCCTGCCCCATGTGGTCCGGCTGCGTGCGTTCGATCCCCTGCGAGTGGGCACGACGACGCGGCGCCCGCGGCACGCGACCTATGACGGTTGAGGCGTCGCCGCGCTCGCGTCCTCGTCGAGGAGCTGTGAGAGTGTCGCCAGGCACGTGACCTCGAATCCACGCTCCTCGAGCACGGCCCGCCCGCCTTCCTCGCGATCGACCAGCGCCAGGATGCCGGAGATGCGCGCGCCCGCGCGCTGGATCGCTTCCGCTGCCTTGAGTGCCGATCCGCCGGTCGTGATCACGTCTTCGATCACCACGACGGCATCACCCTCACGCATCGGGCCCTCGATCAGCCGGCCGGTCCCGTGCTGCTTCGCTTCCTTGCGGACGGTGAACGCACGCACCAGCGGCGGTGAGGCGACGCTTGCCATGGCGATGGCATACGCGATGGGATCAGCGCCCAGCGTCAGTCCACCGACGGCGTCGACCGCCCACTGGCGCTCGCGGATCGCCTGGAGCGCCAAGGGCCCGATCAGCGCCAGCCCCTCCGGGCTCATCGTCGTCAGGCGCGCATCAACGTAGTGGCTCGATTCACGGCCGGACGCGAGCGTGAACCGTCCCCGGCGCACGGAGCGCTGGGCCAGGAGCCTGGCGAGTATGTCCCGGTCACTCATGGGTCGCGGCGCTCCGGCGGCGGCAGGGTTGGTTCACCCGCGCCGGAACAGCCCCTTCATCCGCGACAGTAACCCGTCGTCGGGGGTTTCGGGGGCGGCAGCACCGGGGGCGCTGGCAGGCCGGGCGCCCGGCGCCTCGAGCAGCGCATCGCGAAGCTCGCGGGCGAAGGTCAGGACGTCCGGGTAGCGGTCGCCGGGTTCGCGCGCGAGTCCCTTCGATATCACACCCTCCACCCGGGGGCCGAAATCGAGCCCGGGCCGCGCCTTGTTGAGCAGGATCGGCGGCTGCGACAGCAACTGGGTGAACATCTCGCGGGGAGACTTCGCCAGGTATGGCAGGGACCCCGTCAGGAGCAGGTACGCGATCGTGGCGAGGCTGTACTGGTCTGCGGCTGGAGTGACGAGCGCACCGGAAAGCGCTTCCGGCGCGACGTACATCAGGGTCCCGACGAAGTAGCCGGCGCGCGTCAAGCGCTCGTCCTGGGACGTATCGGTTGCCGCCGCGATCCCGAAATCGAGCAGCTTCAGGGTGCCCGTCGCATGGTCATACATCGCGTTGTCGGGCTTCAGGTCGCGATGGACGATGCCGGACTCGTGGGCGGCCGCCACGGCGTCCGAGATCTGCATGATCACGTTGGCGACCTCGTCCCGCGGCATCGGTGCGTTCTTCTTCGCGTACGATTCCAGCAGGTCGCCGCCCGCCCACTCGATGACCAGGTAGGGGATCCCATCGACCTGGCCTGTCTCTATGGTCCGGATGACGTTCGGGTGGATGACCCGCTTCCCGAAGTTCGCCTCCCGGGTGAAACGCGCCAGTGCGGTCTTGTCCTGCCGCATCTTGTCGCGGAGCGCCTTGAAGGCGACCGTCCCATGCTCGGGATGGGTGGCGCGGTAGACGACGGACGTGCCGCCTTCTCCCACCAGCTCCAGGATCGAGTAGCCGGCTATGTTCTGACCTGCGAGGTTTTCCTTGGCCACGGGCGCGAACCTAATGCGACGGGAAGGGGGCGGCAAGCAAGTCGGGGCACCGAACGTACCTTGAAGGAGATCCAACGGACGATGGAGACTGAAATGCGCGGGATTCGGGTGCGGTGGATGGCGAGGTGCGTCGGCGGCGTCCTGGTCCTGGCGAGCGCGGCGTGCGGGGGTCGTGGCGGTCCGCCGCCCGGAGCCGCACCAACCCCCTCCCCGCCGGCATCCATGACCGCCACCGGACGCGTGCCGCGCCAGTTCGACGTCGTCACTCTCTATCGCCGAATGGGCCTGCTGGCTGAGGCAGGGGAAACCCCGTTCGTCGGCTCGCTCTCCTTCTTCGCCGGCTCGTCGGATGACTCCACCACCATCGTGGTGGCGGTTTCTCTCGCGAATCGCGCCCTCAGGTTCCGTCAGGAGGGGGATCGGTATCGCGCGGCGTACGATATCGCGATCGAGGTCCGCAGCGGCACGACCGTCGTGCAGGAATTGCGCAGTCGCGAAGTGGTCCGGGTGCTCGCGTTCCGGGAGACCACCCGGGACGATGAGAGCGTGCTCTTCAAGCAGGTCCTCAACCTCTCACCCGGCACCTACGACCTCCGCCTCACCGTTCGCGACGAAGGCGCGACACGCGGCAGCGCCGTCGAGGCGACCATCGGAGTCCCTCGCTATACCGACGGCTCGGTCTCCTCGCCGACGCCGGTCTACGAGGCACGCCCCCGGGAGCAACTCGGCGCCCCGCCCGCCATCCTGCCGACGCCACGCTCAACCGCCGTGTTCGGCCGTGACTCCGTTTTCGTGATGTACGCGGAGGGCTATGGCCAGGGCACGACATTCCCGGCCCAGCTGGTGGTAACCTCCGACGAATCGCGCAATGTGCTCTGGGCGGACACGCTCGAGTTCCCCCGCCGCGGTGATCACTTCAGCTCGACGTTCAACGTGCCAATCGCGCGGCTCGGCGTCGGTGTCATGACCCTCGGACTCAGCCGCGTCGGGGGCTCCGACACCGTACGCGTTCCGCTCTTCGTCGCCTTCGGGGACGAGCTGCCCGTTGCCACCTTCCCGCAGATGCTGGACTACTTGCGGTACTACGTCTCGCCGCAGCGCCTGCAGGAGATGCGGGACGCCCCCACCGAGGAGCGCGCCGGACTCTGGGCGCGGTTTCTCCGGGAGACGGATCCGGTCGAGCAGACATCCGCGCATGAGGGACTCCGCGACTACTTCAGCCGGATCGCGCAGGCCAATGCTCGCTACCGCGAGGAGGGAACCGCGGGGTGGCTTACTGATCGCGGCCGCGTCGCCGTTGCGCTTGGGCTGCCCGATGCGATCTACGAACCAACCATGTCGGAGATCGGGCGGCGCGGAAGCGTGATGTACTGGGAGTATCGCGAGCACCGGCTTCGAATCGAGTTCGTGGACCAGACCGGCTTCGGCCGCTGGCGTATGACGCTTGCCACGGAATCAGAATTCGAGGCCCTTGTGAGGCGGGTCATACTTCAGTAATCGGAGGAACTCGCCCGATCCAACCCCGGGCTCTCCGTGGGCTTGGGCCGGTCTGATCCGGTATCGCGTTGTGGCGCAACGGGTTCTCTTGACAGCCAGTCCGGGTGACTCTATATAGGTGGCCGCAAACCACAGCGGTTTGTCCTGCACCATGTTTGTGCGGGGTCGATTCACCGAGTAGGAGGCACCGGGCAATGGCGCGAGGGAAGATCAAATGGTTCAATGACGCCAAGGGATACGGCTTCATTGAGCAGGACTCGGGAGAGGACGTGTTCGTCCACTTCTCCGCAATCCAGATGGATGGATTCAAGACCCTCGCCGAGGGACAGGTCGTCGACTTCGAGATCCAGTCCGGCAACAAGGGACTTCACGCCGCCAACGTGACCAGGGTCTGAGCCCCGTGGCTGCCTGACTCCTGAGGTTATGCCTTTCCCGGTGCCCGCCTGCGTATCGCGCAGGCGGGCGCTTTCTTTCGTGACCGCTCCCCGGTCCCCAACGACTGTTGCCGCCCACCCCAGAATCCGACCCGAACCGTCCGGGTCATCCGACACTGTTCCTCGTCGACGGCTACGCGCTCATCTACCGCGCGTTCTTCGCGATGCTGTCCCGTCCCCTGACGACGTCGAGGGGCGAAAACACGTCGGCCGCCTGGGGCGTCGCCAACTTCCTCCAGCGCCTGTTCACGACCCACCACCCCGACTACATCGCGTGGGTGCACGACTCGGGAGACTCGTTTCGGCATGAGGTCTACCCCGAGTACAAGGCGACCCGGCAGAAGCTGAACGAGGAGTTACAGGCGGACTTCGACCGGGGGCTCGACCGGATCGGCCAGCTCCTGGCGGCATACCGCGTACCGGTCGTGGCAGTCGAAGGCTATGAGGCCGACGACGTCATCGGGACGATGGCCAGGCTTGGTGTCGACGCCGGGTACCAGGTGGTGATCGTGTCCGGCGACAAGGACTTCCAGCAACTCGTCGGGCCGGGAGTCTGGCTGCTCAACCCGGGACGAGGTGGCCCCGCCGCGGTCGAGGAACACTGGGTCGGCATGCATAACGCCAGCGAGCGGCTGGGCGTGCCCCCCGCGCACGTGGTGGACTACCTGGCCCTGGTTGGCGATTCGTCCGATAACGTGCCGGGCGTGCCCGGGATCGGCGACAAGACCGCGCGCGACCTGGTCGCCGAGTACGGCGACCTCGAGGCCATCCTCCGCGCCGCGCCCGCCGTGAAGGGCAAGCGTCCGCGCGAAGCCCTGCTCGCCAATCCGGATCGCGCACGGCTGTCCAGGACGCTCGTCACGATCCGCGATGACGTGCCGGTGTCCTTCGAAGCCGGCGCCTTCCGGAGCCGATCGCCGGACCTCGAGGCCCTGCGCCCCATCCTCGTCGAGCTGGAATTCACGTCGCTCCTTCGTGACATCGACCGCCAGGCGCCGCGACCGGAATCCCCCGCGCCCGTCAGCCTGGGAACGCGCATTGCCTCGAGCGTGGAGGACGTCGAGGCCATCGTCAGGCAGGCTCGTGCGGCCGGTCACGTGGCGATCAGGACGGTCACCGTTCCCGAATCGGGAGCGCTGCGCACCGACCCGCTGCGCACGCGGCTCGTCGGCATCGCCCTCTCGGTGCGTGCAGGAGAGGCCTGGTACCTCCCGCTCGCCCATCGCCCGTGGCGTCCCGAGCAGGCCGATCTCCTCGGGACGGTGCCGGCCGCGCCGGCAAAGACAGCGCGCACAAAGGCGGCCGCCGCGGGCAGCATCGCGGCACGCCTTCTCGCCGAGGGCGCGCCCGACCCGGTCAACCTCCCGTCGATCCGGGACCAGGCGATGTCCGGCCTCATCGCCCTGCTCGCCGACGCCTCCGCCCCCAAGACGGCGCATAACGCGAAGTTCGACCTCCTTGTCCTGCAGCGCGCCGGCGTCGCGCTCGCCGGGGTCGATTTCGACACCATGCTCGCCAGCTACGTGCTCGACCCGGGCCGCCGGTCCCACGGACTCGACCTGCTCGCCGCCGAGTTCCTCGGACAGCCGCTCGTCGGCTTCGAGGAGCTGGTCGGCAAGGGCAAGGACGAGATCGCGCTCGACTCGGTGCCGGTCTCCGGGGTCGCGACCTTTTTCGGCGCCGAGGCCGAGGCCTCATGGCGCCTGCGCGAAATCTTCGACGCGCAACTGGCGCAACAGGGACAGCAATCCCTGCTCCGCGACATCGAGCTGCCGCTCTCGTGGGTCCTCGCCGACATGGAGCGGGCTGGCGTCTGTATCGACCTCGACTGGTTCAACTCGCTCAAGGTCCGATTCCGCGCCGAGCGTGAGCGGATCGAGCGGGAGATCTACGCGGCCGCTGGCAGCGAGTTCAACATCAACTCGAACCAGCAACTGCGCGTCATCCTGTTCGAGCAACTCGGCCTCCCGGTGCTCAAGCGCACGGCGACCGGCCCGTCGACCGACGCATCCGTCCTCCAGGAGCTGGCGGAGGAAGGACACCAGTTGCCGTCGCTGATGATGGAGTATCGCGAGATCGCGAAGCTCGAGTCGACGTACCTCGACACCCTGCCGGAACTGGTGCACCCGGGTGACGGCCGTCTCCATACCTCCTTCAACCAGACCGTGGCCGCGACCGGGCGCCTCTCGTCGAGCGACCCGAACCTCCAGAATATCCCCGTGCGCCGGGAGCTCGGCCGCGACATCCGGCGCGGGTTCGTCGCGCAGGCGGGCTGGAAGTTCCTCGTCGCCGACTATTCGCAGATCGAGCTGCGCCTGCTCGCCCACCTGTCGCGTGACCCGGCGTTCGTGGCCGCGTTCGCGTCAGGCGGGGACATCCATCGACAGACCGCAGCCGTGATTTTCGGTGTCGACGTCGCCGACGTCACCAGCGAGATGCGCTCGCGCGCGAAGACGATCAACTTCGCGACGATCTACGGGCAGGGTGCCAATGCACTCGCCAGGCAGCTCCGGATCACCAACGCCGAAGCCAAGGCGTTCATCGAGACGTACTTCACGCGCTTCGGCGGCGTGCGCGCCTATCTCGATGCACAGGTCGAGTCCGCTCGCGAGCACGGCTACGTCGAGACCATCTTCCATCGGCGCCGCTACATCCCCGAGCTCCGCGACCGCAACTTCAACATCCGGGCGTTCGGCGAGCGCGTCGCCACGAATGCCCCGATCCAGGGGTCCGCCGCCGACCTCATCAAGGTGGCGATGATCCGGATCCATGGAACGCTCGCCTCCCGTGGCCTGAAGGCGCGGATGCTGCTCCAGGTCCACGACGAGCTGGTATTCGAGGCCCCGGTCGAGGAAACGGATGCCGTCGTGGCGATCGTGCGGGACGCCATGGAGCACGCGGCGGCGCTGTCGGTCCCCCTGGTCGTCGACATGGGCGTCGGCGCAAACTGGCTCGAAGCCAAGGCCTGAACGTCATCGACCGGGGAACAGGCCTCTGGCAAGCTGCCGCATTCCTCGCGAATGGAGAGGGCGCGTTGCCAGGCGCCATCCGGTCTCCAAGCACGCAAACGCAGGCCAATCAACGGGTTACAGACGCGACCCCACTGCGGCCCCGGGGTTGCTCTCCCTTGCCGTGACGCGACTCACATCGTGCGCGTCGGTACGCGAGAAACCCACTTTCAAGAAATCGGCCCACTCATGCGCAGGTCCCGCCGCGGGTTCACCCTGATCGAGCTGCTGGTGGTCGTCGTCGTTATCGGCGTGCTCGCGGCTATCGCGATCCCCAAGTTCCAGTCGACCAAGGGAAAGGCCAATGCGGCAACCCTGAAGTCCGACCTGCGCAACCTGGCGACGGCGCAGGAGGCCTATTTCTATGAGAACCTGGCGTACACGACGAACCTCACCGCCCTCAACGTGCAGCTCTCGTCCGGGGTGACCATCACGTGGGGGACGGTGAGCGCCGCCGGCTGGGCGGCCAAGGTCACGCACCCGCAGGCCTATCCCATCGAGTGCGCGATGTTCATCGGCTCGATTGCCGCGTTTCCCCCGGCCACGACCGAAGGCCAGCTGCTCTGCCAGTAATCCGGGTGGTATCGTGCGGGCGTGCCGCACGACCCCGGTTCCATCCTCCACGCACCGCGGGAGTTCACGCGCCGCCGTGACGGGATGATCCATGCCATGGACGGCGGGCTCTGGCTCCACCGTCACGTCTGGTTCGGGAAGCCGATGGCGCACCTTGTCTCGACCGACCGGAGTCTGCTCCTCGAATACGGCGACGCGGCCGGCCTGCCCGCCGCGCGCCTCCAGCGAAAGCCTTTGAAGGATCCGCGCACCGGTGAGCGTCGCGAGGCCTGGCACTGGGACCTCGTCGGCCGGTACCTCCCGCCACCACAACCGCTGCCTGACGAGTAACGAAGGTCAGCCCGCCGGGTCCGCCCGTCGCAGCCCTTCCTCCGCGGCGCGCGCGGCCGCCTGGCCCCGCTCCACGTCGACAAAGGCCAGCAGTACCGCGCCGATCGCGAAGAACGCGATGACCGACAGGATGGCATTCCGGCTGCTTCCCGTCTGGGCGATCGTGATCGAGAACAGCAGCGGGCCGAAGATGCTGGAGAACTTCTCGAAGACGCTGTAGAACCCGAAGAACTCGCCGGACTTGTGCGCGGGGATCAGCGTCGCGAACAGGGAACGGCTCAAGGCCTGGGTCCCGCCCTGCACCATGCCCACCAGCCCGGCCAGCACGAAGAAGTGCGCCGCCGTCTTCATGAAATACCCGACGATGCTGATCGCCGTGTACGCGAGGAGCCCGACGAAGACCGCGCGCTTCGCACCGATGCGCGCGGCCAGCATCCCGAACAGGAAGGCGCACGGCACGCCGACGAACTGGACCAGCAGCACCGCTGCGATCAACGACGACTGCCCGATGCCGATCTCGGTGCCGTACGCCGTCGCCATCTTGATGATGGTCTGGATCCCGTCGTTGTAGATCAGGAATGCCAGGAGCATGAGGAACGCCTGCTTGAAGCCCATCAGCTGGCGGAGCGTTTCTCCCAGGCGCGCGAAGGCGGTCCGCGCGACGGATCCCCGTCCCTGCTCGTCCGCCTCGAGCGTGCGCGGTGGCTCGGGAACGCGACGCAGCAGCGGGATGGAGAATACGATCCACCAGACCGCCACCGACACGAAGGCCAGCCGCGCCGGCAGCGACGCCGCCTGTTCGGACAGTCCCTCACCGGAAGGCAACCCGAACAGGTCGGGGCGCTGGATCCACGCCAGGTTCGCCGCGAGCAGTACGCCGCCGCCGATATAGCCCACGGCGTACCCCGCCGATGAGACGCGATCGATCTCCGAGGGCTTCGCGATGTGCGGCAGCAGCGCCTCGTAGAAGACGAAGCTGGCGGTCGCGCCGATGAGCGCGATCACGAACAGCGTCGACGCCAGCGCAAGGTCCCCCCGCTTGATGAAGAACATGCCGGCGGTCGCGGTCGCCCCGATCAGCATCGACCAGGTCAGCATCCGCTTCTTCGCCGCCGCGTAGTCCGACATCGCGCCCAGGATGGGCGACAGTACCGCCACGATCACCGCGGCGATGGTGTTCGCCGTGGCGAGCGCCTGCGTGCCGCTCGATTCCGGCATCCCGGCCGCCGCCACCCGCACGAAGAAGATCGGGAATACCGCCACCAGCACGGTGGTCTGCAGCGCCGATGCCGCCCAGTCGTACATCGCCCACGCCCGGAGCTCGGGCCGGCCCAGGCCGAGCCGCTCCATCAGGGACATTCGTGCCGGTGTGACTGCTGCCACGCGTGCGCTCCGGGTCTGGTCCCGCCGGCACCCTGCCTAGCGAGTCTGTTGACGCCCGCGCGGGCGCAGGCAGATTTCGTCCGATGAACCGTCGGCGGTGGGCTTCCTGCATTTCCCTGTTGCTGGCCGCCGCCTGCGGCGGCGAGCCCGCGCCGGGCAACGATACGGCCGTGGCCGAAGGCGTGCCACCAGCCGGCGACGACCGGCCGGCGACGGGGTCGACCTGGGACGCCAGCGCCGGTGCATTCTTCGCCGTGCGCACGCCCGCTGGTGGTGCCTGGCTCGTCAACCCGGCCTGGGGAGCGGCCCAGGCCCTCGACACGCTCACCGCGGCGTCGTGGGACATGGAGGGCGCGACGATCACGCTGCTCGATGGCGGCCGAGTGGTCGGGACCGGGCGCGTGTCGGCCCTGCGGTACGATTCCACCTGCGCCGGGTGGCCGACGGCGTCGCTGGTTGTCGATACCGGCGACACGCCAGCATGGCGCGTGGCCTTCCAGGCCGATCGCGTTGAGGGGCTCGGCTTTGATTCCCTGCCCAACCTGTCGGCGCCGGACTCCGCGATCCGCGTTCGCGACGGCGCGCTGGCCGCGTCCCGCCTCCCCGATGACACGGCGACGGCATTCCGCGGACGACCCTTCACCGTTCGACAGGCGAGCCGGTTCTCGATTGGCGGCGACACCGTGGCCACCCTGTACGAGGTCCAGCGACTCGTGCCGCAGGAGGCCAATCCGCTCCACGAGCAGCTCCTCATCATCGCCGAGCACACCGCCGCCGGCGACCGGCCCGGCGTGTTCCATGAACGTCACGTCGGGCTGGAGGAGGGCATGGCGTCCATCGAGCTGCTCGCCGTGCTGCGCGTGAAGGCGTCGGGGCGGGTCGGGATACTCGTCAGGCGGGAACGCGAGGCGGGATTCGTCCTCGAGTGGATCGAGCGCCATCCGCGCCTTGGCTGGCGCGTGCGGTGGCGCAGCGCCATCGACGGCTGCTGAGCGGTGGGCAGCCGGGCGTTGCCGATCTCTCGTCAGGCAGGGCGTCGCCGATCTCTCGTCAGGCAGGACGGGCGCCGCCCAGCCGTGCCATCGACACGATCCCGAACAACGGCCCCAGCGCCAGCGGCATGTACGCCACGCCCCACCCCCACTGCGATGCCCACCCCGGCACCAGGTGGATCGTCAGCATCGTCAGCAGGAACCCGGATGCCGTCTGCAGAGTCAGCGCGGTGCCGATATACGCCGCCGGCGCCTGCTCGGCCACACATGCCGAGAACTGCGCCGAATCCGCGACCACCGTGACGCCCCAAACGAGCGCCACCAGCACGGTCAGCCAGTACGAGTAGGTCGCGAGCGGGCCGATCGCGAGGGCGCAGGTCCCACTCACCGCCATCGCGATGATCGTCACCCGGGCGCGGCCGATGCGGTCCGCTCGCAGGCCGGCGACCACCGAGCCGATCCCGCCCGACGCGATCACCGCAAAGGCGAGCAGGGGCGCGATCGCGGGGGCGATGCGGTAGCGACTTCCCACATCGGCGAGGAAGATGCCGATCGTGCTCCACATCGCGTACAGCTCCCACATGTGGCCCAGGTAGCCGCCCGTGGCCAATCGCACGCTTCGATCGCGCAGGACCCGCCCGATCGCGTGCGAATCGAACGGGGCGGATGGCGCCTGGTGCGGACCCTCGCGCACCACCGTCGCGAACAGAAGGCCCCCGATCGCGGCGCTTGCGGCTGCCATCAGGAGGACGGGCTGCCACACCTCGAGATCCCACGTCGCCCGCAGCAGGTGGGGTACGGCGGTGCCAACCGTGACCGCACCGACGAGCACGCCAATCGCCGTACCCCGATGCTGTTGGGTCCAGCCGGCCGCGATCTTGATGCCCGGTGGATACACGCAGGCCAGTGACGCCCCGACGAGCAGGCGAAGTGCGATCGCCTGCCCCGCGGAGAGCGAGTCGACGGCAAGGCCAGCCGTTGCGGCCGCCGCGACGAGCGATGAAACCGCCGCAAGCTTTCTGGCGCTGAACCGGTCGCTGAGCAGCAACGCCGCGCTGACGACGGAGCCGAGCACGAACCCGAGTTGTACGGCGAGAGTGAGCCAGCTGACCTGTCGTGTCGTCAGGGAGAGTGCCTGAGCCATCGGCCCCGACACGACGGTTGCCGAGAACCACGGCGCCATCGCCAGCACGATGGCGCTCGACAGGACAGCGAGTTGGCTCCTTGCCCGGCTCGCGCGCGTCACACGGGCCCGGACAAGCGATGCCTTCGCGCGAGCGTCACAGCCCCGTGGGTGCGCTCACGAAATCCCATGAGAGCCCGGTCTCTTCGGCAATGCGCCTGGCGACCGAGGCGACGCCGAGGGTTTCGGTGGCGTAGTGTCCGGCATACATGACGATCACGCCGCGTTCCGGTGCCTCGACACCGGTGTGGTGCGGTCCCTCCCCGACGATCAGGGTGTCGATGCCGCCTGCCTCCGCCTCGCGGAGCGTTTCGGACGATGCGCCCGCGCCGGTGCAGATTGCCCATCGCCTGGTTCGATGACCTTCATCGAATGCGGTGCACCTGACCTGGCTGGCATGGCGACGCGAAAAACCGTCGAGCAGGTCAACGAGGGCGGCCGTCGGCAGGTCCGCATCGCCGGCGACGCCCACGGCGACGCCTTGGTACTCAGCGAATGGTCGGGTCGGGACGAGTCCGAGCTCACGCGCCAGCAGCGTGTTGTTGCCGTGTTCGGGATGCGAGTCGAGGGGAAGGTGCGCCGAATACAGCGCGATGTCAGCGGCGAAAAGCGCCTGAAGACGGCGGAAATGAAAGCCGACGATGCGCTGGGTGCCGCCCCAGAAGAGGCCGTGATGGACGATCAGGAAGTTTGCGCCTGACCTGGCCGCGCCCTCGATCACGCGAAGGGAGACATCCACCGCCGCGGCAACCTTCAACACGGGCCCGCGATGATCCACCTGGAGACCGTTGAGCGCACCCGGGTAGTCGGGGTGCTGCTCGACCCCGAGCAACAGGTCGAGACGTCTCGCAAGCTCGTTCGCCTGGATCGTCACGCCGCGGTTCCTTGATCAGGCGTGCGAACGGGAGTAGGCGGCGCTATGCGAAGGGCCGGTACGCCGGAGTCTTCGTTCCCTCCGGCGCGAGGCACGACAGGCGTTGTGAGGAATGTGGAGTACGTTCTTCCACGCACGTTGAAAACCCGTCTCTGTGACTGGAGTGACGACGTTTGCAGTGTGCGGGAAAATGCAGCGAACTCCACATGAACGTCAGGGCGTCAGTCAGCGCCCCCGACGTTGCGCAGGGGAGTGACCGGTGTCGACCCCACGTTGACCTTGGCGGTCCCCGTGTCCATCCGGACGTTGCCGTTCAGGACGCCCCCTTCGAACACGACGATGCTGCGGGTGTGGACGTCGCCCTCGATCACGGAGTTGTTCTGGATCTCCACGCGCTCGGTGGCAGTCACGGTCCCGACGACCCGACCACCGAGGATGATCTCCTCGCCCTGAACGTCTCCCTGGATGAGGCCTGTGCGGCCGAGCATCACTTGCCTCGCCCCACGGATGGAACCCTGGACCGTACCCTCGATCTTGAGGATGCCGGACGTCTCGATGTCACCAACGATCTTCATGCCGGGAGCGATGACCGAGGTACCTCCGCCGCCCTCGGCAACGGGTTGCGGCGTATCAAGCCGAACCGGTGGGCGGTCGTTTGTAGCAGGCGGCTGCTTGAAGATCGACATGTTGGAATCTCCCGGCGGGTTGAACGGAGCACGAGTTTCAGTCGGCATCGCTCGATGACCCTGTAATGAGTTCAAAAACGCGATTGAAGTCGTCGGCCGAATAGAATCGGATCCGCACTTCCCCTCGACCGGCGCTATCGACGTGCACGGCAACGTCAGTCTGCAGGGTACGACGCAAACGGTCTGTGAGGCGACGCACTTCCGCCGATTCTGCAACAACGGATTCTACGGCCGGGGCCGCTTCGCGCTGCCGCTTTGGCCCTGGCTTGGTTTCTTGCGCGAGCCGCTCAACCTCGCGTACGCTGAGGCGCTCGGAGACGACGCGCGCCGCCAGTTCCTGGAGTGAGACAGGCTCGGGAACGGCGAGCAACGCCCGTGCGTGTCCCAGCGTCAGGGAGCCGGCGCGAACCAGTTGCTGGACCTGTTCGGGAAGGGAGAGCAGGCGCAAGGCATTGGTAACGGTCGAGCGATCCTTCCCCACCGCCTGCGCGACCTGGTGATGCGCGAGCCCGAACTCGTTGATGAGCTGTCGATATCCCTCGGCTTCCTCGATCGGATTGAGGTCCTCGCGCTGAAGGTTTTCGACGAGGGCCAGGCTGAGCATCTGCTCATTCGAGACGTCGCGGATGTAGGCCGGGATCGTAGCCCAGTCCAGTCGGCGCGCGGCGCGGAAGCGTCGTTCGCCCGCAATGAGTTCGAACTTGCCGTCGGTCCTGGGTCGAACGGTGACCGGCTGGAGGAGTCCGTTCGCCTGCATGCTCGCCTGGAGTTCCTGCAGCTCGGCAT
Organism: Gemmatimonadaceae bacterium; assembly: GCA_030835125.1. Lineage (GTDB taxonomy): Bacteria > Gemmatimonadota > Gemmatimonadetes > Gemmatimonadales > Gemmatimonadaceae > JABWBJ01. The sequence goes on along the minus strand of JAUQWM010000039.1, from coordinate 16,585 downwards.
CCTGAAAGTCACGGCGCGGCTGCATCGGGTTGGGCTCGATGAGATCGAGTCGAATTTCCCGGAGCGTCTCGTTCGGCGGTGGAACCGAAGGAGTCGTGGCGGTTGGGGCGGGCAACGGTGCCGAGGTGGTCGGCGGATTCCCGATGAGAGCGCTCAACCCACGACCGAGTCTTCGCGATTTGTCTGGAGGCTGTTGTTCAGTCATGAAGCGAGGTGGTTCAGGCCTGTCGGATCGGGAGATGGAGCACTGGCGTCCTCATTCGTTTGCGTGCCGTTCTGGGAAACATGCGTTTCCAATCTCTCGATAAACTCTTTGGCGACAGCCATATACGCTGTCGCGCCGACTGACGCGATGTCGTAGAGCATGATCGGCTTCCCAAAACTTGGGGCCTCCGCTAAACGAATGTTTCTCGGAATGACCGACTTGAACACCAGCGACTTGAAATACTCTCTCGCGTCCTCGGCGACCTGCCTGGATAGGTTGAGCCGCGAATCGTACATCGTGAGCAGTACGCCGATGACTGATAGTCCTGGCTTCATGCCCTCGCGAACCATGTCGACGGTGCGAAGGAGCTGCGTCAGCCCCTCGAGTGCGAAGTACTCGCATTGAAGTGGGATCACGATCGCGTCCGCTGCAGCGAGCATGTTTACGGTCAAGAGGCCCAGAGACGGCGGACAGTCGATGAGGATATAGTCGTAGTCGCTCACGAGAGGCGTTAACGCCTGGGCCAGACGCATCTGCCGACTCGGCTCCGTAACGAGCTCAACCTCAGCTCCTGCCAGATCCGGGGTGGCCGGCAAGACGTCGAGATTAGGCAAATGGACGGATCGCCTGATTGCATCTCGAGGGTCCGACCCGCCGATGAGAACTTCGTAGAGGGTCGTGTCATTGTCCCCCACCGTGATCCCGAGGCCGCTGGTTGCGTTGCCTTGCGGGTCACCGTCAACCAGGAGGACTCGCCGCTCGGCCGCCGCAAGACCGGCCGCCAGGTTGATTGCGGTCGTCGTCTTGCCTACCCCTCCCTTCTGGTTGGTAATTGCGACGATCTTCTTGCGCTCGGGCACGTTGATAGGCTGCGAAGTGGGTCGAGGGCGGGATAATACGCCCAACATGCTCCCACTGCCATGCGGATGTTCCACGTGGAACATCGTGTTGGAAGTGCAGGCAAGAATGTTGAAACAGCGGTTCGGGCGCAGAAATGGTCGATCCTCGGCCAGAATTGGGGGGGAGTATTGGGTCTGCCGTCCTATCGGCGTGGCTTGACCCCCCCAAAATTCGCACCGACGGGCTTCGGGCCCGGTGCCAACGAGGAGCCGATCCATCGAATGCGCGGTCCGGTCCGGGTCCGATTGGGTCGCGCGACCGGGGCATGGGAGACATTCGGGCGAACGCAGGCAACTCTCCGTGGCCCGAAAGCCGGAGCGTTTGAGCCGAGCTGGGGTGGCGCGGAATCCTCCGTGCTGACTGAAACGGCGAATGCGCCGCGTCCCGTGGGGCAACACTAACCAGCAGCTCCGCACCCCGTGGCGCCCACCGAAGTCGCCCGAATGCGGCAGCAAGCGAGCTGACCTCGCCACACAACCTCCACAGGGTGCAGACCGCGATGCCGGCAGCGTTCGTGGTGGCCGTGGACTTGGTGACCGTGTCATGACTCGCGGGAGTCGACCGACTCGATCGAGCGCAATCCCATGCCTGCCCTGGCCGGTCAACGATCGCGTCGCTGCAACGACTGGAGGCCGTCCCTGTCACGTTGCTGGAGCTGCATCTTCGACCTCAATCCGGAACGGCGATCTCGACGGTTTCGGGCGACGGAGCGGGTCGGGACGCCAACGCATTCACCGAGGCCCAGTGCGTTCACCGGCACAGCCTCGAGGGAAACCACCCCGGTGCCTCCGCGACGAGGGATCCCGCCGCCCCTTCCCTGCACCAACGCCCCGCCTCAATTAGTAATTAGGCACTATTTGCTACTAATATGAGACCATCCGGCCAGGTCGTCGCTGCTCCTGCCTATCGCGGCGAACCCGGCTGGGTACGCCACTCCGCGCGTGCCGAGTCGGCCGCCAGCGGCTCGAGCACCAGGGGCGCGCCCACGTCGCTCGAACTGGCCCGCAACACGTACACGGGCCGGCCCGGATACCGCTGCAGCAACACGGTGTCCCGCCCGTGCAGGTCCCGCGCGTACACGTTGGTCCCCGGATCCCGCGCCAGGATCGGCGCCAGGAACGTATAGCCCCCACGATCCTCCAGCACGCGACGACGGCAGCCCTCGCCATACGAAAGCCCCGGCAGGATCCGCTCCGTCTTGTCCGGTGAAATGTCGCTCGCCATCACGCGCGCTGAATCGCGCGTCAGCGGACGCAGCAACTCCATCGCCGCCGCGCCCCGGATCCCCGACCGCTCGACGCGCTCCACGGCACCGTCCAGCACACACGTGTCCACCGACCGGTAGATCGCTTCCGCCTCGCTGCGGGACACGCCCAACGCCCACAACCGCGCAATCACCTGGGCGCCCCAGCTCTCGCGCACCAGGATCACCGCGTCCCGCACCCCGGCGTTCGCCGCTGGGGCCATGTAGTCGTGGCGCATCGATGACAGCCCGCCGGCGTACTGGCGCGCGCGGACGGGCACAGACACCACGAGCGCGACCACGACGCTCGACGCATACGCAAGCAGGGCAAAACGCCCGGGACCCCAGGGCGCCGGAAAGCGCTCGCCAAGGATGCGCGGCAACCGCGTCGTCCACAGCACCAGGGCAGGGAGCAGCAGGTAGAAGAATCGTGGGCCCAGGAAAAACCCGTCGTGCCAGTACGCGAAGTATCCGGCCACCAGGAGCAGCGAACTCGCCAGCAGGTACCGGTCAAACGCGCCGAGCCTCGGTACCAGGAGCAAGGCAACCATCGCCGGCACCAGCGAGGGCAGGGGAGTCTCGAACAGGTAGGTCTGCAGCCGCAGGAAATAGAGGTTCACCAGTTCGATGCCACGTAGCGGGCTGTGTGTCACGCCCCACGGCGCGCGGTGAAAGCCGAGCCCGTGGCTCGGTCCCCAGAGCAGTTCGTAGCCGAAGAGCGTCGCATCGCCCGTCGTCAGGCTGTTATAGGCCAGGACAGCACCGACCGGCAATGCAATACCGACCCCCGAAGCCAGCAACGTCGCCAGCGACGTTTCCCGACGCACCGTCCGCACGAGCAGCCACAATCCGGCCGGCACGGCGAAGGCCGCCCCATCCACGGGGCGAATCGAGACCATCATTCCCAGCGAAAGTCCCATGACGAACGCGTCGATCGCGCGCCCCCTCGCCGATCGCGTGACCCGCTCGAGGCTCCAGAGCGCGATGCACAGCCACGCCAACGTCGGCACGTGGTTCATGTGCGACCCGGCCATGAATGCCATGAACGGACTCGCCGCCAGGAGGAGGGCCGCGCCCAGGGCAGTTCCCGCCGACCGTTCCGTGGAACGCACGAGGTGCCAGAACGCGAACACCGCGAGTGCGCCAAAGAACGGACCGGTCAGCCACGCGGCACCGGCCAGGACGCCTGGCACGAGCATCAACGGACCGCCAGGCGGAAACTGCGAGAACACCGAACCGTTCACATCCACGACATGGAGCGCGCTGAAGAACTCGGGCAGGTCCGATGCCACGCGCGCGACGCGACCCTCGGCGAAGATCCGGGCCTGCATGACCTGGACGATCTCGTCGATGAGGAGGGGCCGCGACGAGAGCACGCTACGCGCGATCGTGGCGTAGAGCGACAACGCGGCCGCGCCGAGACCGAGGCCGGTGACGACCGGGCGGTTCACCGCGGCGCGGGAGATCGTGTCCCAGGTCCCCACCGGCCATCGATCGAAACGGCGGAGTACGACAAAAAGCACGAGGGCCACGCCCAGGCTGATGGCCGCGCCGCTCACCCACTCCGACAACGACACTCCATACCACTCCGCGGAATGACCACCGCCAATCCAGTTCACCAGCGGCAGGAACCCCAGGACGCCGAGACCCAGGCCCCAGGTACGGGCCAACGCAGGACGGGCTGACGTCTCCTTCACGCGTGGCGGGACACGAGGGAGGCCCGCCTCAGGTGATGCCGCGGCATCGCGCTCACGACGCAGCCGATGCGAGTCGCCGTCTCTCGATTTCCACGAGGAGGTTCTGGAGGTCGCTGGGACTGACCCCGGGAATCGCGGCTGCCTGCGCGAGCGTGCCGGGCCGCCGGGCGGCCAGCTTCTGGCGCGCCTCGGTCGACAGGGAGCGGAACTCCTCGTAAGGCAGGTCGGAGGGCAGGGGCAGGTGAGACATCCGCCGTAACTTGTCAGCGTGCACGCGCTCCCGCTCGAAGTATCCGGCATACTTCAGCTCGAGCTCCACGGTGACCATGGCATCGGGTGCCAGTGGGAATTCCAGGTCGGCAGCCACCACCAGGCCGCGCAGGGACACGCCCTGCCGCCGCGCCAGTTCCGCGATGCGCGTCGGTTGCCGCACGGGCGCGCTCCCTGCCGGTTCGAGCACGGCGTTGGCTGCGGCAGGCGACAACGAGGTATCGTGCGCCAGGCGCAGCAGGGCGGACTCCTGTTCGCGGCGCGCACCCGCCAGCTCTTGCTCGCTGGTGTCGAGCAAGCCCGCCTCGATCGCGATCGGCGCAAGTCTCGCCAATGCGTTGTCCTGGCGAACCGTCAACCGGAACTCCGAGCGTGACGTGAACAGGCGATACGGCTCATCGACCCCACGCGTGACGAGGTCATCGACCAGCACACCGATATACGATGTCTCCCGGCCGAGGACGACCGCCGACTCACCGCGGGCGCGCTTGCCGGCGTTCAATCCCGCCATGAGCCCCTGACCCGCGGCCTCTTCGTATCCGGTCGTGCCGTTGACCTGTCCGGCGAAGAAGAGTCCGGGCACCAGGCGCGATTCCAGGGAGGGCCAGAGCTGCGTTGGCGGGAAGTAGTCGTACTCGATGGCGTAACCGGCGCGCGTCATCTCGGCGCGTCCCAGTCCCTCGATCGACCGGAGGATCTCGAGCTGGACAGCGGCCGGCAGCGACGTGGAAAGCCCGTTGACGTAGAGTTCCGAGGTGTCGTGACCTTCCGGTTCGAGGAACAGCTGGTGGCGCACCGCATCGGGAAACCGCACGACCTTGTCCTCGACGGACGGGCAGTACCGGGGCCCGCGCGCGCTGATGGCTCCCCCGTACATCGCGGACTCGGCGAGGTGTGCCTGGATGATCCGCTTGCCGCCTTCTTCAAGGAACGTGATCCAGCAAGGAAGCTGGGCCGGATGGCGTCGCTCGCCGTGCGCTCCCGCGCGCGAGGCACCCCAGTAGTGCGACCACGAATAGTCGAAGTCGTCGACCTCACTCTCCTGGACCTGGAGCGAGGAGAAGTCGACGGTGCGGCCGTCGATGCGAGGCGGCGTGCCGGTCTTGAAGCGTGAGACCTCGAGGCCCGCCCGTTCCAGCTGCTCCGCCAGGTCCACGGTCGCCGCCTCGCCGGCCCGGCCACCCGCGATGCGGGTCCCGGTGCCGATGTGGATACGTCCGCGCATGAAGGTCCCCGCGGTGAGCACCACGGCGCTCGCGCCAAAGCGCCGCCCTTCGACCGTCTCGACCCCTCCCGCGCCACCGTCGGTCCAGAGCAGCCGCGCCACCGTCCCCTGGATGGTGCGCAGCGTGGGGTGGCGTTCGAGTTGTGTGCGCACCGCGCGCCGGTACAGCCCACGATCACACTGGGCACGGGGCGCCCACACCGCGGCGCCCTTGCCGCGGTTCAGCATCCGGAACTGGATCATGGCCAGGTCGGTCGCTCGACCCATGATCCCGCCCAGGGCATCCACCTCGCGAACGACGGTGCCCTTCGCGACGCCGCCAATGGCCGGATTGCACGACATCTGCCCGATGGTCTCGAGCGCGCTGGTGATGAGTGCCACCCGACACCCCAGACGCGCCGCAGCGACGGCCGCCTCGGTTCCCGCATGCCCGGCGCCGATCACGATCACGTCGAATCGGGCCTCGAGCTGGTGCGCGGAATCCATGCGGGTCATCCGCTGAAAGTAGCTGGCACCGGGTCGGTGTGCAGGGGCGCCCGCGCATGCACATTTCCGGGCCCACCCTCCCGCACATGCTCTCCCTCTCCCGCGATTACCCCAGCCTCATCATCCGGCGGCAGGCCTTCGAACGGTCCGGCATTGCCCGGTCGCGTATCGACTCGCTCCTCGGGCTCACCGACGAGGAGTTCCGTGTCGCGGGCGACATCGTCGCGATCGGCCCGATCCTCGACGAGGAGGGATTGCAGCAACTCACGGCTGAACTCGAGGCGGCGGGCCTCGCCTGGTTCGAGGACTTCTTCGACCTCAGCGGCCAGTGGCCGGACTGGCTGCGCCTGTTCGTGACTGGCGCCGGGTCCTCCGCCTAACGCCGCGTCAACACGCCGGGCCTGGCCGGTTCCGGGGAGACCCGCCCGCGCCGCAGCACGCCGTGCCACCCGCACCGGAGGCACCAGCTGCTCCTGAACCACGGCAGGACCCGGTCGAACAGCCTCGATGCCACGCGGATCGTCGACGCGTCGCAATTCGGGCACTGGTCGCCCGCCGGGAGGATGAGCGCGAAGAACACGGTCGCGAGGACGACGCGGAACACGAACAGGCCGCCGAAGATCAGCGTGAAGAGGAGGGGGTCGGACATGCGCGATCAGCCTGCTGTACGGAGGACCCCGGGATCGCCAAGATGGCGGCCAAGGAAGGCCTGAATGCGGGATTCCACGTAGTACTCCGGCTTCCACGGAGTTCCCTCGACGAAGCCGACGTGGCCACCACGCTCGTGGAATTCCGTCTGGAGCAGCGGGTTCGACGCACAGGCTGCCTCGACGTCCCGCAGGAGGCCGCGCGGATAGAAGGGATCGTCGTGCGCGCTCAACAGCAGCGTCGGTCTCCTGATGCCGGCCAGGAAACCGACCGAGCTGCTTCTCCGGTAGTAGTCCTCCGCATCCGCGAACTGGTGCAGTGGTGCGGTAAACGCGTCGTCGAATTCCCACATGGTCCGGGCAGCGTCGAGTGATTCCAGCGAGCAGACATCGCGGTGCTGCCGGAGCTTGAGCCGCGCCTTGGCCTTCAGGGTCCGGAGGAAGTTCCACTGGTACAGTCGGGCAAACCCGCGATCGATGGCCCGGCTGGACCGCGCCAGGTCAAAGGGCGTCGAAATCGCCATGGCGGCCACCACCTCTGTCGGGACGGTGTCGCCCTTCTCGCCGAGCCATTTCAGCAGGACGTTGCCTCCGAGGGAAACCCCAACCATGCCGACCGGCTGCCCGGGGAACTCGCCCACGAGGTGCCGCACCACGAGGTCGAGGTCGGTCGTTTCCCCCGAATGGTAGGTGCGACGGGCCTTGTTCATGCGCCCGTCGCAGGTCCGGAAGATGAGCATGCGGGCGCGCCAACCGCTTTGCACCGCCAGGTTGAGGATCCCGCCGGCATAGTGGGAATTGACGCCGCCCTCCAGGCCATGGACAAGGAGCATGACGGGGCCGGGCCCGTGATCGCCCGCGCTCACCAGGGCGAGTTCGTCGCCGTCAGGGGTCGGTAACCGGGTGAGTTGCAGGTCAGGCAAGTCCGCCTTGCGGAAGAACTTCCCCCACATGGTCATCGTGTGGGGGTCGGGAAGCCACCACGCCGGGCGGTACTGCATAGTCACGAGGCTACATTATGGGCCGGATCCCCAAGATAGGGGATGGCCGTTGGGATGGCGTCCCCGGCCGAAACACCATCATCACTCAGGCCTCAAGAGGTTCGAGTGGCAGGCGGCACGACCCAGGCTCGACAGGTACAGGTCTTCGGTACCAGGAAAAGCGCGGATACCCGCAAGGCACTCCGCTTCTTCGCGGAACGGCGGGTGACCACGCACTTTGTCGATTTCCATGAACGCGCCCCGGCGCTGGGCGAGTTGCGGAGGTTCGCGGAGCGGTATGGGGCCTCGACGCTCGTGGATCGAGAGTCGCGCCGTTTCCTCGAGCTCGGGCTGCAGCGATCGATGTACTCCGATGACTGGTGGCTCAAGCGCCTGGCCGAGGAACCCGGCATGCTTCGCCAGCCGCTGGTGCGTTTCGGTCACCGGGTGAGTGTGGGCCTTGACGAAGGCACCTGGCGCGAGTGGCTCGCCGCGTGACCCGCGCTCACCTGACGACGCCGATCATCCCGTCCACCTGACGACAACCCGGGGATAGCCCCATCGACTACACGTTGCTTGCCTGGGGAGGCTTCCTCCTCTTCGTGCTCACCATGCTGGCGATCGACCTCGGCGTGGTGAACCGCAAGGCGCATGTCGTCTCCGTGCGGGAGGCGCTCGCCTTCACGATCGTGCTGGTCGTGCTGGCCGGGGGCTTCACCGCGCTGGTCTGGGCCGCCTACGACCACCACTGGTTGTCGCTGGGGACCCACGTGGACCGCGTCGACGGCCTCATGAATGACGGCCGCCTCGCGGCGGTGAAGTTCGTCACCGGCTACCTGATCGAGCTGTCGTTGAGCGCGGACAACGTGTTCGTGATGGCGATGATCTTCACCCACCTGCGGATTCCTCCGCAGTACCAGCATCGCGTGCTGTTCTGGGGCATCCTCGGCGCCCTCGCGATGCGGGGCGTGATGATCGTGGTCGGTACGACGCTCATCGCCCGGTACCACTGGATCCTGTACGTCTTCGGGGTCTTCCTGCTGTTCACCGCGGTGCGGATGCTGCTCGCGAAGGACGAGGAGCACATCGAGGCGGACGAGGTCTTCATCATTCGCCAGCTGCGGCGCTTCTTCCCCGTGAGCGGCCAGTTCAACGCGCACCACTTCACGATCGTCACCGACGGACGGCGGATGCTGACGCCCCTGGCGGTGGCGCTCGTCCTGGTGGAGGCGATGGACCTGGTCTTCGCCCTCGACTCCATTCCCGCCGCGTTCGCGATCACCGCGGACCCGTTCCTCGTGTTCACGAGCAACGTCTTCGCCATCCTGGGACTGCGGTCGCTGTACTTCGCGCTCGCCGGGGCGATCGAGAAGTTCCGGTACCTCAAGACCTCGCTGTCGGCGATCCTGGGCCTGATCGGCCTCAAGATGCTCTCCGGCGACCTGTTGAAGGACTGGCTGGGGCCTAACGCGAACCTCTACATGCTCGGGGTCGTCGTCGGCATCCTGGTGATCGGGGCCGTGGCCTCGATGGTAGCCGCCCGCCGCACCGGCTGAGAAGGCGTCAGGCCCCGAACACCAGCGGGTACACGACAACCGCGACGGCGACCAGGATCAGGACCGCGATGAGGTCGAGCAGGACGCCGGCGCGCGCCATCTCCCGCACGGTGACCTGGCCCGAGCCGAAGACGATCGTGTTCGGCGGGGTGGCCACCGGCAGGGCGAAGCCCGTGGATGCCGCCAGTGCGGCGATGATCATCAACAGCAGCGGCGGCTGGTCGATGGCGCGCGCGAGGGCCACGACCAGCGGCATCATCATGGTCGCGACGGCCGTGTTGGAGGCGAGTTCGCTGAGGAACAGCACGAAGACGGCGAGCCCGACGTAGATCGCGATCGGGGGCAGCGATCCCATCGCGGTCATGTGGTTCCCAAGCCAGGACGCAAGGCCGGTCGACTCCATCGCCGCCGCCAGCGAGAGTCCCCCGCCGAACAGCAGCAGCACATCCCACGGGATGCCACGCGCTTCTTCCCAGGTCAGCAGGGCGCGCGCCGGGCCATCCTGCGGCTTCGTGCGGATGACGAAGAGCAGCAGCGCCCCCAGGATCCCGATCGTGGCATCGGTCAACCGCGGCGCCAGGTCGACCAGGCCGGGGATGACCACGTCGCCAATGGCCTTGCGTTCACGCACGACCCAGGCGGTGGCGGTGACGGCGAAGACACCCAGCGTGGCGAACTCCCCGCCGCGCAACGCACCCAGGGAGGCGCGGCGTTCCCGCAACATCCGGCTCGCGTCAGCGCCGAGGGTCGCCCGTGACGGAAAGAGGACGAAGACGAGCATTGCCCAGCAGGCAGGCAGGAGGATCGCCGCGACCGGCACGCCAAACGCCAGGAACGAGACGAAGGAGATGTCCTGGCCGGCGAGCTCGCGCGCGGCGCCCGCGAGGATGAGGTTCGGCGGCGTCCCGAGCAGGGTGCCCATGCCGCCGATCGAGGCGGCATACGCCATCCCGAGCATCAACGCCGTGCGCGTGCGCCTCGCGTCGGCCCCGTCGCCGAACAGCGGCGCGATGGCCAGCACGATCGGGTACATCATGGCAGCCGTGGCGGTGTTCGAGATCCACATCGAGATGAAGGCCGTCGCCACCATCACGCCGAGCACGATGCGCCGGCTGGTGAACCCGATGGCCGCGATGAGCGCATAGGCGATCCGGGCGTGGGCGTGCCAGCGCTCCAGGGCAGCGGCGAGCAGGAACCCGCCGAGGAACAGGAACACCAGCTCGTTCGCGTACGGCGCCACCGCATCGCGCGCACTGGTGACGCCCAGCGCGGGGAGCAGTCCCGCTGGCAGCAGCGACGTTGCCGCGAGCGGCACCGGTTCGGTGACCCACCAGACGGCCATCCACCCCGCAAGCCCGAGGACATGGCGTGCCTCGATGGACAGCGCCGACGGAGCGACCACGAGGATGATGGCGTAGAGCAGCGGGCCAGCCGCGAGCCAGGAGATCCGCGACGGCGCGCCGCCTTCGGCGCCTTCCTCAGAACTCGCCGGCAAATCCGATTTCCGGTTCGAGGTGCTGGCCGAAGCGCTCGGCGACCATCCCCTGCGCAACGGCGATGAGGGCGCGCACGTCGGCCGCAGTGGCTGACCCGAGGTTCACGATGATGTTGGCGTGCAGGTGCGAGATCTGCGCGTCACCCACGCGATGCCCCTTGAGGCCGCACTGGTCCACCAGCCGCCCGGCTCCCACGCCCTCGATCTTCTTGAAGATGGAGCCCGCACTCGGGTGGATGTCCAGCCACGGATGCCGTGCGCCCCGCCACGCCAGGTTCTCCTGCAGGATCCGGTGCATGCGATCGGCGTCGCCTGACGTGAGGGCAAAGCGGACCGACAGCGCCACGTCCCGGCGATGATGCAGGACGCTCGTATCGTACCCGAACGCCATCTCGTCGCGGCCGAGCTCCCGGCGCGCGCCGGATTCCAGGAGCACCTCGCACGACTCGAAGACCTCGGCGATGAACATGGTGCGTTCGCGCTCCGGCGCCGGCGACAGGAAGTGCAGGTTCTGCCACACCGCGCCGCCGACCGTGCTCGGGATGCCGATATAGTGCTCGAGCCCGGAGTAACCTTGCCGGACAGCCGCGAGGACGAGCTCCTGCATGATCGCGCCGCTCTCGGCCCACAACTGCGGTCCGTCGAACCGGAACGCGCGCGCAGCGTTCCGGACCACGACCCCGCGAAAGCCGCGGTCACCGACGAGGATGTTCGCCCCCAGGCCCAGGATGAACCAGGGGACTCCGGCATCGCGGCAGGTGATCACGGCGTTTGCGAGATCGTCGGACGTCGTGGCATCGTACAGGACGTCCGCCGGACCGCCAATCCGGAAGGTGGTGTACGGAGCCAGCGGGACGTCCCGCCGGAGGCGGGAAGCGTCAAGCCGCCTCGCCGCCAGCGCCACGAATCGGTCCAGGGAATCGCGATGATCTGCCATCAGCGCACAAAGAAAGCCTCGCAACACGGGACGTCGCCAGCGTGACATCGCGTTCCTTCACTTCATACGGCCGGTCACGGGCCTGGCCGTCGGTGGCCTGGGTGACCCTGACCGCGGTCGCGGTGGCACTTTCCCCCGGCCGGTCGGGCGCTCAGCGCACCGAACTCGAGAAGTTCATCCGGCACAAGGTGCTGTCGAACGGCCTCGAGGTGATCGTCCACCAGAGCCATGGCGTGCCCCTGGCCACCATCGAGTTCGATGTCCGCAACGGCTCGTTCACGCAGCGCCCCGGCACCGAGGGGCTCGCGCACATGTACGAGCACATGATCTTCAAGGCGAACGACCGGTGGCCGGAACCGGATGCCTTCATCCAGCGCGCGTCCGAACTCGGCGCCACGTTCAACGGGACGACGCAGGAAGAGCGAGTCAACTACTACATGACCGTGCCGGCGGACAGCCTCGCCGGGGGCCTCGAGTTGATGACCGCCGCCCTGCGAGGACCGAAGTTCCTCAGCCAGGAACTCGAACGCGAGCGGCAGGTCGTGCTCGGCGAGTACGACCGCAATGAATCGAACCCGTTCTTCGAACTCCAGCAGGAGATGGGCAAGGCCTTGTACCCGGGACAGTGGAGCCGGAAGAACATCATCGGCGAGCGTGACGTCCTGCAGCGCGTCACGCCGGCGCAACTCATGGAGATCAAGCGTCGGTACTACATCCCGAACAACACGGCACTCATCGTGACCGGCGATGTGAACCCGGACTCGGTCTTCGCCATGGCCGAGCGGTACCTGGGCGACTGGCCGCGGGGTGAGGATCCCTTCGCGGCCGAGCCGATCCCGCCCGTGCCCGCGCTCACGACCAGTTCCGCCGTCTTTGTGGAGCGTCCCGTGGGGGCCGTGACCGTGATGCTCCAATGGCAGGGACCGAGCGTACGAAAGGACGCGGCCGCGACCTACGCCGCTGACGTCTTTTCCGATGCGCTCAACCAGCCCGGCTCCGTCCTGCAGCGCCGGCTGGTGGACAGCGGCCTGTTCCAGTCGATCAACGTGAACTACTACACGTTGAACCAGGTGGGGCCCATCACCATCGCCGGCCAGACCACGCCCGAGCGCCTCAAGGAAGCCGTCGCCGCGCTGCAGCGCGAAGTCGAGCGCCTCGCGGAGCCCGGGTACATCACCCCCGAGCAACTCGCCGCCACGAAGGCGGAACGCGCGGTCAGCACGGCATTCGGGTTCGACCGGCCTTCGGACCATGCGCACACGGTCGGCTTCTGGTGGAGCGTGTCAGGACTCGAGTATTACATGGGATACGTGGACAGCATGGCATCACAGACGCTGGACGACGTGCGCGCCTACGCGCGGAAGTACATCGTGGGCAAGCCGATGATCGTCGGGTTGCTCCTTCCGCCCGGCGTGAAGGCGCAGCTCGGGCTCACGAACGCGGACCTGCTGCCGAGGATCGTGCCATGAGGCCGTTGCGTGCGCTCCTCGTCGTGGCCGGCGCGGTAGTCACGGTCACCGTTCCGGCCGCGGGCCAGGGTCGCGGAGGCGCCGCTCCGGCCTCCGACACGGGAACCGTCGCGTATGACGTGGGTGGGGTCCGCGTCATCCATCGCCGGCTGGGGACGGGCGACATCGTCGTCGCGAACCTCTACCTGCTGGGAGGCGTCAGGCAGGTGACGGCCGCGAACGCGGGCATCGAACTCCTGCTGCTCGAGGCCAGCGAGCGCGGGACGCGGACATACTCGCGCGACCGGTTGCGGCGAGGCATGGCGCAGCTGGGGACGAACATCACGACCCATGTCGGCGTGGACTGGTCCTCGATCGGGCTGCGTGCCACGCGTTCCACGCTGGACTCGACGTGGCGGATCATGGCGAGCCGTATCGCCGAGCCGTCCCTGGACTCGAGCGAGGTGGAGTTGATCCGCCGGCAGCTGCTGGCCGGGGTGCGGCAGCGCGAGGATTCGCCCGATGCCCAGGTGGAGTTCGCCGCCGACACGTTCGCGTTCAGCGGCCACCCCTATGCGCTGCCCGCCGCGGGGACGGAGTCGTCGCTCGCCGGCATCTCGCTGGCGGACCTGCGGCGGTACCACGCCAGCCAGGTCGTCCGGTCCCGGATGCTGCTCGTGGTCGTGGGGGACGTCGAGCGCCCCCGCATCGAACGGCTGGTGCGTTCGTCGTTAGGCACCCTGCCGGCGGGATCGTACCGCTGGACCCTGCCGGACACGCTGCCGCGTTCGCGCTCCGGCGTGGCGACCATCGCCAGGCCGCTCCCGACCAACTACATCCTCGGTCTCTATCCGGGGCCGCGGGCGGATTCGCCCGATTACCACGCGCTGCGGATCGCGTGCGCCATCCTGTCGGGCCAGCTCTTCAGCGAGGTCCGCTCCCGTCGCAACCTGACCTATGCGGTGGACGCCCCGTTCATCGAGCGCGCGGTGGCGTCGGGAGGATTGTACGTCACGACCACCAACCCGGAACTGACGCTCGAGGTGATGCGCCGTGAACTCGACGAGCTGAAGAACGGTACCGTCGATCCCCGCGGGCTGGAGCGGCTGATCCTGCAGTTCATCACGCAGTACTTCCTCGACAACGAGTCGGGCGCCCAGCAGGCGAACTTCCTGGCGCGCGCCGAACTGTACTACGGCGACTTCAGGAAGGCGGACCGGTTCGTCGATGAGCTGCGCGCCATCACCCCCGAGGACATCCAGCGCGCGGCCGTGAAGTACATGCGCGACCTGCACTTCGTGTACGTGGGTAACGCGCGCCAGGTGCCGACGCGGCTCATGGAGCGCTTCTAGCGGCTCACTCGGGAACCCCGAGCCGGGCGCGGACGATGTCCGCCAGCGCCGCGTTCGTCGCCACGGCGTCCGTGCCCATCCCGGGCTGCCCGCGCCAATCCGTGAGCACACCCCCGGCCTCATGGACGATCGGGATCACGGCGGCGACATCCCACGGGCTGAGCTGGTCGTCGACCATCACCTCGGCGCGTCCCGTGGCCAGCAACACGTACCCATAGCAGTCTCCCCAGGTGCGTGCCGTGGTCACCTCGCTGGCCAGGCGTCGCCAGCGATCCTCGCGCCAGGGATGGTGACGAAACCGGTGGTCGGTGGCCAGGATCGTGGCGTCGGTGAGGTCCGTCACCGGGGAGACGCGGGAAGGCGAGTCGTTATGCCAGCACCCTTCCCCGAGCGCCGCGGCGACCATGTCACCGGTCGCCGGACAGAAAATCGCGCCGGCAAGCACCACACCGCCTTCCTCGACCGCCACCATGGATCCCCATAACGGTACGCCGCGAACGAACGTACGCGTGCCGTCGATCGGATCGATCAGCCAGCGCCGACCCCCGGGCTCACCGCGCGACCCGAGCTCCTCACCGAGGACCGCGTCGCCCGGAAACCGGCGCAGGATCCAGTCCCGTGTGGCGCGCTCTGCGTCGCGATCCGCGATCGTCACTTCCGATCCGTCCGGCTTTCGCTCGACGGCGAGCGGGCCGCGGAAATGGCCGAGGGCGATGCTCCCCGCGACGCGTGCCGCATCACGGACCGCCTCGAGCAACAGGGACGGGCTCACGCGTCGGCGAACTCCGACGCCACCGCGGTAGGGTCGAGCAACCCGGCGCGCAGTGCCGTCCCGACGATCACGCCGGCGGCCCCGCGATCCTCGAGGCTGCGCAGCTGCGCGATCGACGCGACTCCGCCGCAGGCAATCACCTTGAGGTCGGTTTCCTCGACGGTGTCTTCGATCAACCGGAGGTCCGGGCCGTCCAGCCGGCCCTCGCGATCGAGGGTCCGCAACAGGATGGCCGCGAGGGGAACCCCACTCAGTTCTGCCGCCAGGTCGAGCACGTCGACTGGTTGCGCTCGCGGCCAGCCTTCCGAATCCATCCGGCGTCCCTTCACGGCGATGGAGAGGACGATCTCATCCGGGAATTCGGCGGCCAGGTCGATGATCCGGTCGAGAAAGGGCAGGGCCCGAGCTGCCACGACAGCCCACCGGGCTCCGCAGTCGAGGACCTCCTGGATTCCATCGGCGTCGCTGACGCCGCCTCCGACCTGCAGGTCGGCGCTCACCGACCGAACCAGCTCCCGGACGAGGAGGGTATTGGAACCCCGGCGGGCGGCAGCGTCGAGATCCACCACCTGGACCCTGGTGAATCCGCACCTGGTCAGGTCATTGGCAACCATCAGGGGATCGGGAGGCGGCGTCCGGCGAGACCGGTCGGTGCCAGCCCACGCGCCACCACGAAGGTCGATCGCGGGTATGGCAACCATCGTCAGGCGTGGTCTCCGGGTGAGTGCGTCTTGACAGGTGCGCACGGAGCTAATGCCGGGGGGAGCCCGGGGTAAGTCCTTCGTGGCGAAAGCGACCCCGTCCAGGCGCCTGCCATACCCCTCCCGCGGGATTGCGCGTCACCGCCTTGTGAATAAATTCACAACCCTGACCGGACGGGGATCCAGACATCCGGTCTCCCCATTCACCTGGATCGAAGCAGTGACCTTTCGGAGGCTTACAGCGATGCGAGTGCTCGGAGTCGCCCTTCTCTCGGGCGTTGTCCTTCTCGGTGCGTGCGGTGGCGGAGAGAGCCCTGAAGCCGCGACCGACACGGCCGCGACGGCCGCGCCGGCGGTGACCCCGGCCCCCAGCGGTACGATGACCGCGGCCCCGGTGACGGGTACCGTTCACGAAGTCCGCATGGTCGGCGACGCGACCGGCTACCGTTATGAGCCCGCGAACATCACGGTGAAGCCGGGTGACGGCATCAAGTTCATCATGATCTCCGGCGGACCCCACAACGTGGCCTTTGACGCGGCGACCATCCCCGCCGACCAGAAGGACCAGCTGTTCGCGAACATGCCGAACTCGATGGACGGCTCGTCGCCGATGTTCGTGAACCCGAACGAGGAGTGGACGCTCTCGCTCGGCAACATCAAGCCGGGCAAGT
>JAUQWM010000038.1 GCA_030835125.1 Gemmatimonadaceae bacterium | reverse complement strand
TGAGAGTTGAGAGGCTCTCAACTCTCAACTCCCAACTCTCAACTCGTTACTCCAACCGCCTGGATCTCGATCCCGTACCCGTAATGCAGTTCCCCCACGGGGACGATCGCGCGCGCGGGGCGATGCGAGCCCATGATGCGCGCGTAGGTCGCGTTGACCTCTCCCCAGCTTGCCATGTCCGAGACGTAGATCGTCATCTGCACCACCTTCGACAGGTCGCTCCCCGCTGCCTTGAGGATTGCCTCGACGTTCCGCATCGCCTGCTCGGTCTGCTCCACGATCCCGCCGGGCCGGTGTTCCTTCTGCCCCGGCACGAACGCGAGTTGCCCGGCGACGAAGACGAAGCCGTTGTGGACGACGGCCTGGGAGTAGTGGCCGCCGGGGATCGGCGCGGTGTCGGTGGTGATGAGGTCCATGGTCGGAGGCAGTGGGTGGTCGCCGTCAGGTGCGCGAGGCAGGCAGGACGATGCCGGAGCATGCGCCCAGGCCAATACGGGCAAACCCGTCACGCTCGCAGTGGCCGCGCAGGATCACCTCATCCCAATCCTCGAGGAAGCTGCGCATCTCCCCGTTGGGCAGCATGAGGGGCTCGCTGCCACGCCGGGTCAGTTCGAGGAGGCATCCGCGTGCGTCCCGGGCCTCTCCGGAAATCGTGCCGCTGCCGAGCAGGTCGCCGGGGCGCAGGTTGCAGCCGTTGCTCGTCTGGTGGGCCACCAGTTGCGCCGGCGTCCAGTACATCGCCGCCAGCGAGGACGACGACAGGCGCACCGCCGGCTGGTCGTCCGCCCGCATGCGCGCCGTGCGCAGCCACACCTCGACGCGCGCGTCCACGCCGCCTGACGAGTGATCCGCCGGATCCGTGAGGTACGGCAACGGGGCCGGGTCGTCGGCGCCGCGTGACGCGGCGGGCACCCGGAACGGCGCCAGCGCGTCCATCGTCACCACCCAGGGGGACAGCGTGGTCGCGAAACTCTTGGACAGGAAGGGGCCGAGCGGCTGGTATTCCCACGCCTGGATGTCGCGCGCCGACCAGTCGTTGAGCAGGCACACGCCGAACAGCAGGTGCCCGGCCTGCGCGATGGGGACCGGCTCGCCGAGCGCATTGCCCGTCCCGACCAGGAAGCCGACCTCGGCCTCGTAGTCCAGCCGTGCCGTCGGCTGGACGCGCGGCGTCGCGCCATCCGGCGAGACCTGCCCGGTCGGTCGCCGGACCGGCGTGCCGCTCGGGACCAGCGAGGAGGACCGGCCATGGTAGCCGATCGGGATCCACTTGTAGTTAGGCAGGAGGGGGTGGTCGGGCCGGAAGAAGGATCCCACCAGCGTGGCGTGCGACAGCGACGCGTAGAAGTCGGTGTAATCACCGACGGCCGCCGGCAACGCCAGCTCGGCCTCGGCCTGCGGCGCCAGGATCGAGGCCCGGAGCCGGCGCGCACGCTCTCCCTCGGGCGTGTCCGCGCGGAGCAACCGGCTGGCCTGCACGCGGAGCGCGCTCCAGTGCACCGGATCCAGGGCCATCAGGGCGTTCAGGCTGGGCGACGCACACCGCGAGCCCGCGCGCGAGGCGGCACCGTCGAGCAACCCGGAATGCGCGGCCTCGGCGAGGTCGAGGATCTCGTGGCCGATCGCCATGCCGACGCGCCACGGCTCACCGGCGTCGCGGCGGCGGAACACGCCCAGCGGCAGGTTCTGGATGGGAAAGTCCGTGTCCCCGTCGGCGGATTCCACCCACGACGCCAGCCCGGTCCCGTGCGTTTCGTCGATCACGGCTCCGGTGCCCCGACGCCCAGCTCCGCCATCGGCTCGCTGAACGAGCATGACCCGAACCCCGCGAAGAACGAACGCCGCGACCCTTCCAGGTCCTCCCTCGTCAGGCGCTCGCCCTGCCAGGTCACCCCCGTGTCATCGAACTGGAACGCGTCCGGGTGACGCTCGTCGAGCACGCGCAGCACGACCTCCACGCTGGCGCCCTTCCACGTGAGGGCGGCGGCCAGGGCAACGTTCAGGAAGCCGAACATCAGCCCGCGCCCGCTGCCATCCTCGTACGTCAGGCGGTAGTCGCCCCGGACGGCATGATGCAGGCCGGCGGTCGCCTTGAAGGGAACGCCGGCTCGGTGACAGGCACGCACGAAGGCAGCCAGCGCTTCCGCCGTGGGAAAGGCATCGCTGGTGATGCCACCCGTGCGCACCTTGGCCGCCGCACCGATCGCGCGCACCCCCGCCAGGAACGCCTCCACGTCCATCGAGGCATCCGTTGCCTCGACGAAAACGGCAACACCAAGGCGCTGGTAGCCGCCACAGCGCGCAATGTCGTCGACCGTCCCGGCCTTGCACTCCACGACGGCGACGGCGACGCGGTCGTCCGAGGACATCAGGTGCTCGACCTGTTCCACGTCGCCTGGTCCAGCGAGCACGCTCAGGGGCCATGGCGCGTCGTCGAGCGTCAGCGGCAGCGCCGCCGTCAGCTCCTCCCAGCGGAGGACCGGCACCACGAACCGTCCCAGCGCCCACCGCTCCGCGCCGGCGCGCTGCCGCGCGTACTCCGCCACCGCGTCGGCCATCGACAAGCCTGCCGGCGGGAACAGACCGGCATAATCGATGGCGCCCGCGAGGAGCTCCCGGAGCGCGCCCGGAACCGTCAGCGCTTCCCCGCCGCCGGCGCGAAGCGCTGCCGGAAGCGCTCCATCATCGCCTTCCCCACCGTCGTGTTGCCCGCAACCCACTCGGCGTTCGTGAACTGCACGCCGGTCTTCTGGGCGCGGACCTGCGCCAGGTACGGTTCGACCTTGGCGAACAGCACCAGCCCCTCGCCGTTGCTCTCAAGCGCGAAATCGGCGTGGAGGATTCCCCACTTCATCATGCCGTAGACC
This sequence comes from Gemmatimonadaceae bacterium, assembly GCA_030835125.1. Classification (GTDB taxonomy): domain Bacteria; phylum Gemmatimonadota; class Gemmatimonadetes; order Gemmatimonadales; family Gemmatimonadaceae; genus JABWBJ01. Next base: position 2,360 of record JAUQWM010000038.1, on the reverse strand, counting down.
ATCTCCCAGTAGCCGACCACCTGCCGGAAGGCCGCATTCAGCGGGTGATCGTGCTTCAGGATGGCCACCGCCTCCTCGGCATTGGCCGGCAGGAAGCGCGTGTAGATCGCGGCGCGCGACTCCCGCATGACGGCCTCGCGCCTGAGGTCGTACAGCTGCAGGATGATGGTGGCGTCGTGGTGGTCCGGAAATTCCTTCGTCAGCACTGGAGTCCCCTTTTGGTCGAGATCGTTCGTGGGGCGCATTATGGCCGAAAGCACCGTCCCTCCGCCAGCACCTTCGGGACCCGCGCCACGATCCAACGACGGCCACCCGGGTACCATCATGGTGCACCTGAAAGGAGCAAGTTCCCATGCGACGCATCATGAGCCTGGTGGTCCTGCTTGGACTGGGCGCGACCCTCAGCGCCTGTTCGGGCCGGCGCGCCGCCACGACCGACGCCAGTGCCCAGGAGCTGACCACCCTGGTCGTGAAGAACGACAGCTACCTGGACCACAACATCTACCTGCTGCAGGGCCTGCAGCGGGTCCGGATGGGCACGGCGCGCGGACTCGCGACCACGAAGTTCACCATCCCGCGGCAGTACGTGTTCGGCGTGAGTTCACTTCAGTTCCTGGCCGACCCCATCGGCAGCAACGTCACGCCAGTCTCCGAGCGCATCAACGTGGTGGCGGGAGACGAGGTCCAGTTGGTGATCCGGGGGACCTGAAAACAGGCGGGGAGCACCCTGCGCGGCCTGATGCCTCCGACGGAGGTGGCCAGCAGCGCCGCGCATCGCGGCTCCCGCGGCCCTGAGATAGCCGCTGGCGGTCTTCAAGCGGATGGCCGCGGGTATGAACCACAAGTCTTCCCAAGGTCAGTACCAGCTACTGCTTGTGGCGCTCGACGCGCTTGGCATGGCGGCGAAGGACCACCTTTGGTCGTGCGGTTCATTACCGCCGAGATAAACCGGTCGGGACAAGACGGTAGATCGCAAGGTAGGTCGCACGCTCCGCGTCGAAGCGTCTGGTAAGGATTTCGTTGTGTCCGAAACCGATGACTTGGAGAGGCATCTCACCTTCTCGTGGAGTCGGAAGAACGAGCCTTCCGATCAGATGGCTTGACGAGTCAAACACCGTCCAGGACTGCACCGCAACGGCTCTGACGCTGTACTCCTCCATCCAGAGACGTCCGTCCACGTCGACGTGCACACGGCGGTACGCTGGCCACACCTTGGCGTGCACTGCGGTCTTGAGGCGCTTAACGAGCGCCGCTGGCTTGAGCCCGCCGTTCGGCGTGGAATCGCCCTCATGATTCGTTCCTCCAGCTGAGCATCGGTGGTCTGCTCCGACGGATCCTCCGTGCGGACAATCCGTTCGAGATTCCCGGTCAGGGAATAGGACCTGACCTCGCTGGTTTCGGCTGTACCAACCCATAGTCGACGCCCCGCGGCCAACACTGTGACCGCGGTCTGCGTGATGACGTCTGGCACCCTACTCGGAAACTCGCCGATGATGTTCGCCAGCGTACCATCCGTGCGAATCCGTGAGAGACGTGTACTTCGCTGAGCGCCCTGTTCGACGAGAGGACCTTCGAGAACGAATGTGCCGTCCCCAAAGCAGAAATCATAGGGCGGGACTCCATGGTCCCCCAGTGGGATTGTGCGCACGAAGACGCCGTCGGAATCGAGGACTGAGATGCGCCGATTCCTTCCCTCAGCCACGAGAATTGTGTCACCGCGCGTGAGGCAGATGCTTGCCAACCCGTCGAACTCCCCGGGACCGGCGCCACGTCGGCCGACAATCTTGAGGCGTTGGCCGTCAGCGGAAAAAAGATGAACGCGATAATCATCGATCACTGCGAGACGTCGGTTCGAGAGACGGACGCCCCGCAGGTCGCTGATGTTATGATTGAACTCCTGATCGGGATCCTCGGTACCGCCTACCTCGAAGAATGGCTTTTCGGCTAGGCGATAAGCGATGGGAGACTCCCACCCGAGGCGGAATCAGCACCAGGTGGATGCCAGCACTGTCCGTGGTCCGAGCGGATTGGGCAGCTGCCGTTCTGCCGGTTGCGAGCAGACCACAAGACAGGATTCCAGCGATGCTTCGACAAAGCGTACTCTGCATTTTGACCCCTTCCTAACATCCTCGGTACCACTCTGGGCTCACCGACAACCCGATGACCCAACGTATCTGACGACCCATCTGCCTCGTCCCTGCAACTATTCTCGCGGGGTCGCGGGTGTGGAGAGACGGCGGCCGTTCAGTCTCGCGGCCGTTTCACTCCCTCCGCCCTGCGCGCCAGCGATTCGGCGTATTCCTCGAAGAAGAGCCGAAGGTCACCCTTCATCACCGACGCGACTGTTTGACTGCGACCCC
>JAUQWM010000037.1 GCA_030835125.1 Gemmatimonadaceae bacterium | reverse complement strand
TGAGAGTTGGGAGCACCCCTCTCAACTCTCAACTCTCAACTCTCAACTACTCATGCGCCGGCAGGGGCTCCATCGTCTTCGGGTCGCACGGCACCTGCACTTCATCGCGGTACTTCGACGTCATCAGGAAGACGCGCATCCGCGGGAAGGCGTCCATGAACGACAGGTAGCAGAAGCCCCACGTCCCCAGGTATCCGAGGAAGATCCCCACTTCCCAGATCCCGATCGGCGGCGCTGACGGCGTGTTCAGGTACAGCACCGGATAGATCTCCAGGTACCGATGCACCCAGATGCCGAGCAACGAACTGAGGGCGAAGACCGTCATCGTGGGCGTATAGACCTTGGGGAACTTGCCCAGCAGGCCGAAGAACGGCACGACGAACGACAGGATGCCCACCGCCAGGGTCAGCGACGTCCACGGCTCGGTCAGGCGCAACCGGAAGAAGTGCGTTTCCTCCGCGAAGTTGCCGTACCAGATCACCAGCAGCTGGCTGAAGGTGAGGTACCCCCAGAACGCGGTGAACGCGAACGCCAGCTTCCCGATGTCATGGAAGTGCGTCTCGGTGATCACGTGCTGGGCGCCCATCTGGTTGCGCCAGAAGCGCGTGAGCATGGCCAGCAGCATGATCGTGCACAGCCAGCCGCCCATGAAGAACTGCCAGCCGTACATCGTGCTCTGGAAGTGCGGATCGACCGACATCGACAGGTCCCAGGAGAGCATGACCCAGCCGAAGCCGAAGGCCAGCGCCAGGAACACCGCCAGCCGGCCCTGGAGCGAATGCGTCGAATGCAGCTCGCGGCGTTCCTCACCGAAGCCGGCCCGCATGCGGGCGCGCAGCCCCTTCGCCCAGTTGGCGCCCCATTCGGGGAGGACGCCCACGTCGAGGCGCACCGCGCTGTAGGTGAACCAGACGCTGAGCCAGGTGATGATCGCGAAGACGACGATGCCGCGGATCGTCCAGAACGTGGGGTTCAGCCAGAGCAGCTTCTCGGCCTGCGTGGGCGGCTCGTGGACCCAGGGGAAGATGTGCGACTTCCCGAAGAGCGAGACCAGCAACATGACGAACGCCACCGGCAGGAAGGCCACGTTGGCCTCCGCAAGGCGGATCACGGAGCGTGACCAGCGGGCGGTGGTGATGCGCTGCACCGCGGAGAGCATGACGCCCGCCGACGCAATGACCGTGAAGTAGAGCCAGTTCACGTGCCAGGCGCGCCAGGCGCGTTCCTCGCCCATGGCCGCGCCGGCGACGAAGATCACCAGGCCGAGGATTGCCAGGGCCAGGGAGACGGTCTTGAGCCGCGGGGCCATCGGCTTCGTGATGAGCGCCTGCAACTCCTCACGCGTCGGGAGGGGTGCGTCGTGGTGGCTCATCGCGCGCCTCCCGACGTCGGGCGGTGCGGGATGGCGCGGGTCGGGCCCAGCGTGCCCGGCCCGGGGACCTTGTCACCGGTGACGCCCGGCATCGCCAGCGGGCCTCGTTCGAACGGCACGTCGGTCACCCTCCCCTGCAACGCGCGGATGTAGTTCACCACATCCCAGCGGTCGCGTTCCTCGATGCGGTTGTACGACGGCATCGACGCGCGGCCATTGCGGATCATGCCGAAGATGTAGCCGTCGGTGCGGGCCTTGGTGACGTCGCTGGTGAGCGGGAACGAGATGAGCCCGTACCGGCTGCCGATGCTGACGCCGTCGCCGTTGTCGCCGTGGCAGACGGCGCAGTTGATCTGGTAGTGCTTCCGTCCGGCGGCGAGCGACGCCTCGCTGACCGGCACCGGGTTCGCGATCCCCGCCATCGAGTCGATCGTGGCCGGCATCGGCGCGTACGACACCATGTAGGCCGGCATCGCCGTCCCGTCCGTCGGGACCGAGCCCTGCGGGCTGCCCCGTACCGACAGCGTCTCCGGGCTCCAGGATTCCCAGGTCACCACGTGCGGCTGGCGCTTGAAGTCGGTGAACCATTCGCAGCCGGACGACGCGAGCAGACCGGTGAACAGCAGTGCCCGGAGCACGCGCGCGTCGATCGCTCCGCGCTGTGCGCCTGGCGCCTTGCGCTCAACGCTCATTCGTCACCTCCACCGCCCCGCTCTCGCGCAGCGTGGCCTCGGCTTCCTTGAGTCGTTCGGGACTCGTCTCCACATAGATGCCGTAGTGGCCGCCGGTGAAGCGCGGGTCGAAGCCCATCGTCTGGGTGATCTTCGGCACGCGCGACAGGATGAACATGCCATACACCGTGCTGAGCGCGCCCACGAGCACCATCACCTCGAAGCCGATGATGGTGTACGGGATCCAGCTCGCGATCGCCTTGCCGCCAACCACCAGCGGCCAGTAGTCCGACGTCCAGATGGCGATCCAGTACCCGAACGTGACGCCGCACAGGCCGCCGATCAGGGTGAACAGGCGGATCTTGCTGGTGGGCGGCTTGATGGCGTGCTCGATCTCGTGCCGCGGCGTCGGCGTATAGACGGTGAACTTCGTGAACTTCCGGTGCTGGAGCGCCTCGATACCCTCGACGAGTGCATCGAGTTCGTGATAGGCGGCGATGAGTCCCCGGGTCATCAGTCGCGCTCCCCCGGCGTCTCGGGTGAGTAGTCCAGGTGATGACCGGCGACGTCCACCCCGGTCGGGACCTGGTGCGACCGCAACCGCGGCGGCACGATTTCCTTCACTTCGGCGATCGCGATCACCGGCAGGTTCTTGATGAACAGCAGGAACCACATGAAGAACCAGCCGAAGCTGCCGGCCAGGATCGAGACGTCGACCCAGCTCGGCAGGTAGCCCGACCACTGCCAGGGCTCGAACTCGTGCGACAGCGACGGCACGATGATCACGAACCGCTCATACCACATCCCGATGTTGATCAGGATGGACAGGATGAACAGCCAGGTCGGGTTGCGGCGCAGCTTCTGCGAGAAGAGCGACAGCGGGAAGATCATGTTGCAGGTCAGCATGATCCACGCCGCCCACCACCACTGCCCGAAGACGCGGTTCCAGAAGTACGCCTGCTCGAACTCGTTGGCGCTGTACCAGGCCACCCAGAATTCGATCAGGTACGCGCACCCGACGACCATCGACGTGAACAGCGCCAGCTTGGCCGCGGCGTCGAGGTGGTTGATGGTGACGATGTGCTGGAGCCGGAAGAACTTCCGGATCGGAATGATGATCGTGAAGACCATCCCGATGCCCGAGAAGATGGCGCCGGCGACGAAGTAGGGCGGGAAGATCGTGGCGTGCCAGCCCGGCGTGAGCGCCATGGCGAAGTCGAACGACACGACCGAGTGCACCGACAGCACCAGCGGCGTGCTGAACGCGGCCAGGAACAGGTACATCCGGGCGAAATGGCGCCACTCGGGTTCCGAGTTCCGCCAGCCCAGCGACATCACCGCCAGCAGCCGCTTCTTGAACGGGTTGGTCGCCCGGTCGCGCAGCACCGCCAGGTCCGGGATGAGCCCGACGTACAGGAACGTCGCCGACACCGTCAGGTAGGTCGAGATCGCGAAGACGTCCCAGACCAGCGGACTCTTGAAGTTCGGCCAGATCAGCCGCCAGTTCGGGTACGGCACGAGCCAGAAGAACTTCCACGGCCGCCCGATGTGGATGATCGGGAACAGGCCGGCCGTCATGACCGCGAACACGGTCATGGCTTCCGCGCATCGGTAGATCGTGGTGCGGAAGCCGGCGCGGAACAGGTACAGGATGGCGGAGATCAGCGTCCCCGCGTGCCCGATACCGACCCAGAACACGAAGGTGATGATGTAGACGCCCCACATCACCGGCGGGTTGTACCCCGCGTTGCCCAGTCCCCAGTAGATCTGGTAGACCCAGGTGCCGGCCCCCCACAGGAAGAGGAGGATCGAGACCCCGAGCAGCAGGAACCAGCCGCGGGTCGGTACGAGCGTGCCGGCGATCTCGCGATCGACCTGCTCGTAGCTCTCGACGCCGGGCAGCTGGATGTTCGCGGTGGCGACGTTCGGGCGGACCGGCTGGACGAGGGACGCCATCAGCGCGTCCCTCCCGCCGGATGGTTCACCTTCTGCAGGTAGACCACGGCCGTGAAGGTATTGAGTTCCTCGAACACGTGATACGCGCGCGGGTCGTCGACCTGGCGCGCAACCGACCATGCCTCGTTCGCCGCGTCCCCGAACGTGATGGCCCGCGACGGACACGCCTGCGCACAGGCCGTCGTGAACTCGTCAGGCTGCACCTCGCGGTTCTCGAGCTTGGCGACATTCTCGGCATCGCGGATGCGCTGCACGCAGAACGAGCACTTCTCCATGACGCCCTTGCCGCGCACCGTGACGTCGGGATTGAGCTGGAGGTGGAGCGGCTCGGGGAACGCATACTGGCGACGGTCCACCTCACCGTACCCGTGCCAGTTGAAGTACCGGACCTTGTACGGGCAGCCGTTCGAGCAGTACCGCGTGCCGACGCAGCGGTTGTAGACCTGCACGTTGAGCCCGTCCGGCGCGTGGTACGTCGCGAAGACCGGGCAGACCGACTCGCAGGGTGCGTTGCCGCAGTGCTGGCACAGCATGGGCAGGAAGCGCGTCTCGAAATCCGACGCGCCGTCCTCGCCGCCCTCGAAGTAGCGCTCGATGCGCAGCCAGGCCATCTCGCGGCCCTTCAGGATGTTCGCGCCGGGCGTCGTGTCCCAGCCCGCGCCATCCGCCGTATGGAACGGCCGCAGCGACCGTCCCTGCCAACGCGCGCCGACGGTCGGGATGTTGTTCTCGGCGTAGCAGGCGGTCACGCAGGCCGAGCAGCCGGTGCAGCGCGCCAGGTCGATCGTCATCGCCCACCGGCGCGACGCCATGCCGCTCCAGTGGTCCGGCGCGTACATGCCCTTGTCGTTCGACCCCTGGCTGCCCATGTCGCCCTGGGCATCGTTCGCGACCGGTGCCCGCAGCCCCGGCAGGAACTCGTGCGACGCGTCGCCGATGAACTCGTGGTGCGCCTCGCCGGTCTCCCCGGCGGCCAGTTGCGCCGCCGTCAGGGCCCGGGCAATCCCGCGCCCGTGCTGCCGCGCCGAACCCTCCACGGTCACCAGCCGGGAGTGGCCTGCCGCCTTCGCGACTTGCGCCTTCGCCTGGGACAGGGCCAGCGCGCCGCCCCCGTCGTACGCGGCGCCTAACGCGTCCACGGCATTGACGCCGATGCCCTGCGCGTACCGGCCGTACGCCGCGTGCCCCTGCCCCAGCGCGACCGCGACCGTTTCCGGCTGGATGCCCAGGTAGAGGTAGGCCGGCGCGGTCACCGACCCGGCAGCCGTGGTGACCGTGACGTGGTCCCCCGGTGCGATGCCCAGGCGCGCCGCGGTCGACGGATGGATCTCCACCCAGGACTGCCACGCGATCTTGCTGACCGGGTCCGGCAGTTCCTGCAGCCAGGGCTTGTTGGCCCCGGCCCCGGCGCCCAGCGCGGGGGACGGGTGCACGACCAGGAAGAACTCGCCGTCGCCGGCGATGGCGGTCGCCGTCGACGCGAGCGTCGGGGTGGCGACGGTCCGCGCCAGGGACGATCCCTGGCCCAGGCCTTTTGCCAGCGCCTCGGTGAACGCGCCGCGACCGGTCGGGTAGCGCGACATGATGAAGTCGCGGTACGTGGCCCACGGCATCCGGCTCGCCATGGCCCCGTTCGACCGGGCGAGGTCGAGCAGGACGTCCCCGGTCGAGCGCGTGTTGAACACCGGGTCCATCACCGGCTGCTGCAGGCCTAACGTGCCCCGCACGGGCTCCGAGTCGCCCCACGACTCCAGGCCGTGGTGGTCGGGGAGGACGACGTCGCACAGCTCGCTCGTCTCGTCCGGGTAGCTGGAGAACGAGACCTTGAACGGCACCTTCGCCATCCCCTCGGCGAACAGCGCCGCCTTCGGGACCGAGTGCACCGGATTGGCGCCACGCACGAAGAGCACGCGCACCGCATCGGCGTTCATTTCCGTCGCGAGGGCAGCCATCGCCTGGGCGCCCACGGCGCCGCCGATGCCGGCGAGGCCCGCGTCCGGCTTGATCGTGACCCCCACGTTGCCGGCTGCGCGGTTGATGCGCGCGGCGGCCTGCGCCACCAGGTGGGCGTCCGGCGTCTTCACGCCGCCCAGCACCAGGCTCGGCGTCGCGGCGCGCAGTTCATCGGCCAGCCGCTGCAGCGATGCCTCGCTGACGCCGCTGGCGGCGGCCGCCTCGGCGATCGTCCCGCCGCCGGCGCCACCCACGGCGGCCAGCAGGGCGTTGGCGATCGCCAGTTCGCTGCCGGGACGGCACGCCAGCCACTCATCGGCGTTGAGACCCGTCAGCGAGCGTCGCGCCCCGACATACACGAAGCGCGGCGCATCACCCAGCTTCGCACGCGCATCGGCGAACGAGAGCTGGTGGGCGACCGAGGCCCCCCATCCGTCGAGGAAGTCGGCGCCGATCGACACGATGAGGCGCGCCGCGCTGAAGTCGAGCGCCGGCCACGGCGTGCCGTATTCCGCCTGGTTCGCCGCCCGCGCCGCGAGGTCCGCCTCGGGATCGTACGCGACGTGCGCCCCGAAACCGCCCGCACTCATCCACTGGTCGACGAACGCCCCGAAGCTGCCGTTCTCGTGCTGGCTGACGAAGCGGACCCCGCCACCGCCGTTGGCCGCGCGCGCCTCGTCCAGCCGCTGCCTGACGAGCGTCAGCGCGGCCTCCCAGGTCGCGGGCGCCAGCGCGTCGCCCTGCCGGATCATCGGCCCGCGATACCGGTCCGGGTTGTAGAGGCCCTGCAGCGCCGACTGACCCTTCGCGCAGAGCGCCCCGTGGTTCACCGGATGGTCCGGGTTTCCCTCGAGCTTGATGGCGCGCCCGTCGCGCACTTCCGCGATGACGCCGCACGCCGCCGCGCACTCGCGGCAGACGGTGGCGTAGTTGGTCGACACGCCCGGCACCGTGTGGTCGGGCGACACGAGGTACGGGATGAGCTGCTCGACGCGCTCCTGGCTGCACCCGACGGCGGTCGCCGCCGCCCCGGTGGAGCCGAGGACTTTCAGGAAGTCGCGTCGCTTGACGGCGGTCTTGGGAGGCTGGCTCATGCGGCTAGTAGTGGCAGACGGCGCAGTCGTACCGCGCCTTCTTCGGTTCCACGTTGGCGGCGGCCCGCGCACCCGCGGTGTCCCCGGCGGCGAGCAGCCCGTCCGCGAGCTTGTATCCCTGCACGTGGCAGTTCACGCACCATCCCATGTTCAGCGATGAGTACTGGTAGACGCGCTGCATCTCCGGCACCGGCCCATGGCACGTCTGGCAGGTCACGCCCGCGTTGACGTGCCGCATGTGCGGGAAGTGCACGTACTCCGGCACCTTGTGGATGCGCACCCATGGGATCGCGCTCCACTGATCGGCCGGCTTGATGGCGCCGCGCCGGCCACTGCTGTCGAAGGTGGCGACGTACCGGTACAACTGCGTGATGGCGGCGGTATCCCGATCGGCGACGCCTTCAATCGGCTGGCGCGGTCCGGCGACGAGGCTGTGGCATCCCATGCAGGTGCCAACCGCCGGCAGGCCGGGGTCAGGCGACTTGTTCGCGGCGTAGTGGCAGTACAGGCAGTTCATCCCGAGCTGCTTCACGTGCCTGGGATGCGGGAAGTTCACCGGCTGCTCCGGCGCAAAGCCCTGCGACGACGAGGCGCCGCTGTACGCCGAAAGACCTAACGCGGCGACCGCGATGGCGAAGAACCCGGATGCGAGCGCCCACGACCGCCGTCGGCTCATCGATGGGATTTCGGAGGGTGGTTGTGGCGCTTGTGAACTATTTCACAAACACGCCGCGCGTATATTGTCCCCTGTTTGGCCATCGCGCAAGAGACGGCGGCGCCACGATTTGCCCTTCGCTCACGCATCGGGCCGACGCGCCGTCCATCGCGTCGGGTCATCCAGGGAAACACCCGCGAGGTCGGGCGGCAGCAACGCCAGGTTCGCGCGCGTCACCTGGGCCAATCGGAGAGGCCATCCGGTGCCGTAGACGAAGTGCGCCGGCCCGATGGTCCGCAGGAGGTGCGCGAAGTCGTCCTCGGGCGGACCCCAGATCCAGCTCGTATCGTACGAGGTCGTGGCGCGTTCGGGTGGCGTGAGGCCCCAGTGCACTTCCTCGATGAACCCGCGGCCGGCCCCCACGACCACCACCCGGGCTCCGGTGCCCGCGCGCACCAGTTCCCGGACCATCGCGGCCGGCAGGTGACCGGTCACATCCATCGGATGCCGCTGGCGCGAGTCCTCGAAGCGCACGGTCAGGATCAGCGGAACGGAGCGCTCGTGACAGGCGTGGCCGAGTTCGCGGAGCGCCGGATGGCCGACACCCATGCCCCACTGCATCGGCCAGGCCCGCACCGCCCTCGCCCCTGCCTCGATGGCCCTCGTCAGTTCGCGCGACCAGCCCGGCCAGTCCGGTCGGATCGCCGGCGCCGGGTGCAGGCGATCGCGATGCGCCGAGAGCGCGCGGTACAGTGCCGCGTTTCCCGGGCTCGGATCGCGGTGGAACGCGCCGGGCAGGTAACCCACCCACGCCCCGTCGATTTCCTCGCGGTCGAGCACCCGCACGAGCACGTCCGGGTCCGGGTGCGGGACCTCGCGGAACGGGTATGGTCCGACGAGCGCGGAGACGTCGACGGCGGTCCTCACGCGACAATCCCCGGAAACGCGCCGGGCGGAAAGAGGCGCGCGGCATTCCGCCATCGGATGGCGTCGCGATCGGCCGCGGGCAGCCCGACCACGTCGAGCGCCCAGAGCTTGGCGAGGCCGGTGTCCAGGGTCAGGTCGGCGCCCCACACCAGTCGCGCGGCGCCGACCGCCGCCAGCGCCTGGTCCACCATGCCCCGGTCGACGCCGCTTCCCGACAGGTCGAGGTAGACGTTAGGCACGTCGCGCACCGCCGACAGCGTGTGGCTCCAGTCGCCCCCGCCGCCGATGTGCGCGAGCACGATCCCCACGCGCGGGTGCCGGCCCGCCAGCGCGCAGAGGTCGAGCGCGTCCGACGGGTCCTGCCCCGGCACCCACGCCGGACGCCGTTGCCACGCATGGTGCAGCACCGGCCAGTGGTGTGCCTCAGCGAATTCCAGGAGCGGGGCCAGCAACGGGTCGTCGGCGCGCCGCGCCGCGGCCAGCTTCAGCCCGATCGCCCCGCGCTGCCGGCAGCGATCGAGTTCCGCCAGCGCAAAGGACGCGTCGTTCGGGTTGACCGCGGCCCACGCGCGGACGCGCCCCGGCTCGGCCGCCTGCATCGCCAGCATGACGTCGTTGCCGGCGACCGTGTCGTCAGGCGACTGGAAGTAGGTCGGCGACGTCGCGCCCCAGCTCCCGAGCACCGACCCGACGTGCCAGGTCACGCCGATGCGATCGCCTGCCGCCAATCGCGATGCGTTCAGCGAACGCCACTGGAGCCGCCCTGCCCCCTCCTGGTAGAAATGGGCATGAATGTCGATGAGGGGACCGTCCCCACCGAGCGGCTCGCTCACGCCTCGTGCCCGCGGACCACCGCCACGAGGGCGGAACTTGCCGCGCGCTCGATGTCGATGATCGTCTCCTCGTCGTCGTGCGCAAGGCACGCGTAGTTGTACGCGCCTCGCTTGAAGAGCACGCCCTCGCGCACGGACTCCTCCAGGAAACTCCGCTCGACCCCCGCATCCTCGAACCGGACGAGCCACATCGGGTCGAGACCGAGGACGGTCACCCCTGCGACGCCGCTGGCTTCCACCGCCGCGGTCACGGCCGAACGGATGCCGGCCCCGATGCGGGCCAGCTCGGCGCAGACATCGACCTCTCCCTCGTAGATGTCCAGGACGGCTCCCGCGGCGGCGAGCGCCATCGATTCACCGGCGAGCGTGCTGGAGATCCACGTCCGCCCGGCGGCCTCCATGACCTCGCGCTTGCCGAGCACCGCCGACAGCGGAAACCCGTTCGCGAGCGCCTTCCCGAAGACGCCGAGGTCCGGCGTCACGCCCGACAGCTCCTGAAACCCGCCACGCGCCAACCGGAAGCCGGTCTTCATTTCGTCGAAGACGAGCACGGCACCGAGTTCATCGCAGAGCCTGCGCGCCGACGCGATCCACCCGTCGGACGGCAGGCGTTCCACGACGGGCTCGAGCACCACGGCCGCGAGGTCACGCCCCGCCGAGCGGCACGCCGCCTCGAGGGCCGCGACATCGTCGAACGGCACCATCGTGACGTCGTGCTTCGCCCCCTGCGGGACACCGGCGCTCGCGCTGCTCCAATCGTGCCATCCGAAGTAACCGGAGGCGACGATCCGGGAACGGCCGGTTGCGGTCCTGGCGATCCGCACCGCCGCCGAGACGGCTTCGGCGCCGCTCTTCATGAACCGCACCTGCTCGCCGCACGGGATCAGGTCGCAGAGCCGCTCGGCGAGTTCCACCTCGGCGGTGTGCGCCAACCCGGCGACGTTTCCGTTGGCTGCCGCGGCGATCGCCGCGCGCACCACCCGCTCATCGCCATACCCGATCGACACCGCGCCGAGGGCCATGGTGCAGTCGATCAGGGTCTGTTCGCCTGCGGTCGTGAGGTGGCACCCCTGGGCGCGCGTGTAGTGCGAGGGGCCGCCCTCGTTGCCATCACCATACAACGCCTCGGGCCGCTTGCTCCCCGTGGACGAACCGCCCGGGATGACATCGCGGGCCCGCGCGCGCCATGAGCGTTCGAGGTCTTCTCCCGTCGCGTCCCATTCCGGCGGGACGTCCGGTTCCGCCTCGGCATTGTCGGCCGCGTCCTCGTCAGGCACCGGCGGTTCCGGTTCCCGGTCGGGCGATGGATCGGGAGTGCGGCCGCGAAAGAGTCGTCCGAAGGGCATGGGCTCAAAGATAGGAGAAGGATCCCGGATGGGAGATGGGAGGATTGACCTACTTCGGCGGTTCCGTGCTCGGTGACCCGGGCTCGCTTCCGCCCAGGCGCATCCTGACCCGTTCCAGGTTCTTCACCACCTCGATCGCCATCGCCCGCATCAGGGACAGTTCGCGGGCGTTCGGGTCGGCGCGCGTGACGAGCGAGCGGATCGCCCGCAGGACATGCTCCGGGTACCGCGTCTTGAAGAAGTCGATCGCCCGCAGTGCCGCTTCGGCATCGGCGTGGAACCGTTCGAGTTCGGCGGCCTCCGGGGGAGGCGCGTCCTTTCGCGGGGGCTTCCGGGCACGAGTGGCGTCGCCCGCGGCGACGTGCACCTCGTACAAGGCGACCATCACGGCCTGCGCCAGGTTGAGCGACGCATAGCGCGTCGTCGGGATCGACACATGCACGTTCGCGCGATCAAGCGCCTCGTTCGGGAGGCCCCGGTCCTCGCGTCCAAAGAGCAGGGCGACCGGTCCATCCGCCGTGGCGTCAAGCAGGCGGTCGACCACCTCCCGCGGCGTCGCGACGGACCACCGCGCGGCCCGGTGGCGTGCGGTGAAGGCGGCCACGAGCACACAATCGGCGACGGCCTCGTCGAGCGTCGCGTGCTCTCGCGCCTTCTCGATGACATCGCCGGTGTCATGCGCGATGCCCTGGATCCGCCACGCATCGAGCGGGACGGCGTTCACGAGGCGGAGGTCGTTGACCCCCATGTTCTTCATGGCGCGGATGACGGCGGCCACGTTCACCAGGTCCTGCGTCTCGAACAGGACGACGCGGATGGCGTCGAGTCGTGAGCCGGACATCTACTGCGGCCCCGCGGTGCGCGGTCGGTCGGCGGTCTCGGGAGTGAAGATCATCGGGATGAGTTGGGCGTCGTGCCGGTCTCCACGAAGGTAAGCCCATTCGTCGCGGGCGCCGCCCAGGACGAGTTGCCCACGTCGGCGCTCGCGCCAGGGCGGCATCTCGTTCACGATGACGCCGAGGCGGAACCGCGTGCCCAGCCCCAGCACGGCCCGGTCCATCCTTGCGAGGAGTTGCCAGCCATCGTCGCGGCGGCGCCAGGTGGCGGAAACCGCCCCGGGCGCCTCGCGCGAGGAAACGCGAACGCCTGACGACCCCGGGTCCGGCACCATCAGCCACGTAGCGGTGCGTCCGGGATCCTCCCCCCACGCGAGGTGCACCTGCACCCCGTCGCTGTTCGTGTCGGGATGCTCGTTGTCGAGCGGGTTGTCGTCGCCCGGGGGCGCGAAGAAGACCTCCTTCTTCGTCACCGCGACCTCTAGGTACAGGGCAGCGGCGTCGGCGGCCAGGGCGACGACCGCCGTCGGCGAACCCGCGCCGGACCACGGCGCCTCCGTGCGCCGGTAGTGTCGTTCGTCGAGCCGGAAGCGCAGTGCGCCTGACGAGTGTGCGATCAGGTGTCCCACCTCCGAGGAAGCCGTCACCGCAGGGATGGTGAGCGGTTCGGCGCCCTCGGTTGGCGCCGGGCGGGCGGGAGCGGCATCCGCCGTCAGCGCCCGCGCCCCGGACAGCGCGATGGAGGTCCCCGCACCCTCCACGACCCAGCCACGATCCCGTGGAACGTGCGTCCACGTGCGTTCCGACGTGACCGTCAGCGTCCCTTCGTCACGGAAGGTGACGGCAACGGGTCCCTGCCAGGACCACACCGACGTGATGCGCCCGGACGCGCCGCGCGAACGCAGCAGGAGGAAGCGGCGGGGACCCGCACCGGGCGGGCCGGGGGCTACGGCGCGCCACCAGCCGTGTGGACCGGTCACGTGCGTGACGCCATGAACGCCCTCCGCGACAATAGATGCCGTCGCGCGTGGTCCCGCGGTTTCCGCCCGGACGACGAATGGGAAGCCATCCTCCAGGCCGTCGCCGCCGGCCAGGCCCGCCTCCGTCCACGCCGCCTCTGCGAGGTCGCCATCGACGTGCATCGGCAGGTCGAGCGTGACGTCCCCCGGTGCGCTCCATTCCACGCGGTCCACGAGGTGATCGCGGCACGCGACGACCGACCGCCTGACGAGTACGCCACGCGCGAGGTGGACGTCGGCATCGATCCAGCCACAGTCGACGCGCTCATCCCACGCGCGCAGTCGCCCGGGGACCGGACCTTGCGACCGGCCGTCCACCAGCGGCGCGTTGTGCGCCAGCGTGCTCCGGTACCAGTGCAGCGACCGCTCGACGTACGAGCCGGTCCCGACATCCTCGAAGACGCGCTGCTCACCATGCACCAGCCAGAGGTTCAGCCGGTCGGGATGCCCGTGGCTGCCGCCCGACTCGCCGTAGTCGAGCGCGACGTAGGTGCGACCGGAATTGCGGCGGAGGATCCCGAATCCCTGGCGCTCCAGCAGCACCGAGGCGGGCGGCGGGACCTCGGCATCCGGCAGGCGCGGCACCGCGAACAGGAGCGACTTCCAGCCCAGGTCCGCCCTCGTCAGGCGCACCCCGGGGACGTTCCGCTCGGCCTCGGCCGTCGAGCGCCAGCGTGCCGCGTCGCCGACCGGGGCATCGCCGTAGACCGCGGCCAGGCCGCGCGCGAGGTCGGCCGATCCCGGCGATCGCGCCAGGCCCAGCTCCAGCGACTCGGCAACGCGCCACTGCCGGAGCGAGGCGCGATACTGCGAGTCGCGTCGTGACGGGAACGTGAAGTCGGGAAGCGCGGAACGCAGCGGCGCGACGAAGCCGCGCTCGAACCGTGCCGCGTCCTCACCGGCAACCGGGAAGCCGGCCCACTCGGCGAGCGACACCAGGTACCACAGTCCCCGGTGCGCGAACAGGTGGTAGTTCTCGCCCTCGAACCACGTCCCATCCTCGAGCAGTCCCTCGCGCAGGTGCTGCGTGAGGCCGCCCGGCCCGTGCAGCGCACGGTCGGCACGTCCAGGGTCCTTCAGGAGGATCGACGCGGCCAGCACGGCGGCGCTGTTCCACACCTGCCGGTTCGACCCGCCTTCATTGAACGCGGCGATGATCCGGCTCGATGGCTCGATGATGATGTCGCGGATCCGGTCGCCGCCGGCGGTCGGCCTTCCCTCCTCGAGCGCGGAGAGCGCGATCGACAGCTGGAGCAGCCAGATGGACTCCAGGTAGGTGCTGAAGAACACCCGCGTGGGACCGAGCACGTTGTCCTGGTTGGGATACGCCGGGTAGCGCTCCGCCAGGCCCTGCAGGATGGCCCAGGACAGGCGCTCGTGGCGCGCGTCGCCACGCAGGCGCCAGAGCACGGCAGCGTGCACGGCGCGTTCCGCCAGCCAGAGCTGGTATCCCATGACCCACCAGAGGTAATGGGCCTCGTCGTCGTAGACAGCACCGCACGACGGACAGCGGTGCCGGCGCGGCTGCCGCGGATCGAACTCGAGGAGCACCCCGTCGCGCGCGCAGCGCCCACCATGGCGGGTGAGCTTCGCCTTCTCGCGCGGGATGAAGACGTCCTCGTCAGGCAGGAGTCGGTCAAGGTCGGCGGTGAGCGAGCCCGCCAGCGCGGCGAGCGGACCTTCTGCGAACCGCGCGCGATCCAGCAGCGCTCCGGGACCCGGGAGGAGTATCACCGGCCCGCCGCGCCGCCCGTGAGGCGCCACTGTACCAGCGTCGCCATCTCACCGCGCAGGTCCATCTGCACCCCCTCGAGCCGGCGCGACACGCCCTGCACGCCACGCGAGTGGTAGACCCACGAGACGGGCACGTCGCGCGCCAGGACGCGCTGGATCTCGCGCCACGTGCCGGCCAGGGCCGAGTCGGTCGCGGCGCGAGGAATCGCGGCGAACAGGCGGTCGAGGCCCGGCGTATGGTAGCCGGCATAGTCCAGCGCGCCACCTGCCAGCCGGCCATCGAACATGGACACCAGCTGCGACAGTGACAGGTCGCCACCGATGCCGGTGAGCAGCGCATCGAACTGCCGCGGCGACTGTCGTGCGACGCCGAGGAACGCGCCCAGTTCCATCTGACGGATCTCGACCGCGATCCCGTGCTCGCGGAGGTCCGACTGGATCAGTTGCTCGATGGCATTGTCGCCGCTTCCCACCGAGAGCAGCGTGAAGGCCAGTCGCCCGGTCCCGCGCTGGCGCGGCTCGCTGCCTGACGAGCGCCAGCCGGCGGCGTCGAGCAGGGCATCTGCCTCCGCGGCGGTGGGGCGCACGGTGGGCTCGTGCCACGGGTGCGCCGCGCTCACCGCGCCGTCGGCCGCGACCCCGAAGCCGGCCAGCGCGACGTCGATCACGCGCTGCCGGTTGATGAGCGCGTCTACCGCCCGCCGCACCCGGACGTCGTCGAACGGCGGGCGCGATGCGTTGAACACCACCGCGGTGGCGAAGGCCACCGGGTAGTCCACGACCCGCAATGCCGGGTCCCGGGCGACCAGGGTGGCCATGGTCGGTGAGATCCCCGCGACGTGCAGGTCCCCGCTGGCGAGCCCGGCGAACTTCGTCGTGGCCTCGTCCACGACCGCGATGACGAGCCGGCGAATCCGCGGCGGGCCTCCCAGCGAATCCGGGAAGTCGGCGACGCGCTCGAATACCCAGCGGCGCCCGGGGTCGCGTCGCACGAAGCGGAACGGTCCGCTGCCGACCGGCGCCGTCGCGAACGCGTGTCGCCGGAACTCCCCGGGCGGAACGCCGCGCAGGAGGTGCGACGGCACAATCGGCAGCTCGGCCAGGATCGGCGGCAACGCCGGCGGCGCTCCGTGGAACGTGACGATGAGCGTCGAGTCATCGACCGCCAGGACCGAATCGAATGCCGCCAGGTCCGGCGCGCGCGGGAACCCGGTGGCCGTGTTGCGGGCCGCCTCGAGGGTGAACTCCACGTCGCGCGTCGTGAGCGGCTGCCCGTCGTGCCAGCGCAGTCCCGGATAGAGGTGCATCGTCAGGCGGCGGCGGTCCCCGGACCACTCCCACCGCCGGGCGAGGTATGGTCGCTGGGCCAGCGTCGAGTCGAGCCGCGTCAGCGTGACGAACAGCGCGTGGCGCTGGACCTGTCGCGCCAGCGGGTGGATCGTCACCAGCGGGTTGGCCGACTCGAGGTCCGCGCCTGACGCGAAGACCACGGTGTCGTCGCCACGGGACGGCGCGCAGGCGAGGACCAGGGCGACCGCCACCGCGACCAGCACGCCGCCGCCCGGCCTGCCCGCCGATCGTTCCCCCTGTGTTGGGCCCCGTCGCCACGCCATTATCACCCCGTGACCTTCCTCGCTCGTCGCGGTGTCGCCGCGCTGGGACTGCTCTGGCTGGTCCTGACGCTCACCTTCGCCCTCCTCCATGCGGCGCCGGGTGACGCCGCCGACCTGCTGGTCGCGCCGGACGCGCCCCCGGACGCTGCACTCCAGCTTCGCCGCGAACTCGGGTTGGACGAGTCGCTGGCGCAGCAATATGGACGGTGGCTGTCGAACCTGCTGCGGGGCGACCTCGGGGAGAGCTTCCGCCGCCGCGAGCCGGTCACGCGCGTGCTCGCCGAGGCGCTGCCGGTGAGCCTCTGGCTGGGCGTGACGTCGCTGGCACTGACGTTCATCGTCGGGGTCGCCGTGGGCGCCCTGCAGGCGTCGCGGAAGGACCGGCCCACGGACCGGCTGCTCACCGGTCTCACCACCGCGATCTATGCGGCGCCGAGTTACTGGCTCGCGTTGAGCGCCGTGGCCCTGTTCACGTACGGCACCTCGCGGCTTGGCGCGCCGGCCTGGCTGCGGCTGCCGGCGTTCGGCCTCACGAGCCCGGCCTCGGAGGCGACCGGCCTGGCGATCCTGCCGGACCTGCTCCGCCATTCCGTGCTGCCGATCGTGGTCATGGCGGCCGTCGGCGCCGCGGGCATCGCGCGTTATGCACGGACGGCGCTGCTCGACCTGCGCCGGAGCGAGTGGGTCCGCACGGCGCGCGCGAAGGGATTGGGCCCGCGGCGCGTGATGTTCCGGCACCTGCTCGCCAACGCGTTGCCCCCGCTGGTCGTGCTGCTCATGCTGGCGCTGCCCGGGGTGGTGGCCGGTTCCGTGTTCGTGGAATCCATCTTCGCCTGGCCCGGCATGGGGCGGGTGATGCTCGAGGCCATCGGGGCGAGGGACTATCCGGTGGTGATGGGCGCCACCGTGGCCTACGCGGGCATCGTGGTCCTCGCCAACGCGGCCTCGGATGTGCTCCTCCACGTCGTCGACCCGCGGCGCCGATGACCCGCACGGAGCGATGGGCGGGCGGGTTGCTCGCGGTCCTCGTGCTCGGCACCATCCTCGTGCCCCTGGTGGCGCGGAAGGATCCGCTGGCGATCGACGACGTTTTGCGGTCGCGGCTGGTGGGTCCCTTCTCCACCGACGAGGCCGGCCAGTTTCACCTGCTCGGGACGGATCGCTTCGGCCGCGACCTGTTCGTGCGCATGATGCTCGCGGGCCGGCTGTCGCTGGCCATCGGCCTGGTGGGATCGGCGGTCGCCGGGGTGCTCGGGGTCGCGGTGGGCGCGATCGCCGGCTGGTGGCGCGGTGCGTTCGACCGGGTCGCGATGGCGGTGTCGGACGCGATGCTCGCGATCCCGCGGCTGATCCTGCTGCTCCTCTGCGCCGCGCTCTGGCGGCCGGGTACGGTCACCGTCATGGTGGTGCTGGCGGCGACGGGGTGGATGGGCGTGGCGCGGCTGGTGCGCGCCGAAGTCCTGGGCGCGCGCGAGCGCCCCTGGGCGGACGCGGCGCGCGCGGTGGGCACCCCGCCCCTCCGGCTCCTCGTCCGCCACGTCCTGCCTAACGCCGTCGGACCGGCGCTGGTGGCCACGACGCTCGGTGTGGGGAACGCCATCCTGCTGGAGAGCGGGCTCGCCTTCCTCGGCCTCGGGGTGCAGCCGCCCCACCCCAGCTGGGGGAACATGATCGCCGGCGGCCGGGACCTGATCGTGACCGCGCCGTGGGTGGCGATCGCGCCCGGCCTGGCGCTGGTCCTCACCGTCCTGGGGTGCACCCTCCTCGGGGACGCCTGGCGGGACCGGCTGGCGGGCGAGGGGCCGACCACCCTCGCCGACCGCGCCTAACGGGCAAGGATCGTCACCACCGCCCGCGGCCCGGCCCGGAACTCGATCACGCCATCGCGCACGTCGAGGGCGCGGACCGGGGTCTCGTCCAGCCGGCCCAGCATCGCCTCCCGCACGCCTGGCACGCTCCACTTGCCCGCCACGGCGTGGTCGAGCCGGTTCACGGCGCGCAGGACGATCCACGCGCCGTCCTCGCTTTCCTTGAGCGCGGACAGGGCGAGCCCCTCGCCGACCAGCATCGGGCCCTTCACCCGCCCGGGCGGCGCCATCGCCGTGCGCCAGGTCGTCCCGACCAGCGGCACCAGGAAGTCGTCCGCCATTTCCTCGATGCGCGTCGTGACGACGTCCGACCGCGGCCCGTGCGCCGCGAAGGCCAGGCGCGCCTCGAATGGCCCGGGAACCTGCGCCGCCGGCGTCGCCACGGGATAGCCCGCGTGTCCCGGACGCTCGGGCAGGTCGTGCCGCGACAGCTCACCCACCGCGCGCAGCAGGGTCACCAGCACGGTGCCCTCGGCATCGACCTCGTACTCGGCGAGGCCATCCGACAGGACGGTCGCGCCGCGGTCCCCGGAGAAGACGGACACGTGCCGATGCAGGGGCGCCGTGGCCGGGGGGATCTCCATCGCGCGCGCCGCCCCGTCCACCACGATCGGCTCGCGCACGACCGGACCGAAGGCCGCATCGGCGACCACGACCGCCGACGGGATCCCGGAACGAATCGCCAGGCGGAGCCGCACGTCGGTGCCGACGTTGTCCCCACGCGTGACGAGTCGCACGAACGGCGAGCCGGCGTCCAGTTGCACGGTGACGCGCACGTCCTGACGGACCAGTGGCTGCACCAGCGCCTCACCGGCCGCGGTCGTGAGCCGGCGCTCGGGGATCGCCAGGCGGAAGTCGCACGCCAACTCGACACGCAGCGGACCTCGCGCCGTGACGCGGGTGCGGACCAGCGCGCCACGGACGCGGGTTCCGGGTACCGGCGCGTGCGTGTAGAGGTCGCCTCGTTCCCCTTCCGCGTCGAGCATGACCCAGTCGTCGATGACCGTGCCATCGGCTCCGGTGAAGCGGAGGCCTCCTTCCGTGACATCGATGCGGATCCCGTGACCCATGATCGCGGATCGCTCAGCGGATACCGGTGCCGGCGGCGTCGGCGCCCGCCGCCGTCGTTCCTCGACGGGGAGGGTGCAGAGGCCCAGGGCCGGCACGTCCTCGATCCACGCCAGCACGCGGCGGCGTTCGACGAGGCGATTCCATGGGTAGTGCCTGGCCGACTCCTCGCGCGCGAACGTCCGCTCGCGCGACAGTTCCTGCAGCGGGACCGGCGGCGCCCCGATCGCGAGCGGTCCGGTGCGACGCGTCCGCGGCTCGATGCCCGCGGAGGCCGGCCCGACCGGCGCGTCGTCCATGACGAGGTCCACCTCGAGTTCGGCGACGCCGCTCCGGGTCCGCGCGGCGGGGTTGCGCACCACCACCACGGCGCTCCACGCGTCGGGCCGGCGCCGGGCCGCCTCCCCGTCGTGGCCAACGAGGGCCATCAGTGCCGTGTCCCGCGCCTCGGTGCCGGCGGCGACGGCCTCCGCGAGCCGCGATGCCATGGCGCCCGCGACCTCATCCACGCTGCACCCGCATAACGTGTCGTGCGGCTGGCAGAGGAGGACCGGACGCCACGCCGCGCGCAGGACATGCCGACGGTCGGCGCCATCCTTCAGTCTCGCCAGCGCGACCCATGGCTCGGCGTCCCGCACCAGCAACCGCTCGACGCGGGCATAGTCGCGCTTGAGCGCAGCGCGGGCGCCGAGCGTTCCCTGCAGCGTCCAGGTGTAGCCGTAGGAGTCGCGCAGCTCGCCGGCGACCGTCGGCAGGATGGTCCCCTCCGCGCGCGCGGCGACCAGGCTGCCGAAGGTCCCCAGCGACGAACGCGCCAGCCGGTGCGGCGCCGCCGCCCGTGCCAGTTCGCCGATCGCCTCGGCGAGGTTGGCCTGCGGCGCGTGATGGTCGGCGCCCGCCGGCAGCAGCGCGAGCCCGGTCACCGCGCGAGGCGCGAGCACCCGTTCGATCGCCTGCCAACGCTCCCGCGCTGCCTCCGCGTCCAGTGGGAGGTGCGACCCGAACTCGTAGCCTTCGGGCGGCAGGTGGCAGAGCACCACCGACGACTCGTCAGGCGCGATCCACCGACTGGTGTCGCCAGGCGGGTGGGAACGCCCGCCGTAGCCGCGCCAGAGGACGACCACCGGAAGGCCGAACCCCGCCGCGATGGCTGGCAACATCGCCGGGTGGCCGAACGAGTCGGGGCAGTAGAGGACGTCCGGCGCAGCCGCCCGCAAGGCCTGCAGCGCCCGGCGGCCCGCGAGCAGGTTCCGCACCAGGCCTTCCCCGGAAGGAATGAGGCCGTCCGCCAGCACGTACCAGGGACCCGCTTCCACGGCCCCGGCTCGCAGGGCGGCCGACAGGTCGGCAGCGCGCTCGGGGCGATGTTGCAGGTAGTCCTCGAGGATCACCGCCTGCCCATCCAGGAGGAATGGCTCCCCGGCGGCGCCATCGAGGACTTCATCGATGAGGGCGACCAGCCGTGGCTGGAACTGGGCCGCGGGCCGGTACCACTCGCGATCCCAGTGCGTGTGGACGACGACCCGCACGTCGAGGTGCTCTTCCGCCTGCCGGATCGTCATAATGCAGTCTGCGTTCGCGGTCGCGGCCGGGCAAGTCAGGGAACCGTTCCCTGCCGATCGCCCCCGCCGATTCCACCACCCCTCCGTCATTCCCGCATGCCCGGCTTCATGGAGTTGTTCGAGCGACTGCGCGACCTGAACGCGCTGGTGCAATGGGCCGGGTACATCGGCCTCATCGCGATCATCTTCGTCGAGACGGGCTTCTTCTTCGGGTTCTTCCTGCCGGGGGACTCGCTGCTGGTGACGGCCGGCCTGCTGATCGCGACGGGCCTCGACATGAACGTCT
This sequence comes from Gemmatimonadaceae bacterium, assembly GCA_030835125.1. Taxonomy (GTDB): domain Bacteria; phylum Gemmatimonadota; class Gemmatimonadetes; order Gemmatimonadales; family Gemmatimonadaceae; genus JABWBJ01. The sequence goes on along the minus strand of JAUQWM010000037.1, from coordinate 175,858 downwards.
ACCTGCTCGGCGCCCTGCTGAACGTGGCCGCCATCGCGGGGGACGCCCTGAACTTCTGGGTGGGCCGCGTCACCGGGCCGAGGATCTTCGTGCGCGACGAGTCGTTCTTCTTCAAGAAGAAGCACGTGGAACGCGCGCACGCGTTCTACGAGCGCCATGGCGCCAAGACGATCTTCCTCGCGCGGTTCATGCCGATCATCCGGACGTTCGCCCCGCTTGTGGCCGGGGTTGCCAGGATGGACTACCGCACGTTCGCCCTCTACAACGTGCTCGGCGGGACCGTGTGGATCTGGTCCATGCTCTTCACGGGGTACTTCCTCGGTCGCTACGTTCCGGGGATCGACAGGTACATCGAAGTCGTTATCATCGTGGTGATCTTCCTGTCGATCCTGCCCGGCATCATCGGGTGGTGGAGGGAGCGCAACCGGAAGCCGTGATCGCGGCATGGCTGCGCTCCGAGGCCGACTTCATCCCGGAGAGCACGCAATGCCGCACACCCTGCCCGCGCTGCCGTACGCCTTCGATGCCCTCGAGCCGCACATCGACGCGGCGACGATGCAGATTCACCATGGCAAGCATCACCAGGCGTACGTCAACAACCTGAACGCCGCACTCGACAAGCACTCGGCGCTCCACGAGCAATCCCTCGAGGGCCTGCTGTCGAACCTGGCGGGCGTGCCGGACGACGTGCGGACGGCGGTCCGGAACAACGGCGGCGGGCACTGGAATCACTCGCTGTTCTGGACCCTGATGGCGCCGTCTGGTGGCGGTGAGCCGACCGGGGCGCTGGGGACCGCGATCTCGACGTCCTTCGGCAGCTTCGCCACGTTCAAGGAACAGTTCGCCGCCGCCGGCACGGGACGATTCGGCTCCGGATGGGCGTGGCTCACCCGCAAGGGAAGCACCTTGTCGATCTCATCGACGCCGAACCAGGACAACCCCCTGATGGACGGGATCGCCGCCCGCGACATCCTGCTGGGCCTGGACGTGTGGGAACACGCGTATTACCTGAAGTACCAGAACCGCCGGCCGGACTACATCGGCGCGTGGTGGAACGTGGTCAACTGGAAGGCGGTGGCAGAGCGGTTCGGGGGGTAGGCCCTGCCAGGCATCAGGCATCAGGCATCAGGCATCAGGCATCAGGCATCAGGCATCGGGGTCGCGCATCTCCGACCCTGATGCCTGATGCCCGATGCCTGATGCCTCAACTCACCGCGCCGCCTCACCCTCCAGGTACGTGTACCCTTCGAGGCCCGCGACATACTCGGCGATGAACGTGTTCGATTCGGGCCGCGTCAGGCCGGTCGCCGCCGTCACCTTCCGGCGGAACGTCGCCAGCAGGTCGCTCGCGCGGAACTGCACGTAGTTCAGCACCTCCGTGACCGTGTCACCGTGCACCAGGTCCGTGATTTCGTACCCTGAATCGGACAGGCGGATATGCACGGCGTTCGTGTCGCCGAACAGGTTGTGCAGGTCGCCGAGGATCTCCTGGTAGGCGCCGGTCAGGAACACCCCGAGCAGGTACTGGTCGGCGTCATGGAACTCATGCAACGGCAGGCTGGGCTCCCCGCCCGCCTTCCCGCCGATGAACCGCTCGATCTTCCCATCCGAGTCGCAGGTGATGTCCTGCAGCGTCCCGCGACGTGACGGGCGCTCGAGGTGCCGGTGGATCGGCATGATGGGGAAGAGCTGGTCGATCGCCCACGAGTCCGGCAGCGACTGGAAGAGCGAGAAGTTGCAGAAGTACCGGTCGACCAGCACTGACCGGAGGTCCTTGAGGATGTCGTCGTAGCCGTTCGGCGACTCCTCCACCAGTTGCGCCACCCGATTGACGGTGGCGAAGTAGATCGTCTCCGCCGTGGCGCGATCGCGGAGGCTCACGACGCCGGCGGTGAACAGCTGCTGGCCGCGCTCCTTGTCGAAGGACGCGTCGTGGAAGATCTCGATCACCTTCCGCTTGGGCAGGCGCTTCTTGCCGAGGGTCTTGTAGTCCTCCACCATCTCGTGCAGGAGCGGCGGCGCATCCGCCGGCAATTCGGGCACGGCGTGCTCGGCCTGTGACTCGACGTCGATCACCTTCAGGAGCAGGAGCGCGTGGTGCGCCGTCAGCGCGCGCCCCGACTCGCTGATGACATGCGGCATCGGGAGGTTCTGGTCGCGGCAGACCTCGGCGATCGTGTAGATGACGTCGTTCGCGTATTCCTGCAGCGTGTAGTTCACGCTCGCGTTGCTGGTGGAGCTGGTCCCGTCATAGTCGACCCCGAGCCCGCCCCCGACGTCGACGTGCGTGACGTCGACGCCCATCGCGCGCAGCTCCAGGTAGAACCGCGTGATCTCGCCCAGCGCGGTCTTGATGTACCGGATGTCGGTGATCTGGCTGCCGAGGTGGAAGTGGATCAGCTTGAGGATGTCGAGCTGGCCACGTTCGCGGAGCCGGTCCACCAGCCGCACCAGCTCCGCGGCACCGAGCCCGAACTTCGACTTCTCGCCGCCGCTCTGCGCCCAGCGCCCGGATCCCTCGGTCGCCAGCTTGATCCGCACGCCGGCCATCGGCACCACGCCAAGGTCGGTGGCGGCGTCCAGCAGCACGTCGAGCTCACTCAACTGCTCCAGCACGATGAAGACGCGGTGGCCGAGGCGCTGGCCCATCAACGCCAGGCGCATGAACTCCTCGTCCTTGTAGCCGTTGCAGACGATCAGGTGCTCGGTGGATTCGGTCAGGCCCAGGACCGCCTGGAGTTCCGGCTTCGAGCCGCATTCGAGGCCCACCTGGTGCTTGCGCCCGAATTCGAAGATCTCCTCGACGACGTGGCGCTGCTGGTTGACCTTGATGGGGTAGACGGTCGTGTAGCCGCCGGTGTACTCGAACTCGCGGATGGCCGACTCGAACCGCTCGCTGAGGAGCTCGATCCGGCTCTGCAGGATGTCGGAGAAGCGCAGGAGCACGGGAAGGGCGACGCCCTGCTCCTCCAGGTCCATGGCGAGGTCGTGCAGGTCCAGCGTGCGATCGGCGCGCGAGGGGTCCGGGCGCACGACGACGTTGCCGCCGGCATTGATGTCGAAGAACCCGGCTCCCCAGCCGTCAACGTTGTACAGGGATTTCGCGTCCTCTACCGACCACTCCGGCGTGGCCAGCGCGGCGGGCGCCGGCGATGCCGGCGTCTGTGGGGCCCGGGTGCTCGTCATGGCGCGAACTATATGGGGTTCCGGACCCCGACGGTATCCTGCGCGGGGATACCCGGACCGCGTCAGGCGGACCCGCGACGGAAGGCCCGCCGGCGCGATTTGTGACTTGCGATTGTGCGTGCCATGCAGCAGATCATTGTCGCGACCGCTCTCGGTCCAGGCCGGCGTTCACCCCTTCCCGCATTCAGCGCATGAAAACCCTCGGAAAGATACTTGGCGGAATCGTCCTGGTCTGCCTGATGATCCTGGCGTCGATCTTCGTCTTCTCGACGCAGAAGCTCAACAGCCGCATCGAGTACAGCGACGCATCGCCACCAATCCCGAGCGATTCCGCGTCGATCGAGAAGGGGAGGCACCTCGCGACGGCCATCGCCAAGTGTGTCGACTGCCATGGCGCCGACCTCGGGGGCCAGGTGATGATCGACGGGCTCCCGATGGCCCGCGTCATCGCGCCGAACCTCACCTCGGGTGAGGGCGGCATTGGCGCCGCCCGCACCGACGACGATTTCCTGCGCGCCATCCGCCACGGCATCGCGCCGACCGGACGCGCGCTCGCCATCATGCCCTCCCGGGCCTACTGGCACATGGGCGACGACGACGTCGGCGCGCTGGTTGCCTACCTCCGGAAGGTCCCGCCGGTCAATCGCGAGTTGCCGGCACAGTCCTGGGGGCTGGTGGGACGGGTACTCCTCCTGAAGGGCGACCTCGATGACATGTTCGAGGCGAAGGCGATGGATCACGTGGCGCGGCGCAGCGCCCCACCCGCCGCGGACACGACCGCCGACTACGGCCGGTACCTCGCCGAGATCGGCGGCTGCACTTCCTGCCACGGCGCCACGCTCTCCGGCGGCCCGATCCCGGGTGCTCCGCCCGACATGAAGCCCGCCGCGAACATCACGCCCGAAGGCATCGGGTCGTGGACCGAGGCCGACTTCTTCAAGGCGCTGCGTGAGGGTATGCGTCCCAACGGCATCGCCATCGACACCCTGTCGATGCCGATCCCCATGACCCGCCTCATGACCGACCTCGAGACCAGGGCGCTCTACCTCTACCTCAAGACGGTTCCGCCGAAGGCTGCCGGAGGCCGGTAGCCAGCCTCACCTCGGCGCCCCTGCCCGGACTTCCGGACGGGGGCGCTTTGTGTTGGCGGGGCGCCGCCCGGACGCGCGGCGCGGAGTGGCCGCACCACGGCAAGACGGACTAGCTTACGTTGCCGCCCATGCTTACCGCTTTGTTGTCGTCACCGGAGGACCTGTCGTGCTCCTGAAGCGCTTCTACCACGAGGGGCTCGCCCAGGCCAGTTTCCTCGTCGGCTGCCAGCAGACCGGCGAGGCGCTCATCGTGGACGCCAACCGGGACGTGGGACAGTACCTCGACGCCGCGGCCGCCGCGGGGCTCAAGGTCACCCACGTCACCGAGACGCACATCCACGCCGACTTCCTCTCGGGATCGCGTGAGCTGGCCGCGGCCGCCGGGGCCCGCCTCCTGCTCTCGAGCGAGGGCGGCCAGGAGTGGCAGTACCGCTTCGCCCGCGACGCCGGCGCCACGTACCTCTCGGACGGCGACACGTTCATGGTCGGCAACGTGCGGATCGAGGCGATCCATACCCCGGGACACACGCCGGAGCACCTCACCTTCCTCGTCACCGACACGCTCGCCTCGTCGCAACCGGTCGGCGCCCTGACCGGCGACTTCATCTTCGTGGGTGACGTGGGGCGCCCGGACCTCCTCGAGCGCGCCGCCGGCATGGAGGGCACGATGCGCGCCGGCGCCAAGCTGCTGTTCGAGTCGCTCCGCCGCTTCACCGAGCGCTGCCCGGACTGGCTGCAGCTCTGGCCGGGCCACGGCGCCGGGTCCGCCTGCGGCAAGTCGCTCGGGGCGGTGCCGCAGACCACGTTAGGCTACGAGAAGCTGACCAGCTGGGCCTTCCAGATCGACCGCGAGGAGACGTTCGTCGACGCGGTCCTCGATGGACAGGCGGAACCGCCGAGCTATTTCGGCACGATGAAGCGGATGAATCGTGAAGGTCCGGCTTCCCTCGGCGGATTCCGCACGCCCGCCCGCCTCGACGCCGCGCATCTGGCGGCGGCGCTGGGCCGCGGGGACATCGTGGTCGACCTGCGGCGCGCCGACGCCTTCGCCGCCGGCCACGTCCCCGGCGTGATCAGCATCCCGCTCACCCGCGCGTTCGTCGGCTACGCCGGATGGGTGCTGCCGTACGACCGCGACCTCTACCTGCTCATCGACGACGCCGACGAGAAGCACGCGCGGCATGCCGCCGCCGAGCTGGCGATGATCGGCCTGGACCGCGTCGCCGGCTGGTTCGACGCGGACGCCATCACCGCGTGGAAGCGTGCCGGCGGGACGATGACGCCGCTGCCGCAGGTCCAGCCCGCGGACGTCGCCGCCCGCGTCGCCGCCGGCGCGCTCCTCGTCGACGTTCGCTCCACGCCCGAATGGCGCACGGGACACATCGCCGGCTCGGTCCACGTCCCCCTCGGCCGGCTGGTGGCGCAGCTCTCCGAGAAGCCCCGTGGCCAACCGATGATCCTGCTCTGTGAGAGCGGGTCCCGGTCAGCCATTGGGGGCAGCCTGCTCGCGGCGGCCGGGTTCACCGATGTCGCGAACCTGGCCGGCGGCGCAGTGGCGTGGCGCCGCGAGGGGCTCCCGATGGAAGTGGACCTGGTCCTCTTCGCCGCGTCCGCCTGATGGGCCGGCGGCTCGTTGCCTATTTCTTCAGGGGGCTCGTCCTCCTCGCGCCCGTCGCCGTCACGATCTACGTCTGCGTCGCGCTGTTCCAGGCCGTCGACGGCTGGCTTCACCTGCCGATCCCCGGCGCCGGCTTCATCGCCACGCTGGTCCTGATCACCCTCGTCGGGTTCCTCGGCTCCAACCTGCTCGGCCGTGGCGCGATGTCGATCTTCGACAGCCTGCTGAACCGGCTGCCGTTCGTGAACCTCGTCTACGGATCGACTCGCGACCTGGTGAAGGCATTCGTGGGCGAGAAGCGGAAGTTCGACAAGCCGGTCCTGGTCCAGTTGCTGACCAGCGGAAACGCCTACGTGCTGGGATTCATCACCCAGGAATCCCTCGCCCAACTCGGGGAGGCGTCCCTGGTCTCGGTGTACGTGCCCCAGTCGTATCACTGGGCCGGCCAGGTGTACGTGTTCCCCGCCTCCGTGGTGAAGCGCCTGGATGCCTCGAGCGCGGCGGTGATGGCCTTCATCGTGTCGGGCGGCGTGACCGAAATCCCGCGCCCCGACGCCGTCCCGGAGCCGGCCGCCGCCGCGGTGACCGGCGACTGATGCGGACCGCCTGGCTGCTGCTCCTGCTCGCGGCGGCAGGCGATGCCGGCGCACAGCGCGCCGCCGCCCCTCCACCCCGCCCCGTGCTCCTGCGGCCGGCGCGCGTGTTCGACGGCGTCGGGCCCGCGATGCACGCGGGGTACGTCGTGCTCGTGCGCGGCGAGCGGATCGAGGCCGTGGGACCGGCGGCCGACGTGGCCGTCCCGCGCGACGCCGACGTGGTGGACCTGCCCGGGCTGACGCTCCTGCCCGGCCTCATCGACGCCCACTCGCACGTCCTGCTGCATCCGTACAACGAGACTTCGTGGGAGGACCAGGTCCTCCGTGAGTCGTTAGGCCTGCGCGTGGCGCGCGCCACGGTGCACCTCGCGCGGACGCTCCGCGCGGGGTTCACCACACTGCGCGACCTGGGGACCGAGGGCGCCGGGTACGCCGACGTCGGCCTCCGGGACGCGGTGGACCAGGGGATCATCCCCGGCCCGCGCCTCATCGTCACGACGCGCGCGATCGTGATGAAGGGCAGTTACGCCCCGCGCGGCTTCGCCACCGAGTGGGACATCCCCCAGGGCGCCGAGGAGGCCGCGGGGCTCGAGGACCTCTCCCGCGTCGTGCGCGACCAGATCCGCCACGGCGCCGACTGGATCAAGGTCTACGCGGACTACCGGTGGGGTCCGAACGGCGAGGCGCGGCCGGCGTTCACCGAGGAGGAACTGCGACGCGTGGTCGACATCGCGTCCAGCAGCGGCCGTCCGGTGGTCGCGCACGCCTCCACCGCCGAGGGCATGCGCCGCGCGGTCGTGGCCGGGGTCGCGACGATCGACCACGGCGACAACGGCACCCCGGAGGTCTTCAGGCTCATGGCGGAGCGCGGCGTCGCCCTCTGCCCGACCGTCGCGGCCGGCGATGCCACCGCCCAGTACGCCGGGTGGAGGAAGGGCGTCGACCCCGAGCCGGCGCGCTTCGCGCAGAAGCGGGCCAGCCTCAAGGCGGCCCTCGCGGCCGGTGTCACGATCTGCAACGGCAGCGACGTTGGTGTCTTTGCTCACGGCGACAATGCCCGGGAACTGGAGATCCTTGTCGACTACGGGATGTCCCCCCTGGACGTCCTGCGGATGGCAACCTCGGTGACGGCCAGGGTACTCCGGCAGGGCGATCGGATCGGGCAGGTCAAGGCGGGCCTGCTGGCCGACCTGATTGCGGTCGAGGGGGACCCGACGACTTCGATTTCTGCCGTCCGGCAGGTGCGGTTCGTCATGAAGGGTGGGAAAGCAATCGTCACGCAGGAACCACAGCGAGGTGAGGGGCGCAGATGAACGAGAAGCAGATCAGGGCGCTGGCCAAGCGGAATGCCGCCAAGGCCGCCAAGGTGAAGCCGGCGTCGCAGCGGTCGTACGACGACACGCTCGACGCGACACGGCCGCAGGATCGCGACGACAGCGACGCGAACCGGATCTTCAAGGAGATGAAGAAGCGGGAATTCTAGGGCACGGCCGCGGGCGTTGACTGTCCGGCCTCGCGCGCCACACTTTCCGGCATGACTTTTCCGCATCGTGTCGCGGCCGCCCTCACCGTGGCCGCGCTCGCGGCCTGTGCTCGTGGCGGCTCGGATGAGAAGCCGGTGGCCGCCGACGCGCCACCGATCGTGGCGCTTGCCACGATCGAATCGCCGGCCGGAATCGCCAGCGGGGAGCCGAACCTCGCCGTGGATGGCGAGGGGCGTGTGTACCTGTCATGGCTCGAGCCGGCTCCCGACTCCAACGTTGCCCTGCGCCTCGCCGTGCGGGACAGTACGGGCTGGTGGCCCACCCAGAACCTGCTCGCGCGCAACGACCTGTTCGTGAACTGGGCCGACTTCCCGTCCGTGTACGTGGGGCGCTCCGGTAGGGTGATCGTGCACTGGCTGCAGCGCCGCCCGGGGGGCCGGTACTCGTACGACGTCATGATCAAGCAGAGCGACGACGGCCGTGCCTGGTCCGAGCCGCGACTGCTGCATGACGACGGGGTGGCGGCCGAACACGGCTTCGTCTCGTTCTTCGACGCCGGCACGGACTCCATCGAGGCGGTCTGGCTGGACGGTCGCGCAACCGGCGGTGGCGAGCATGAGGGCAGTCATGGCGGGTCGATGCAACTGGCCAACAGCCGCATCGGACCCGACGGCGGCGTCTCCCCGAACCAGATGATCGACGGGCGCATCTGCGACTGCTGCCAGACGTCGGCGGCCATGACTGCGCAGGGACCGGCGGTCGTGTACCGGGACCGTTCGACCGAGGAGATCCGCGACATCTCGATCCTGCGGCGTCTCAACGGGACGTGGACGATGCCCGCGCGCGTGCATGCCGACGACTGGCATATCGAGGGATGCCCGGTGAACGGCCCCTCCATTGCCGCCGACAGCAACCTGGTCGCCGTGGCGTGGTTCACCGGCGCCCGGGACACGGCGAAGGTCAACGTGGCGTTTTCCACGGACGCCGGGGCGACGTTCGCGGCACCGATCCGCGTGGACGATGGCAACCCGGTCGGCCGCGTGGACGTCGAGCTCGACGGCGACGGTCGCGCGATCGTGACCTGGCTCGAGCGCGCCGGAGGCGAGGTCGCCGAAGTGCGCATGCGGGCCGTGGCCCAGGGCGGCGTGATGTCGAAGGCAATGGTCATCGCCAGCTCAGCGGCCGCGCGCGCCAGTGGTTTTCCGCGCATGGTCCGGACCGGTCGTGACCTCGTCCTCGCGTGGACGCAGCCCGGCGACTCGGGCGGGATCCGGATCGCGACTGGCCGGCTGGCCGCGGGGCGATAGCCCGATGTCATCGAGGGGCTTGTGGCTGGGCGCCTTCTTCCTGTTCGTGCCGGCGTGCGCGCGGGACGGCGGGCCTCCGGCCCGCGTGGAAGTCGGGCTCGAGGCGCCGCCCTACGCGGCCCGAACGCTGAGTGGAGACAGCGTCTCGCTGGCGCTGCTGCGCGGCAAGCCGGTGCTGCTGAACGTGTGGGCAACCTGGTGCCTGCCCTGCAAGGAGGAGATCCCGTTCCTCGAGTCCCTGCACGGGAAGCACGCCGCGGAGGGATTGCAGATCGTTGGCGTGAGCGTCGACGCGCGCGGCGACGAGTCGAAGATCGAGCAGTTCGCCCGGGACTTCCGGATGACCTACCCGATCTGGCGAGACCCGGACGAGCGCGTGAACTCGCGGTTCCTGGCCATCGGCGTTCCGTCGACCTACCTCATCGACCGGAACGGCATCCTGCGCTGGAAGCACCTCGGCACGTTACGCGCCACGACGTCGGGATTCCCCGCGGCGCTCGAGGCGGTCCTCCGGCCCTGACGCGCCGGGGGCCGGCGCATCGAGGCGCTGCCCCCTTCCCCGTCCCGTTCCCCGTCGCCGCCGCATGGCCTATCGCACCGCGATCCTGCTCTTCGACGACGTCGAGGTCCTCGACTTCGCGGGTCCATTCGAGGTCTTTTCGGTGACGGGCCGGCGGCGAAAGCTCGAGCCATTCGACGTCTACACGGTGGCCGAGCGCCTGGCGCCGGTCACGGCGCGCAACGGCCTGAGCGTGAACCCGCGTTATGCGTTCGCCGACTGCCCGCCACCCGAGATCCTCGTCGTGCCCGGCGGGTTCGGGACGCGCCGCGAGATGAAGAACCCGATGATGCTCGAGTGGATCGCGCACGTCGCACCAGCGTGTACGCTGGTCCTGAGCGTGTGCACGGGCGCGCTGGTGCTGGGGGCCGCGGGACTGCTCGATGGCCACGAGGCCACTACGCACTTCCTGGCGTTCGACGAGTTGCGGGCGGTCGCGCCCCGGGCCCACGTGCGCGAGGGGCAGCGGATCGTCGGCGACGGCCAATTGGTGATGTCGGCCGGCGTGAGCGCCGGGATCGACCTCTCGCTCCACGTCGTGGCGCGCTTGTTAGGCGTGGAGGTCGCGCGGGAAACGGCGCGCTACATGGAGTACGAGGGGGACTGGGAAGGACGGTCGGCACCCGGCCCCGGGCACGACGCCTGACCCGCGCGTCAGCGGGCGGCGGCGACTTCCGCCGCGGCCAGCCAGCCGGCGGCGCCGCCGGGGATCGCCGGGTGCGTCCCTGTGCCGCAGAGCCAGAACCCGGCCAGCGGCGTCGCGTGCCGGCTGCACGACGGCACCGGCCGCATGAAGAGGGCCTGGTCGAGCGCCAGCTCGCCGTGCGTCAGGCTCCCCTCCGCGCACCCGTAGCGGGCCTCGAGGTCGGCGGGGGTGACCACCCACCGCTGCACCACGCGCTCGGGCAGGTCCGGGGCAATGGCCGCGACCATCCGCGTCACCTGATCGCCTAACGCATCCGCCGCGGCCGCGTCCCAGCCGCCCCGCCGTGCCCACGGGACGTGCTGCGCGGTCACCGACAGCACGTGGCGCCGGTCCGGGGCCAGGGACGGGTCGGCGAGGGTCGGGATCGTGATCGTCAGCGCCGGCGCCTCCGACACGGCGCCGAACTTGGCGGCGTCGTACGCCCGCTCCACGCCCGCGATCGACGGCGCGAGCACGAGGGTCCCGCCCAGCGCGTCGCGCGGGATCTCCCGACCGCCGGAGTGGAAGCGCGGCAGCGCGTCGAGGGCGAAATGGACACGCGCGGTCGCGCCGCGCATCCGGACGTTGTCCACCTCGCGCAGCAGTGCCGGATCGAGCCAGGACGGATCCACCCACGAGAACGACCGGCGCGGATCGGCGCTCGACACCACCTGGGCCGCCCCGATCTCCTCTCCGGTCGCCAGCACCACACCGCGCGCCTGCGCCGCCTCGACCCTGACCTGGCTCACGTCAGCGCCGAGGCGCACTTCGACGCCTGCCTCACGAGCCGCAATCGCCAGCGCGGAGGTGAGGGCGCCCGTGCCGCCACGCGGCGCACGACGCACACCGATTGCTCCCATGGCCTGGCCAACCTGGTGGTGCAGGAATACCAGCGCCGTACCCCCCGACATGGGTCCGTGCAGGACGTCCCGGGTTCCGGCGACCGCCAGCAGCGCGCGCAACGGCTCGTGGCTGAACCACTCCTCGGCGAGGTCGGCGACCGGCATGGGCACGACGCGCAGGACCTCCATCATCTCCCGCTTGCCGAGCGTCCGGAGCCGCCGCCCCAGGCCGGCCAGCGCCAGGAGGTCCCCCAGCGCGCGGGACTGCACCCTCGGCGCACGCGTGGAGTACGCCGCCTGGAGGAACGACGCGGCCCGGTGGATGAAGCCGGCGAATGCCGCCCACCTGGCCGCGTCAGGCGCAGACACCGCCCGGAGTTCCTCGACCGTGCGGCGCACGTCGGGATAGGTCGGGATCGCCGGGGCGTCGCCCGACACGGCGACGAGGCCGGCCGTCACCGGCGCCCACGACAGTCCGTTGCGTTCGAGGTGCAACTCGGCGGCCAGCGCGTCGGGCACCCAGCCGGCGTCATCACGGGCGGCACTGACGCGGAACCCGGGATGGAATTCCTCCGTGGCGTTCGTCCCGCCGGCGACATCCCGCCGCTCGAGTACGAGGACCCGCTTGCCGCGCTTCGCGAGCAGCGCGGCCGCGGCCAGTCCGTTCGCGCCGGCACCGATCACGATGACGTCGTACCGGTTCATGCGCCCGTCCCGAGGATTTCGAGTGCCGCGAGACGACCGCCGGCCCCCATGATGCCGCCGCCCGGATGCGTTCCCGAGCCACACTGCCACAGGCCGCGCACCGGCGTGCGGTACTGCGCCCATCCCGGCGAGGGACGCAGGAAGAACAGCTGGTGGAGCGCCAGCTCACCCTGGAAGATGTTTCCCTCGGTGAGGCCGGTGATCCGCTCGATGTCGGCGGGGGTGAGCACCTGCTTGTCGATGATGACGTCGCGGATGTTCGGCGCGAACTGCGCGATCGCGTCGAGGACCGCGTTGCCGAATGCGTCGCGCCGGGAATCGTCCCAGCCGCCGGTGATCGTCGACGGCGCGTACTGCACGAAGACCGACATCACGTGCTTCCCCGGCGGCGCCATCCCCGGGTCGATCATCGACGGCAGGATGATGTCCATGTACGGCCGGCGCGAGAACGCCCCGTACTTCGCGTCGTCGTAGGCGCGCTCGACGTACTCCAGCGACGGGGAGATGGAGATCGCTCCCCGGAGGTGCGGCCCGACCCCGGGCAGGCAGGTGAAGTCCGGCAGCCCGGACAGCGCGAGGTTCACCTTGCCTGACGAGCCACGGATCCTGAACCGCCGGATATCCGCCACGAAGTCGGCGGGCAGGTCGGCCTCGTCCACCAGCCGGAGGAAGGTGCGCTTCGGGTCGAGGGAGGACACCACGACCGGCGCCTGCAGTTCGTCGCCGTTGGCGAGCACCACGCCCGTCGCCTTCCCGCCCTGGGTCCGCACCTTCGTGACCTCGGCGTCGAGTCGCACCTCGGTGCCGAAGGCACGCGCCGCGCGGCCGATCGACTCCGAGATCGCCCCGGTGCCGCCCCGCGCGAAGCCCCAGGCCCGGAACGCGCCGTCGATCTCCCCCATGTAGTGGTGCAGCAGCACGTAGGCCGATCCCGGCGTGCGCGGGCCCATGAAGGTGCCGATGATGCCGCTCGCCGACTTTGTCGCCTTGAGCACGTCAGTCTCGAACCACTCGTCGAGGAAGTCGGCCGAGCTCATGGTCATGAGCTTGTACAGCAGGTGGAAGTGCTTCGCGCTCAGCGACTGGAAGTGCCGTCCCACCCGGAGGAGCCCGCGCAGGTCGCGTGGCGACAGCGACGTCGGGTCCGGCGGGATCATGCCGATGATCGGCTTGACCGCCATCGCCATCAGTCCCATCAACCGGCTGTATTCCTCGTACGCCTCGGCATCGCGCAACGAATGCCGCGCCACTTCCCGTCGCGTCTGGTCGGCGTCGGGCCAGGCGGCGAGGTAATCGCCGTCGAACATGGGCGTGACCGTGCTTTCGAGCGGCAGGATCTCCAACCCGTGCGCCGGCAGCGACAGGTCGCGGATGATCTCCGGTCGCAGCAGGCTGACGACATAGGAGAAGACCGAGAACCGGAAGCCGGGAATGACCTCCTCGGTAACGGCTGCGCCACCCACCAGGTGACGGCGCTCGAGCACCACGACCCGCTTGCCCGCGCGCGCGAGGTACGCCGCCGTGACCAGGCCATTGTGCCCGCCGCCGATGACGATGGCATCGTAGCGGCCGCCGCCGGTGCCCCGGATGGCCGTCATGCGCGCTTCCGTCCAGGGTTGAAGAAGGGGAGCGCACACACGTTGGCCCGCGCGCGCTTCCGCCGGTGCTCGACGGTGACCTCCATGTCGAGTTCCCGTCCGGGCTCGGCGTACGGCGCCTCGAGGTGCGCGAGCGTCAGGTAGCGCTTGAGCAGCGGCGACCAGCACCCGCTCGTGGCGTAGCCGACCTGGTGTTCCGATCCCGGGGCGTACAGCGGCACACTCGTGCGCCACGCCGTGGTGGGGAGTCGCGGCGCGAGTCCCAGGTCGGTGTACAGCGCCTCGAGTGGTTCCCAGGCCACCTCGACCCCGGTGAAGCGCCATTCGGCGGGGCGCTCCCGCTCGGCCACGAGTGCTTCGCGTCCCACGAACGCGGGCTTGTCGAAGCCCACGGTCCACTCGAGCCCCAGTTCCAGCGGCGAGGATTTCTGTGGCTCGATGAGTGCCTTCCGCGCCGACACATAGTCGACGTCGAGGAGGAGCAGCCCGGCCTCGATCCGCGCCACGTCCAGCGCCAGGATTCCCGCCGGGGTCAATCCGAAAGGCGTCCCCGCGGCGATGAGGGCGTCCCAGGCCGGCAGGGCCTGTGACGCATCCATCCAGATCTCGTAGCCCAGGTCGCCGGTGTAGCCGGTGCGCGTGATGGTGACCGGGACGCCGCGGAGGAGCGCGTTCTGGAGGCGGAAGAAGCGGAGGCCTGCGAGGTCGGTGCCGGTCGCATGCTCCAGGATCGTCCGCGCGTTAGGCCCCTGCAACGCCAGCGCGGCGACGGACTCGCTGGCGTCGTCGACGGTCACCCGGAGCCCCCGCGCGTTCTCGCACAACCACCGGTAGTTCGGGTCGGCGGCGGTGACGCGCAGGAAGTCGGGCGCGAGGATCGATACGGTGCCGTCGTCGAGGACCTTGCCCGCCGCATCGCACCACGGCGTGTAGAGCACCTGCCCCACGCGCGCGCCCGCGACATCACGCGTGACGACGCGATCCACAAGGCGCACCGCATCCGGCCCCCGGACGTGGTACTTGAAGAGCGGTGACACGTCGAACAGCGCCGCCGAGGTGCGGATGGCGTGATACTCGCGGTCATGGTGCAGCTCATAGGAACTGGCGACCACGAAGCCCGCCCACCGTCGCCACGTCTGCCCCTCGACGAGCGGGGCGGTGCGTGGGTGGAACGGCGTTCCCGGGAGGCTCCGGGTCAAGCGGCCCCTGCGGCGGGCGTCCCTCGCCCTGCGCCCTGGCTCATCGCGGCAACCGCTCGGGCATGTCCGCCAGCACGTACGCCATGACCGCCATGGTCGCCACGCAGAGCGCGACGTCGTGCGGATCCAGCTTGTCCACCGTGTCGGCGTCGGTGTGGTGGTACCAGAAGTACTTCGTGCCATCGACGTTCAGCCCGAGGCCGGGCACGCCGAGCGCCATGATCGGCCCGATGTCCGCGCCGCCCCCGCCACGCGCGATGTCGCCGGACCCGATCCCGGCCAGCAACGAGCCGATCTGCCTGACGAGCGCGAACGCCGAGTCGGAGCCGGAGAACCCGAAGCCGAGCGGCTTGAAGACACCGGCGTCGCTCTCGATGGCCGCGACATGCCGCTCGAGCGTCGCCTGGTGGGTGTCCCGGTAGGCGTTCCCCCCGCGGAGCCCGTTCTCCTCGTTCGTCCATCCCACCACGCGGATCGTCCGCCGCGGACGCAGGCCGAGTTCCTTGAGCAGCCGGATTGCCTCCCACGCCACCACCACGCCGCCCGCGTCGTCCATCGCCCCGCGCCCCACATCCCACGAGTCGATGTGCCCGCCCATCACGACCACCTCGTCGGGCGCCGTCGTGCCGCGGAGTTCGCCCACGAGGTTGCGGGACGGCGCGTCAGGCAGGGTCCGGGCCGACATCACCAGCCGGACCGACACGCGCTCGCCGCGGGCGACCATGCGCGCGATCATGTCCGCGTCCTCGGGCGTGATCGCCGCGTGCGGGATCTTCGGGACGCTGTCGTTGTAGGCCATCCCGCCGGTATGTGGCGTGCGCATGGAGTACGGCGTCACCGACCGGATCAGGGAGGCCACCGCGCCGGCCCGCGCGGCCGCCACCGCGCCCCCCGACCGGTAGGCAACCGTCTGCCCGTAGTTCGTGAAGGGGACATTGAAGAGCACGATCTTTCCCCGCGCCTGCGTGGCCCGCGCCGTGAGGTCGGCATAGCTCGTCACGACCATCACGTCGGCGGTGATGCCGGCCGGCGGCGTCGCTATGCTCCCGCCAAGGCCCAGCATCGGCAGCGCCTGGCGCCGCGGCGCGACCAGTTCCGCCGACTCGGCACCGCGCACCCAGCGCGGCACCATCGCCGGCTCGCCGCGGACGTTGTCGAGCCCGTCCTTTCGCATCTCCGCCAGCGACCAGTCGATCGCGCGTTCCAGCGCCTCCGAGCCCGAGAAGCGGCTGCCGAACGTCTCCGTGAGCGTCGCGATCCGGTTCCATGCCGCGCTGTCCTTCGTCGCGCGGGCGATGATCCGGGACGCCGCGTCCCGGTAGCGGTCCGCCAGCGCCTGGGCGGAGGCGGAGGTGGCGGGAGCCACGGCAAGCACGGTCCACAGCAGGACCTGGAAGCGGCAAGTCATTCGGTTTGGCGGTTGGAGGACGCGGAAAGATATGCCCCCGGACGGGACGACTCCACTCGTCCGAACCTTCCGTCCCGGGCAACTTTCGAGGCGGGTGCAGTTTCGCGAACTTGTCCGGGTTCGCCCTTTGGCCTGCGGCCCGTGGCCCGTGGCCTCGCCCCCATTCAGGTTGCCCTCATGACCCGGCAATTCTCGCTCTCGCTGCTCGCGATCATCGCCCTGGCCACGAACGTCGCTGCCCAGTCCCCCATCGTCCCGGCCGACTACGGCAAGTGGGAATCTCCCGGGCCGGCGAGCCTGTCGCCCAACGGGCGCTGGCTTGCCTACGGGGTCACCCGCGTCAACGAGGAGAATGAGCTGCGCGTCCGTCCCATGGACCGCGACACCGCCTTCGTCATGCCTAACGGCAGCGGGGCCGCCTTCAGCGTCGACTCGCGATGGGTCGCCTACCTGATCGGCGTGTCCCCGGCCACGCGCGAGCGCCTGGAGCGCGAGCGCAAGCCGGTCCGGAACGCCCTCGGCATCCGCGAACTGGCGACCGGGCGCACCGACAGCATCCCGGAGATCCAGTCGTTCCGGTTCAGCGCCGACGGCCGGTTCGTCCTGATGCGGCGCTATCCCGCCGAGGGCAAGCGCGTCGCCGACGTGATCGTGCAGAGCCTGGCCACCGGCGCCCGCATGAATTTCGGCAACGTCGGAGAGTTTGCCTGGAGCGACCGGCGCCCGCTGCTCGCGCTCACGATCGAGACCGAGGGGGGCACCGGGAACGCCGTCCAGGTCTACGACGCGGTCGCCCAGGTCGTGCGGGTCCTCGAGTCGTCGTCCTCCAGCTATCGCGGGCTGGCCTGGCGCGAGAAGTCCGAGGACCTGGCCGTGCTACGGACGGTCGCCGACCCGGGCTTCCGCGACACCACCCACGTGGTGCTGGCGTGGACCGGTGCGTCCGCGCCGGGGGCGGCCCGGAAGGAACTCGACCCGTCGCGCGCCGGCGGTTTCCCGCCCGGAATGCGGATCGCCGACGCGCGCCGACCCGAGTGGGCCAGGGATGGGTCCGTGGTCTTCATCGGGCTTCGGTCGCGCACGCCGGCGGACTCGGCCTCGCGCGAACGCGGCGCCGGAACGCCACCCAGGGTCTCCGATGTGCAGGTCTGGCACTCGCAGGACGTCCGCATCATGCCCATGCAGAAGGTGCAGGAGTCGCAGGACCTGCAGCGGACGCTCCTCGCGGCCTGGCACGTGGCGGACGCTCGCGTCGTCCAGGTCAGCCACAACCCGCTGGAGACGACGCGCCTCCTCGGAGACGGCCGCCACGCCACCGAGACCGATCGCTCGGCGTATGCGTTTGGCACGATGTTCGGGAGGCCGTACCAAGACGTCTGGCTGGTGGACGTGAAGACCGGGCAGCGGACGAAGGTGCTCGAGAAGATCCGCTATTTCTACGGCGCGAGCCCGAGCGGGAAGAAGCTGGCATGGTACGACGGCACGAGCTACTGGAGCCAGGACGTCGCCACCGGGACCAGGGTGAACCTGAGCGCGTCGGCCAAGGTGTCGTTCGGCGACGCGGACTGGGACTATCCGGGCGACCTGACGCCCCCCGAGGGGAACGCCGGCTGGACGAAGGACGAGCGCGCGTTCCTCGCCTACGACACGCATGACCTCTGGAGCCTCCCGGCCGACGGCAAGGCCGCGCAGCGCCTCACGTCAGGCGCGGCAGAGGGAATCGCACACCGCATCATCCGCCTCGGCCCGGCCGACGAGGGCGTGGACCTCACGAAGCCCGTCTACCTCACCCTCGCGGGCCGCCTGACGAAGAAGTCGGGATATGCGCGCCTCATCGCCGGCAAGCCGGTGGAACGCCTCGCCTTCGACGACGCCCGGATCGCGCGCCTCATGCGCGCCGACAGCACCGACGTCTTCGCCTTCACGCGAGAACGCTACAACGACGCGCCCGACTGGTTCATCGGCGGCCCGCAGTTGCGCGACCCACGACAGGTCACGGCCTTCAACAGCTTCCAGTCGAACTATTCGTGGGGCCGGTCGGAACTCGTGGAATTCACCAGCGCTTCCGAACAGCCACTCCAGGCGGCCCTCTACTACCCGGCGAACTACGACCCCTCACGCAAGTACCCGATGATCGTGTACACGTACGAGCGGCTCTCGCAGAACGTCCACCAGTACCCGGTGCCGTCGGAGCGCAACTACTACAACACGGCCGTGTGGAATGCGAACGGGTACTTCGTGCTCCAGCCGGACATCGTCTTCCGGGGACGCGACCCGGGCCTCTCGGTCCTCGACGCGGTGGTGCCCGCGGTGAAGGCGATCATCGCCCGCGGCCTGGTGGACTCGGCGCGGGTCGGGCACGTGGGACACTCGTGGGGCGGGTACGAGGCCACCTTCCTGCCGACCAGGACGCACATCTTCGCGGCGACGGTCGCCGGGGCGCCCATCACCAACTTCCTCAGCTTTGCGGGCGCGATCCACTGGACACCGGGGATCGCCGAGTTCGACCACTGGGAGACCGGCCAGGCGCGCATGGACGTCCCGTTCTGGGAGGACATGGACGCGTACCTGCGCAACTCACCGGCAGCCAAGGTCCACGAGCTGCGCACGCCGATCCTGATGGAAGTGGGCGATGCCGACGGCACGGTGGACTGGCACCAGGGCATCGAGTTCTACAACTTCGCGCGCCGCGCCGGCCGGAAGGACTTTGTGCTGCTGGTATACCCCGGCGAGGATCACGGCCTGCGCAAGAAAGAGAACCAGGTCGACTACCACCGCCGCATCCTCGAGTGGTTCGGGCACTACCTCAAGGGCGACCCGGCCCCGAAGTGGATGACGGATGGCATGACGTGGCTCGAGCGGAAGGCTGTCCTCGAGGTCAACAAATAGGTCGGCATCAGGAGAGGGACAGGCATCGGGCATCGGGCATCGGGCATCAGGCATCAGGCATCAGGCATCAGGCATCAGGGATGGACTGAGGGCCTCGCCGCTGACGCGTCGAGGCCCTCGAATTCTCCTTCGCTTCACCCTATCGACTCCTGATGCCTGATGCCTGATGCCTGATGCCTCGTTAGAACGTCACCCCGATCGTCGTGATCGTCCGGTGCAACGGATAGTGCCGTCGCATCTCGACGAACGCGCCTAACCGCGCCACCCCGACCCGCACGCCCGCCCCGGCGTTCCAGCCCGAGTCCTTGAGGTCCGGCGCGATCGCATACCGGCCGCGGCCCACGATGCCGTAGGGCTGCACCAGGGGCAGCTGGATCACCGCCACCGCGTTCACGTTGTACGAGATGTTGTCGGCGTCGATCTTGCTGCCCAGCATCAGCGCCTCGGCGCGCACGCCGAGCGGGATGAGCGGGATCGTCAACTGCGCGCCGAGCTGCTTGGCGTCCTTCGCGAACGTCGACACGCCCTCCTCGGCCGACCCACCGATCCCCGCCCAGAGGCTCAACCCGGTCTGCGCTTGCGCTTCGCTGGCCGCAAACGCCAGTGCACTCGTCAGGCACAACCCGTGTGCCAGGGCCCGTATTCGTTGCATGAGTCACCTCATCGATTCGTCACGTGGTACTTCGCCAGGATCTCGCGCAGCCGGTCCAGCGGCAGCGCCTCGATCGTGCGGCCGCGGCTGGTGACCGTGGTCGCCTTGAGCAGCGAGTTGTAGACCGCTTCCTCCGTCGCCTCCACGACGCCCTGGAACAGCGCCGACATCGCGTCGTTCCCGAGATCCTCCACCTGCCGGCCCGGCGGCACGGCCGGGGCTCCCGGGGGGGCCACCCGCCGCCTGACGCCGGCCGCCGTCGAGAACGCAAGCACGTAATCGCCGCTCCCGTTCGACGCCGACGACCCCGTCCGCGCCAGTCCCATGATGGCCCGCGCCGCCAGGCGCCGCAGGTTGCGGTCGGACAGCGGCGCATCGGTGGCCACGACCATCATGATCGACCCATCGCCTCCATCATGGTCCCTCGTGTTGCGGAACGCATACCGGTCCAGCTCCTTCCCCACCGGCGCCCCCAGCACCTGCAGGACGCCGCCGAAGTTCGATTGCACCAGCACGCCGATCGTGTACCCGCCCAGCGTCGCCGGAAGGAGGCGCGACGACGTGCCGATCCCGCCCTTGAAGCCGAACGCGACCGTGCCGGTCCCGGCCCCGACCGCACCTTCCTCGACCGCGCCTGACGACGCGCGTTCCAGCGCCTGGCGGACGTGCCCGGCACCAACCGGCCGCGAACGGATCGCGTTCAGCGCGCCATCGTTCGTCTCGCCCACCACGGGATTGATCGACTGGACGGACTGCATCCCGGGCTGGCCGAGCATCCAGTCGACCATCGCGTCCGCGGCCCGCCAGACGCACAACGTACACGTGAGCAGGATCGGCGTTTCGAGCTCGCCCAGTTCGGTGAGTTGCGTCACGCCTAACAGCTTCCCGAATCCGTTGCCGACATGCAGGGCCGCCGGCACGCGCTCGAAGAACGGGTTCCGGTCGTGGGGCAGGATCGCCGTCACGCCCGTCCGCACCGAGTCGCCCTCCACGATGGTGACCTGGCCCACACGCACGCCGGCCACGTCGGTGATCGCGTTGAGCGGCCCCGCCGGGAACACCCCGGGGACGATGCCAAGGTCACGCGCCCGGGGCCGCCCGGTCGACTGGGCGGTGGCCGTGCCTGCCAGGCAGCAGCCTAACGTCAAGGCAAGGAGGCGCATGGCGGACTCTCCGGTCAGGGCGGCCCGGTCCGGGCCGTGGTGGCGGGACGGGCGACCGGGATACGAACGGCCGCCCAGGAGCTGCGGGCATTGAGGGTGTAGCGGGCATCGCCCATCGACACCCAGGTCGTCCCGGGTGCTTCCTCGATGACGTAGTACGGGAGCCTCGACCACGAGAGGTACTCGCGCCCGGCGGCCGTCGCCGCGGCAGGCGCGACGGCCGGGTGGCCCTGGTTGAGCGGAATCGCCACCGTCGGTTCGCCCATGGCCGCCACGGGCAGCACCCGCATCCACGCCACGTGATACGCGTCGTTCCACCGGTAGATCACGCGCCGGCGCGTGCCGTCTGCAAAGACGGGATCCAACACCAGCGCGTCCGGCGTGATGCCCCGCTGGCGCAGCGACGCGACCGCCACCGTCCGCGCGTGCACCGTGATGATCCCCATCGCGGCGACGTAGAGCACGACCAGGATGATGGCGACGCGCGCCGGCAGCATGCTGAACACCTGCAGGCCGTGGCGCTGGCGGCGTCGCGACAACCACACGCCCCAGCCGAGCGCGAGCAGGATCCACGGGTCGACGATGAACAGCGTGTCGGCGTACGACCACGACGGGTCGAGGGGCATGAGCCAGCGCATGCCGTACGTGTTCATCCAGTCGAGGATCGGGTGCGTGAGGATGCCGATCGCCGAGAGGAACAGCAGCGCGCGCGGCGCCGGGTCGGGCACCCCGCGGCCGCGCAGCCGGTGCCACAGCAGCATGAGGCCCGTGAGGACGAACGGCAGGATCACCAGGGCCGGGAGTCCATGGGTCATCCCGCGGCGGAAGCCGAGGCTGTGGCCGAGCGGCACGGCGATGACGTCGATGTCCGGGAAATTCGCCGCGATCATCAGCGTCGCCGTGCCCAGGGCCGTGCGGCGCTTCAGTCCGGACTCGGCCAGGGCGGCGCCCACCAGCGTATGGCAGATGTTGTCCATGACTCGTCAGGCTGCCCGGGGCAGCGCGCCGGTCCGGGCGCGTTCGGCGCGCGACACCAGCAGGGCCGTGCTGGCGTAGCTCGTCAGGTTGAGCAGCGTCTTGAACAGGTCCGGGATGAAGTCCACGGCGATCAGGATCCCCAGTCCCTCGGGTGGCAGCCCGACCGCCAGGTACAGCGGGGCCTGCACGAAGAACCCGCCGCTCGGGATCCCCGGCACCGTGAGCGACAGGATCACGCTGCCGATGGCGAACACGACCAGGCTCGTCCCCCCGAACTCCACCCCGTACAATTGCGAGACCAGGACCGCGCCCAGGGGCCAGGTGATCGGCGAGTTCAGCTTGAAGATCGACGCGCACAGCGGCAGGACGAATCCCGCCACCGACTCCGGCAACCCGAGCTTCGCCCGTGCGTCCGTGAGGAGGACCGGCAGCGCCGCCAGCGACGAGCGTGAGGTGAACGCAATCGTCTGCGCCGGCAGGAGCGCCGGCGCCAGCACGCGGAGCGGGACTCCGCCGGCCCGCGCCGTGATCCCGTAGAGGAGCGCGATGGCGATCGTCAGGCAGATGACGCACGCCAGGAGGTAGATGATGATGGCGCCTGCCGCGGCCGCCCCCAGGTGCGCGCCCACCGACAGCGACAGCGCGAACACGCCGAGCGGCGCGACGATCACGACCCAGCGGATGATCATGGTCATCGCGTCGGCCACGCCCTGGCAGAACCGGACGTGGGTCTCCCGCAGCGCGTCCGGGACGCGGGAGAGCGCCATCCCGTAGGCCAGGCTGAAGACCACCAGCGGGAGCAACGCGCCATCGGCGGCGGCCCGGATGGGGTTGTTCGGCACCAGGCCGAGCAGCCACTCCCGCAGCGACACCGCCTGCAGCAACGCCGGATCGAACCGCGCCGCCTCGCGCAGGGACGCCGTGCTGGCCGGGTCGAACGTCAGGTCGCCGAGCAGGAAGCTCGCCAGCGGCGTCATGATGAGCGCGAACAGCGACAGCAGGGCGAGCATGACGCCAAGCGTCCGGGCGCCGAGCGTCCCGACCTGCCTCGTATCCCGGGAGCCCGCGATCGACGCGATGAGCATCGTCACGATCAGCGGGAGCACCGGCATCCGGATCGCGTTGATCCACAACGTCCCGACCGGCTCGAGCAGGCGCGGGACCGGAGTGTCGCGCAGGAGGATGCCCGCGAGGAACCCGATCACCAGCGCCAGCGCCACCTGCAGCGTGGGACGCGATCGGAATGTCACGAAGTGCGGATTGGTCGGCTCATGCATCTCCCGCCGTGGACGTCCGGAACCAACCTAAGCTACCGCGCGCTCCACGCGGGAGGAGATGCCCCTGCCCTCATCGCGAACGTATCTTGATCCCCGGTCCTGTTCCCGTTTCCTGCTGCCAGTCCCCATGTCGGTTTCTGTCGCCGCCGAAGAGTGCACCGCGCTGGGCGCTACCCACGGCACGCTCGAGGCATACCCGAACCGCGATGTCAGCCTCGGCGCGCTCACGGTAACGCGCGCGTTGCCGATCCGGGACCGGCGGATGGTGGGACCCTGGTGCTTCCTCGATCGCTTCGGGGCCCTCCAGGAAATCGCACAGTTTCGAGAGGACTGGGAGGCGCGACGACCCTTTGGCGACGTGGCGTCGTACCAGGGCGGCCGCCTCGCAGCCCCGGAACTCGCCCGGATCGCCCGGCCCGGCGCGATGAGCTGAGCGCATGGATCCGTCCCCGGTCGTCTTCGATCGCCCGGAACTCGGTCGCTATGACATCGTCGTCGGCGACCAGGTCGCGGTCCTGGAGTACCGGCGGAAGGACGGGCAGATCTTGCTGGTCCACACCGAGGTGCCCGAGTCGCTGCGCGGCGAGGGGCTGGCGGACCTCCTCGTCAGGCACGCGATGGACGAGGCGCGACGCTCCGGCACGCGTGTCGTCGTGCGGTGTCCGTTCGTGACGGCCTGGCTGCGCCGCCATCACGAATACGACGACCTCATCGACGCGCGCCCGCCCTGACGAGACCGAGGGCGCCTTACGCGGACGCGGCGGTGCCGAGGTAATCGCGCATGAAGCGCTCGTCCGTGCGCGCCATGAACGGCGGGCCCATTTCATACGTCGTCCCCGCCGTGCACCAGGTCACGTGATGCACCGCGGCGAGCAGCGCAGGCACTTCGTGACCCGTCACCACCACCGCGCACCCACCCTCCGCCAGTGCGCGCAGGACGGAGAGGAGAGCCTCGGCGTCGATCGGCGCCAGGTTGCGCAGCGGCTCGTCCACCAGCAGGCAGGTCGGGCGCCTGGCACAGGCAAACGCAATCTCGGCACGGCGACGCTCCCCGCTCGACAGTTCGTGCGGCCGCGCGCCGAGGAGCGTGTCGAGGCCGAGTTGGCCCGCAACGGCGTCGACGGAGAGTCCGGGATTGAGGGTGGCGGCGAAGCCCAGGTGTTCCCGCACCGTGAACGCGTTGGACAGGAAGTCGTGATCGGGGACGTAGCAGAGTCCCCCCAGCGACATGTTCGAGAGTCGCATCCGTTCGGCAGTCTTTCCGTTGAAGCGGACGTTGCCCGTGTCGGGCTCCACCACGCCCGCGCCGATCTTGAGGAGGGTCGACTTCCCCGCCCCGTTCCGGCCGAGCAGCGCTCGCAGTTGCCCAGCCGTCGCCCGCAGGCTGGCCGAGTGAATGACCCAGCGCTCGCCATACTTCTTGCCGACACAGTCGGCGACGAGCACCTCGTTCACGCGAACGCCACGAAGAGCAGTGTCTCGAGGAC
The DNA here is from genome assembly GCA_030835125.1 of Gemmatimonadaceae bacterium. Lineage (GTDB taxonomy): Bacteria > Gemmatimonadota > Gemmatimonadetes > Gemmatimonadales > Gemmatimonadaceae > JABWBJ01. The sequence continues at coordinate 151,134 of JAUQWM010000037.1, read as the reverse complement.
CAGCGACGGGAGCACACCGATCGACAGGGCGCGTCCGGTCGTGACGCCGAGGTTATGGAGCAACACGAGTTCCTTGCGTCGATGGAAATCGACGAGCAACAACGCGCAGCACATCGTCATGCTCCACAGCGGCACCAGCAGCGTTGATGCGCGACCGGAACCCGATGAGGCCACCGCGACCATTCCCATCGCGATCACTCGGGCAAGGATCCAGAGGGTGAGACCGCGCTGAAGGAGGGTTCGCCGCAACCGCGGTGGCATCGGCACGGGCGCTTCGTACTCAGCCGGCCTCGTCCGGTTCCACCCCACCCAATGCATTGGTTCCGCGCCATTTCCAACCGCAGACTCCGGACCTCCAGGGTCGGTCTCAGGGAAGGATGGTCACGAGCACCACTTCCAGCAGGACGGCGGGCAGGAATCCCAGCGCGACCGCCGTCCCGGTTGGCACCCCGAGGTTGTGGAAGAGGACCAGTTCCTTGCGGCGATGGAGGTCGACGAACAACAGGGTGCCTGTGACAACGAGGACCCAGGGCGGTACCATGGGACCCCGAACGTCCAGGCCTGTCGTCGCGATCGGCCCCCCGGCGGTCACCGCGATGGCCAGGTACATCGCCATCACGGCCAGGCGCGCGACCAGCCAGAGGACGACGCCCCGAACAACGAACGCGCGCGAAAGACGAGCAGGTACGGTCATGGACCTGGATGCGAGGAAGCGCAGGGTTCGCTGCCGGGGCGGCGATACCCCGTCGCGCTCGGTACGTTTCACTCGACCCTCGACCCTCGACCCTGGACCCTCCCCTGCCTTCAACCCTCCGTCAACTCCTCCTCTTCACCCTCCTGGTGAGCCTCGTCGGTACGCTGGCGGAACTCCTGCTTCTCGAGCACTTCGAGGATGCCTGGCAGTGGGCGCCGATCGGGCTCCTCGGCGCCGCGCTGCTCGCCCTCGCCGGGTATGCGCTGGAACGTGGGCCGAAGAGCCTTAATGTTCTGCGGACGGTGATGGTCTTGTGCGTGGTCAGTGGGGCGATCGGCCTCCTGTTGCACTACAAGGGCAATGTCGAGTTCGAGCTGGAGATGTATCCGGACCTCAGCGGATTCAAGCTGTTCAAGGACGCCATGATGGGAGCCACTCCCGCCCTGGCGCCCGGTGCCATGGTGCAGATCGGGCTTGTGGGCCTGGCGTGGACCTTCCGCCACCCGGCCTTCACGCCGACCACGAAATCCCAACCCATCGAGGAGTGACCTGATGAAGCGTACGACTTTCCTGATCGCCCTGTCCGCGGCGTTGCTCGCCCCATCGGCCGGTTCGGCGCAGCTCGGCCGCCAGATGGGCCTGGTCGATCCCAATGTCGCGAAAGAGGTGGAGCTCCTGGCCGTGCCGCACATGACCGCGGCCATCGTCAAGGAACTCATGGCGAAGCGCCCGTTCATGAACATCGTGGAGCTCAACACCTGGCTCCTGACGCAGGGACTCACGCCACAGCAGCTTGGCGAGTCCTACCTGAAGATGTTCATCCACGTGAACCTGAACCTCGCGCCACGCGCCGAGATCCTGCTCATCCCGCGCGCCGGACCTCGGATGGCCCGCGAGTTCGACGAGTACAAGCCCTACACCGGCGGGTACGCGCAATTCCGGCGCGAGATCGGCAAGTACGTGAACGAGCAGGAGGTAGCGCACCTCGAGCAGTACACGTTCATCCCGATCGAGTTGAACACGGCGCCGGACTCGGCGATCCTCTCCATTCCGGGTGCCGGTCCTCGCGTGCTTCGTGAGTTCAAGGAATACCGGCCCTATGCCAACATCGAGCAGTTCCGCCGCGAGATGGGGAAGTACTGGAACGAGAAGGAAGTCGCGCGGCTCGAACGGTACGTGACCATCAAGCCGTAACCAGGCGAGTCCGGCAGTCCGAGGTGAAAGAAAAAGCCCCGCGTTTCCGCGGGGCTTTTCCTTTTCATCCTCCTACCGTTCCTCCATCCAGCGATCCTCGAGGACTTCGACCGTCTTGGTCAGGCTCTGGGATCCCACCGTCAGCGTGACCTTGTAGGTGCCAGGGGGGACGGCGGCTGCGCCGCCGAATCCGCCACCACCACCGCCGCCACGCCCGCCCTGGGCGCCCTGCGGGGCGTTCGGTGCCAGGTTCCACTGGACCCGGTTGATCCCCTGCATCGCCGTGCCCTCGATATCCCGGAGGACCCGTCCCGATACGTCCGAGATCGAGATCCGCACCGGGCCCGACGCCGCCGACTTGAGGTAGTAATTGATCGCCGCGCCGCGCGGCGCGTTCTCGCCCTGGAAGACCTGCTGGCCGGTGACCTGCTGGCCAAGCTTCCGGTCGTTGAGCCAGGCCACGGCCGGGCGGATGTCGAACAGGTGCGCATCGGCCGCCAGCACCGCCGGCGTCAGCTGTTGCAGCGGGGTGATGTCGTCGAGGATCCAGACGCCGCGGCCGTGCGACCCGATCACGAGGTCCCCGTCGCGCGTGTGCACCTCGATGTCGTCGGTCCGGACCGTCGGGTAGTTGTTCATGAACTTCTGCCACGACTGACCGCGGTTGGTCGAGATGTACAGGCCAAACTCCGTGCCCACGTACAGCAGGTCCGGGTTCTTCGGGTCCTCCTTGATCACCTGCACGTTCCCGTAGGCCGGCAGGTTGGACGAGATGCTCGTGAACGTGCGCCCGAAGTCGTTCGTCACGTAGACGTAGGGCTTCAGGTCGTCGCTGCGATGCCCGTCCACGGCCACGTAGGCGCGCGAGGTGTCGTGCGCCGAGGCAACGACGCGCGAGACCCAGTACATGTGGCCGGCGGGAAGGCCCGGCAGGTTCCGGCTGACGTCCGTCCAGGTCGCCAGGTCGTCGCGCGTCACCTGGACGTTCCCGTCGTCGGTGCCTGCCCAGAGCAAGCCGGGCTTGATGGGCGACTCCGAGACGCTGATGACGGTGCTGTAGTTCGTGAGCCCGTCGTTCTTCGACAGCATCGTCACGTTGCCGCGCTGGCCCATGAGGTCAGCAGTGTTCCGGTCGTACTGCTTCGTCAGGTCCGGGCTGGCGATCCAGGTGTCGCCGCGGTCGTACGACTTGAAGACGCGGCTGCCGCCGAGGTAGACGACCGACGCGTTGTGCTTCGAGAGCTGGTAGGGCGTGTTCCAGTTGAAGCGATACTGGTCGCCGGCCCGCCCGTTCACCACGTTAGGCGTCCCGCCCCGGCCACCACCGCCACCACCACCCGCACCCCCGCGTCCGGCGGCCGACGGCACGTCGACCGGCGGCGGCGCGGGCGGCGCGCTGGGCCGGATGCTCCCGCCCCGCCCGGTCCGCCGGTCCAGGCGGTTGGTGTTCCCGTGCTGCGACTCGGCGTACACGCTGTTGTAGTCGTTCGGGTCCTGCTGCGTGAAGAAGCCGTCCCCGCCGCCGATGTTGAACCAGTGCGAGTTGAGGATGCCGTTGTTGTTCCGCACCGAGCTCGGACCGCACCAGCTGCCGTTGTCCTGCAGGCCGGCGCACACCCAGTACGGACGCCGCATGTCGAACGACACGTCATACGGCAGGGCCGTCGACATCGTCTTGACCGACTGCCACGTGCGACCCTGGTCGTAGCTGATGTCCAGGCCGCCGTCGTTGCCGTTCATGACGTGGTTCGAGTTCCTCGGGTTGATCCAGATCGCGTGCACGTCCACGTGGCCGGGGTCGCTGTTCCCGCCGGCCTCGTCCAGCGTCGCGAACGTCCGGCCACCGTCGAGCGACTTGGCGATCGGGAGCCCGGCGACATAGACGTTGTTCGGGTTCTGCGGGTCGATCCGCAACTGGCTGAAGTACATCGGCCGGGCGTTGCAGTTGCTCACATGCTGCCAGGAACCGCCGGAGTTCGTCGACTTGAAGATCCCGCCCTGCGCCGGGTTCAATGCCGGCGCGGTCTGGGGCTGCGCCGGCTGCTGGGCGCCGCGGCCACCGCCAAATCCCCGACCCGGGCCGGCGTTGTTGCACCAGTTGTATCCGCCGCCGCCCCCGAAGCCGCCTCCACCACCGCCGCGCCCCTGGCCCGGCTGGACCACCTGGCCGACTTCCCCGGCCTCGATCTGGACCATGACGATGTTGGGGTTGGAACGCGACACGTCGAGTGCAATGCGACCATAGGTGCCGGGCGGAAGGCCATTGCCCGTCAGCTTCGTCCAGGTACTGCCGCCGTTGGTCGACTTCCAGAGGGCGCTGCCGGGACCGCCGCCGTTGAAGCAGCAGGTCGTGCGGCGACGCTGGTAGCTCGCCGCGTACAGGACAGACGGGTTCGACGGATCGATCGCAAGGTCGGTGAACCCGGTATTCTCGTCGACGTACTTCACCTTCGCCCAGGTGCGACCGCCGTTGGTGCTCTTGTAGATCCCGCGGTCCTCGTTAGGGCCGAAGAGGTGGCCCGTCGCCGCCACGTACACCGTCTCCGGGTTGCGGGGATCGAGCACCACCCGCGCGATCGTCTGCGTCTCGCGCAGCCCGATCAGGCTCCAGGTCTTGCCACCGTCGGTCGTCTTGTACATGCCGCCGCCGAACGACGAGCTCTGGCGGTTGTTGGCCTCGCCGGTGCCGACATACACGATGTCGGGATTCGTGGGATGGATCGCGATGTCGCCGACCGACGCGACTTCATACGAGTCAAAGACCGGCGCGAACGTCGTCCCGTTGTTCTCCGACTTCCACACGCCCCCGACGGCGTAGCCGAGGTAGATGATGTTGGGGTTGCTCGCCGACACCTCGATGTCGTCGATGCGCCCCCCCATACTCGCCGGCCCGATGCTCCGGAACCGGAACGAACGGAGGAGCGGATCGGTCGACTGGTTGAGCATGGGCGCCGCGGCGGCCTGGCCGCCTTGCGCCCCCGCCAGTGGAGCCGCCAGGGGAATGGCGAACACCGCGAGCGAGCGCCACGTGAAACGTGTGACTCGGTTGGGCATGGGGGATCCGGGTTGGTGGGTTGCGGCCGGGGGCCTCGATGGGCCGGGCCTGGACCTGGGACCTGTCTGGATACGCAGGGAGCGAACTTCCCGTTCGGCCCGCACCCGGTCAAGCTACGGGACCAGGATCGGGCGACCGCCGCCGTAGGTATCGAGCGTGACCACGTCGGCCACCTGGCCGGTCGCCTGGTCGATGACCAGGACATGCGTCTTCTCGGGCCCATACAGCGGCCCATCGCGGGGGACGCCCCCGACGACATAGAGCCACCTCCCGTCGGCACTCTCCTCCGCCCCCAGGATCCCCAGCGGTCGCTGGCCGAACGGGAGGATGCGGAGGTCGATGATCGAGGACAGCTCGAGCCCGGCGTCGAGCAGGTAGATGATGCCGGAACTGGCCACGACCGACGACCCCACGTCCGGGATGATCAGCCGGCCGGTGGCGCGCGACGCAAAGAACGGCGCCGACAGGGGTCGCAACGCGCGGGTCTTCACCTGGAGGGTGGCCGCGTCGTACAGGAGCAGCTCGATGTCCGTCATCACCAGCAGGTCCCTGCCGTCGCCGGCCAGTTCCATCTGCAGCACCACGCGGGACGGCAGGTCGATGGAGATGGAATCCCGATCCTCGTACGCCGTCCCGCAGGCCACGTGGAGGAACGCGCGCGGGAAGTTGAACGGCCCGCCGTCGAGCGCCAGGACCAGGCAGCCGTTGGGGTGCGTCGCGGTGGCAGGCGTAGCCGCCATCGCCCGGAACCGGTTGCCGACCGGCCCGAACCAGCGCGTGATGCGCCGACGGTCGATGTCGTATCCCGCCACCCCGATCTCTCCACCCTGCACGGCGCGCCACAGGAAGACTTCCCGCCGCGACGGGTTGGCCGTGATCATGGCGGCCCCGAGCTCGACCCCGTCCACCACCGTCCCCGCATTCCCCTGGCTGATCTGGGTCCGCCAGAGCTCCAGCCCGGACTCGACGTCCAGGCCCGCCATGATCGTCGCGTCGCCTTCCAGCTGACCGACCGTGATCAAGTCGCCACGCGAATCCAGGACCGATGGCCCATGCGAGGTGAATCGCGGGCCGGTCCGCCGGATGATGCCGCGCCAGTCGAGGTCCACCACCACTGCGCCGTCCTCGGTCCCGGCGATGAGGAGCCGCTGCGGATGCGTATGCGTCGACGGCCCCGAGGGATCCGCGCAGGAGGCGACGACGACGGCCGCGATCAGGGCTCGTTTCAGCATGGCCTGAAGCATCTATCGGGGCAGCGGCGGATGGCAGTGCCCTCGTGCGTCACCTCGTACCATGACGCATCTTTGCGTGGGCCGGTCGCCCGCACACGGAGAAACCCATGATCACGGTAGTCGCCCGCGCATCCGCGTTCATCGCCGTCCTGGCGATGGGCAGTCGCCAATCCCAGACCGCCTCGGTCGTCGTGCACGAAGGCACCTCGATGTCGGTGTCGATCTCACCCGACGGCCGCACGCTCGCGATCGACCTGCAGGGTTCCGTGTGGACGCTGCCCGCCACGGGAGGCGCGGCACGGCAGGTCACCGATGCGTACAACGACGCCCGACACCCCACCTTCTCTCCCGATGGGCGCACCATCGCGTTCCAGGGATATCGCGATGGTGGCTACGACATCTGGGCGGTGTCCCCTGATGGCCGGAACCAGCGACAACTGACGCGCGGCCCGTTCGACGACCGCGAGCCGGCCTGGTCGCACGACGGCACAAGGGTCGCATTCTCGTCCGACCGCGGCGAGTCGATCAGCGCTGGCCAGCCCCGGGCCGGCGTTGGCAACTACAATGTGTGGGTCCTCGACCTGCGGTCGGGCGCACTGACCCGGGTCACCGCGGACGGCGCGGACGACTTCATGCCCACGTGGTCGCCGGACGACCGCGAAATCGCCTTCATCTCCACGCGCGCCGGCGGCCAGTCGCTCTGGGCGGTCACCCTGGCGACCGGCACCGAGCGGCGTGTTTCCGCGGAGGGCGTTCGCGCTGACGCTCCCTCCTGGGGTCCCGGGGGACAGGTCGTCTATCACTCCACCGGCGGCATCGGGAGCCAGCTCGAGATCGAGGGCCGCGGCCTCACCGGTGACGAGAATGCGTTTCCGTTCCGCGCCGCCTGGGCATCGGCGAACGAGATCGTCTACGTCTCCGACGGCAGGATCCGCCGGCGTTCGATCGCCGGAGGTCCCAGTCGAACCATCGAGTTCTCGGCCACGCTCCCGGTGATGGCCGCACGCGCGCCCACCAACGGCGCCCCGCCCACCGGCTCGAGGCCCGAGGCACGCAGTCCCCGGCCGGTGAAGGGCATCATGAGCCCGGCCATCTCGCCCGATGGCCGTTCGGTGGCCTTTGCCGCGATCGGTGACCTCTGGATCATGCCGATGGGTGGCAAGCCCGTGAACGTCACGAACGATCGCTTCCTCGACACCGAGCCGGCCTGGTCGCCGGATGGTCGCTATCTCGCCTGGTCGACCGATCGCGGCGGGCAACTGCTCGACCTGTGGATCCGGGACCTGTCCACCGGCCAGGCACGCCGCCTGACGAGCACCGTGGGATCCGCCATGGGTGCCGCCTGGTCGCCCGATGGGCGGCGCATCGCCTTCCTGAACGTCGATGGCGTCTGGCGCCGGGCCAGCGTGAACGTGGTCGAGGTGGCGACCGGCGAAGTCCGGCAGGTACATGCCCCCTTGTTCGGCCCGGGGAACCCGACGTGGTCGAAGGACGGGCAGCGCATCCTCATTGCCGCCATCACGGCGTATTCAGGCCGCTTCCGCGAGGGCACCAACCAGATCCTCTCCCTCTCCGTCGCCGGCGGAGACTCCACCTGGTTCACGCCGCTCCCGCACCAGTCCATCGATTCGCGGGTCGGCAACGGCCCGGTCATCTCGCCCGACGGGGCCAGCATGGCGCTCGTCTACGAAGGCAGGCTGTCGCTCCTCCCGACGGCCGCCAGTGGCGCCCCGACCGCTGCGCCGCGCCGCCTGACGAGTGACATCGCCTACATGCCCACGTGGACGGCCGACGGGAAGTCCATCCTGTACCAGGCCATGGACCGGTTTCGCCTGGTCGACGTGGCCACGGGCCGCTCGCGCGATGTCGCGCTCGACCTTTCCTACACGCCGGCCGTGCCCGCCGGGGACTACGTGGTGCACGCCGGGCGACTGGTGGACATGAAGAGCGAAGCGCTGCGGGAGAATGTCGACCTGGTCATCCAGGGCAACCGGATCACGTCGGTTGCCCCGCACTCGGACGCTGCGCACGCCAATGGGCGCGTCGTGGATGCCGGGAATCGCACCGTGATGCCCGGGCTCATCGAGTACCACTCGCACATGCAGAAGGATCTCGGCGAGGCGCACGAGCGCGCCGCGCTGGCATTCGGCATCACGACGGTCCGGAGCCCGGGCAGCACGCCGTACGAGGGCATCGAGGACAAGGAGGCCGTCGAGGCCGGGGTGCGCATCGGTCCCCGCATCGTCGCCGCCGGCTACCTCATGGAATGGCAGCGCGTCTACTACAAGATGGCGGTCGCCATCCACGATTCGGCCCACCTCGAGCTGGAACTCGCGCGGGCGAAGGCGCTGGGGCACGATGTCCTGAAGGCGTACGTGCGGATGCCCGACCTGCAGGCGAAGCGCATCGCCGAGTTCGGGCGCGCGAACGGGATGCGCACCTCGTCGCATGAAGTCTACCCGGCGGCCCTGTCGGGGCTCGACGGGACGGAGCACACGACCGGGACGAGCCGGCGCGGCTTCTCCCCCAAGGTGGCGACGCTCAACCGGAGCTACGACGACGTCGCCCAGCTCTGGGGAAAGTCGGGAATGACCTTCAGCCCGACGATGGCGTTAGGCGGCGCGACCATGGCCCGGATGCTGGCGGCCGACACGGCCCTCCGCGCCGACGAGCGGTTCGGGTTGTATCCCGCGTGGCTGAGCGCCAGCGTGACCGGCGGGGGCCGCGGCGGCGCGCGAGGGGCCGGGCGCGGCGGAGCCGCCGGCGGGCGCGGTGGGCGGGGCGGAGGCGCGGCGACGCAGGGAGGCATCGACGCGATGATCGTGAACGCCCAGAACGCCGGCGCCCGCGTGGTGGCGGGAACGGACACGCCCAACGCGGCCAACGTCCAGGCCGAGATCCTCGCCTACGTCGCCGCGGGGATGACGCCCTACCAGGCGCTGAAGACCGCCACGGTCAACTCGGCGCAGGCCCTGGGGCTGAACGTCGGCACGATCGAGGCCGGACGGATCGCCGACCTGGCCATCGTCGAGGGGAACCCGCTCCAGGATATCTCCGCGACCTATCGCGTCACCGGCGTGATCGCCAATGGCAGGTACTTCACGCGCGCCCAGCTGATCTCGGCCGGATTCCAGCCCTGAGCGCGGCACCGCGACCCGCGCGGCGGCGGCGCGGGCCGTCGCGCTGCCGATCCCGGCGGTTCGTCTCCGTACGTTAGGCGTGCTGGACCGGCGGGAACCCCACCCGGGGTGACCGGTAGGACGTCCGGTGACCGTTGTCAGCGACCTGCAGTCGGACGGCATCCTGCGACTGGGCGGGATCAGGTCCGGCTTTCGATATCGTCTTGCGCGGAACGGCAGGCCCTTGCGCAGCCCGCCGGGCCTGCGGCAACTGGCGCGCATCGAGGGCATGCGCATCCCGCCGGCCTGGCGCTCGGTCGCCATCGATCCCTCCGCGTCGGCGTGGATCCAGGCCGTCGGCAAGGACAAGGCGGGGCGCTGGCAGTACCTGTATCACGAGCGGGCGGTGGCGCGACGCGAACGCCGGAAGCACCGGCGGCTCATCGCGTTTACCCGGGGACTTCCTGCGCTGCGGGCTCGCGTATCCCGTGACCTGTCGCGGAACGACTACGGCCAGGAACGCGTGGTCGCCTGCATCCTCCGGATCCTCTCGATCTGCTTTCTTCGGCCCGGGAGTGAGGAGTACGCCAGCGAGAACGGCAGCTACGGCATCGCCACGCTGCGTCCGAGGCACGTCGAGGTGGGCCGCCACTCGGTCCGGCTGCGCTTCAACGGCAAGAGCGGCAAGGGACACGTCTATGACTTCGCCGATCGGCGCGTCGCGGCGACGGTCCGCGCCCTGCTCAAGGCTGGCGGGCGCCGCGTCTTCACGTTCCAGGACGCATCCGGGACCTGGAAGGAAGTCCGCCGTCAGCACATCAACGCCTACATCAAGGACGCCATGGGGGACGCGTTCAGCGCCAAGGACTTCCGGACGTGGGCCGGTACGATGACCTGCGCCTGTGCCCTTGCCCGCATCGGCTTCGATCCTGCCGACTCTCCAAGCGCCCTCCGACGCCGGGTGGCGATCGCGGTGCGGGAAACCGCGGAAACGCTGGGAAATACACCGGCGGTGTGTCGCGCGTCCTACATCTCCCCGGCCATCATCCGGGCCTTCGAGGGCGGCCGCGTGGTGAGGAAGCCGGTGGCGGCGGTCGGCGAACTTGCCGCGTCACGCGGCCGGCTCCGGCATTGTGAGCGCTCCCTTCTTCGCCTCCTCGAGTCGTTCGGGGACGCCAGGCGCCCCGCCCGGAAGCGCTGACCGGGCCGCCGCGCTCCGCACGGCGCGTCGGCGCACACGGGAGCCAACTATCGGGCAAGGCGGCGCCGGACCGCCAGCTCGAGCGTCGCGGGCGCGAGCGGCCCGACGACACGGTGCACGATGCGTCCCTGTCGATCGAGCAGGAAGGACGTCGGGATGCCGCGCACTCCCCCGAACGCCGCCTCGACGTCCTGGGCAACGATCGCCACCGGATACGTGATGCTTCGCTCCGACAGGAACCGGCGCACGCCATCCACCCCGCCGCGATCCGTCGAGAAGCCGACGAGGACGAAGCCCTCGGCCGCGTGTCGTTTCCACATGCTTTCCAGCAATGGCATTTCCGCGCGACACGGCAGGCACCAGGTCGCCCAGAAGTTCACCAGCACCACCCTCCCGCGCAGGTCGGACGAGGACAGCTCCGCGCCATCGAGGGTCGTGACGGAGAACGCGGGTGCGATATCCCCACCGCTGCGCACGCCCACGATCGCGCCCAGGTGAGGGGCGAGCTTGACCAGGATGAAGATCCAGAGCGCGGCGAGGAGGACGCTCCAGATCGTCATTCGCTTGCGGAGTCCGGCCGGCGGCGAGAAGCGCATGGTGAATGATGACCGGGGGCCCCGCGCCGCGCGGTAAGCTGTTACCCGACCCCTGAATCGTTCACGGCGGACGAATGCCGTCCCGGAATGGTGGCCAGCGCTGGTGCAGTCCCACGGACAGCGCAGAACGATGACTCATGAGCCCCCGGGCCAGGTCGACGCGCACGACGCCGAGTTGCCCATCGAGGATGCCAATCCGGATGCCGCCACCCGCATCGACATGGAGCCGATCGCGCCCGGAGCCGTCCGCGGGATCCATGATCCGGGCGCCGTCGACGAAGACGCCGATGGCCACCGTGAACAGTCCTGCCCGATGGACGGGTTGGTCACCGGACAGGCCGCCATGGATCATGCCCTGACCGGTGGTCGCGCCCGGGAGCAGGCCGCCGCGCGTCCGGGGATGCGCCCGAAGGGGAATGACCCATGGATCATCGCCGCTCGCGACCGGCCTGACGCCGAGCGGTGCGTCGCGACTCGTCAGGTCCAGCCCCAGGCGTGCCGACCAGCCGCGGCGCCCCAGGTCAGCGGCCGACGACCAGAGCCCCCGGACCTCCCCGCGGAGCCACGAGGCATTGGCGGCGAGGGCCTGGGCAAACTGTCCATTCGTGGCGATGACGAGCCGGTCACCGGCGAAGCGGAACTCCGCGCCAGCGCTGAGGTCCAGGTACTCCCTGCCCCCGGACCAGCGCTGGAATCCAATCCCGACGTGGGGACGCAAGTCGGGCGTGATCCATCCACCGAAGGACACGCTGCCGGCGCTCCGACTCTCCTCGAAGGCGCCCGATGCCGCCGAATCGACGGCGAATCGGAATCGCTTGCGGACACGGGTGAGCGTCATCGTGCCGGTCACCCCAAGCCGGATGGGGACGTCGACCCCAAGGGCAAGTCGCGGATGGGCGTGTTCCCATCGCCAATCAGCGGTCCACAGTTCACCCGCACCCGTCGGGGTGGCAACGCTCACGCCGATTGCGCGCTGCGTGATCGCGCGCAGACCGTTGGCAACCAGCAGCCGCGGTGCCGCGTTCAACACCGGACGCTCGACCACCACGGCCCGCACCTCCGCACGGCCATCCGTGACCGGTTGGAAGTCCACCGCGGCCCGACGTATGGCACCGAGGTCGCCGAGGCGGCGACGGGCCAGCGCGAGGGCGGAGGGAGTCAGGACGGTCCCGTGAGGCGCTCCCACAGCGTCGGCGATGGTCCGGAACCGGATCCCGCGGACCCCGTCGATGCGCGTCAGGTCCACGATGGGAAGGCCGACCATATTCCAGGCCCGGAGCGCACCGTCCCGATCGCCCGCGAGATATCGGCTCGTCGCCAGCAGATTCCAGGCATGGGCATCACCAGGGACCCGCCCCACGTACTGCATCGACAGGCGAATGGCCTCGGACAGCCGGCGCTGCTTGAACCGGACCCCGGCAAGCTCGCGCAGTATCACCGGCTCCTCGGGGCACGCGCGCCCGGCCTCGCCTAACAACACGACGGCGTCCTCGAGCCGTCCGGCGGCGACGGCCTCCAGCGCCTGGTCGATCCACGGGCCACAGGGCATTGACGCGACCGGCATCGGCCGCACCGAGTCCGTGACCGGTTCCCCCGGGGAACGCGTTCCCGGTCTCAGCACCATCGCCCATCGTTCGCCCCCGCTCCACTCCTTCAGGAACCGGGCCTCGGCCACGAGCCGGCTGGGTGCAATCGCCGGGTCGTGGTACGTGACCCTGCCCTCCGCCCAGCCGAGCAGGACCACATAGTGGAAGCGGCGGGGCGCGACCTCGATGAGCGCGACCACCGGGATTCCCCCGGCGAGGATCTGGCGAACCGCGTCCGGCGTCCCATCGAAGGTCCGCGTGTCCCATCCGCGGGAGCGCGCCGCAGCCGCGAGGTCGGTGGTGCGGATCCCCTGCAGCTCCGGCCGGACCAGGGCGGCGAAGTCCTCGGCGTAGACCCCGCGTTTCCCCCACCAGCGCTCGACCATCGCGACGGCCGCACCGCCGCAGAGCAATTCCGACTGCGGGAGGTACGGGACGTCCAGGGCGGGCGGCGCCCCCCGACCCGGTTCCGCGGCCGGCGATTGGGCGGTCGCCGACGCACCGCCCAGCGACGCGCCCAGACCGCCTAACGCTGCGAGCGTCCGGGCGATCCGCCGCACAGGGGCCGCGGTATTACCGCGTCAGCAGGATGAGGATCAGGAGCACGATGATGATGGCCGTCGTGCTGATCACCACCTGGTCACCGCCGGCCAGGTCGCGGTCCGCCGCGCGGGTGCGGTCCGCAACCTTCGCCAGCGTCGCCTCATCCAGGGTGCTGGCGAGGGCAGCGAGCTCCGCCGTCCGAATCCCCATCTTCGTGGCCACCTCGTTCACAAGGCTGTCACGGAGGAAACGCTGGACGGTCTCCCTGTTCGTGGAGGGCGCTGCGAGGACAGCGGCCTCCAGTTCGGCGCTGGTGACGGCGCTGCCAGCCTGGGCGGCGACCCGTGTCGACGTCCCCACCGAGGCCAACATCACGACTGCCGTTCCTGCGATGAGTTTCAGCACAAGCAATCTCCTTGAAGCGGGGCTGGTCGACGCCACCCCCAGTTGCGGCCTCGCCTTCGACCGATCACGACAGGCCGCGAGCCCGCGCGCCGGGAAGGGAACGGATCCTTGAGAGAAGATACTGCCCCCACCGACCCACGCCATCACTCCTAGGGTCAATGGCGCGCGCCAGACCGGCACGTCCGCAGAACGCGGCGTGGTGGGGCGCCATCGACACCGGGCTCTGGTTGTCCTGAAGGTGATCCATCAGGTTGGGTGGGATGACAACCATCCTGGACGGCCTCTCGGCAGACTTCCGATTCGCGTTTCGCGCCCTGCGGAAGTCGGCGCTCGCGTCGGCCACCATCATCCTCTGCCTGGGCTTCAGCATCGGGGCAACCGGCGCGGTTTTCGTGTGGACGCGAAGCATCGTCTCCAATCCGGTGCCGGGGGTGACCGACCCGGCCGGCCTGGTCTCGCTCCGCACCGGGACGCTGCGGGGCGAGGAACTCATCGCGCACCCCACCTGGCTCGACATCGCCCGCGACACGGGTGAGGCGCGCCGCGACGCCTTCACCGCCTTTGGTGCCCATGGCATCCGCCGGTTCGCGGTGCGCACATCGACCACGGCCGAGTTGCGCCACGCCGAGCCGGTGTGGGGTGCGATGACCAGCGCCGACTACTTCGAGGTGCTCGGCGTGCGCCCGATCCTCGGCCGCACGTTCCTGCCTGACGAGGGACGGGTCGGTGGGAATGCTGCCGTGGCGGTCATCAGTCATGGCTTCTGGCTGCGGCGGTTCCATGGCGCGCGCGACATCATCGGGCAGCGGCTCTGGGTCAGCGACCGCGCGGTGACCATCGTCGGCGTCGCGCCGCCGCGCTTCACCGGCACGATCTCCCGGCTCGGGCTCGAGATGTGGGTCCCGCTCGCGCTCCAGCACGACCTGGGCAACCCCGCGCTCCTGGAGGACCGCGACATCCGATGGCTCGACGTCTTCGCGCGGCTCGCGCCCGGGATCACCCTCGAGTCGGCCAGTGCCGCCGCGACATCCCTCGGCGCGGAACTGTCGGCCGCCCACACCGCCCTCCGCGATGTCGGCATGTTCGCCAGGACGCTGGACGTCGGACCGGTCGAACGGATGGCACCGATCTTCAAGGTCATGCTCGGCCTGTCGTTCCTCGTGGTGCTCATCGTCTGCTCGAACGTGGCCAACCTGCTGCTGCTGCGCAGCGCCTCGCGCGAGCACGAGATCGCCGTGCGACTGGCGCTCGGCGCGCGCGCGGCCCGCGTCGTCAGGCAGCTGATGACCGAGTCCTTCCTGCTTGCCCTGGGCGGCGTGGTCCTCGCCACCGGATTCGCCGCCTGGTCCCGGAACATGCTCAACTCGCTGGCACCGCCTTCCCCGTTGCCCCTGGTCGTGGAGACGCCGTTCGACGGCACGGTAATCCTCGTGATTGCCGCCATCGGCGTCGCAACCATTTTTGCATTCGGGCTCGCCCCGGCGCTCAAGGCGACCCGGGTCGAAGTCCGCGCCTCGCTCACCGGCGGCGGAACGCGCGGGGGGACAGCGCAGGGCGGTCGGGTCCGCGGAACGCTCGTCAGTGCCCAGTTCGCGCTGTCGCTGGCCGTCCTGGCGACGGCCGGGCTGTTCATCCAGCGACTCAACGAGTTGCAACTGGTCGATCGCGGCTTCCGCGCGCCGGAACAGGTCCTGCTCGCGACGGTGGACTTCGACCTTGCCGGCGTCAGCGACGACGCCACGCGCCAGGCCCTGGCCGAGCGGCTGGTCGAACGCGTATCGGCGCTGCCGGGCGTCCAGCGCGCCGCCGCCGCCTCCTTCGTCCCGCTCGGGTTCCTCGGCTACTCCCTCGCGAACACCGCCGTGGACGGCTATGCGCCGCGGCCGGGCGAGTCGATGACGTTCCTGACCAACGCGGTCACCGCCGGCTACTTCGACACGATGGGCATCCCGATCGTCGAGGGCCGCGCCCTCGACGCATCGGATCGCGCCGAGTCGGCCCCGGTCGTGGTGGTCAACGAGGCGTTCGCGAAACGCTTCTGGGGGGACAGGACCGCGATCGGTCGTCGCCTCCGTGTGGATGACCGGGAAGTGACCGTGGTCGGCGTGGCGGCGAACGGGAAGTACGAGTTCCTGGCGCCGCTGGAAGAACCGTCGCCCCCGTTCGTCTACCTGCCCTTCGGCCAGTGGGCGAGCTTCACGATCGTCCTCCATGCCCGGACCACGGGATCTCCCCTGGCCCTGGTACCGCTGTTGCGGCGCACGGTCGAGGGCGTGGATGCACGACTCACCGCGTCCAGTCCCGCCACGCTCGACGATTACAGTGCGGTTCCCTTCCTGCCGATCCGGGTGGCCAGCACGGTGCTGACCGTGCTGGGCCTCGCGGCACTGGTTCTCGCGACGTTAGGCCTCTACGCGGTGATCGGGTACGCGGTGACGCAGCAGCGCGCCGAGATCGGGATCCGCATGGCGCTGGGTGCGTCGCCGGGGCGCATCGTCCGGCACTTCATGCGGTACGCGGCGGTCTACGCCGGCGCCGGGGCCATGGTGGGCACGGTGCTCGCCGTGGGCATCGCGCGGACCCTCGCATCCCGCCTGCCTGGCAGCGTGCCGGCGCACCTCGACGGCCAGGCGGGCCCGTTCCTGCTGGCCGTGCTGGCGTTAGGCGTTGTCGCCGTGCTGGCCGCCTTTGTCCCCGCGCGCAGCGCGGCACGGGTGCACCCGACCGTGGCCCTGCGCGAGGAGTAGGGCTACGGGTCACACACGGGCGGGACGCCCGGCCGGGACAGGTCCAGCGTGCAGGTGATCGCCGGACCGCCCGCCATCGCCATGGACATCGTCACGACAGGCGTGCCGTTGTAGGTCATCGTCATCGTGGTGGCACCCGGGTGCCCGGTCACCACGCTGTTCATGGTGATGGTGCCCGAGGGGTACATGGAGGACGAACCGCGCGGCGGCATCGCGAGGTTCATCGACCGCGTGCCGTTCACGACCTGGGTCCCGAGGCTGCTGCTCGTGGTGGTGTTCGAGGTGCTCGTCCCGGTGAGGACCTGCGTCGGGGATTGCAGTCCGCTCAGCGTCGACTCGTCGTGCGCCGACAGCACCAGCGAAACCGGTCCCAGGAGCGGCGTGTCGCGCGTCAGGTTGGCGGATACGTCGGCCACGTTGCGGATGGCCACCACCGCGCTGCTCCACCCGGACAGGGGCGCACCGGACGCGTCGAGCAACTCGTAGTACCGATCGATCGTGAAGCCGCCGTTCGAGTGCTCAGGGCATTCGAAGCGCCGGCTGGAGACGCTGAAGGCGCACGCGTTCGGGCCGGTCGAGGCCGGCGCCGCGATCCCGCCCATCAGGGCCACACCAGGTCCGGCCAGGGCGTCGGCGGAGGCCATCTGGACCAGCGCGTCATCGAGGCTGGCACCGGTGTCCGGCGCCGTGGAATCCCGACACGCCGCGACGGCGAGCAGGAGCGTCGACGCGCCGGCGGTGCGGAGGAGGATGGAAGTACGCATGAGCACCTGTCGCAGGGGATCGACATAACATCGCCGCCCCTGGCTGCCGCCAGCAATGGGATATCCCCGACCGGGGGACGGGATGAAACCCGACGTCCCGGGCGCCTGAAACCTCTGCTGGAGCCTCCCCGTTGTCTTGTGTAGATAATCGAGGCATGGTTGTAGATCATCTTGGCATGGGGCTTTCGTGAAACCGTCGGACCTGATCCAGGGCACGCTCGACGTGCTGATCCTCAAGTCGCTCGCCGCCGGCCCCCGCCACGGCTGGGCGATCGCCAAGCGTATCCAGGTCGTGTCGGACGACGTGCTGCAGATCAAGCAGGGATCGCTCTACCCCGCGTTGCACCGGCTCGAGCAGCAGGGCTGGCTCAGCGCCGAATGGCAGCGCACCGACACGGGACGCGAGGCGAAGGTCTACTCGCTCACCCGGGCCGGGCGCGCCCAGCTCAGCGAGGAGCTCTCGCAGTGGGTGCGCCTCTCGGGAGCCATCGGGCTCGTGCTCCGCAACGCCTGACGACCGCGCCCATGCCTCGCTGGACCGACATCGCCCGGCTCCGCCTGCGCTCCCTCCTCCACCGGGAGCGGGTGGACCAGGAACTCCAGCGCGAGCTGCGGGCCCACATCGAACAGCAGGCGGCCGAGCATGTCGCGCGCGGCGTGCCGCCTGACGAGGCCTGGCGCGAGGCCATGCGCACCTTCGGAGGAATGGACAACGTGACGGAAGCAGCCCGGGATGCCCGCGGATGGTCGGGCCTCGACAACCTCATGCGCGACCTCCGCTACACCCTGCGAGGGTTGTTGCGCGAACCGATCCTCCTCCTCGCCGCGACGACGTCCATCGCGCTGGGAGCGGGCGGCAACATCGCCGTGCTCAGCCTCGCCAAGGAGTTCGTGTTCGCCAGGCCCGACGCGCGGCGCCCCGGGGAGCTGGTGCAGATGCGCGTCAGCCACGGGAGCCACGCCACGTACCAGCGGTGGCTCGACCTCGATGCCAGTGACGCCTTGGCGGGCATCGCCGGTTATTCGCTGGAGAAGCAGGTCAACTGGCTCGACGGCGACGCCGCGGTCTCCATCACGCCCATGCTGGTGACCGCGAACTTCTTCGACGTCACCGGCGTGCCCGTGGCGCAGGGACGCGCATTCACCGCCGCCGAGGCGCGCGCCGAGGCCGATCCCCGGGTGGCGATCGTCAGCCACGGATTCTGGCAGGGCCCCTTGCGGGCCGATCCCGCCGTCGTCGGGCGCGGGCTGGTGCTCAACGGCGAGAGCTACACGATCATGGGAGTGTTGCCCGCGCGCCTGCGCAGCGTGGCTGGCTTCGCCATCGCCCCCGGCGTGTACGTGCCGATCAATCGGTCCCTGATACCGGAAATGTTCACGCCAGGCGACCGCATCGTCCAGCTCGTGGGACGCCTGAAGCCGGGACAGGCGCTCGCCCAGGGGCGCTCCCAGCTCAACGCGGTGGATCGCCGGCTCGGTCGCCTCGAGCGCGACACCTTGTACGCGGGCGTCCAGGAGTTCGCGCCGCTCGGCGCGCTGACCGGCAAGGGGACGATGATCGGCGGCTTCTTCGCGCTGCTCGGGCTCGTGTCGCTGTTCGTGCTGTTGATCGCGTGCGCCAACGTGGCCGGCCTGTTGATCGCCCGCGGCACCGCCCGGCGCCGCGAGATCGCCATCCGCCTTGCGCTCGGCGGGACGCGCGCCCGGTTGCTGCAGCAGTTCCTCGTCGAGGGATTCTGGCTGGCGCTCCTTGGCACCACGGGCGGCCTGTTGCTCAGCTTCGCGTTCATGAAGGTGGTCAACGGGATCACCCTTCCGATCCCGGTGCCGTTCGACCTGCAGCTCGCGCCTGACGCGACCATCATGCTGGGCGCGCTTGCGCTGGTCCTCCTCAGCATGGTGCTGAGCTCCCTCCTGCCGGCCCTGGGCGCGACCCGCCTCGTGCTCACCCCGTCGCTCAAGCGCGAGGAGCCACAGTACGCGACCCGGCGGTTCAGTGCCCGCAGCGCCCTGCTGGCCGGGCAGGTGACGGTGTCCACCGTGCTCCTGGTGACCGCGTTCCTCTTCGTGCGGAACCTCGCGCGAACGCAGTTCACCGATCCCGGGTTCGACGTCAAGCGCTCCCTCGTCGCGGAACTCGGGTTCCTCGAGGGAACGCCGGCAGCACCGGACCCGCTGGCCGTCCTCGACGCAGCGGTCGAGAAGATGCGGGGGCATCCCGGCATCACCGCGGCGGCATACGCGAACGCCGTCCCGCTCACGATGCATGGCGGGTCGACGAGCGGACTCAACGCGCGCATCGACGGCGGCGATCCGCAGCACATCGAGTTCGCCCTCACCCTTCCCGGGCCGGGATACTTCGTTACGTCAGGCACGCGGATCCTGCAGGGGCGCGAGTTCCTCGACGCCGACCGCGCCGGGGCGCCCGCGGTCGGCGTGGTCAACGCGGAGTTCGTCCGGCGGTACATCGGGGGCGGAAACGCCGTCGGCAGCCGCGTGCAGGTGCTCAGCCGGGACCATCCGATGGACTTCACCATCGTGGGCGTGGTCGCCAACGGGAAGCACCGCACGTTAGGCGAGGAGCAGCGGGCGGCGATCTACCGGCCGCTTCGCCAGGAGCCGGAAGGGTTGAAGCTCGGCTACGTCATCGTCCGGACGCAGGGAGACCCCGCGGCGATGCTGCCGGCGGTCCGCGCCGCCCTGGGGGAAATCGACCGGACCATGGCCGTGGACGTGAAACCGATGCGGGCCGCCCTGGCCCTCGCATTCCTGCCCAGCCAGGTCGGTGCCGCGGTGCTGGGGAGCCTGGGCATCCTCGGGCTCGTCCTGGCGATGTTCGGGCTCTTCGCCATCGTCTCATATACCGTGAGCCGCCGGATCAGCGAGATCGCGATTCGCGTCGCCCTCGGGGCGACGAACCGCGGCATCCTGCGCCTCGTGATCCGCGACGTGACCATGCTGGTGGGGATCGGGGTTGGCCTTGGCCTGCTCATCGCGGCCCTCGCCACGCGGCCGCTGTCCGTCTTCCTGGTGACGGGCCTCAGCGCGACCGACCCCGTCAGCTTCGCCGGGACCGCGCTGGCCTTCGTGCTCGTGAGCATCCTGGCCGCCTGGCTCCCTGCGCGGCGCGCCACCCGCGTCAGCCCGGTGATCGCGATGCGACTCGACTGAGGGGCCTCACCGCTCGGGCAGGCGCGACAGGAACTCCCGGAGCTGGGCGCCCCAGACCGCCGGCAGCGAGTGCGTGCCATGCCCGCGCGTCGCGTCGCTGATCGGGATCAGCACGAACCGGGCGTTCGGAACGCGCGGGATCAACCGTTCCATCAGCCCCAGCTCGGGCGGATTCACGAGGTCGTCGGCCGAGTTGACCGCCAGCACCGGCGTGGTCACGCGCTCCAGGTGCGGCGATGGATCGTAGTCGCGCGAGGCGTCGAAGTAGTACAGGAGGTCGTTCGCGTCGGTGGTGGGAACTCGTGCTTCCACGTAGCGGATGATCGCCGAGTCGGCTGCCTCACGAGTCGGCGCCTGGCGATGCTGCACCAGCGGGGCGCTGGTCATCATGAAGAGCATGCCCAATGATGCGCGCAGCCCCGGGGGCGGCGCGGTGTAGTCCCCGCCCTTCCATTCGGGATCGTTCCGGACGTAGTCCATGATCATCCGGCGCATCATGCGATTACGCCCCACGATCGGCGCGGGCACGCAGGCCATCGGCGCCAACCCGTCGGCGAACGCGGGATACGTGTATCCCCACACCCAGGCGTGCATGCACCCCATGGACGTCCCCATGATCAACCGCAGGTGGTTGATCCCGAGGTGCTCCGTCAGGAGCCTGTGCTGGAGCGCGACCATGTCGTCGTAGTTGTAGTGCGGGAACCGCATCTTC
Organism: Gemmatimonadaceae bacterium; assembly: GCA_030835125.1. Taxonomy (GTDB): domain Bacteria; phylum Gemmatimonadota; class Gemmatimonadetes; order Gemmatimonadales; family Gemmatimonadaceae; genus JABWBJ01. The sequence continues at coordinate 130,115 of JAUQWM010000037.1, read as the reverse complement.
ATCCCGTCACTGGGCTTGCTCGACCCGCCGTGCCCGATGTTGTCGGGGAGGATGACATAGTAGCTGGCCGTGTCGAGGAGCTGGCCCGGCCCGAACAGCACTCCCCCGTAGGTGGCGGACAGGAAGCCGCGCCCGGTCCCCCCGGTGCCGTGGAGGATCATCACCGCGTTGCGAACCACGCCCGCGGCATCGCGCCGCGGTCGGCCGAGCGTGGTGTAGTGAATCCGCACTCCCTCCATCGCTTCCCCTGACCTGAAGGTATGCCGGGCGAAGGTGGCATCTCCCTGGATTCCCTGTCCGCAGAGCGGGGTCGCGGCCAGGAGCGCGAGGACCGTGGTGGCGAGGAGTGGTTTCATCCCGGGAACTTATCCCGCCAGGCTCCGGCTCACGAGGGCGTGCACGCCGTCCGTCACGTCCGGCTCCCTGACCGGCGTCGATGTCCTATAGACTTCCGATAGGAGAACCACGGAGGTGCGCGAATGCGGAATGAACTCTGTATCCTCGCGGCGACGCTTGTGCTCGCCGGCATTGCCCCGGACATCCAGGGCCAGGCGACGGCCGTGGCGGAAGGCCGCCGGGGCGACCTCGCCACCTTCCGCCGCGAATTCTTCGGCGTTGACCACTCGTACTCCGCCGGCGCGAGGGCCGAGGCAACCAGGCGACTGCGACAGCTCGAGGAGGACATCACCACGGTGACTTCCGCCCATTTCGAGCTCGAGCTGGCGCGCATCGTCGCCCTCGCCGACAACGGCCACACCGGGTCGCCCGCGTCCCTCCGATCGCGTCGTTATGCACGCGTCCCGCTCCGCCTCGTCCCGCTGGGTGAGCAGTTCTACGTTCTCCGCGCCGACACCGCCCACGCCGACCTGCTCGGCGCGCGCCTGGTGGCCATCGACGGCAGGGCGATCCGCGAGGTCCGCGCCACGGCGCACACCCTGTGGGGCGGCACCCCTGCCTGGCGGGACCGGCACGTCCCGTTCTTCCTCGAGTCACCCGACCAGATGCTGGAGGCCGGCGTGACGTCCCGCCCCGACGCGGCGACCTACCGGTTCCAGCTGCCTGACGGGCGCACCGTCGACCGGCACGTGGTCGCCGATCCCCCCGATGCTCGCCGGGAGGCGTTCGCGACGTCGCGGTGGCTGATTCCCGAGCCCCTCGATACCGATCGCGGGACGTGGCGGTTCGCCGTGCCGCGCGAACGCGCACCGTGGGCCTTCCAGGACGCGAGCCAGTTCTATCGAATGCGGGCCGCGCCGGAGCTGGAGGCGCTGGTGGTCCAGCTTCGCGCCAACCATGACGTTCCCGGCCAGGCCATCGCCGGTTTCCTGGCGCTTGCGACCGACGAGATCCGGCGTGCCCGCCCGACACACCTCGTCCTCGACCTGCGCACGAATGGCGGCGGGGACCTCAACAACACGCGGGACTTCGTGCAGAGGCTCCCGTCGCTGATCCCCGGCCGGATCTTCGTCCTCACCAGCCCGTGGACCTTCTCCGCCGCCATCTCGACGGCGGGCTACCTCGAGCAGGCCGGCCAGGACCGCGTGACCATCGTCGGGGAACCGGTCGGCGACCGGCTGGAGTTCTGGGCGGAGGGGCGGCTGGCGCGGCTCTCGTACTCCGGCGCAGCGATGTCGTTCGCCACCGAACGGCATGACTATCGCGACGCGTGCCGTCGCTACACCGATTGCCACGGCTCCATCGTCCGGCACTCGATCAGCGTCAGTTCGCTTGCGCCGGACCTCGAGGCGCCCCTCACCATCGAGGCGTTGCTCGCGGGACGTGACCCCGCGATGGACGCCATTGCCGCGGCACTCGGCAGGCGGTGAGCCTTTCGCTTCAGTTCCGGCGCGCGACGATGGAGCCGCCGTCATTCGTGAGCAGCCGTAGCTCCCCGGGCGCCGGCAACTCGAAACGGGCAACCATCGCCAGCACCTGGAGGAAGCGTTGCTCCTGCTGCATGAGCGGCGCTTCGCAGGCGCGCTTGGTCGCAATAACGGGACCGAAGGCCAGTCCCTCGCCGGTCAGCGTGTAAGGACCCGAATACTGATTGCACGACGTGGTGCCGGAGACCCGGCCCGTTTCATCGAACTGCATCGTCGGCGCCGTGGCCGTCACGGTGTCGCCGCTGATGACGCGGACAGTCCACGGTCCGCCCGTGAGGAGGGACGCCGGGTCGCCGCCGCAGCCCTGAACGGTCGCGGTGTCCCTGGCAACACGGACAGCGAATGGATGCGGCATTCCCGTCGCACCATCGGTGCAACCCTCGCGCGTCGCAGTGACCGTGAGCCCGGCGTCCGGCGACGTAGTCCACGTCGTCCTTCCGTCCTGCGTGACGACACCGCCAATGCGCGCCCTCACCGTGTCCTGGCCGTAACGGCCGATGTACACGATGGAGTCGCCGGTGAGCGTGACCATCCATCCGGGTTCATGTCCGCGGGCGACCATCATGGAGGGCGCAGGCTCGGCCGCGGTCGCGGTGGTGTCGCCTGGCCGCACCGCTTCTTCGGCCGGCCCCTCGCAGCCAACCACAAGGACAACAGGGATCATCGCGAGGTAGCGCAATTTCATCCTCCGCAATGGGGTGTCACTTTCATCGTCTCGTCGAGGACCGTGCGCGGTTCCTCGACTACATCGCCTGCTCCAGGATCCACCGTACCCCTTCGGCGTCAACCGGTCGCGGGTTCGGGAAGCTGAGCCCGAGGGCAAGCTCAACCGCGTGAGGGATCCGTTCCGGCGCGAACCCGAGTTCGCCGAGTGTCCGAATCCCCAGGCGTCGCGACAGGTCGACCAGTCCCTGGGCACCGTCCGCCACCCCTAACGCGCCGGCAATGCGCGCGACGGTCGCTGGCGCGGCGGGCGCGTTCCAGGCAGTCACCCACGGCACGAGGGCCGCGTGCGCCTCGGCGTGGTTGAGCCCGAAGCTGCCGCCGAGGATGTGCGCCAGCTTGTGCTCCAGCCCCATCGACGTCATGTCGAGGGCGCGACCCGCGAAGTGGGCGCCGAGCAGCGCACCGGATCGCCCATCGACATCCCCCGGTGATGCGACCACCGTGGGGAGGTGACGCGCGAGGTGCCGCAACCCTTCCATCGCAAGGAACGACACCACCGGGTTCGCCTCGGGTGCATAGTCCGCCTCCACACAATGCGCGATCGCGTTCATGCCACTCGCGGCGCTCACGGCGGGAGGAAGGCCGTACGTCAATTCCGGGTCGTAGATCACGAGGCGGGGCGCCACCTCCGTGTTGCGGAACGTGCGCTTGGCCTTTCCATCGCTGCTCCCCCAGATCGCCGTCATCTCGGAACCCGAGTAGGTCGTGGCGACCACTGCGAGCGGCAGCCCGGACTCGAAGGCAAGTGCCTTTCCCAGTCCGATGGCCGAGCCGCCGCCAACCGCGAGCAGCGACGCCGGTCGCAGGCGCGCCAGGGTCTCTCGCGCATCTGCCACGACCTCGACAGGCACATGCAATCGCGCGCCGGCATACTCGCCCGCCAGCCGATCACCTGACAACCTGGCGATCATGGCGCGCTCATCCGGCCGACTCGCGGTCGCCAGCAGCATGACGCGGTCGAAGCCGCCACGCTCGAGTTCCTCAGGGAGGCGCGTCACCGTCCCGGCGCCGAAGACGACGCGCACCTCATGCGTAACGTACGAGAACATCATTGCGCCACGCGGGACAGCAGGTCGCGGGCGAAGGCGGCTTCGTCCTCGTTCACCAGGTGTCCCATCCCCGGGTAGATCCGGGTGGTGACCGAGGCGCCCATGCGCTGGAAGACCGCGGCAGTCTCGCGCACCCGCGCTTCCGGGACGTGCGCATCGACGTCACTGCAGCCCAGGAACACGGGGGTAGACGCGAAGCTCCCCGCCTCGCTCCACACGGTCCCGGGCGGGCCGATCAGCCCCCCGGAGAACGCGATCACGCCGCCGTAGGCGTCCGGCCGGCGCTGGGCCGCCGTACTCGCCAGGCACGCGCCCTGCGAGAACCCGAGGAACACGATCCGGCTCGTGGGGATCCCCGCCGCGGTGATGACACCGACCAGGTCATGGATGACGGCGATGCCTGACGAGATTCCCGGCTCATTCTCGGCGATCGGCGCCATGAAGCTTTTCGGGTACCAGGTTCCCCCGCTGGCGGCCGGCGCCAGGTACGCAAGACCCGGGTGCCCGATCGCGGGCACCAGATCGAGGATGTTCGCCGGTCCGGCGCCGCGTCCGTGCACCATGATGACGGCGGCGCGCGCACGGTCCAGGTCCACGCCCGCACGCACGACCGGCTGTCCCCCGTGCGGGGCGGCTGGCGCAATCGTCATGGGACCGTGATCGCCGGCAGCGCCGCCTCGATCGACGCCCGGTGCGGCTCCTCCCACGGTGGGAGCTTCAGCGAGGTCCCCAGTTCGCCGATTGCCTCGTCGGCGGTGAAGCCGGGAGGAATCGTCGCCACTTCGAACAGCACGCCTCCCGGCTCGCGGAAGTAGATCGAACGGAAGTACTGCCGGTCCATCACCTCGGTCACGTTCACGCCGCGTCGCAGCAGTTCCTTCCGCATCTCGAGTTGCTGCTCGGCATCGTCCACCGCGAAGGCGACATGGTGGACCGTGCCAAGTCCGTTCACGGCGCCGGTGCCCTCGCTCGCGCGAACGATTTCCACCAGCCGGCCGGGCGCGTCGCCGTTCACCGCCACGCGCAGGCCGTCCTCGTGCTCCCCGACGATCGCGGTCTCCATCAGCTCGGTCATGAACCCCAGCGTCTGCCTCGGATCGCGCACCGTGAGGGTGACGCCGTGGATTCCCCGCAGGGCGCTATCACTATTCACCCGTGCGCCGCGCCAGGGCTCGCGCTCATCCACCCTGCTCTCGACAATGCGAATCACCAGGCCCGACGGGTCGGTGAAGCGCAGTACGTCCTCTCCGTATCCCGACGCTTCGTCGACAAACGGCACCCCCATCTCCGTGAGGCGTTGCCGCCAGAACGGCAACGAGCCGCTGGGCGCCGAGAAGGACGTGGCCGTGATCTGCCCTGCGCCATGACGCCCTTGCCGGACCCCCCAGGCCCCGTAGGGAAAGGTTGTCATGATCGTGCCCGGCGTGCCCCGTTCGTCGCCATAGTAGAAGTGGTAGACGCCGGTATTGTCGAAGTTCACGGTCTTCTTGACGAGCCGCTGTCCAAGCAGGCCGGTGTAGAAATCGAGGTCTTCCTGGGCGTCACTCACCGTGGCGGTGACGTGGTGAAGGCTGCGGATCGGCTTGTCCATGTCGGGGCGGTTGTGGTCCTGCAATGATGCGCGGGACCACGGGCTGGTGCCACCTCCGCCGCGCCCTCGCGTCAGCCCTGTGCGGGGTCGGGGGGCGTCGTCCCCCGCTTCGCGAGCCGGTGCATTAGTTGGTTGAGCGCGGCGGGCTCCACCGGCTTGACCACGTGGGCGTCGAAGCCGGCTTCCCGGGTGCGCTTGCGCTCCTGGGGCTGCCCATAGCCCGTCAGGGCCACGAGGCGCACGGCCGCGCCTAACCGCTGGCGCAGCTCGCGACCCACATAGAACCCGTCGAGGTCCGGGAGCCCGATATCGAGCAGCACAATGTCCGGGCGCTCGCGCATGGCGATCTCGATGCCCTCGGCACCGGTCGCGGCCGCGTGGACCTCATGCCCGGACAACCGGAGCACGCTGGCGAGCATCTCCCGCCCATCGTGGTTGTCCTCGATGACGAGGAGGCGTTGCCTGCCCAGGGGCAACGGCGTGACCGAGTTCGGACGGACCACGGTCGATTCCGGCGCGAGGGGCAGGCGCACGGTAAAGCGCGACCCGCAACCGAGGCCGTCGCTCTCGGCCTCCACGTGTCCACCATGCTCGTTGACGAGCTTGCGGACGAGCGCGAGGCCGATGCCCAGCCCCCCCTCGGTGCGCGCGAGCGTCGGGTTGGCCTGCGTGAACAACTCGAAGATCGCCTCCAGCTTCTCCACCGGGATCCCAAGCCCGGTGTCCTGGATGATGATGACCGCCTCGCCGCCCTCGACCTCCAGCGAGACCGTCACCGACCCGCCGGTTGGCGTGTACTTCCACGCGTTATGCAGCAGGTTGCCCAGGACCTGGTGCAGGCGCACCGGGTCACCAACGACCGTGACAGGTCCGGGGTGCAGCGTCATCCTCACCGCGTGCTGCCTGGCCTCGAAGCGGAGCCGGACGGACTCGATCGCGTCCTTGATGGTCTGTCGCAGGTCCACCGCCACGCGATCCAGTTCCACGCGCCCGCCGGTGATGCGCGCCACGTCCAGCAGGTCGTCCAGGAGTTGCGCCAGGTGCTCGGTCTGCCGCCGGGCCACACGCCGCGCCCGCTCGCTCGACTCGGCCGACGCCGCGGGCTGATCGAGGATCGCCAGGGCGTTGACGATGACGCCGACCGGGTTCCGCAGCTCGTGCGCGAGCATGGCGAGGAACTCGTCCTTGGCACGATTCGCCGCCTGCGCTTCCGCCCGCGCGGACCGTTCACGCGACAGCAGGTCCTCGCGCTCGCGCTCGAACCTCCGGCGGTCGGAGATGTCCCGGGCGATCTTGGAGGCCCCGATGATCCGGCCGTCGTGCGACTTGACCGGCGACACCGTGATGGAGACCGGGATCCGCCGCCCGTCTTTCGTGACGCGCTCCGTCTCGAAGTGGTCGATCCGCTGCCCCCGCTTCAGCCTGGCCAGGATGGCTTCTTCCTCCATCTGCCGGTCCGGGGGGATGAGGAGCGTGATCGGCCGCCCGATGACTTCCGTCTCCGTGTATCCGAAGATCCGGCGCGCGCCATCATTCCAGGACGTGATGCGTCCCTCGAGCGTCTTGCTCACGATCGCATCGTCCGCCGTGGCGACGATGGCCGCCAGGAACGCCGCGGCATCCTCGGCCTGCTGCCGCAGGGGCATGTCCTCGTACGTCACCATTGCTCCCACGATGCGGCCGCCGCCGTCACGCAGCGGCACCGCGTGCGCATGCACCGCGATGCGACTGCCATCCGGTCGGCCGACGAGCATATCCCGTGTCTGCGGTTCCCCCGTGCGGAGTGCCCTCGCGATGGCGGTGTCGATCGGGTCGATCGGCGTCCCATCGAGATCGTACATCCGGAACGCGCCCGTGTAGCGCTCATCGGGGTGCTGCAGCCGCGGCTCGCGACCCCACAACTCGGCGGCGCGCCGGTTGTACAGGCGCAGCATGCCATCCGGGGCATCGCACACGCACAGGCCGATCGGCAGCTGAGCGACCACCTCGGCGTCGACGTCCAGATTATCGCGTGGAGTGCCAACCATCAGAATGTCCCGCCGGTTCAGGGAAGCGCATTGTATCGCGACGCTACCCGAATCTGCTATCGCGGACGCGAAGATCGGTCCACCGCGTGTCCGGTTCAGCCCGCTGTAGTCTCACCACCCAGTTCTGCCAGGACTTCACCGGTCACGTAGCTTGAATCCGCCTCCGATGCGAAGAACACGTACGCGGGGGCCATCTCTTCCGGCTGCGCCGCCCGGTGCATCGGCTGATCCGTCCCGAAGGTGGCGATGTCCTCGGGGGAACGCCCGGCATCGGCCGGGTTGAGCGGCGTCCACACCGGACCCGGCGCCACGCAGTTCACGCGAATGCCGCGATCCACCAGGCTCTGCGCGAGCGACTTGGTGAATGTGTGGATCGCCCCCTTCGTGGCCGAATAGTCCAGCAGCTTCCCGCTGCCCTGCAATCCGGTCACGGATCCGGTGTTGATGATCGCGGATCCCGGCTTGAGGTACCGCAGCGCCGCCTTTGTCACCCAGAAGTACGCATGGATGTTGGTCCTGAACGTGCGGTCCCACTGCTCGTCGGAGATGTCCTCGAGCTGTTCGACGCTCTCCTGGAACGCCGCGTTGTTGACGAGGAGGTCGAGACCGCCCAGTTCGCGATGGGCGCGCCTGACGGCCTCGCGACAGAATCGCGGGTTGGTCACATCGCCCGGGATGAGGATACACCGACGACCTGCCGCCTCGGCGTTGCGTTGTGTCTCCTCGGCGTCCGACTGCTCCTCCTTCATGTACACGATCGCCACGTCCGCGCCTTCGCGGGCAAACAACACCGTCACGGCACGTCCGATCCCCGAATCGCCGCCCGTGACGAGCGCCTTCCGGCCGTGGAGCTTGCCCGCCGGTCGATACGCAGGCGCCTCGAACTGGGGCCGGGGATCCAGTTCCGATTCGAGGCCCGGCGACTCGATGCGCTGCGCCGCCTGGCGCCTCGGGTACTGCGCGACGCGCTCCTGCGGCGCGCTGCCGTTGCGTCCGGCGGGTCGCGCCTTCGATGCGCGCGTGAGGCGCACCGCACGCGTCGCACGCTTCTTCTTCCGGGCCGTGCCCCGTCCCTGTCGTGCCATGGTCGTTCCCTCAGTCAGCGGAGCCGGCGGTCGATCTCGTGCAGGAGCGTCTTCCGTCGCTTGTGGTCTTCCTCGTACGATCGCAGCGCACGCAGCTCATCGTCGCTCAGGTCGTCCAGGTGCGGGCGCGCCCCCCGGATGGACAATTCGTCGAAGCCCGGGATCGCGAGGGCGAGTTCGCCGCCGCCCGGCTTGGCTTCGCGACCATGCTCCCCGGACCGGTTGGACGCGTCGCGACCATCCGTCCCGAGGGCCTGCTCGAGGTCCTCGCGCGGGATCGACTTGTCGGTGCCCACGACCCGTTTCTGGTTGTCGTCATCGGTGGGCAGGCCATTCGGGAGGATGACCTCCTGGAAGCCGCCGTCGCGCTCGAGGAAGAGGTGCGGCACGTCGGTAAAGCCGGGGTCATCCGTGAAGTCGACGAGGTAGAACTCACCCTCCCGGATCACGCCCCGGCTCTCATGGTCGGAGTCCGAGCGGACGAGGAGCTCACCCTGTTGCCCCTCGACCCATGCATACCAGAGGTCGTCATTGAGGACGAGGATCCGGTTCTGCCGTGGCGTCTCGAACAGCTGGTACCGACCATGGCGCTGCACACTCGCGGTCATCGATGAGTACCTCGCGCAATCCGGGAGAATGAGTTGCCGGCGATCAGGTGCCCCTGATGCCTGATGCCCGATGCCTGATGCCTGAAGTTTTCTCAGACCACCGGACGCCGGCCCTGGATCACGCCGACGAGGAAGAGCACGACGGCGACGACGAGGAGCAGGTGGATGAAACCGCCGATGGTGTACGAAGACACGAGGCCCAGTAACCACAGGACCAGCAGGACTACCGCGATTCCAGTAAGCATCGTCAGGCACTCCAGGTGACGGGGAATGACGGCGCGACGGTCGCATTGGCGCGACGCACGCGCGTTGGGGACTACCCCGCATGATGCGAAGGTTGCCGCGCACGGGTTCGCAGCGAACGGTGCCGTCGCGATCTCCCCAGCGCGTGTCTCCCGGCGACACCGTGCGGGGCACGCGCGCCTGCCTCTCGCGGACAGGCGCAAAATCCGCCGCGCGGGGAATGTCGCGAGTGCATCGGTACGCCAATACTGTCGCACGCTCGTCACGGCCCCGTGCCGTACAACCGCCGGACCCACCTGAGGGAGACTTCCAGATGATTCCCGACGACAGCATCCCGATGGGCATTGACCAGGACCTTGATGGTGTGGACGCGGTGGAGTCCGCCTCGCACTCCGACATCCTCGATGACGAGGACGAACTCGTACTCGAGCCGGCCGTCGACGAGGACGCCGAGCCGATCGAGGAAGGCGGCGCCGACGAATCTGCTGATGAGGGATTCGGGTTCGGCGATCCGTCGGACTGACGGACCCTCGACAGGGCCGATCGGCGGCTGGTTTCGTGAGCGGAGCCTCTGCGACTTCATCGCGCGGCTCGGGGATTCGTGGGAGGTCCCTGTTCACGAGCCAGCCGCCATTTGCCCATTCCCCCCAGGGAGTAGCGAGACCTGACCGGCCGTGCAATGCCATCGCATCCACGATCGGCGCATCTTGCGCAGCGACCCTCGCTCGGGCGGGGGCGTTCCAAATACACGTACCGAACACAGGAGGCGTGTCATGAACTGGGACGAGATCAAGGGCAACTGGCGCCACTACAAGGGCCATCTCAAGGAGAAGTGGGGTGACCTCACCGACGATGAACTCGACCGTATCGAGGGCAAGCGCGACCAGCTCCTCGGATGGGTCCAGGCCAAGTACGGAAAGACCCGCGACGCCGCGGAGAAGGAAGTCCGTGAGTTCGAGGATGGCCTGAAGTCCGTGAACCGCTGAGTCCAACGGATCCGGCGCACCGAGGGTGATGGGGGAATGGCTGAGTCAGGCCGAATCCTCCGTCACCCTTCGTCGTTCAGGCGATCGGCCCTATCCCTGAGGTCCAAGACAAAGACGTTACCGCCGCGCAATGTCGCGCGACGCATCGCCCTCGCATGTTGTCGACCACTGGTGTCCTGCCGCCGTTGCGCGGAAATCAGGGCTCCTGTAGGACCACGACGGCATTTCCTGACGCGACCCGCACTGAGGGCCCTGCGATGCACATGAGCGACCTCCACCTCGAGCCGACCGGGACCATCGATGGCCCGACGCTCATCGATCCCGCGACGCGCCCGGCGGCTGGCCCGGCCCTGGATATCGAGCGACCCGTCGGCGCGCGGCTCCGCTACGTGCCCGGCCCACAGACGTCGCTCACGAAGCGCGTGCGTCCGCGCGAACGCCGCGCCGTCATCCTCGGCCTCGAGGGCGTCCTCGTGGACACACGAGAGGCGTCGACTCTGTCGTGGCTGGTCGCGCTGCACGATGGCGGACACGACGTGTCCATCGATCTCCTGCGACACCTGAGCGGCGTCGCCGCCGCCGAGTTGCTGCGGATCGTCGCGGGTGTGAGCGCCGACTCGGCGGAGGGGCGCGAGATGATCCGCCAGCAGGAGCGTATCTTTCGCACCTGGTACCTGCCCCGCATCCTCCCGTACGTTGGCGCGCGCCGGCTGCTGCAGCGCATGAAGGCCGACGGCCTCCGCCTCATCGTCCTTTCCAGCGGCACGTCGGAGATGGCCCCCGGGCTCGTGCGGGCCTCAGGGGTCGCCGACCTGCTCGATGACGTCGTCGCCGCTGATGGGGAGCCGCGGGACGCGGCACTGGCCGAAATCGTGGCGTCGGTGATCGCGCGGTGCGAGTGCAGCCGCGAGGGCGTGGTCTTCCTCGGCGACTCGCCGTACGACGTCGCGACCGGCGAGCGCGGCGGCATCGACGTGGTCGCACTCCGCTGCGGCGGATGGACGGATACCACACTGCAGGGCGCGGTGGCCGTCTACGAGGATCACATCCACCTGCTGACGCAGTATCCCAACTCGCCCTTCTCCGGCGCCGGCAGCGCGGTTCCTCACCTGCGGCTGGCGCGCGTCCAGTAAGGGACGCGCTCCCTCCGCGGACCGCCGTCCGGAGACGCAACGACACCCCGCCTCGCGGAGGGTGGCGTGCGTGGCGCCTTCGCCATGGCCGCGGGTGACGTCAGGTGCCCGCTCCCCTGGCCGGAATCGCCATCCGGTGGCAGAACTCGTCGCTGAACCGCTCGGCGACGCGCACGGTCCAGGTCGCGCAGCCGGCGCCTAACAACCGGTCGGGGAACTCCGGATCCGCCGGCGACGAGAGCTGGTTGTGCGCGAACTTTGCCCGCAGCCGGCGTTCGAGGTTCTGGCGCCGTCCATGCTGGTCACGCCAGTCCGGCCGGCCGTGGACCAGTGCGTCGCGGAGGGCGATCAGCCCGTCCGCATCGCGGAACGGGGGACGCGATTCGTCGAACGGCTCCGCATCCGCCACGACGAGCACGAGCTGATACTTGTGCAGGACTGGTGGCCGCGCGGCATCCGACCAGAAGTGCGCGGGAACCGCCAGCACCCGCCGCCGGCCGCCGCGACCGCCGTTCAGTCCGAGGTCCTGGACCTCCAGGTACAGCTCGTTGATCGATGCTTCGAGAAAGGCCGCAGCCGACAGGATCGCGCCACTGACGTAGGCGCGATGCTGCCGCAAGACCTCGGCATCCGGGGTGCCTTCCACGGCCTTCTCGAGCTCGCAGGCAAGGTCGGCCAGGTGGCGTGCCGCGTACAGGTGGTTGCGGTAGAGGCTGGCCGCCACCTGTTCCGGACGGGACTCGCCTGGGCCTTCGGCGGGCGGAGACTCGGCGAAGGGGTCCGTCATCAGTGACACTTCCCCGCGGCACGGTCCCAGATCCGCCCATCGATATCAAGGAAGGCGTGCTGGTACTCCCCCGCCCCCAGCGTGAGCTTCAGCACGCCGTAGTGCCCCACGACGCGCACCATGGAGTTGGGCGCCACGGGCACCCTGACCCCGGTAAGGTCCGCGCCGCCCGTTCCAGCGATGATCTGGGTGATCCCCCGGACCGTGTCACGCAATCCGGCGGGTGTCTGTGGAGCGAAGCGCTCGTAATGATGCTCGTGCCCGTTCAGGATGACGTCGGCGTTCCCCTCGTAGAGGATCGACCAGAGGCTCGTCATGCGCAGGTCGCCCGCGTGGCCTCCCGAGCTGAAGCGAGGCCGGTGGAACATCGCCACGGTGCACTGCTTGCCGTTGGTGGCCAGTTCCCGCTTGAGCCATTCCTCCTGCTCGCGCCGGAGCTCGACCGGGAACGCCGGGTTCACGACGATCTCGCTGTTGAGGACAACCGCCCGCCATTCGCCGATGTCATACGCGTAGAATCCTTTCCCTTTCGGCCCTGCCGCGTCGCCGAACAGTGCGTAGTATGCCTCGCCGAAGCCGTCGTTCAGGTCGTGGTTGCCCACCACCGGCCGCAGCCACTTCATGATGCGCTTGGCCGTATCTCCCCACGAAGAGCGCCAGCAGCGGTCCCAGTTCGCCCTGGCGCCAGTGGGATAGACGTTGTCGCCGAGGGTGAACACGACGTCCTCGACCTTGGCGGCGCTGTCCGCGCGCGACACGCTGTCCACGATGCGGGCGGTGGCCTCGTCGAATGGTGACGGGCAGGTGGCAATGTCACCCACGCCAATCATCACCGACGCACCGGAGAGTGCGACGAGTTCGGCGGGCGCATCCGCCGGTGGCGGCGTGACTTCAACGGGCGGGAAGCAGTTCGTCGAGAGGAGCAGGGCCAGCAGGCCGCTGGCCAGCAGGACGAGCCGTTGCGGACGTGGCACTCCTCGTTCGGTGGCAGTCATGGGCGAGTGAGGGCGTCAGAATACGAACCCTGTGCCGACCAGCAGCTTGCGGTCCCTCTGGTTGGTGAAGACCAGGGACAGGCTGGTGGACGTCTTGAGCACGCCAACCCAGAACCCCGCACCAGCGCCACTGTGCCAGCCTCCTGGTGATTCGCCATCCACGTAGACCCTTCCCGCATCCACGAAGCCGACGGCGCCGAGGTTGAGTGGCATGATGAACGCGAACCGCGCCAGCGGCACGCGCAGCTCAACCGAGCCGTACACCGACGCGTCGCCGACGAGCTGGTCGCGCCGGATGGTGCGGACGGATTCACTGCCGCCGAGGAAGGCTCCCTCGAAATACGGGAACGCGCCGAACATGCGCTTGCCGCCCGCCCGCGCCGCGAGGACGGGCGTCAGTGGAAGCGGAAGGCTGACAAAGCCGGTGACCACGCCGCCAAGCGACCCGAACGAGGAAGTGGCGTCCCAGGCACCGGGATACAGCGCGGCATCCGCCTCGACGGAGAACCCGCGTTCCGGTTCCTCGTCCGAAAACCGGGCCGCCATGCCGCCATCCTCCTCGCGCGGACGCGAGTCATGCGTGAATCGCAGGGTGCCGCCCACCTGGCCGAATGGGTGAAACCCGTAGGGCCGAAGGTCGGCAATGACCTGGCCCGGGACGCTGTCGGTGGTCGTGTACTTCACCACGGGGCCCAGGCGCACCTCGGTCGTCGGCCCGAGGGCCCAGCCGATCGCCGGCTCGAACCGCCACTGGGTCTGCCGGACGTCGATCACCCGGTCATCGGGCGCGACCGCCCCATTGCCGAATCCGCTGAAACGACCGGCGCGCAACTGGGTCATTTCGGATTCGGTGGACAGGAACATCCGCGAATTCTCGATGCGGTTGTCGGTGGACAGCTCGAATTCCCAGCCGCCTAACGCTGTCGAATAACCCACCTCGAACCGGGCGTGGCTCGCGTACGGGTACTGCCTGAAGCCGTACGTGCGCCGGCTGAACCCGAGCGTCGGCATGATCCCCAGGCCGCGCCCCGTCTTCAGGCCGAAGACGGGATGCGTGCTGGACCCACGGTCCCGGAACGGGGCGATGGTCCAGCCCTGAAAATGCACCATCGGGCGGCGGTTCCAGGCGGTATCCGGGTCGAACTCTCCCTTCGCCGGCTTGCCATCGGTCCCCTCGACCTCACCGACCTTGCCGTTTTCATAGATGTGGGCGATCCCCCGCCCGCCCGTCGAGGAATCGACGAGGGCGTTGGTGCCGTCCCCGCCAACCACGTACAGGCGGACGCCCGCGACCGCGGGCCCGGTCACGACAGCGGTGTCATCCCGGGCATGCAGGTACAGTCGGACTTCGCGAGTTTCCTCCGGCACGAACCGTCGATCGAGGTACGTCCTGCCGGCGGAGGCCAGCGCGACGCGCACCGAGCCATCGCCATGACGCTCGATGGCGGCGCGATCCGGCGCATCGCTGGCGTGCAGGTCCACGACCTGCACCAGGCTCGCGTAGTACCCCGTCGCGGCAGTCGGCAGGTTGTCCCGCCGCGACCGGATCTTCTCGGCCAGGTCCGGCTGCAACGCCACGTACTCGCTGGGCATTGCCTGCACAGCATGGTCGATGACCGAGTCCGTGAGGGCGCGAACGACCGCGCGCGCGGTGGAGTCGAAGTCGGCACGGTCGAGCGACACCAGCAAGCGCCGGTCGAACTCGATCGCGTTGTAGAACAGCGCTCGCGGCTGGACGGGACCGAAGGTCACCAGGCGCGGAAGGATCTTCCGGGCGACCCCCATGAATGCCCCTTCGTAGGAGACGAAGGCCTTGTCGCGATCACGCGGGATCGGGACCCAGGGCGCATCGGGGGAGTCGTGCACGCGTGCCCATTTCCATTGCCCCGGATGTCGGTCGTTGTCGCCGATGACCATGTCCACCAGCCGGGCGGTCAGCAGCTTGTGGGCGTCGATGCGATTCGAGGGATCCGCATTCATCTTCTCCAGCAGGTCGTCGCTGTTGATGATGTCCACCGCCCCGCCAAAGCCGCGGCCATTGTCCGGATCTTCCGGGAACTGCTCCATGGTGCCGAGCTTTCCGGCAAAGTCGCGGAACTCCCCGAGCCGCGGATCGTCGGGCATGACGTACAGCACGGGCCGCGGCGCCATCACGTCCACGGCCTCGAGCAGTGGGCCGGACACGACCGTGGCCGCGGGGTGGGAGGCGCTCAACCCATCCGCGAAAAGGTCGGCGACAACGGTCCCCTTCCAGACGTCGGGCAGTTCGAGGATCTCCTTGAAGACGGGACGAAAGACATACTCATGCCCGTCGGCCCCGCGCAGGTGCAGGTTGCGCGTCTGGGCATTGCCCCCTTCCTCCAGCGGCGTCAGCCCGCCCGCGTACTTCGCGAGGTCGAGCACGGGCACCTTGATTGGCTGGGCCCACAGGTCGCGATAATTGTCCCCAAGCAGCATCCGGTGAAACGGGTTGGCGCCGTACCTGGTACTCGCCCGGATGACGACGCTGTCCGTGCCCGGCGCCGGAAGCGCCCCGTTGGACTCGCGCTGGGCGCGCTCCTGCGCGCCCGCGGCCCCTGACACCATCAGTGCCGCACACGCGGCACTCGCGATCACTCGGACAACGGGCGACATGGGCAGCCACTCCTTGGGCCCACGGATGGGCCTGAATGCATGGTCGGGGCCGGCGCCAGGACACGCTGGGCGGTGGCGCTGCGGCGGGTGTTGCCAAACAGTCTCAGGGGCGCCGCTACACGGCGCCGTTGGTGCTGCTACACGCCCCGCGCGCGGAAGTGGCATCGCGTTAGGCGGGCGCGACCGTGGACCGGGGGGGGCGCGCGGCGGGACGGCGCCGTCGCGCGACGCCGGCGCGCGGCCGGCGTCACGCGGCGGGCGTCAGTAGATGTAGACCGCCGTGCCCGGCGGCACGTGCTGGTACAGCCAGGCGATGTCGTCATCCCCGAGCCGGATGCAACCGTGAGTCACCGCGCGCCCGATGCTGGACGGGTTGGAGGTGCCGTGGATCAGGTAGCCGTCACCAAGGTCGAGTGCATAACGACCCAGTTCGCCGGGGACATGACGGTTCTCCGTAGCGAATGGCGGGATGTACAGCGTGTCATTGAACACGACGTGCTCGTCGGTGGGCAACGGGACCACGTCGCCGCTGCGCACGTCGAGCAGCCCGACCAGTCCGCCCCGCACGACCAGGGACCGGTTGGCATCGACGCGAACCGGGCGTCCCGCCTGCAGGTGCCTGATGGCCAGGCCGTGCTCCAGAGCCGCCTCGGCGTACAGCCAGTCAGGCGGCCGCCACACCGGGTCCTCGACCCGCCGCAGCACGGTGTGCCTTCCGCGCGGCGTGCGAAATGTCCATGCACGACCCGCATACTCGATCGTCAGGCCCGAGGCGACGGCAGCCTCCGCCGTGCGCAGGGTGTCGTCCCCGCGGATGACGGTCACCCTGCGTTCGCGCAGCGATACGATCACCCGCATGCCGCGCGCCCGCGTGGCCTCGTCCCGTGCACGCTCCCACTCGACGCTGTCGGCCCGCGACCGGAATGGTCGCGGGGATACCTCGACCTCGAACGCCTCGTTGCCCCGCCCCTGGGCGGGAACCTCCTGCGCGCGCGCCGGCACCGTCAGCGCCACGCAAACTGCGCCGGTGAGCGCCGTGCGCGCCAGCAACCTCCGGACGTGGCCCGCCGCGCCACTGCGCGCGACGGGCCGATGCACTCCATGCGTCATCGGATCGTGAAGCCGAGGATGAGGGGAACCCAGCGCGCGGAGTTGCCCCGCGTGCCGAAGACGTTGTCGAAGTTCGGGTCATCCTCACGGCCCGTGAACACGTTGACCATGCGCGTCTCCACGAACAGCGCCGAGGTGCCGATGCCGAACTCGATCCCCGCGCCGCCGTTCACGCCCCACTTATTGATCGAGCTCTCGTTGGCTTCGTCGTTCGGGTCCAGCACGTCGTTCCCGAGGTAGCCACCGAGCGCGGAGCCCGCCCCGAAGTTGCTGAACCGGTACAGGCCTCCACCGCCGACGAAGTACAGGCTCGACGTGCGACGCTCGTTGAACGGGAAGCGCATGTTGAGGTTCAACTCCGCGGAGTAGACCTTGGGATCCGGGTTCGAGAGGATCACCGGCGATGCGCCGCCGCCGGAGAACGACGCGCCATTCAGCTGGCTGTAGCCGAGCATGAGCCGGACGCCGAACATGCTGGACGGGTTGTGCCAGCCAATCGGCACCGCGAGGTTCAAGCCGCTGTCGTAGCCGAGGTCCTCGATATCACCCATGGGGGTCGCCGAGCCGGCGGCGAGTCCCAGGTAGAACGACCCCGGAAGGCGCCGGGGCTGCGTCATCCCGGCCTGCTGGCTCGTGACCTGGGCGGCGGCGCTGATGGAATCGGTGCGGGCGATCGAATCGGTGCGCATCTGCTCGGCTCGGGAGATCGAATCGGTCCGCAACTGCTCGATCCTCGCGAGAGAGTCGGTGCGCGCCGCCTGGGCGAGCGAGTCGGCGCGGGTGTCGATCCTCGCCGAGTCGGCGCGGGCGCGCTCCGCCGCCGCGATGGAGTCCTGGCGGACGCGATCGGCCGCCATGATCGAGTCGTTCCGCGCCTGGCTCGCCCTGGCCGCCGAGTCGGCGCGGGCGATCGAGTCCTGGCGCGCCCGGCTGGTCGTCGGGAGGGCCACGTCGCCGCGCGATTCCTTCGTGATGGGAATGCGCTGTGTGGAGCGTGCACGCGTGGTGTCGCCGCGCGCCCGTGCGGTGTCCACCTGCGCCGCGAGCGCGGTGGAACACAGGGCGAGCGCGGCACTGCCACACATCGCCCATCGCGTCAAGTGTCGGGTCATCATATCCTCCCCGGTCCCTGTGACTCGCCGGCATCCGCAGGCGTGGGGACGTGGGATGCCGGGTGGGTGACCCACCATGAGTCGCGTGAATCAAGCCTTCGCGCGTCGCGGCACGTACGGCCGGCGGCGAGCGAGCCCCTGCGTGACTCGAGCACCCTGCCGCCGGCACCGCCGGGTCGACAGGATACGACGTGACACCCGCCTGCGGACGAAGCGATCCGCCAGCTCAGCGGTAAGCGTTAGGCGTCCCTCGCCCGAGCGGCCCCGGCCGCGGCGACGACGGTGACGTGGCGCACGGCGCGCCGGGGGCCCTGCCGAGGACTCGTCAGGCAGCCCGTTGACGGGCGATCGCCAGCCGCCTAGGCTGCACCAGCAGTGCCCGTCCGCAGGATTCCTTCCGGAGGCCGCCTCATGCGTCGCGTCGTGCTCGCGTTCCTGTTCCTGGCCGTGTCGTCGTCCGCCGTGGTGGCCCAGGGCCACCCCCAGACCCGCCAGGGGTTCTGGATCAGTTTCGGCTTCGGGTACAGCTCGCTGGGCTGTGAGGACTGCGACGATCGGGTGTCCGGCACCGGGGGCTACCTCCGCATGGGTGGGACGCTCAGCCAGCGGCTCCTCATCGGCGGAGAGGCCAACGGATGGACCAAGAGCGAAGGCAACGCGACCCTCACGGTCGGGAACGTCGGGCCCGTGGTCATCTTCTACCCGAGCGCGAATGGGGGCTTCTTCCTCAAGGGCGGACTGGGCCTGGCGACGGCCGAGCTCGACCTGGGCAGCCTGTCCGGAGAGCAGACAGGGTCCGGCATCACGCTGGGCCTGGGCTATGACGCGCGCGTGGGCCGCGGCTTCGCCCTGACACCGTACTTCGATATCCTCTCCAGCCACTTCGACGGCGGCTCGGTCAACATGGTCGCGTTCGGGCTGGGGTTTACCTGGCCGTAGACGGAGGTCCGAGGTCCGAGGTCCGAGAGCTGTTCACACCGGCTCGGGCTCCCCTCTCGGGCATCGCGGTGGCTGATCCAGCCTGGGAGACATATCATGGATGAGGTCGGGAATCCCGCACCAGGGAGCCAACCCCATGCAGATCATCATCTCCGCCATCTGCACGAACGGCGGAAGCCTTCGTGAGGCCATCGGGACCGACCAGCGGCTCGAGAAATTCGGCCTCCGGCTCGACAAGATGCAGACCCCGGGACGGGCGCCGGGATGGCTCAAGCTGCATAGCGCCCGGGAAGAGCGAGGCGCCATCAACATCGTCTGGGATGCGCAGGCGCACATCCTGACCGCCCGGGTCGTCACCCGTCGCACCAGCCGGCCCAGTCCGATCGTGGGCGACTTCATTACCTACCTGCTCGCACGACACCGGTCCCGGATCCGCGCGATTACCACCGCCGTCCGGGAGTAGACCGCAGGCCCCGATAAACCCTCGCTGAAACCGGCGTGTCCTATTGACGTTCTATATGTCGACAGGACGTTGTGCGTCACCGCGAGGATCCCTTGGGACAGTCTCCGACCAACCTGCTGCAAGGCACGCTGGACCTGCTCATCCTCAAGGCCCTCGCCCTGGGTGAACTGCACGGCCTGGGCGTCTCGCGCCGCATCGAGCAGCTCACCCGGGGGACCTTCCTGGTCAAGCCCGGCTCGCTCTTCCCCGCCCTCCACCGCCTGCAGGACGCCGGCTGGCTGTCGTCGGCGTGGGGACCTTCGGAGAACAACCGCAAGGCCAAGTACTACCGGCTCACCGCTGCCGGCCGCCGACAGCTCGAGTCGGAGATCGGACAGTGGAAGCGCGTCTCCCTCGCCATCACCCTCGCCCTGCAGGCCAACTGACCATGTCCTTCCTCCGCAACCTCTTCACGAAGGGCGCCGTCGAGCGCGACCTCGACCAGGAAGTGCGCGCGTATGTCGACCTGCTGACGGAAGAGAAGGTCCGGGCGGGCATGCCGCCTGACGAGGCGCGCCGCGCGGCCCGCCTCGAGGCCGGCGGCGTGGAGCAGATCAAGGACGAGGTCCGGGACGAACGCCGTGGCTCGCTCCTCGACTCGGCCCTCCAGGACTTCCGGTACGGCGTGCGCCTGCTGCGCCGGTCGCCCGGGTTCACCACGCTCGCCGTGCTCACGATCGGGCTGGGAATCGGCGCCAACAGCGCGATCTTCTCGGTCATCAACGGCGTGGTGCGCAAGCCGCTGGCCTATCCACGCGCGGACCGGCTGATGTTCATCACCAGCCAGTTCCCGACGCTGAACTTCAGCAAGTTCTGGATCTCGCCCCCCGAGTACTTCGACTTCCGGGAACACACGAAGGCGTTCTCGAGCGTCGCGGCCTACACCACCGGCGCCGTGAACCTGAGTGAAGGCGACCGGCCGGAGCGGGTCAACACCGCGTTCGTCACCGCGAACATGTTCGACGTCCTCGGCGTCAGGCCGCAGCGCGGCACCGTCTTCACGGCCGAACAGGACCTGCCCGGGACAGCACCGGTCGCGGTGCTCTCGCATGAACTGTGGCAGCGCGCCTTCGGCGGCGACCCCGCCATCGTCGGGACGACGATCCAGGTCAACGGCGCCGCGCGTGAGGTGCTGGGGGTCATGCCGCCGGGGTTCGACCTGCACGACTCGAAGTCCCAGCTCTGGCTCCCCCTCGGGCTCAACCCCGCCAATCGCCAGAACCGCGGGTCGCACTTCATCTACCTGGTGGGCCGGCTGGCCGACGAGGCCTCGATCGCCCAGGCGAACGCCGAGCTGCAGGGCATGCTCCGCCAGGGATGGCGTGAATGGGTACCGCAAGGCCACGTACCTAACGACTCGACCCATCGCGTGCAGGTGGCGCCGCTGCACGACGAGGTGGTCGGCAACGTGAAGCGGGCGCTGTGGGTGCTCCAGGGCGCGGTCGCGCTGGTGCTGCTGATCGCCTGCGCCAACGTCGCCAACCTGCTGCTGGCGCGGGCGGAGTCGCGCCACAAGGAGTTTGCGGTGCGCACGGCGCTCGGCGCGGCCCGGGGCCGGCTGCTGCGACAGTTCATGAGCGAGGGCATCGTGCTCTCGGTCCTGGGTGCCGTGCTGGGGCTCGGGCTCGCCTACTGGGGGCTCAAGGCGCTGCTCGCCGCCAACCCGGAGAGCATCCCGCGGGCGGCCGAGATCACGCTCGACCCCATGGTGCTCGCCTTCACCGTCGGCGTGGCGCTGGTGACGGGCCTCGTGTTCGGGCTCGCCCCGCTGCTGCACATCGGCGACCAGGCGGTCAGCCTGGCCATCAAGGAGGGCGGGCAGCGCGCCACCTCGGGCGCGGGACGGAACCGGGTGCGGCGCGGCCTGGTGGTCGCGGAGATCGCGCTGGCGGTGATGCTCGTGATCGGCGCGGGACTGCTCATCCGCACGTTCCGGAACCTGACCTCGGTTGACGCCGGCTTCGAATCCGCGAACCGGGTGACGTTCGGGCTGGTGCTGCCCCCGGCGACCTATCCCGATTCCCAGCGCGTGGTGCAGGTCATCACCGACCTGTCGCGCGCGCTGGCGGACGTCCCGGGCGTGGAGCGGGTGGGTGCCATGCAGGGCCTCCCGCCGATGCGACCCGTGAACGCGAACGACACCAACTTCGAGGGATACGCCCCCGGCCCGGGTGACCCGCCCGCCAATGTCGATTACTACCAGGTCGTCACGCAGGGGTACTTCCAGACGATGGGCATCGAGATCACCCGCGGCCGCGCCTTCGAGTCCGGCGACGCGATCGGCGGCCCGGTGGTGATCATCAACGAGGCGCTGGCGAAGCGGTTCTACAAGGACAGGGATCCGATCGGCCGCCGGCTCAACCCGTTCTTCGGGCCCAATACCCCGCTGTTCACGATCATCGGCGTGGCGCGGGACGTGAAGCAGGGAGGCCTCGATGCCCCGGCGGGCACGGAGCTGTACTTCAGCCACGAGCAGTCGGCGCGGGTGACGGGCTTCCCGCCGCGCCAGATGAACCTGGTGATGGAGGTGTCGCGGCCCCTGGCCGCGCTGGCGCCCGCCATCCGGGCGGCCGTCTCGGCGATCGATCCCGGGTTGCCGATCATCCAGATGCGCACGATGGATGAGGTGGTGGGCGGATCGCTCGTCAGGCAGCGCTTCCTGTCGCAGCTGCTGGGGATCTTCGCCGGCGTGGCGCTCCTGCTGGCGGCCATCGGCACCTACGGGGTGCTGGCGTACATGGTCTCGGAGCGACAGCGGGAAATCGGCATCCGCATGGCGCTCGGGGCGGGGAGCAGCCAGGTGGTCGGCCTGGTCTTCCGCCAGGGCCTGGGCATCGCGGGCATCGGGATCGTCACCGGCATCGCGGGCGCGCTGGCGCTGTCGCGGCTCACGCAGTCGCTGCTGTACGGCGTGAAGCCATCGGACCCGGCGACGTTCGTAGCGGTGGCAGTGGTCATCGCGCTGGTGGCGGCGGCCGCCTGCCTGATCCCGATGCGACGCGCCACGCGGGTCGATCCGCTCACCGCGATCCGGGCCGATTAGCGCCGCGCACGCGACCGCGGTCCGGGCTCCCGCGTTATGCAGACCGGGCGCCCCGACGGCCCGCGCCGCCGTCGCTTGACGGGTGGCCACCTGCATGCTACTCTGGTAGCATAGTGCTACCTGGGTAGCACCTTGCGGCCACCCGCCACAGGGGGACACCGGGAGCGGACCAGTCCGGGCGACCACCGTTCGCAACCAATCGGCGCAATCGCCTGTCCAACTGGCGCCCGCTCACCGACAGGACCCCACGATGCCAAGTCTCGTCATCGCCACGCTCGCCACGATGGCCATGATCCCGCAGGAAGGCGTGACCGCCACGTCATCGACCGGCACCGCCGTCGCGACCGCCAGCGCGGTGCGCGTCGAGCAGGCCCCGCGGATTGACGGGCGCACCGACGATCCCGTGTGGCGCACCGCGCCGACGTTCTCCGCGTTCCGACAGTTCGAGCCGCGCGTGGACGTCGATCCCACGCTCCGGACCGAGTTCCAGGTCGCCTACGACGAGAAGAACCTGTACGTCCTCGTCCGGATGCACGACCCGCACCCCGACAGCATCATGCACGCGCTCTCGCGGCGTGACGTGCGCGGGCCCTCCGACCAGATCAAGCTCCTGATCGACTCGTACGACGACAAGCGGAGCGGCTTCGAGTTCGCCGTGAACCCGGACGGCGTGAAGCGCGACTTCGCCATGAGCAACGACAACAACGAGGACGGGTCGTGGAACGGGGTCTGGGACGTGGCCACCGTGGTCGACTCGCTCGGCTGGGTGGCCGAGTTCCGCATCCCCCTCTCCCAGCTGCGCTACGCCCCGGCCGAGAGCCACACGTTCGGCTTCGGCGTCTGGCGCGACATCGAGCGCTACAAGGAGCGCACCTCGTGGCCGCTGTGGTCGCCGACCCGCAACGGGATCTCGTCCCAGCTCGGCCGCCTGACGGGCCTCACCGGCATCACGGCCGAGCGCCGGGTGGAAATGACGCCCTATGTCGTGACGAAGAATGTCCAGCGATTCGACCCCTCGTCAGGCTACGGCCGCGACCAGCAGCTCTCCCTGGGCGGCGACCTGAAGCTCGGCATCACGCCGAACGTCACGCTCGATGCCACGGTGAACCCGGACTTCGGGCAGGTCGAAGCCGACCCCGCGGTCGTCAACCTGACGGCGTTCGAGACGTTCTTCTCGGAACGCCGCCCGTTCTTCGTCGAGGGGATCGGCCTGTACCAGTTCGCGCTGAACTGCTACATCGTCGTGGATTGCAGTACGAACGAGGGCCTGTTCTACTCGCGGCGCATCGGACGATCGCCCGCCCTCCGCGGCCAGTACGGCGACGCAACCACCGCAACGTCGACGCCCATCGCCGGTGCCGCGAAGCTGACCGGTCGCACGCGGGGCGGCCTTTCCTTCGGCCTGCTCGAGGCGATGACCCCCGAGGTCCGTGGCACGCAGGACCGGGCCGTCGAACCGTTCACGAACTACGCGGTGTTCCGCGCGCAGCAGGACCTGCGCGGTGGCGAGTCGGGAATCAGCGTGATCGCGACGGCGGTCAACCGTTCCCTCGACGCGCTGACGGAGCCGTTCATGCATGACGCGGCCTACGCCACGGGCGCGACCTTCCGGCATCGATTCGCGCGCGGACAGTACGAGCTGGCAGGGCAGTTCGCCGCGTCACGGGTCACGGGCGCGCCGGCCGCCATCCTCCGCACGCAGCAGGGCGGCGTCCATTACTTCCAGCAGCCGGGAGACGACCTCGAGGTCGACTCGTCCGCCACCTCGATGACCGGCCACGCGGAGCAGCTCAAGTTCGGGAAGTACGGCGGCGGCATCACGCGCTTCGAAACGAGCATCGTCAGGCAGTCGGCCGGCTTCGACGTCAACGACCTGGGCTACCTGCGGCGCGCCGATCGCATCGACTGGAGCACGTGGGGCGCGCTCACCTGGCGCACCGCGCGCTGGATCTACCGCTGGGCGCAGCTGAACGGCAATCACTGGGAGACCTGGACCACGTCCGGAACGCGCCTCGAGAGCGCCTGGAACATGAACGGCCACATGGGGCTCAACAACAACTGGGACGTCCACCTTGGCGGCACGGTCTCGGGGGTCACGCCCAGCTATTGTGACCGCTGCACCCGTGGTGGCCCCCTCGTGCGGACCTCACGGGGGTTCTTCCCCTGGGGCGGCATCAATACGGACAGCCGCAAGACCGTTTCCGGTGGCACCTGGGTGAACCTGTCGTTCAGCGACGAGGGCAACTCGAGGGGCACGTCGCTCAGTCCGTACCTCAACTTCCGCCTCTCGACCAACCTGCAGGCCAACTTTGGCCTGGGGATCGAGAAAAGCCGGAACGACGACCAGTGGTACAACAACTACGCGGTCGCCGGGGTGACGCACTACACGTTCGCGCACCTGGACCAGCGCACCCTGTCGGCCAGCGTTCGCCTGAACTACACCGTCACCCCCGACCTCACGTTCGAGTTCTATGGCGCCCCGTTCGTCTCCACCGGCACGTACTCGAACTTCCGCGAACTGAGTGACACGCCCGGCGCCGACCGCTACGCGGACCGGCTCCAGCCCTATACCCCGCCGGCCGACGCCACCACGTCGTTCAAGTTCAAGCAGGTCCGGACCAACGCCGTCGTGCGGTGGGAGTATCGTCCGGGCTCGACGCTCTTCCTCGTCTGGGCGCACGGCCGGCAGGATGATCGGGACACGGGCCCGCAGTCGTGGTCACGCGACTACCGCGACCTGTTCGCACTCCACCCGGACAACACGTTCCTGGTCAAGGTGGCGCATTGGGTGAACAGGTGAGAGTTGAGAGTTGAGAGTTGAGAGTTGAGAGTTGAAAGAACCTCACTCCCTTCTCAGGGTTGAGCTGGGATCGACCCGGGTCGCTCGCCAGGCGGGAATGGCGCAGGCCAGCAGCGCCGTCGCCCCCAGCAGCAGGGGCGCGAGCACGAAGGTGACCGGGTCGATTGGAGCGACTTCGTACAGCAGTCCGCGCATCGCGCCCGACAGGGCGAGTGCGCCCGCCACGCCAATCGCCACGCCAATCATCGCCAGGCGCGCGCCCTCGCGAAGCACGAGCCGGACGACGCTGGGTGCCCGCGCGCCCATGGCGAGGCGTACGGCGAACTCGCGGCGGCGCGCCTCGACCCCGTACGCCACCAGTCCATAAGTGCCCACGCTCCCGAGGATGAGGGCGAGCACGCCGAATCCAAGGAGGAGCATTGCAGCGGCGCGGGGGCCGGACAACGAATCGTCCACGAGCGCCGCCATGCTGCGCTCACGGCTCAAAGGGACGTCGATGGCCACCTCCTGCATCACCGCGCGCATCGCCGCAATGGTCGTGGCGGCACTCCCGGACGCGCGGGCCACCAGGGTGAATGGCACCTCGGGCACCTGGTCGAACGGCACGTAGATGGCCGGGAGCTCGGGCTCCTTCAGGTCGTTGTTCCGTACGTCAGCCGCCACGCCCACCACGGTCATCCACCCGGGCCAGGGAAAGCGGACCTGGCCGCCGACTGCCTGGGTGCCGGACCAGAACCGCCGGGCCGCGGTCTCGCTCACGATCGCCACCGGGGTCCGATCGGCACGATCCGCGTCGGTGAAGCCGCGGCCGCGGCGGAGAGGAATCCCCATGGCCGCGAAGAAGCCCGGCGTGACCTTCCTCAACTCGAACAGCTCGAGCTTGTTGGGGTCCTTCGTCCAGCCGTCGATCCACATCGCGATGCCGTGGTTGGTCTGGTCGAAGGGGAGCTGCGTCGTGACCGCCGCCGAGGTCACCCCCGGTACGGCACCCAGTCGTTCGATGGCCTGCCTGACGAGTTCCCGCTGCCGGTTGGGGTCCGCGTAGCGCGCCCGCGGCGGGTTCACCTGGGCGGTCACCACCTGCGCCGCGGCGAAGCCCGGGTCAATGTCCATGATCCTCGCGAGGCTGCGCCCCAGCAGCCCGGCCCCAATGGCCAGCACGACACCAATCGCGATCTGCGCACTCACCAGCGCGCCGGCCAACCGGCGCTGCTGCGCGCTGCTGCCGGAACGGGCGTTGCCCATCGCCTGCAGTCCGGTGACCCGGGCCAGCCGCCGGGCGGGCGCGATACCGGACAACAACGCCGTTGCAGCTGTCGCCAGGACGGTGAAGCCGAAGACCCAACCGTCCAACCGGACTTCGTCGAGTCGCGGCGTAGTGACCGGCAGGAGCGACCTGAGGATCGGCACCAGCGCCATGGCGAGCAGCAGCCCGGCGCCGCCCCCCAGCACGGCGAGGAGGAAGTGCTCGACGAACAATTGTCGCGCCAGCCGGCCCGACGCCGCCCCGACGGCCGCTCGCACCGCCATCTCCCGCCCTCGCGCTGCCCCCCGCACCACGAGCAGGTTCGCGACGTTGGCGCAGGCCATCGCCAGGACGAGGCCGACGGCGCCGAGCAGCACCCAGAGGAGCCGGCGGCTGTCGGCAACGATGCGGTCGCGGAGGTCGCTAACCGCGATCCCATCGAGATACTCGGGACCCGGCCGCCACACGGGGTTGTCGCGCTGCAATTCGGCCGCGATGCGGCGGACATCGGCACCCGCCTGCCCGGTCGTCACGCCGTCCTTGAGCCGACCGATGACCTGGTGTCCATACGCGCCCCAGTGAGTCCCTACGGCGCCAGCGCGGCACCGCGGGGGCGCATCCGCCCGGCAGCGGGCACCCGTGGGATCGATGAGCAGCGGGACCCAGAGTCGCGTCTCGCTGCCCGGAAACGAGAGACCCGGCGGCGCAACGCCAACCACCTGCCTGCTCACACCATCGAGTTCGATGGGTCGCCCGATGATGGCGGGGTCGGACGCGAACCGGTCACGCCACAGGGCGTGGCTGATGACCACCACCGGCGCGGCGCCCGGCCCGTCGTCGCCCGGCGCGAGGAAGCGGCCCTTCATCGGCTGCACCCGGAGGACGTCGAAGAACCCCGCACTCACCAGCGCACTCGTCAGGCGCACGGGCTCGCCGGCGGCGCTGAGGCTGACGCCGAAATCCGGCGTGTAGGTCGCGACCGCGTCCAGCGTGCGGGTCCGGTCGCGCAGGTAGCGGAACTCCGCCATGGAGTGGCCGCCGTCCCAGACACTCACCAGGGTGCGGGTCTCCGGGAACGGCAGCGGCCGGAGCAGGACGGCGTTGACGACCGAGAAGATCGCCGAGTTGGCGCCGATGCCGAGTGCGAGGGTCACGATGGCCACGGTCGTGAAGACCGGGGAACGCCGCAGGACCCGCGCCGCATAGCGAAGATCGCCTGACAGGTCGCGAACGCCGGCGATCCCA
Organism: Gemmatimonadaceae bacterium; assembly: GCA_030835125.1. GTDB lineage: Bacteria > Gemmatimonadota > Gemmatimonadetes > Gemmatimonadales > Gemmatimonadaceae > JABWBJ01. Next base: position 102,371 of record JAUQWM010000037.1, on the reverse strand, counting down.
CGGGCCTCCCTGCCCTCTTCCCGGAATCGCTCTACCGCGCCGAACACGTGTCGAGCGCGCCGACGCGCCTCGTCAGGCGGAAGGCCGTGCCGGACCCCGGCGGCGGCCTCCATGTCGAGGTGAAACGTCATCTCGGCGTCCATGTCCCGGTCCAGGGCCCGCCCGGCAAGGATCGAACGCAGGCGACGCAGGATCCGCGTGGGAGACATCATATCCCGGCCCCCTCGAGCACGAGGTTCACGGCGCCGGAATACTGGCGCCAGGCCTCGCTCTCCCGAGCCAGCGCCCGGCGGCCGGCCGCGGAGAGCTGGTAGAACTTCGCGCGACGTCCTTCATCGGAGATGCCCCACTCGGCGCGGACAAGGCCGCGTTCCTCGAGGCGGTACAGGGCCGGGTAGAGCGAACCCTGCCCGACGCGCAGCACCTCCCCCGACTGTTGCTGGATGCGTCGCGAAATCGCCCAGCCGTGCATCGGACCGGCGTGGAGGGTGGTGAGCACGAGCAGGTCGAGCGTACCCTGCTGCAGTTCCGGAGCGGCCATTGCCTGTTACCTCGACGGTCGACAACAGAAGGTGCACGAGTTGTTGTCGACCGTCAAGGCATCGGGCTTCAGGGCACCAGGCGACCGGACGGAAAGCTGCATGTTCCGGACTGGTTGCGTCGGGTGAAACCGGCCCGGTACCGTTTCGTAATCCCCGGAAACTGGCCGTCGTTTCCATATACATACATCGAGGCTTCCCATGTCACGCCCCTTCCCTGTCGTCATTCCGAGGCATCGCGCCATCACCTGGCTGGTTGCCGTGTCCCTGCTCGCGATCCCTTCCCTTTCGCACGCCCAGCTGGGTGGGCTCGTCCGGAAGGCGAAGGACAAGGTGACGCGTTCCGCTGAGGAGCAGTCAGGCGCGGCCGCTACCCTTGAAGGTGAGAACGTCGCGTTCAACACCACCATCGTCGAGCTCACTCCCGAACGGCTGGACCAGGTCATGCGCGGGCTCGCCGTCGGTCGCGAGAAGGTCGGGGGCACCAATGGCCGCGCCGACCTGGTCGCGCGGCGCGATGCTGCGGCGAACGAGGCTGGCGATCTTGCCACGCGGCACGGCAGCGAGATCGACGCCCACAACCAGAAGCGCTGGGCGGTGGAGCGCTGCCGCAACGACGCCTTTGAGGAGCGCGGCAAGGCCCGCGACAAGGAACTGCAGCAGCGGGCGATGACCGACCCCGCCTTCCTGCAGCGCGTCGGGGACCTGAACCTGCGGTTGGCCGAAGCGCAGGCAAAAGGCGACAGCGCCGGCGCGGCCAAGGTGATGGGAGAATTCCAGGCGCTGCGTGGCGGAACGAAGGCGGACACGGTAGCGGTGGACAAGACCTGCGGGGTCCTGCCGGCACTGCACCCCGCTGACGCAAGGATCACGGCGCTGCAGGCGCAGGTCGCCCAGCTCGACCAGCAGATCCGCGATGGCGAGACTGCCGCCGCGGCCGAGGAGGCAAAGGCGAGCGGGCTCGAACCGCGCGCGTACGCGATGGCACGTGAGCGCATCGAGATGTACCTCGCCCGCGCCAAGTCCAACTCGGCCCAGCGTGGCTTCACATCGAATGAACTGAAGGCCCTGCTCGCGCGTCGGGCGGAACTCCAGAAGCTGCTGTAGACGCGGCGATGATCGGCTCCGGGACGTGCCTTGCCGCCCTCGTTGCCCTGGGGACGGCGGTTCGGGAATCGCCGGTTCACCGTGCAGGGGCCGACTCGCTTCCGCCCTCGCGACTCGCGGTGCACGTTGACGGCACCTGGCGTGAATGGTGGCGCGCCGACGGCGCTCCCGTCCGCTGGGAGGGGCCTGACGAGGAACTCGTGCAGGCGCTTCGCTGGCGATCCGTGGCCAAGGGGATCGAATGGGCGGAGGCGCGCCTGTCCGGGAACGGCGAGGCCTGGCGGCTGAAGCTCGTCGTGGTCCGGCTCGATCCGTCGCGCGTGCGGTTCCGCCTGGACACGGCGTTCACGGCTGGACGGGCCCGGCCGGCCTGGTCGATCGACCGGACCGCCGGTGACGTGCTGTTCGCGGTGAACGCCGGCCAGTTTCCGCGCGCGATGCCGTGGGGATGGGTGGCCATCGACGGCCGCGAGTTCCTGGCGCCAGGGCGCGGGCCGCTCTCGTTGGGCGTGGCGTTCGACTCGTCAGGCAGCCTGCGCTGGATCCCGGGCGACTCGCTGCTGGCACCCGCGACGCGGCGCGGCGCCGTGACGGGATTCCAGTCCTATCCGATGCTGCTGCGCGACGGCGTCATCCCGGAGCCGCTGCGGCGCGCCGGGCGCGGCATCGATGTCTCCCACCGCGATGCCAGGCTGGCGATCGGCCAGGACCGGCACGGCTCGGTCCTGGTGGCGATGACGCGGTTCGATGGCGTCGGCGGTACCCTGGACTTCGTGCCATTCGGCCTGACCACCCCGGAAATGGCGGCGGTGATGGGCGCGCTGGGCGCGCGGAATGCCGTGATGCTGGACGGCGGCATCTCGAGCCAGATGCTGATCCGCGACCCCGGAGGCGACCGGCGCTGGGAGGGGTTGCGCAAGGTCCCGTTAGGCCTGGTCGTCACCGGATCGGGATTGCCGTAAGGCAGGCGGGGCCCCGGTCACCCGGGGCCCCGCCGCGAGACTCGACGTGCCCGCGTCGCTACTGAATGCTGGTGCCTCGCAGGACGAGGTTCTCGATGAAGAACTCCATCATGCGCGGCGTGCCCAGCCCGGAGTGGCCGGCGTCCGGGCCCACCTGTACCTCGAAGCTCTTCCCGGCGCGCTGTAACGCCTGGATGAGCTGCATGGAGTTGTTGGGGTGCACGTTGTTGTCGGCCGTGCCGTAGTAGATCATCAGCCGGCCCTTGAGGTTGCCGGCGTAGGTCATGACCGACCCGGCATCGTAGGCCGCCTTGTTCACCTGCGGCGTGTACATGTATCGCTCGGTATAGATCGTGTCGTAGTGGCGCCAGTCGGTCACCGCCGACCCCGCAGAGGCGGCCGCAAAGACGTCCGGATAGCGCACCAACGCCATCGCCGACGCGTACCCGCCATACGACGTGCCGTAGATGCCGACCCGTGTCCGGTCGATGTACGGCCGGCTCCAGAGGGACTTCACGCCGGCGGCGAGGTCGTCGACCTCGGTGATGCCGAGTTTCTCGTAGATCGCGTCGAGGAACCGCTTGCCGCGGCCGGCGGCGCTGCGGGCATCGAGCGACACGACGATGAACCCGTACTCGGCCAGCGCGCTGGCGTTCACGAACGTTTCGCGCGCACCATTGGTTGCCGGGCCCGCGTAGACGCTCACCAGCACCGGATACCGGCGGCTGGGATCGAAGTTGGACGGTTTCTGCAGCAGCCCGTGGAGGATCGTCGTGCTGTCGGCCGCCTTGAACGTGAACAGTTCCGCCTTCTTCAGGCCGAGAGAGTCGAAACGCGACAGGTCGCTCTCGGCCATGGGGGCGACGACCCGGCCCTGGATGTCGAGCAGCCGGGTTACCGGGGGCTGGTCATGCGTCTGGGCGACGTCGATGAAGTGCCGGCCATCGGGCGCGAGGTTCACCGTGTGGTTGAAGGCGGGGTCGGTCAACCGCCGGTCGTTCTTCCCATCGAGGCCAACGCGGTGCAGCTGGAGCTTCATGTGGTTGTCGCCATCGCGCGCCATGTAGTACAGCGTGTTCGTCGCCTCGTCGATGCGCGTGATGCCGGCGACTTCGAACTCGTGGCTCGTGAGGGGGGCCAGGAGCTTCCCGGCCAGGTCGTAGAGGTAATAGTTCTTCCACCCGGTGCGCTCCGACTCCCAGATGAACCGCTTGCCGTCCTTGAGGAACCGCATCGTCGGCGTGTTCTCCACCCAGCTCGCCGGCCACTCCTCGCGAATGATGACGCGACAGGCACCGGTGGCCGGGCCGCAGGCAGTCAACTCGAGGATGTTCTGCCGGCGGTTGGTGCGATGCACGAGGAGTTCACTGCCGTCCGGGGTCCACGAGATCGCGTAGGCATAGTGCCCGACCACGTCGTTGGTGAACGGCTTGCCGTCGCGGATATCGACCCGTTTCGACTGGCGGGTGGCCACGTCGTACACGAACAGGTCGACGATGGGATTCTCGACGCCAGCCTTTGGATACGCCTCGACATCCAGCTCGCTCTGGATCTTCGTCTGCGCGAGCTGCAGGTAATAGTCCGGGACGGGCTTCTCATCGAACCGGTAGAATGCGAGCTGGCGACCGTTCGGCGACCACCACATGGCAGTCACCTGGCCCAGTTCCTCGCCGTACACCCAGCTCGCGGTGCCATACTTGATACGGTCCTTCTCGCTGCCATCGGTGGTGACGGGCACTTCACCGCTGCCGTCAGCGGCGCTGACCCAGAGGTTGCGGTCGCGGTAGAAGGCCTTCAGGCCGCCGACGGAGGCATCGGCTGACGCGAACTGGCGGCCACGTTCCGGACCGCCGCCGTTGCCACGTCCACCGCCGCGTCCCACTGGCGCGGCAGGCATCGGGACCTCGGTGGACTGCCTGCCGGCAATCGCATAGCGCCAACGCTTGCCGTCGCGCGTGTATTCGAGCGCCTTGCCGCTGTCGACCCAGGTCACCTGCAGGGCGCCAGACCGCATGGCGCCCGGGATGAGGGGCGATACCCGGGCCGCCTGCTCGTAGCCCGGCATGGAGCGAAGGCGATCCTGGGCGGGCAGGACCGACGGCAGGAGGAGGAGGGAGATCAGAAAGGCGCGTGGGGACAAGGCTGGCTCCTGGTTAGGCTTCGTGCTGATTGCTGCCTGCTGCTGCTGGTCCTGCGTGCTGGGGCTGGGGCTGGGGCTGGGGCTGGTCCCCCTCGCTCACGCCCTCCCGCTCAGGCGTCGACCACCCGCCTCGTATTCCGACGTGGGGACTGAGAGCGCCGAGTGAGGGGGACGATGCGCACACGATCAACGGGCTTCCGGAGGTCGGGTCCGCGGTTCACACAAAGTAACGACGCACCCGCCCTCACCCGGTCAACGGAACGACGGCGCCTGGAACCGCAGGGTGTCCACGATGTGATCCCCATCGTGGCCAAGCAGGCGTCCGCGACGGATGTCGTCATGCACATGGCACGAGGTGCAGTAGTAGGCAAAAGTCTCCGCGCTCCCGATCGCGTCCTCATGGGCGATCACGTGCGCCTCGAGCAGGGAGACGGCCATGCTGCACCCGGGGCATACGCCGTAGCGCCACGCCAGCCGGAGGTCGGGTTCGTGGGTTGCCGCCTCGAACCGCCTGCCGGTGGTCACGGTGATGTGGCGCGCGTCGTTGCCGCCCTTCAGGCGTACGTCGCGGAACTCGACGTGATTCCGGTGGCCGCAGTCGCAATCCACCCGTCCGCGAAAGTGCTCCCGGCGCGTGCGGGCCTGCATCGCGCGGCCGCACACTTCGCAGTGGCCGACGTCGCGGATGCCTAACTGCACCGCGGACATCCCCGGGACCGCGGGACGCCTGGAGGTCGCCTCGCCCGGGACGACCTCGGTCGACAAGCGGGCAAGCCAGCGGGGCCACTTCATCAACATGCTCCAGTGCTGGTTGAGACGCATTCCGGACGCTTCAATTATAAGGTCGAGGGCTGCCGTCCGGAGGACACGACCGATGGCGGCGTGCCGGTCTGGGCCGGTATCTTCTTGCCCACAGGCGGTTTACCTCCTCACTCCAGACACGAATGGACTTCCACGGGCAGCCCCGCTTTCCGCCAGGATTTCGCTGCGCGAGCCGCAACTGCGGGCTCAAACCGGTCGAGAAGGACCTGGCCCTCTTCGTCAGCGATCGCGATGCTGCCGCGGCGGCGATCTTCACCCGGAACCAGTTCCCCGGAGCGCCGGTGCTCCTGGGCCGCGAGACGATTCGCGGAGGCTCGCTCCGGGCCATCGTCGTCAACAGCAAGGTGAGCAACGTCGCCACCGGTGCGATCGGCCTGGCAAATGCGCGCCGCATGGCCGCCGCGGCGGCCGCCGAGTGTGGCACGGAGGCAAGCCGGATCCTGGTCAGCTCCACGGGGGTCATCGGCGTGCACCTGCCGATCGAGAAGGTGGAGTCCGGATTGCGGGGGATGACCGCCGACCTCACCGACGATCCGCTCGTGGGCGCGCGCGGCATCATGACCACCGACACGCACCCCAAGGCGTTGTCGGCCAGTGCGGGCCCGGCGACCATCACCTGGATCGCCAAGGGATCGGGGATGATCGAGCCGAACATGGCGACGATGCTCTGCTACATCTTCACCGATGCCGCGTTCGACGCGCCAACCCTCGACCGGATGCTCCGCCGGTCGGCGCACGTCTCGTTCAACATGCTGTCGGTGGACACCGACACGAGTACCTCGGATACCTGCGTGCTGATGGCGAACGGGGCGGCCGGCCCGGTGCCGGAGGCGACGTTCCAGGAGGCGCTCACCGCCGGCTGCCTCCGGATGACCGAGATCCTCGCCCGGGACGGCGAGGGCGCCGAGCACCTGCTGCGCTGCACGGTCCGGGGAGCGATCGATGAGCGCGAGGCACGGCTGGTGGCCAAGTCGCTGGTGAACTCCCCGCTGATCAAGACGATGGTGCACGGGGCCGATCCCAACGTCGGCCGGATCCTCATGGCGGTCGGCAAGTGCTTCGATGCCACGATCCGGACCGACGCCACGGATGCGTGGGTGAACGGGCACCAGGTCGTCCGCGGCGGCGCCCGCCTGCCGTTCGACGAGGCCGCGGTCCGGGCAGCCCTCGCGACCGAGGTGGTGGACCTCGAGGTGTCGTTAGGTGCCGGGGACGCCAGTGCGACCGCTTATGGGTGCGATCTCACGAAGGGGTATGTCGAGGAGAACGCGGCGTACTACTCCAGTTAGGCGCCCGGGTGCAGGCGGAGGGGCCGGATCAATCGGCGCGCAAGGTCTCGGTCGGGTTCACGCGGGACGCGCGCAGGGCGGTCGGCATGCTGGACGCGACGGCGGCGGTGGCGAGGAGCATTCCCACCAGCGCCAGCGTGACGGGGTCGACCGGTGAGACGCCGTACAGGAGGGACGCCATCGCCCGGGTGGCGGCCACCGAAAGCGTCACACCGACCAGGACTCCGGTGGCGGCCAGCGCGAGGCTCTTGCGCAATACCATGCTCCGGATGCTCGCGCTCGGCGCGCCGAGCGCGACCCGGATGCCAAGCTCCCGCCGCCGGCCGCGCGCCAGTTGTGCCATCACGCCGTAGACGCCGACGAGGGCAAGCAGGAGGCCCGCCGCCGCGAACGTGAGGACGAGCGTCATCACGAACCGCCGCCTGGCCAGCGCGGCATCGCGGATCTCGGTCATGGCGGCGACCCGCTCGATCGCCACGGTCCGGTCGACGTTCGTGATCGCCGCCCGCGCGGCGGCAACGATCGCAGACGGGTCGGTGGTGGTGCGGATGACGAACGTGCGCGGCGCGGCTTCGTCCTGGGCGACCGGGGCGAAGAACTCGAGGCGGGGTTCGCGCTCCAGTCCCTCCTGGCGCTCGCTCCCGACGACGCCCACGATCGTGCGCCAGTACGAGGTGGAGTCCGGGTACCGGTCGAAGGCGATACGCTGGCCGATCGGATCCTCGTCCGCGAAGTACTTCCTGGCGATGGCGTCGTTGATGAGCACGACCGCTGGCGCGGAGCGGTGGTCGGCTGCGGTGAAGAAGCGCCCGCGCACGAGCGGAACCTTCATGACGTCATGGTAGGCGGGCGTGATCTCGCGGTGGACGGCCTCGATCCCGAACGCCTCACGCGGCCGACCCGCGACGGCAAAGTCACTCGACCATCCCGACAGCGTCATGGGGAGTCGGGTGACCGTGGCCGCGCCCTGGACACCGGGAATGGCCTCGAGTCGCGCGAGGACCGACTCGTGAAAGACGTCCCGCTTGTCCTGGGTATCGAAGCGACCAGGGGGGAGGCTGGTGTTGATGGTCAGCACGCCTTCCGGGACCAGGCCGGGGTCGACCGACTGGACCCGCCACCAGCTGCGCACCAGCAGGCCCGCGCCGGACAGCAGCACGAGCGCGACTGCCACCTCGGCGACGGCGAGCCCGTGACTCCAGCGACGCACGATGGCGCGGCTCGCACCGCGCCCGCCTTCCTTGAGGACTTCGGCCGGGGCGCGACGCCCGGCCCACAGGGCGGGGCCGATCCCGAACAGCAGTCCACTGAGGACGGACGTCGCGACGACGAACGCCAGCACCGTGACGTTGACGCCGATGTTCCCGACGGGGAGCATGCCTTCCGGCTGCATGGCGGCGAGGACCCGCGTGCCGGCCCAGCCCAGGGCGACCCCGGCGGCGCCGCCTAACGCAGAGAGCACCAGGCTCTCGGCCAGGGCCTGCCGCACCAGCCGGCCGCGCCCGGCCCCGAGCGCCAGCCGGACGACCGATTCGCGCTCGCGATCGGCGGCGCGCACGAGCAGGAGGTTGCCCACGTTGGCGCAGGCGATGAGCAGGAGCAGGCCCACCGCCACCTGCAGGGCGACGAGCGGCTTCCGGACGTCGCCCACCAGGAACTGGTGCAGCGGACCGAGGCCGGCACCCATGCCGGTGTTGGTTTCGGGATAGTCGCGCTGCAGGCGCTGCACGACGACCTGCAGGGCGACATCGGCCTGCCCGGGGGTGATCCCCGGGCGAAGGCGGGCGATGACCCGAAGCCAGTGCGCCCGGCGGAACGACACCGCCTGGGCACCATCCCGGCTGAAGGCGGTCGGGCGCCAGACGTCCGGGTCACGGCCCGGGAAGGTGAACGACGCTGGCACCACACCCAGGACACGGACCGGGTAGCCGCCCAGGTCGATGGTCCTGCCGACGAGGGCGGAATCGCCGCCGAAGCGGGTGCGCCAGAGGCGGTGGCTGATGAGGGCAATCCGTTCCCCGGTGGCCCAGGACTCCTCGTCGGTGAACGTCCGGCCTAACGCAGCTGGCACTCCGAGCACCTGGAAGAAGTTGCCCGTCACCGTCATGGACTCGACAAGCCGGGCCTCGCCGTCCTGGCTGAGGACGGTGTTCGTGATGAAGTCGGGATAGGCAGCCACGTCCTGGAAGGCGCCCACCTGCGCCTTCCAGTCGAGGTAGTTCGCCGGCGCCGCCTGGGCCTGGGTCCACCCGCGTTCGGCATTCCGTTCCCAGAGCATGACCAGCTGCCCGGGCTCCCGGAACGGCAGCGGGCGAAGCACGACCGCCTGGAGTGTGGAGAAGATGGCGGTGTTGGCCCCCACCCCCAGGGCCAGCGTGACGATCGCGGCGGTGGTGAGGGCCGGGTTGTGGCGAAGGGAGCGGAGGGCGAACCGCCCGTCGCGCAGGAGGTCCGGGATCCAGCGCCCGCCGCGGGCATCGCGGTGGGCCTCCAGGGTGGCGTCGTGGCCGCCAAAGACGGCCCGCGCCAGCCGGCGCGCCTCGTCAGGCGGATGGCCCGCCGCGAGGTTCCGGGCCGTTTCCATGTCGAGGTGGGACTGCATTTCCTCCTCGAGGTCGCGGTCCGCGCCCCGCCCGCGGACGATCGCGCGCAGCTGCGCCAGGGCCCCACGCACGCGATCCATCGTCAGGACTCCAGGATGAGGTCCACGGCACCGACGTACCGCCGCCAGTTCGACGTCTCGGTGCCGACGGCGCGACGACCGGAGGCCGTGAGGCGGTAGTACTTCGCGCGGCGATTGAGTTCAGAGGTGCGCCATTCACTGGCGATCCATCCCCGCTGCTCGAGGCGCTGGAGCGCCGGGTACAGTGATCCCTGGTTGACCTCGAGAATCCCCCGCGAGATCTGCTGGATGCGTTGCCCGATGCCCCACCCGTGCATGTCCTCGAGGGTGAGGGTCTTGAGGATGAGGAGGTCGAGCGTCCCCCGGATCACGTCCGGGCTGGTCAGGTCAGCCATGATCTCTGGTGTCGGGTTCCGACAGGAACATGACCCCGCTCCTGTCGAAAGTCAACAAGAGCGGCTCACGTGAGGGGGGAAGCGACCCCTGCTCCGCATGGACATCGCACCGACACGGATGACCATGGGATGAGCGGCGGTGCTCCTCCGCGTCAGCCGCGCAACCCGGTTCAGTCCTGATTCGTGTCGCGCTTCAACGCATGCAGCGCGCTGTCGATCTCCACCGACGTCGTGAGCGTGTCGGCGATCCCGGCGATCTCCTCCGCCTCCTTCCACTCCATCGCGAGCAGGGCCAGCTCGCCTTCGAGGGCGGCGCGTTCATTCTCCTCATTCACCGCCATCTCGATCGCGAGGCGGGTCTGCAGGTCGAGTTGGCCGATCCCGTTTGGCCGTGGCTTCGGCCACCGCTTCCACGCGGACGGTTCCTGTGTCGGCGGATTGCGGGCCACCCAGTCCAGGAAGCGCTGGGGATCACCCGAGGACTCGATGCGGCTGACCGCGGTGCGCACGACATCGCGTTTTGCGCCGCCGGCGTTCACCTTCGGCATGATGAGCGCCGTTGCCCGGCGCGCGACGTCACCGTCGAGCATCGTGGTGCCGCCACTGTGATGGAGTTCGAGCGACAGGACGCCGGGAGTGGACGCCATGACGACGAGCTTCGACCGGTCGGCGTGCTCGCCGCGGACCGTCAGTCGTTCCCCGTCCGGTCCAGTGATGACCGCGAGACGACGTTTCTTGCGAGTCAGTTCGATCAGCCACCCGACGCTCTGGAACGTGCCATATCCGCCACTGCCGATGGCGCCAGCCAGTCCACCGGCGATGAGGATTCCACCCCCGACGATGCCGGCGCCAACGCCAAGCATGATCGCCCGATTGCGCCGGCGCCCGAACTGGTCCCCGTACCGCCAGGCCGCGAACTCGGGGCGCTCTGGTTCGCCAATCCGGACCAGTTCCAGGCCCTCGGACACGCGCGCCAGGCCGATGTTGTCGGTGGAGACGCGCTTGCGCGCATCGCGGAACCGGCGCTCGCAATCCTCGATCGCTTCCCAGCGCTCCTCGATCGGCGAGAGGTTCCACTTCTCGCACTTGCGGCACACGACCCAGAGCCGTCCCTTCGATTGGTCGAACGCGAGCCGCCTTCCCACCGGGAAGGTCTCGATCACCTCGTTGGCGCCGAGTGCGTTGTTGCAGAACAGGCAGGTGGAATACAAGAGGCAACAGGCAACAGGCGGGATCAGCGCGGTTCGGTCAGCACCCTGATCGACATCACCTGGCGAGCGGACCGGGACGGCCGCTGGTCGCCGGCCACGATGAGCCGCCACGGGCCCTCGTCAGGCGGCAGCGCCGTGCCATCTGCCTGATCGGCGAGGATGACGTGGCGTGCGCCGATCGAGGGATCGAGGTCCGCGAGCGCGATAACCACGCGGTACCCGTCCGACGCCTCGATGACGACGCGGGTGGCCAGCGCCGGGCCGCGCAGGGAATCGGTGCGCACGCCGGCGTCCCGGAGCACGCTCCCCAACGCAACGCCCCGGAACCACATGGCATCCTGGCCATGGAACGTCATGCGGATGGAATCGCGCGGCATCCGCCCGATGGCCTCGCCTGGGATCGACCTGGTCGTGCCATCGACCAGCACCGACAGCCCGGGCACGCCCTGGCCGGACAGGACGGTGGGCGCCATGAGGAGCACCACGAGTTTCAGAGTTGCCTTCATTCGTCCTCCGGAAGAATTCTCCCCAGCATCGTAACCACAGGGGGCACGAGGATCACAGAGAAACTCCTGCTCACGGTCCCGACGGATCGTGATGTCCTTTCGGAGCGGAACGCCGGAGGTCGCCGAGCCTTGCCTCGGTACCCTCCGGCAGCACGAGGCGATCGGCGATCCCCGCAATCTCCTCGGCTTCCTTCCACGACTGTTCGAGGAGCGCCAACTCACCTTCCAGCGCGTGGCGTTCGTTCTCTTCGTTGAGCGCCATCTCGACCGCGAGGCAGACGTCCACTCCCTGCCCCTGGAGGGCATCCGCGGGTGCGCCCTTGCTCGAGATGCTACCGGTCGCACGGCTCCAGACCCCGTCAGTGTGCCGCGTCGGGTTTCGCGCGATCCAGTTGAGGTAGCCCTCCGGATCGCCGCGTCGTTCCAGGAGGCCGACTGCCCTCGCGACTTCATCGCGGGCCCCGGCACCCGGCGTAAGTCTCGGGACGACGCGGGCAGCCGCGTGACGTGCCAGCGCTCCCTCGAGCACCACCTTCGTCGCGGAACCTGCGGCCACACCGGGGACCTCAATCCCCCAGGACTCCTCGCCGACCGGCACCAGGCGCACGCCATCGAGGTCCTTTCCACGCACGGCAAGACGGCCAGGGCCCGACGAAATCGCCGCCACCCGCCGCCGCCGGAGGTAGGCGCGCTTGAGCACATCGCTGAACAGGAAGGCCTGAAGCGCCCAGGGACTGACCATGCCGACGCCGGTGGTTCCGATACTGATGGTGTTGGCGATCGAAAGCCCGAGGAACCCGGCCATGATCGTGAATGCCCCTGTCATCAGGATCACGCCGCGGCGGCGTCGCCGACCAAACTGGTCCCCATACCGCCACGCGGCGAACTCGGGGCGCAGCGGCTCGCCAATCCGGACCAGCGTGAGGCCCTCCGAGAGCCTCGCCAGCCCGATGTTGTCCGTTGACACGCGCTTGCGAGTGTCGCGAAAGAGCCGTTCGCACGTCTCGATCGCCTCCCAGCGCTCTTCGAGGGGCGTCAGGTTCCACTTCTCGCACCGGCGGCAGACCACCCAGAGGCGGCCCCGATGCTGATCGAACGCCAGCCGCCTCCCGACGGGGAACGCCTCCACGACCTCGTTCGAGCCGAGTGCGTGGTTGCAGAAGAGGCACGTGGAGTACATCGGGTTTCGGGTGGCGGGTCGCGGGTCCCTGGCAGCGACGTTATCATCTGGCGCGTATTGGGATAACCCCGGGGTGGGATTCCGTCGACCGGATCCACCCTTCCCCAGCCCTCGTCCGGAGGCTCAGTGGTCAGGCATTTGCGTTACTTCACCGGCGCGCCGCTCCTGTTGGCGCTGGCCGCCCCTTCGCTGCTCGCGCAAGGCACGGGCCTGCCGGTGGCCGAGCAGTTCAACTCCCTGCACTTCCGATCCATCGGTCCTGCCACGATGTCGGGGCGAATCGCGGACCTCGCCGTCTACGAGGCGAATCCGGCGATCTACTACGTCGGCACGGCACACGGCGGGGTGTGGAAGACCACCAACAACGGCACCACGTTCATCCCCCAGTTCCAGGACCAGGGGCTGATCGCCATCGGCGACGTGACAATTTCGCAAACGAACCCCGACCTCCTCTGGGTCGGCGCGGGCGAATCGAACAATCGCCAGAGCACCTCGTGGGGTGGAGGCGTCTACAAGTCCACGGACGGCGGCACGACCTTCACGCACATGGGCCTCGCGAATTCGAAGCACATCAACCGGATCGTGATTGACCCGAACAACAACGACGTGGTGCTGGTCGCGGCGACCGGTCCGCTGTTCGGCAGCGGTGGCGATCGCGGGATCTACAAGACCACCGACGGCGGCCGCACCTGGAAGCAGGTCCTGCGCGTCGATGAATGGACCGGGGCCAACGACCTCGTCATTTCTCCCACCAACCCGCAGATCCTGTTCGCCTCGACGTACCAACGCGTGCGCAACGCGTGCTGCATGAACGGCGGCGGTCCCGGGAGCGGGATCTGGAAGTCGACTGACGGCGGCGAGACGTGGAATCGCCTCTCGGGCAACGGCCTCCCCGCGGGTCCCCTGGGGCGTATTGCGCTCGACGTGTTCCGTCGCAGCGGCAATTTCGTGTACGCGCTCATCGAGGGTCCTGTGCAAGGCCGTGGCGGCGGCGGTGGCGGTGGGGGTGGTGCTGCCGGCGGTCGTGCCGGTGGCGCCCCGGCGCCCGCGCCGACGACGGGCCTCTGGCGTTCCGAGGACGGCGGTGGCACGTGGCGTTTCCTGAACGCAGGCAATCCGCGTCCGATGTACTTCAGCCAGGTGCGGATCGACCCGAACAGCCCGGACCGCGTCTACCTGGGCGGCGTGGGCATGTGGATGACCATTGATGGTGGGCGCACGTTCGAGCAGGACGCCGCGTTCGCGACGCATGACGACGTGCACGCGATCTGGATCAACCCGGCCAACTCCGACCACATCCTCATTGGCAATGATGGCGGGCTGGCCGTGTCGTACGACATGAGCAAGGCGTGGACGTTCATCCCGAACCTCCCCGTCGGCCTGTTCTACCATGTCGGTTACGACATGGAGACGCCGTACAACATCTGCGGCGGCATGCAGGACAACTACAACTGGTGCGGACCCAGCGCGTCGCGGCACAGCCGCGGCATCTACAACTACGACTGGTTCAACATCCAGGGCGGCGACGGGTTCGTGTCGATCCCGGACGTGCGCGACTCGCGCATCGTCTACACCGAGTCGCAGGGCGGCAACATGATCCGCCGCGACAAGGTGACGGGCGAGTCGAAGAGCATCCGGCCGTCGGCGCAGAACGTGACGAACCACAAGGACGGCGACACGTACCGCTTCTTCTGGGACTCGCCGATGGTCCACTCGACGGACACCGGCGCCCTGCTCGTCGCGGCCAACCGGCTGTTCAAGTCCACCGATCGCGGCGACTCGTGGATGGTCATCAGCCCGGACCTCACCGCCCAGGTGAATCGGGACACCATCACCACGATGGGCGTGAAGGGGAGCGACATCAACATCGCGGCGAACGACGGCATCTCGACCTACTCGACCCTCGTCACGATCGCGGAATCGCCGGCGCAGGTCGGCGTGTACTACACCGGCGCCGATGACGGGACGCTCAGTGTGTCCCGGAACGGAGGCCAGACGTGGACCAACATCACGGCCAACCTCACCGGCGGGCCGAAGGGCGGGTTCGTCTCCGATGTGGTGCCTTCGCGGTACGCGGCCGGCACCGTGTACGTCTCGGTCGACAATCACCTGCTCAATGACTACGCACCCTATATCTGGGTGAGCACGGACTTCGGCGCCACGTTCAGGTCGATCGTCAGCAACCTGCGCGGCGAGAACGTGCGCACCATCACCGAGGATCAGCGCAACGCCAACGTGCTCTACATCGGCACGGAGACGGGCATCTTCGTCTCGCTCGACAAGGGCGGCAGCTGGCAGCGCCTCAAGGGTCGCAACTTCCCGACGGTTCGTGTCGACGAGATCACGCTCCACCCGCGCGACAATGCGATGCTGATCGCGACGCATGGCCGCGCCATCTGGGTGCTCGACCACCTCGAACCGATCCAGGAATACTCCGCGGCAACCGCGGCCTCGGCCGACGCGAAACTGTTCTCGGTCCCGACCGCGCTTCAATGGAAGTCGAAGGACGACCGCAACGATGAGTTCTGGGGGCACCAGTTCTTCACGGGCGAAAACCCGCCGACGGACGCAGTGATCCAGTTCCACCTGAAGCGGACGGTCCCGGACCTCAAGGTCCGCATCTCGGACGGCTCGCGCACGGTGCGCACGCTGGATGTGCCGGCTACCCGCAACGTCGCTGGCATCCAGACCATCTGCTGGGACCAGCGCGTTGAGCCGTTGCCCGCGACTGGTGGTGCCCCGGCCGGCGGTGGTGGTGGTGGTGGCGGCGGGCGCGCTGGTGGACGGGGCGCGTCGGCAGTCCCGAACGTGCCGCAACCGCTACCCCCGGTCGGGTACATGGCGCAGGATCCCTGCTCCGACGGTCAGGCTGGCGGTGGTCGCGGCTTCGGCGGCTTCGGCGGTGGCGGGAACGCCGGTCCGCATGTGGCTCCGGGTTCGTATACGGTGGCGCTGGTCGCCGGCAATCGGACGATCGACTCCAGGCCGATGCGGATCATCATGGATCCGGAGGCGCGGTTGTCCGGTGCCGAGCGTACCCGCTGGACCGCGATGACGACCGAGCTGCACGATGCACAGCGTCGCGGCAACGAGGTTCAGGCGTCGCTGAACGCGCTGCACCCGCAGATGGTGGACGTGGCCGGCAAGATCGGCGCTGCGGCAGGCGTTCCGGCCAACCTCAAGTCGCAGTTCGAGGCACTGAATCGCGACTATAATGCGGTTCGCGTGAAGCTCGGCGTGCCGAGCGGCGCGGCGGCCGCGGGCGGGCGCGCAGGTGGCGGTGGTGGCGGTGGTGGCCGGGGCGGCGGGGCAGCCGACAACGCGCTGGCTCGCGTCGGCGCGGTGAAGAACGTCATCATGTCGATCTGGGAACCGCCCAGCGACGCGGTCTCTCGCCAGGCATCCTCGGCCCGCACGGCCCTGTCGTCGGCGATGACCGAGGCCAATGGCGTGCTCGCCAGGGCTCGCACGTTAGGCGCGGCACTCAAGGCGCACAACCTGACGCTGAACGTGCCGTAACGGATACGGCAGGGTCGAGGCTCGAGGGTCGAGGCTCGAGAGAGGGGAAAGCAGGAGGGGGAAGGTATCGGCTCCGGAGCCGACCTTCCCCCTTCTTCTTGTCCCTTCCCTCGACCCTCGACCCTCGACCCTCGACCCTCGACCCTCGACCCTGTTTACCCAATGCCCCCCGCCCTCCGGGCCGCTTCGCGCAGGCGATCGGGACTGGTGATGAACGACACCCGGAAGAACCCCTCCCCACCCGACCCGAACGCCGACCCGGGCAGGACGATCACCCCCTGCTCCTCCATCAATCGCTCGGCAAACCCCGCGCTGGGCACCCCGTCGGGAAGCGGGATCCAGAGGTACATCGTGGCGCGTGGCGACTCGCACGCGAACCCGGCTTCACGGAACGCCGCCACCGCGGCATCGCGACGCTCCTTGAAGACCGCCAGGTTTCCGGGCAGGAACGATTCCCAGCTCTCGATCGCCGCGACGCCGGCAGACTGGATCCCCATGTAGGCGCCCGTGTCGACGAACGACTTGATTCGCGTGAGCGTGCCGCAGATCGCCTTGTTCGCGGCCGCCCACCCGCAGCGCCAGCCGGTCATGTTGTAGGTCTTGCTCAGCGAGTGGAACTCGATGGCGATGTCGCGCGCGCCTTCGATCTCGAAGATCGACGGCGGCACGTACCCATCGAACGCCATCTCGGAGTAGGCGTTGTCGTACACGAGCAGGATGTTCCGCTCCCGGCACCGCCGGACGATGTCGGTGAGGTAGTCCACCGGCGCGATCGCGGCGGTCGGGTTGTTCGGGTAGTTGAGGAACAGCACCCGCGTTCGTTCCAGGATGTCGGGCGGGACGTCATCCAGGTCCACGAGGAAATTCGTGCGTGGTCGCAACGCGTACGAATACACCTCGGCGCCGGACAGCAGCGTGCCTCCGGCGTAGGCCATGTAGCCGGGCTCGGGAACGATCGCCACGTCCCCGGGCTGCAGGTATCCGAAGGCGAGGTGGGCAATGCCCTCCTTGGAACCGATCAGCGGCACGATCTCGGAGAGGGGATCGAAGCGTTGCCCGAAGCGTCGCTGCATCCATGCGCTGATCGCCTCCCGGAACGGAACGTGGCCGAGTCCGAAACCGTAACGCCCGAATGCCGGGTCCCGGGCCGCCGTGGCCAGTGCCTCCACGGCTGCGGCGGGCGGGGCGAGGTCGGCGTCACCGGCTCCCAGGTCGATTACATCCACGCCCCGCTTCAGCAACTCGCGCTTCTTCGCCGGGATGTGCGCGAGCGGATACGGTGGAAGGCGATCGAGGTTGGTCGATGGGCGCGGCATGGGACCTTCGGTTTGCGGTGTTTCGGGTCGTCAGGCGGCGACCGCGACGCTCGTCGTCGATGTGCAAAGATATCGCGCGCCGGACCGTCCGGTGTCGCCCCACCAGCGGCCGTCAACGCCCTGTGGAGTGTCCCGGAATGCAATTCTTCACGAGAGGCGCACAACTTCCCCTCGCACCGCCGGCTTGCGCCGAGACAGCTTTCCCGACATGGCCGCTCACCGCAGGTCGCGACCAGCCACGCTCTGGCTGCAGATCCTCCTGGTAGGGGGACTGGCGTGCGTACTCATCGTTCTCGTCCAGACCTGGCGACTGCAGCGCTCCAACCAGGTCGTCATTGAACGGGCGCTCAGGGACTACTCGAACTTCGCCGCCTGGAGCTATGGCCAGCACCTGACCTCGACGCTCCGCGAATCGGTCGATGAGCTCCTGGGTGCGGTCAACCACGGCGAGGGACTCCACACCAACCCCTCCATCCCCGACGCGAAGGACATGGGGCACTTCATCCCCATGGACACGCGCTGCAATTGCCACCGGCCCCAGAAGGGACCGATGCCGCTGCGCTACTTCGCGTTCACGCTCGGCGCCGACACACTCGGGCTGGGAGTCAACCTCGCGGGGCCAAGCGTCGCCGGCTGGCTGGCCGATCCCGCGGACGCGCGCTCGATCCGCGTACCCGCCTTCGATGTCCCGCCCGGCGAAGTCCGGTGGCTGAACGAACTTCTCGGCAATGTGGTGCGCGGCCCCGCCACGAACTGGGGGTATCACGTCATCATCGAGCGCCGCGACGACCAGGTCCGCTTCCTGGCGGCGCGCTCGATGCCGACGACCTGGGGCGACACCGTCGTCTACGCGTTCGAGTATCCACCCGCGAGCCTCGACTCGATCTTCTCATCGGTGCTGTCGGCGAGCGACCTGCTCCCGGCGTCCGTCGTGTCCGGCCACGCGAACGACGAGGTACTGGACGTCGAGGTCGGCGATGCAGCAGGGATGGCGCTCTTCCGCACCGCCGCGGCTGGCCGCTTCGACCTGTTCGGCGCCACCGACCTTCCCGCGAGCTACGCCGACCTGAAGATCCGCGCCCAGCTGCGTCCGGAGATGGCCGAGGCGATCCTGATCGGTGGTGTTCCGGCGTCGCGCCTGCCGATCCTGCTGGTCATCCTGGTCCTGGCGATCGGCCTGACGGCGGTCGCGGCGGTGCAACTGCGCCGCGAGGTGCGCTTTGCCGCCGAGCGCGCGGGATTTGTCGCCAATGTCTCGCACGAGTTGCGGACGCCGCTGTCGCAGATCCGACTGGTGCTCGACACCCTTCGCCTCGGACGCGGCGAGGATCCGGCGACGCGCGCCCAGGCGCTTCAGGTGGCCGACCGCGAAGCGTTGCGCCTGCAGCACCTGGTGGAAGGCGTCCTCCGGTTCACCCGCGGCGGCGGCCACGACGACGCGCCGCGGGTCGACTCCGACGTGACGACGGACGTCCGGACGGTCGTGGACGAGTTTGCGCCGCTGGCGGCGCCGCACGGGATGACCGTGACGGTGCACGGGGAGCCGGTTCGCGCCCGGTTGAAGCGCGGCTCGCTCCGGCAGGTGCTGCTCAACCTGCTCGACAACGCCATGAAGTACGGCGGGGACGGCACGGCCGTGGACATAACCGTCGCCGCACTCCCCGGCGGTGGTGTCCGGTTGCGCGTCGACGACAACGGCCCCGGAGTGCCGGCGTCCGAACGGGACCGGATCTGGAGGTCGTTCGAGCGCGGCGGGATTGCCCGCGATCGTGCCGCCGGAGGCAGCGGCATCGGCCTGACGATCGTGCGAGAGATCGCGACAGACCATGGCGGGCGTGCATGGGTCGAGGCGGCCCCGGCCGGCGGGGCGCGCTTCGTCGTGGAACTGCCTGACCGGACCGGGCCATGAAGCGCGTGCTGGTGGTGGAAGACCAGCGCGACCTGGCGTCCCTGCTGGCGCACAACCTGCGCCACGAAGGCCTCGACGTGCGCACGGTGGAGGACGGTCGTGAGGCGCTGCCCGCCGTGCGCTCGTGGCAACCGGACCTGGTCATCCTCGACCTGATGCTCCCGGGAGTGGACGGCTTCGAGATCCTCCGCGGGCTGCGCGGCGAGGGACGTGAAGTGCCTGTCCTCATCCTGTCGGCGCGTGGCGAGGAGCAGGACAAGGTCCGTGGCTTCCGGCTCGACGCGGACCAGTACGTGACGAAGCCGTTCAGCCTGGTGGAGCTGCTCGAGCGCGTGCACGCCTTGCTGCGGCGCGCATCGAGGTCGGAAGCGAAGGCGGGTGTCCTGTCGTTCGGGGAGGTGGTGGTGGATCCTGCCGCGCGAACGGTGACCCGAGGCGGTGAGTCCGTGGCCCTGTCTCCCAAGGCGTTCGACCTGCTGCTGTCGCTGGTGCGGCGCGAGGGGCGCGTGGCCACGCGAATGGAGTTGCTGCGCGAAGTCTGGGGGTACGGTCCGCTGGTTCTGTCGCGCACGGTCGACTCACACATCGCCGAGTTGCGGCGCCGCCTCGAGGCCGATGCGGCGAATCCACGGCATATCCTCACGGTGTTCAAGAGCGGGTATCGGTTCGAGCGTTGAGCGCAAAGCGCAAAGCGGGCGACCCGGCCTTCCATGCCGTCGTGCAAGTCCTTCACAACTCCTGCACCTGCCAGTCACCACGGACGTGACCCCGCTGGTGAAGTTGCGGCACGCTGTCATTCCACGGAGACATCATGCTCGCTTCTCGTACCGTCCTGTTGTCCCTCGCGTTCGCCTCTGCCACCGCAGCCGCGCAGGCGGGGCCTTCCTTGCTGGTCACGCCGGCGCAGCTCTCCACGGAGCTTCGCGACCCGCGCCTCGTCCTCATCCACGTCGGACCGCGGCCGGACTACGACGCCGGCCACATCGAGGGGGCGCGCTTTGTCCAGCTCGACGAGATCGCCGCGCCGCGCGCGGAAGGCGCGCTCAGCCTCGAGCTGCCTGACGACGGCGCCCTGCGTGGGCGGCTCGAGACACTCGGCATCAGCGACGACAGCCGGATCGTCGTCGTGTTCGGGGCGGACTGGATGTCTCCCTCGACCCGGGTGGTCTTCACGCTGCAGGCGGCGGGGCTGGGCGCCCAGACCCGTTTCCTCGATGGCGGAACCGCGGCGTGGAAGCGTGCCGGCCTTCCGCTGGTGACGGCGGTCCCTCGAGCCGCGACGCCGGGTCGCCTGACGAAGGCGGCCGATCGATCGGTCGTCGTCGACCACCGGTGGGTCCAGGCGCGGGCCACCGCGCCGGGAATCCGCCTGATTGACGGCCGGGCGCCGATGTTCTACGAGGGGCCCCGCATGGACATGGGCGGCGGGCGGAGCCACGAAGCCGGCCACATCGCCGGCGCCAGGAACATCCCGTTCAATTCGTTAGGTGACGATTCCCTCCGGTTCCTGCCCGTGGACGAACTGCGGCGTCGCTTCGCCGCCGCCGGCATCCAGCCGGGGGACACCGTAGCCGCGTACTGCCACATCGGACAGCAGGCAACCGTCGTGCTCTTCGGCGCCCGGCTTCTCGGGCACCCGATCCGGCTCTACGACGGCTCGATGGACGACTGGGAGAAGCGCGGCCTGCCCCTCGAGAACGCGAAGAAGTCGGGGCAGCGGTGACCACCGTCCGGGCGGGGTACGCCGATGCCACGCTCGGTGGCATCGCGCTCGGGATGGTGCTGCTGGCGTCGTTCCTGGTGGCGGGTCGCGGCATCGGCGCCTCGGGTGCCTTCGCCGCCCTCGCCGGCCCGGTCGCCTCGGCGGCGGCCCCCGGCGCGATCGGTGCCGCTCCCGCGTTAGGCGTCCGGCTCCCGACCCGGTTCGAGCCGTGGAACGACTGGATCGTGCTGCAGCTCCTCGGCGTCGTCGTCGGGGCGATCGTCTCGGCGCGTCGTGCGGGCCGGTGGCGTGCCGCCACCAATGACCGGGCACCTGGCCGGATCTCCCGGGCGGTCGCCGGCGGCGCGCTGATGGGGCTGGGCGCGCGGCTCGCCTGGGGATGCACGAGCGGGCTCGCGCTGTCCGGCGGCGCACTGCTGTCCACCGGGGCGTGGCTCTTCATCCCCCTCGCGTTCGGGACCGCCATCATCGTGACCGCGCTCGCCCGCGACGGGCGGCTGGAGGGGAGCCCGTGAGCCTCGACTCCCTGCATCCGGCCGTCACCGCCATCCCGATCGGCATCGCCTTCGGCGTGATCCTCGAGCGCACCGGACTGGGCGATCCCCGGGTGATCGCCGGCCAGTTGACGGGCCGCGACTTCACGGTCGTGCGCGTGATGTTCGGTGCGATCGTCACCGCCATGCTGGGCGTGGTCTGGGCCTCGACCGCCGGCGTCGTCGACGCGGCGGCGATCGCGTTGCCACCGACCGACGTGCCCGCCCAGGCGCTCGGCGCGGTCATCTTCGGCGGAGGGTTTGCCCTCGCCGCCCTGTGCCCCGGCACCGCCTGCGTGGCCGCCGCCTCCGGCCGGCGCGACGGGCTGGCGGCGGTGGGCGGCCTCTTCGCCGGCACGGCCCTTACGCCCGTGGCCTGGCCCGTGGTGCGGGGCGTCGTCGCCGATGCCCCGCGCGAGGGGGCCACGCTCGCCCGCGACCTCGGCGTCCCGTTAGGCGTCGTCGTGGTGCTGCTCACGATCGCCGCGGTGCTGGCCATGGTCGCCGGCCGGCTCATGGAGCGGCGGTCCCTCGCACACTCTGCCTGGCGACCGACCACGCCGGAATCGGTGGCCCTGGCCCTCGCGGCCGCCTTCGCGCTGGCCGACAGCAGGGGCCTGGTCACCGGCACCCAGGCGGATGCCATCGCGCAGGAGATTGTCGCCGAGGCAGACCACGTCGACGCGCTCGACCTCGCCCAGTGGATCAGGGACGGGACACCAGGGCTGCGCGTCCTCGACCTCCGCGAGCACCTGGACACGTCGACCTACCTCATCCCGGGCGCGCAACCGATCGCGCTCGAGGACCTCGACTCCCTGCGCGTGGCGCACGGCGATCGGCTGGTCCTGTACTCGGATGGAGGGGCGCATGCGGCCCAGGCGTGGGTCCTCCTGCGGGTGCGCGGGATCCGGGATGCGCTTGTCCTGAAGGACGGCATGGCGGCCTGGGAGGACGAGGTGCTCTCCCCCATGCACCCCGCCGTGCCTGACGACACGGCCAGGGCGCGATTCGCGAAGGCGCGCGAGCTCGCGCTGTGGTTCGGCGGATTCCCGCGCCTGGTGCCGGTCGACGCCCCTCCCGGCGGAACCCGCCCGCGACGCCGACGCACGTGTTGAGGCCCGTGGCGTCGCAGGCGGACGAGGACGACGCCTGGTTCAGCGCCTGGCGGGCTCGCGAGCTGGGACGACTGACCGCTTCCGGCCTCACCTACCTGGACTGCACGGGCGCAGCCCTCTATCCGGAGTCGCTCATCCGCGGCGATGCCGCGCGACTGGCCGGGAGCGTGCTGGGCAACCCGCACAGCGAGCACGCGCCCTCACGCGCGGCCTCCGAGGGCATCGCGGCCGCGCGCGCCGCCGTGCTCGCGTTCCTGGGGGCGTCGCCTGACGAGTACGCCGTCATCCTGACGCCGAACACAACCGGCGCCTGCCGGATCGTCGGCGAGTCGTTCCCGTTCGGCAACCGCGGCAGGCTGCTGCTGGCGGCGGACAACCACAACTCGGTCAACGGGATCCGCGAATTCGCGCGCCGTGCGGGTGCCGGCGTGTCAACGATCCCACTCGATCATGAGCTGCGACTGCGGGACGTCGACAGTGCCCTCCGGGAGCAGCCCACCGGCCCGTCGCTCTTCGCGTTCCCGGCGCAATCGAATTTCTCCGGGGTCAGGCATCCGCTCCAGTTCGTGACGGAAGCACAGGCGCGCGGATGGTCGGTTCTGCTCGACGCCGCATCGTACCTGGGGACCTCCGACCTCCGGCTCGATGAGGTGAAGCCGGACTTCGTGGCCCTTTCGCTCTACAAGATCGCGGGCTATCCGACCGGTGTTGGGGCCCTGGTCGCGCGGCACGACGCGCTCGGCCGGTTGCGGCGACCCTGGTTCTCCGGCGGCACGGTGCGATGGGTCTCGGTCCAGCACGACCGCCACCGCCTCCTCGATGCTCCCGAGGCGTTCGAGGACGGAACGCCATCGTTCCTGGCGCTCGGCGCGGTACCGGCTGCGCTGCAGGCGGTGCGCAGCGCGGGGAGGAATCGCCTCGCCCCTCACCTGTCGGCGCTGACGGGTGACCTGCTGTTCAGGCTCGGCGCCCTGCATCACGACACCGGAGGCCCGGTCGCCCGGGTGCACGGACCGGGAAGCAGCACCGACCGCGGGGCCACGATCGCCCTGTCGGTCCTCGATCCATCAGGGAAGGCAGTCCCATACTGGGTCGTCGAGGAGACGGCGCGCGAAGCCGGGATCGCGATCCGCAGCGGTTGCTTCTGCAATCCCGGGTGCGCCGAGGCGGCGTTCGGATTTCCCGCCGCGCGCACGCGCGATTGCCTCGATACCCTGGCGGCCGGATTCACGATTCCCGGCTTCGCTTCGTGCCTGGGGGACCGCACGGTCGGCGCGATCCGGGTCTCGCTGGGACTCGGCTCGATCCGCGCCGATGTGGATCGGTTCGTGGAGTTCGTCGCGTCGTTTCCAGCGCGTCGCGACACCCGCCCTACGTCCAGCTTCGCACGATCCGGTCGGTGAGGATGTAGTCGAGCCGTGGAAAGTGGCGACGCAAATACGCATTCCCCTGGCGGCTCAACGAATCCTGCGATGGCCCGGGGAAGGTCTGCCCACCCCTCGTCCCGGTGTACTCCCAGTTGAGGGAATCGAGCACCTCGATGCCCCGGATCACCTGGCCGATGGGCGGAAAGCCGATCGTGTTCAGCGTGTCGAGACGCGGCGTGTTGTCGACCGTGTTGAAGAAGAGCTGCGCGGACCGGGAGTTGGGCCCACCGCGCGCGTAGGAGAGCGTGCCCTTCTGGTTCACCACCTTGACCGCGTCGTCGAGGATGGCCTTGCCTCGCCAGGCCCGGCTCACGGCGGTGTCTCCGTGAATGCCGAACTGCGCCACGAAGTTGCGCATGGTCCGGTGAAAGGCCACCGAGTCGAAATAGTGGTTGCGGACCAGGGCATGAAACCGGTCGACGCCGATCGGGGCCCAATGGCGGCGCACCCGCACGACCATCGTGCCTTTCGTCGTCACCATGTCGACGTCGAATGAATCCGGCGCCAGGGTCAGGAAGCGGCCATCGGTCGGCTCCGTGAGCGGTGCCGGCCGGAATGACGACCCGCAAGCCGCGAGGACCGCGACCATCGACAGGGCCAGGACGGTGCGGGCTCGGGTCATGAGGCCATCTCCGGGACCCCCTCCCCTGCCATCCGCCTGACGAGGGTGAGGATCGTGTACGTCGCCACCAGTTCATTGTCCTGGTTCGTGACGTTGACGTCCCAGGCCACGACGCCCTGCGGGATGCCGTCCGGCGGCGTCTCCTTCGCCGTCCTGGACTTGCACGTGAGCCTGACCTGGATGGTGTCGCCCGCGTGCACCGGTTTCGTGAATCGCAGGTTCTCCAGGCCGTAGTTCGCCAGCACCGGTCCGGGGGCGGGGTCGACGAACAGCCCCGCTGCCGCGCTCAGCACGAAGTACCCGTGCGCTACCCGCCGGCCGAAGATGGACGCTTTCGCCGCGATGTCGTCGACGTGCGCATAGAAGTGGTCGCCGCTGATCGCCGCGAAGTTCACGATGTCCGTCTCGGTCACCGTCCGCCGGTGCGTCGTGAGCGTCTCGCCGATCTGCAGTTCCTCGAAGTGCTTCCGGAACGGATGGATGCGGTCCGTGGGCTGCGCAGCGCCCGGCACCCACTCATTCGTTATGCGGGCGATCGTCGTCGGCGTCCCCTGGACCGCCGTGCGCTGCATGTAATGCAGCACGCCGCGGAGGCCGCCCATTTCCTCGCCGCCGCCGGCGCGGCCGGGCCCTCCGTGGACCAGGTGCGGCAACGGCGACCCATGGCCCGTCGACTCCTTCGCCCCCGACCGGTTGAGCACGTACAGCCGGCCATGGTACGGGGCAACGCCCAGCACGATGTCTCGCGCGACCCGATCGTCGTTCGTGAACAGCGAACCACAAAGGCTGCCGCGGCCAAGCCTGGCCAGCCCGATGGCATCGTCCACCGACGAATACGGCATGACCGTGTTGACCGGGCCGAACGCCTCCACTTCATGAGGCTGGAGCTGTTCATGTGGCCGCTGGCTGGCGAGCAGGGTGATGGGGAAGAATGCGCCGGTTCCCGGATCCACGCCGATCGGTTCCACCGCCTCCCCGCCGAACACGACCTCGCCGCCGCCGCGGAGGGCATCCAGCGAGGCGCCGACCTCCCGGACCTGCGATGCCCCCGCCAGCGGCCCCATCTTCACGCCCTCGACCGCCGGGTTCCCGACCTTCACGACCGACAGGCGGCTGCGCAGCGCCTCGATCACATCGCCCATCATCGCGTCAGGCACGATCGTGCGGCGGATGGCGGTGCACTTCTGGCCCGCCTTCGCCGTCATTTCGCGCACGACCTCCTTCAGGAAGAGGTCGAACTCCTCGGTGCCCGGTGCCGCGTCGGGCCCGAGGATGGCGCAGTTGAGCGAATCCGCCTCCATGTTGAAGCGGACGGCTCCGGCGACGATCGACGGACGCGTGCGAAGCGAGCGCCCTGTCGCCGCCGATCCGGTGAAGGCCACGCTGTCCTGCTCGCCCAGGTGATCGAGGAGGTCGCCGGCGCTGCCGCAGATCAACTGGATCGCTCCCTCGGGGAAGATCGCCGACTCGACCATCGCCCGGAACACCTGCTCGGTCAGGTACGACGTCAGTGTGGCCGGCTTGACGATGGCGGGAACGCCGGCGAGCAGCGCCGGCGCGAGCTTCTCCATCATCCCCCAGACCGGGAAGTTGAACGCATTGATGAAGACCGCGACGCCCTCGAGGGGAACGCAGATGTGGCGGCCGATGAAGGTGCCGCCCTTCGAGATCGGCTCGACGGGACCGTCGATGTAGAACGCCTCGTCGGGAAACTCGCGTCGGCCCTTGCTGGCGTACACAAAGAACGTCCCGATGCCGCCGTCAATGTCGATCCACGAATCGGCCCGGGTGGCGCCCGTCGCCGACGAGAGCGCGTAGAACTCGTCCTTGCGGGCATTCAGGTGCATCGCCATCGCCTTGAGCATCCGGGCGCGCTGGTGGAACGTCATCCGGCGCAGCGCCGGCCCTCCCACGCGTCGTGCGTGGTCGAGCATCGCCCTGAAGTCGAGTCCCTCCGATGTCGCGTGGGCCACCACGTCGCCCGTGACGGCATGCAGCAGCGGTACTCCGCTCCCTGCGCCCTCGACCCAGCGCCCCTCGACGTAATTCCGCAGTTTCATACCGACAATGTATCCGCCAGCCGTGCGGGCTGTTAAGCGGTGCGGCCCAGCCTCCGGGGTCGCACCTATGGGGGATGCCCGGCGCCCACGGGGCCTGTCGAACACGGCATCGTCATGTCACATTCGGCCCCGACCCGCGGCCTGGAGGCCAGGATGCCAAGACCCCGATTGTTCGCGATCATGACGCTCGCCCTCGCCGCCTGCTCGGGCAGCGCTGACTCCGCAACTGACGAGGGAAACGCGGCCGCGACGCCAGGGGCCACCGCGGCCCTCGCGACCATGAATCCGATCACGCTGAGCGAGTCCGACGTGGAGCACTTCGTCGCCGCCCTCGAGGACCTGCAGCGCGTGGGAGTCCGACAGGAGAAGCGGCTCGGGGCAGACCCCTCGGACGCTCGACAGATGGCCGAGGGACTCCGCGGCAGCGCGGAGGCGATGGCGGTCCTCGAACGGCACGGTTTCGACCTCGTCCGGTTCCAGACGGTCGGCTATTCCATCGGGTTGGCTGCCGCGGCCGCCGAGTCCGGGCGAAGCGCTGGAAGTATGGACTCCGCCGTCGCCAACCTCGAGAAGATGAAGGGCCAGCTTCCGAAGGAGCAGTACGAGGCCATGGCGGCGTCCCTGAAGAGCGCCGGCGCGATCGTCGAGGACCTCTCGAAGCAACCCGCCGGCAACGTCGACCTCTACCGGCGTTACCGCGAGCGGCTCGAGCGGATCGGACAGAAGTGAGCGCTGCGGGGGCAGCGTGAATCCGCCGTCGAGCGTATCCTATTGACAGCCGCCCAAACCCCGAGCCTTCCATGATGAAGATCCCGCTGCATATCCGCCTCACCGCTATCGCCCTTGCGGTCGCCTCAGGTCTGGCCAGCGCGCAACAGGGCGACGCCGCGATCGAGTCGAAGAACGGCCTGGTCGTCTCGGTGTCGGCCCCGGCATCCGACATCGGCGCGGCGATATTGGCCAAGGGTGGCAACGCGGTCGACGCCGCCGTCGCCACCGCCTTCGCGCTGGCGGTGACGCATCCCAGCGCCGGGAACATCGGCGGTGGCGGGTTCATGATCATCCGCCTGCCGAACGGCACCTCGACGACGATCGACTATCGCGAGCGCGCGCCCGGCAAGTCGACGCCGACGATGTACATCGGCGCCGACGGGAAGATCAACCGCTCGCTCACCGCCGCGGGGTGGCTGGCCTCCGGCGTCCCCGGCACCGTACGCGGGCTCGAGCTGGCGCACAGGAAGTACGGCAAGCTGCCATGGTCCGACATCGTGAAGCCCGCCGCGGACCTCGCGACCAATGGCTGGGCGCTCTCGCCCGCGCTCGCACGGTCGATCAACGGCTCACTCCGCGGCAAGCTCGGTCGGTTCCCGACGACGGTTGCGGCCTACGGGAAGCCAGGCGGCGGCGAATGGGCCGAGGGCGATCGCATCCGGTTGACCGACCTTGGCCGCGCGTTGTCCGAGATCGCTACCAGGGGACCGGACGCATTCTACACCGGCTGGATCGCCGACTCGATCGACGCCCAGATGAAGCGCAATGGCGGGATCATCTCGAAGGAGGACCTGCGCGACTACAAGGCCGTCGAGCGCGCACCGGTGAAGGGCAACTTCCTGGGCTTCGAGGTCGTTTCCATGGGGCCGCCCTCGTCAGGCGGTATCGTCATGATCGAGACGCTGAACCTGATGGAACGGATGGGAGTCGGAAAGGTCGCCCCGGGTTCGGCGGAGTACTTCCACCGGCGCATCGAGGCGGCGCGGCTGGCATACCTGGATCGCGCGCGCTACCTCGGCGATCCCGACTTCGTCCAGGTGCCGGTAGCGCGGCTGGTGTCGGGCACGTACGCGGACTCCCTGGCGAAGACGATCAGCGTCGCACGGGCTGCCAGCTCGGTCGAACTCGGCGCTGACATCGTGACCCCGGCACCGGAATCCGAGGAGACCACGCACTTCTCGGTCGTGGACGGCAGTGGCATGGCCGTGTCGAACACGTATACGCTGGAGGCAGGCTACGGCTCGGGCGTCGTGGTCGGCGGCACGGGAATGCTGCTGAACAACGAGATGGGCGACTTCAACAAGAAACCGGGGGAGACGAACACCAGCGGGGACATCGGCACGACTCCCAACCTGATCGCGCCGGGCAAGCGCATGCTGAGCTCGATGTCTCCCGCGATCGTGACCCGGAATGGCCAGCTCGTGCTCGTGACCGGTTCCCCGGGCGGGCGCACGATTCCCAACACCGTGCTCGACGTGATCCTCGGCGTCACGGCGTTCAAGCGCGACGTGCGGGCGGCCGTGGACGCGCCACGGGTGCACCATCAGTGGCTGCCGGACACGACCAGCATCGAGGCGGGAGGTGCTACGCCGGAAGTGGTGGCTTCGCTCCGCGCGATGGGGCACCGGGTGGCGATGAGTCGCGGCGCCGGTCAGGGTGACGCGCACTCGATCTTCTACGATGCCGCCACGAAGACGGCGTGGGGCGCCAACGACAAGCGCAGCCCGGACTCGAAGGCGTCGAAGCCGAACTAGGACGGGCGCAAGCGCTGCCGAACCGGGGCCCTCGCGAAAGCGGGGGCCCTAGTGACTCGTGGGCTTCCAGGGCCTGTAACCGGACGCCTGCGCGCGGCGGCTCGAGGGCATCTCGCGCAGCGGCTCCACCTCGCGCCACTTCTCCCGCATCATCGACGGCAGCTGCTGGTAGAGGCGCGTGCCCTCGGTCTTCCAGGCCAGCATGTCGTCACTGACGTCGCGAACGATCCTCGCTGGGGCGCCCACGATGACCTTCCGGTCCGGGATCACCATCTCCGACGGGACGAACGTGAGCGCGCCGACGATGCATCCCGCACCGATCGCGGCGTGATCCATCACGACCGCGTTCATGCCAACCAGCGTATTGCGCCCGATGCGCGCGCCGTGGATCACCGCGCCATGGCCAATGTGCGCCGATTCCTCGAGCACGACGGTCACCCCGGGGAACGCATGGATCGTGCAGTTCTCCTGGACGTTGCACCCGTCGGCGATCTCGATGCCGCCCCAGTCACCGCGCAACGCGGCACCCGGACCAACGTACACGTCACGGCCAATGACCACGTTCCCCGTCACCGCGGCCTGGGGGTGGACGAAGGCCGTGTCATGGACCACCGGGATGAAGCCGTCAAACTCGTAGATCATGGTGATCGTGACTCGTGACTCGTGACTCGTGACGCTGGGCTCTCAACTCTCAACTCTCAACTCCCAACTCGCACTATTCCCGCTCAAGCAACAACGCAGTGCCCTGGCCAACCCCCACGCACATCGTGCACAGCGCGCGACTCGTACCAGTGGCCGCGAGCTCCCGGGCCGCGGTCAGGACGAGCCGCGCCCCCGAGCTGCCCAACGGATGCCCGAGGGCGATACCACCGCCGTTGCGGTTCACGCGCGGGTCATCATCGGCCATCCCCAGTTCGCGGAGACAGGCAATGGACTGGGAGGCGAAGGCCTCGTTCAGTTCGATGACGTCGACGGCCGACAGCGACCAGCCTGCGCGCGCCAGGGCGCGCCGCGTCGCCGGGACCGGACCCATTCCCATCAGGCGCGGCTCCACGCCGACCGCCACCGATGCCACCACGCGCGCCAGGACGGGCAGCCCGAACTCCTCGATGGCGCGTCGCGACGCCACCAGTACCGCGGACGCGCCGTCGTTGATGCCTGACGAGTTGCCGGCGGTGACGCTGCCGTCCGGCCGGAAGGCCGGGCGCAGGCGCGCCAGCCCTTCGGGCGTCGTCTCGGACCGGATGAACTCGTCCTGCGCGAACTCCACCGTCGTGCCCTTCCGGCTGCCGGGAATCGTCACCGGGGTGATCTCGACGTCGAGCCGCCCGCTGGCCCGCGCGGCGGCCGCCTTCCGCTGCGACGCCACCGCGAACCGGTCCTGGTCCTCGCGGGCGACAGCGCGCTCGCGCGCGACGTTCTCGGCGGTCTCCCCCATGGAGTCGACGCCATACAGCTCCCGCATCCGGGCATTGATGAACCGCCATCCGATGCTCGTGTCGAACAGCTGGCCGTCGCGCGCCCAGGGCGTCGCGGCCTTCGACATGGCATAGGGCGCACGCGTCATGCTCTCGACGCCGCCGGCCAGGTAGAGGTCCCCGTTGCCGGCGGCAATCTCACCCGCGGCGAACCCGATCGCGCTCATGCCCGAGGCGCAGAGACGGTGCACGGTGATTCCGGGCACGTCCACCGGCAGGCCAGCCAGCAGTGACGCCATCCGGGCGACGTTCCGGTTGTCCTCACCCGCCTGGTTGGCGCAGCCGAGGATGACGTCGTCGATGCGACCCGGGTCGATCGACGGTTGCCGCTCGAGGAGGCGTCGCAGCACCAGCGCGGCCATGTCGTCCGGCCGAACGCTCGCCAGGCTTCCGCCAAAGGAACCGATCGGCGTGCGAAGGCCGTCGACGATGAAGGCGTCAGTCATGAGAAGAATAGCGCAGGGCGAGTGACAGAGCCCGTGATCCGTATCTCACCACGGTCGATTCCCGATTCCCGATTCCCGCTTGCCGATTCCCGATTCCCGATTCCCGATTCCCGATTCCCGATTCTACGCATGCTCCCGCTCCGTCCTGAACGCGGTTCCACGGAAGAGTGCCACGACCTCGCCACGCTGGTTCGCGACCACGGCGCTGTAATATCCCAGGCGGCGCGAGGCGGCGTCTTCCCGCGCGACCGCCGTGAGCACGTCATTGACCTGGATCGGTGCCGGGTACGTGATCGCGTTCTCGATGCTCACCGTCACGTTCCCATTCGTGTTGCAGGCGAAGGCGAACGCGGAGTCGGCCAGCGAGAACGCAATCCCACCGTGGGTCACGCCGAAGCCATTCACCATGTCGTCGCGCACGGTCAACCGGCACGTGCTGCGACGGGGTGCGACCTCCAGCACCTCGATTCCGAGCCACCGGCTGAACGCGTCGCGCTCGACCATCGCGGCCACGATGCGTTCCGCCAGCGCCTGGGCGTCGGGAGCGGAGCTCATGCGAAGAAGCGCCGACCGTCGCGCACCATGCGCCGCAGGAGCACGCTGGGCCGGTACCGGTCGTCACGGGATTCCTCGTGCAACCGCTCGATCTCGGCGAGTACCCGGTCGAGCCCGATCTCATTCCCCCACGCCAGCGGACCACGCGGATAATTCACGCCCCTGGTCATGGCAAGGTCGACGTCATCTGCCGAGGCGATGCGCCAGTGGACCGCATCGGCCGCTTCGTTGACCAGCATCGAAACGACCCGCCTGACGATCAACTCGCCGAGGGTGGGGTCCTCCACGGCCTGGCGCGTGTCGGCGCCCGCAAGGTAGTCGTAATATCCGCGGCCGCTCTTGCGCCCGAGCCACCCGGCCTCGACCAGCCTCCGTTGCGTCGCGGACGGACGGT
Source organism: Gemmatimonadaceae bacterium (assembly GCA_030835125.1). Classification (GTDB taxonomy): domain Bacteria; phylum Gemmatimonadota; class Gemmatimonadetes; order Gemmatimonadales; family Gemmatimonadaceae; genus JABWBJ01. Next base: position 69,975 of record JAUQWM010000037.1, on the reverse strand, counting down.
AGCGCGCATCGAAGTACGTCGCCCGCCATACCGACTCCGTCACGGCGTAGTTCACGTCGTTGCCGATGAAGTCCATGAGGAGGAATGGCCCCATGCGGAACCCGCCGAGCTCGCGGAGGGCCCAGTCGATCGTCGGTGCGTCCGCCAGTCCCTCATCCAGGATGCGGAGCGACTCGCCGTAGAACGGGCGCGCAACGCGGTTGACGATGAACCCGGGTGTGTCAGCGGCCAGCACGGTGACCTTGCCCCAGCGGTCGGCCAGGCCACGGGCCTGGGTGGTCACGTGCGGAGCCGTCTGCGCCGCCGGCACCACTTCGACCAGCGGCATCACCGGCGCCGGATTGAAGAAATGCAGGCCGATGACTCGTTCCGGCAGGGCACATGCCGACGCCAGTGCCGTGACGGACAGCGAAGACGTGTTGGTCGCCAGGATGCAGTCCGGTCCGACAACGCCGTCCAGCTCACGGAGGAGCGCCTGCTTGGCCTCGAGCCGCTCCACGATCGCCTCGATGACGAGTCCGCAGTCGCGGAACGCCGCCAACCCGTCCGCGGTGGAGGCAAGGACCAGCCGCTGGCGCGCGGCCTCGGCCGCCTCACTCGTCAGGCGCTCCTTCTCGACCTCGCGGGCCAGCGCCGCGGCGATGGTCGCGGCCCCTCGCTGGACGGCGGCCGGATCGGCATCGCCGAGAATGACCTGGTGTCCGCGGGTGGCGGCGACCTGCGCAATCCCGGCCCCCATCGCCCCCGAGCCCACCACGCCGACCGTGATCATCGGCCCCGGAAGATTGGTGGGCGCTTGGCGCGGAACGCGGCCACACCCTCGGTGAAGTCCTCGGTGCGACCGGCGGCGGACTGCAGGTCCGCCTCGAGGTCGAGCTGGGCGTCGAGGTCGTTCGACAGCGAGGCGTTGAAGGCCTGCTTGGTGAGGCCGAAGCCACGGGTCGGTTGCGTTGCGAGGGACGCGGCCAGTTCCATGGCGCGCGGCATCAGCGCGTCCGGTTCGCAGACTTCCCAGGCCAGTCCCCACTCTTGCGCCTGCGCCGCACCGACCTTCCCGCCCAGCAACGCCAGGCCCGACGCGCGCGCAAGGCCGACGAGCCGCGGGAGGAAGAACGTGCCGCCGGAGTCCGGGATCAGGCCGATGCGCGAGAAGGACTGGATGAATGTCGCCTCGCTCGAGACCAGGACGATGTCGCAGGCAAAGGCGAGGTTCGCGCCCGCCCCGGCGGCGACGCCGTTCACCGCGCAGACCACGGGCTTCTCGAGCCGGCGGATCGCCCGGATGATCGGGTTGTACTGCGCGCGCACGGTCTCCCCGAGGTCCGCCGGCACGTTGGCCAGGTCCTGACCGGCACAGAAGCCGCGCCCCGCTCCCGTGAGGAGGACGGCGCGGATCGCGTCGTCCGCTGCCGCGACCGCGAGCGCGTCCTGCACCTCGCGGGCCATCGCGAGATGGAAACTGTTCAGCACCTCGGGGCGGTTCAGGGTGATGCCCTGGACGCCGTCCTGCACCTGCACCTTGATGAAGTGGTACTCCATGGGTCCTCGTATGCCGGCTGGCGACGCGAAACCTAAGCGATCGCCGGGCGTGAACACGTTCGCCTGGTGTCGCTGAACCTCAGTCCCGTTCAGGGACTTGGTCGGCGACGATCCTGACCCTTTCCATCACGTCACCCTCCAGCACCCCGTCCACCACGTCCAGTCCCGACCGCACCGTGGCAAAGACGGTGTACTCGTGATCCAGGCGGTAGTTGTCGACCAGGTTGATGAACCACTGCGCATCGCCCGTGTCCCGGCCGCGCGTGGAGATGCCGAGCGTCCCGCGGGCGTGGTGGGCGAGCCCCAGTTCATCCCGCATGAATGGTCCATCCCCGACGTCCTCGTTCATCCCGGGGCTTCCGCCCTGGAGCACGAAGTTCGGGACCACCCGATGAAACGTCAGGCCGTCGTAGTAGCGCTCCCCGATGAGCGCAACCACGCGGGCCACCGTGACGGGCGCGGTCACCGGATCGAGCACCAGCTCGAACGTCCCGCCGCCTGACGACGCAGCCATGGTCACGCGCACCACGACGGGCTTCAGGGAGATCGCGGGCAGGGGTGCGGGGGCGAACGGCACTGCCGGCTCGTATCGCGAATCACCGGCCAGGGCATTCATGGCACGCGACGCCTCGGCGGCCACCCGTTCGTCGACGTCGGCCAGCAGCGGCTGCAGCCTGGGCAGCAGGCTGCGGTCTCCCATTTCACGAACCCGTGCGAGCAATTCCAGGCGGGGATCGCGCGAGGTCTGGCGCCTCTCACGGGAGAGACGCTCCAGCGCGTCGACAACGCGGGGCAGGATGGAGTCCTTCACGGGCGCCCCCCGGAGGGCTCGCGCGGCCGCGAGCACCACGTGGTAGTCCGGGCTCTGCAGGGCGCGGGCATACACCAGGTCGGCCACGTGCCCCACCATTCCCGACAGGCCGTCGATGGCGGCCTCCCGCACGTTGCCCACCTCGTCGTAGGCGAGGCTGCTGAGCAGCGCGGTGTCGCGGATCGCGGCGGCGCCGCGGGCCACATACATCCGCACCTGCCAGACCGGATGGCGCGTGTCCCGGCGCAGGAGCGGACGGGCCGCGGCGGCATCGATCCGGGCAAGCGCCGCGAGCGCATGCGCGCGCCCATGCCAGGACACGCTGTCCCGAGCCCGCGCGGAAACACCGGCCGCACCCGCCTCGATCTCCCGCGTCAGCGCCGCCACCACCGGGTCGCGATCCGGGCAGGGCCCGCCGAGCGCATCGATCGCGGCCAGCCGCACGTGCGGCGAGCGATCGCCGAGCGCGGCGAGCAACGGGGCGCAGTCCGTCGCCGCCAGCGCCTGGCGATAGACCCGCACCCACTCCAGCCGGACCATCATCTCCGGGTCGCGGGCCGCCCGGGCCAGCTGCGCACGCCACAGTGCACTGTCCTGCACGTTAGGCAGCGCGGCGAGCGCGAGGCGCCTCACCTGCGGGTCGCGGTCCTCCGCGAGGGTCCTCGTCACCGCGCGAGGATCGATGGAACCTGCCGCCGCCAGCGCCAGCCACGCGAGACGGCGCGCCGGGCCCGCGCCGGCACGCTCGCGGCCGGAGACGGCGACTCCCTGCAACCATGTCGTCGCCGCGGTTGACGGCGCGCCGAGGGTGCGACGGGCGCGGGCCAGCGTGTACAAGCCGTGCGCCACACCCTCCACCGCGGGCAGCAGCCGCGCGGAATCGGCTGCCGGCGGGGTGAGGGTCACGAGCGCGGCCTCCGCCGCTCGCGCCTGTCGCGGTTCATCGTAGGGCAGGCGCCCGATGCTTCGCGCGATCGCGCCCAGCACGGCAGCATCCCGTTCAGCACGTGCGGCGTCGCGAAGCAGCGCGAAGACGCTGTCGACGAGGGCCCTCTCCGGTGCCCCGCGGAGGGGATTCCCGACGATGCCGCGCAGGGACTGCGCCACCGCCTCGGCCGCGGCCGCCCTGGACGCGGGCTGCCCCAGGTACGGAACGAGCTGCGTCACCAGGTCTGGTCGCTCCAGCCGTCCGAGCGCGCGGATCGCCGTCTCGCGCAATGCGGGGTCGCGCAGCGCATCCGTGATCGGCCCGATCCCTGACGGTCCCGCCCCGCGGGCATCCTCGGCACGGATCAGCGCAAGGCGCGCGCCCGTTGCGTCCTGGGCCCCGATCGAACCGAGGGGCGGGACCAGCGCGAGGCAGGAGAAGGCCGCCGCCGTCACGGCCGCGCGTCGCGTCCTGTTCCCGGGGACTCGGAGGGTGGTCATGGGTTTCGGTGCACGTCCGGAACGATGGGGCGGATCGCCCGAGTATACGCGTCGCGAGTCGCCTCGCCAACCACGCCTGCGCGCCGACCCCGGCCGGCGAGCAGGACGGGCGCCGTCGCTGTAGCTTTCGCCGACCCGCGCAGGGCCCGACACCAGCACACCCGATGCCTGTCCCTTCCGCCCGGAAAAAGACGCCCGACGCCCGTCCCGTGATCGGCGCGCCGTTCGACTGGCGCCGGATTGCCTATCACACCCTGGTGTCGCGCGCAATGGACGACACCGAGGAAGCGACCAACCGGAACCGGACGTCGGTGCCGAAGGACCACCTGGTCCTGTACCAGTTCTCGGCCCGCGGTCACGACATGGCGCAGTGCATCCTCGCGTCGCGCCTGGATCACCCGCATGACGCGGCCAGTGCCTACTACCGCTCCCGTCCGCTCCTGCTCGCCCTCGGCCTCGGGATCGAGGACGGTTTCGCCAGTCCGTTAGGCAGGTCGGGGGGCTTCAGCGATGGCCGCGACATCGGCGTGGTCTGCAACCTGCCGCGTGCGTCCGGGCCGGTCGTGCTCCCGATGTCGGGCGATGTCGGCTCGCAGTACACGCCCGCCGCGGGATGGGCGCAGTCGATCACGTACCACCGCGATGTCCTGCGCGACCGGAGCTGGCGCGGCGCCATCGCGGTGGTGCTGGGCGGGGAGGCGTCGGTCGCCACCAACGGATTCTGGTCCTGCCTGACGATTGCCACCACGCTCAAGCTGCCGGTCCTGTTCTACGTCGAGGACAACGGGCTGGGCATTTCCGTGCGCGGCGGGATGCAGACGCCGGGCGGGAACGTCGCCGCCAACCTGGCGTCCTTCGGGAACCTGCTCGTGCGGGACGGGGATGGCACCGACCCGGCGGCGGCGTCCACGCTCATCGACGAAGTCGTCCGGCACGTGCGCGAGGGCAACGGTCCCGCCATGCTGCGCCTGACGGTGCCCAGGCTCTCGAGCCACTCGGGGCCGGACAACCAGAAGGGATACCGGAGCGAGGCCGAGATCGCCCAGGACTGGGAGCGCGACCCGGTCCCGAAGCTGCGCGCCTTCCTGGTGCCGGCACACCTGTCCGAGTCGGAATGGGCGAACCTCGAGCGGCAGGTCGAGCGCGACGTCCAGGTCGGGCTCACCGCCGCCCGCGCGCGACCGGCACCGGATCCATCGACGATCCACCGCCATGTCTACGCCGAGCCCGACATCGGCCACCAGGCCATGGGCGGTATGCCGGCCTCGGTCCGTGACGCACTCGGCACCACCGACGCACCGCAGGAGACCGGCGACCTGTTGCGGTTCGCCGAGGCGGTGCGGCGCACCCTCGACCGCGAGTTGTCGGCCAACCCCCGCCTGCTGGTGTTCGGCGAGGACGTCGGCCTCAAGGGCGGCGTGCACCTTGTGACCGAGGGCCTGCAGCGGAAGCATGGCGTGGCGCGCGTCTTCGATACGAGCCTCTCCGAGGAAGGAATCATCGGTCGCGCCGTGGGCATGGCGATCGCGGGGCTGGTCCCCGTTGCCGAAATCCAGTTTCGCAAGTACGCGGACCCGGCGACCGAGCAGCTCAACAACTGCGGTACGCTCCGGTGGCGTACCGCCAATCGTTTCTGCGCACCCATCGTCGTGCGGATGCCCGGCGGCTTCGGCAAGGACGTCGGCGACCCCTGGCACAGCCTCAGCGCCGAGGTCCTCTGGGCGCACGCGATCGGCTGGCAGGTGGCGATGCCGTCGAACGCCGCCGATGCCGTCGGCCTCCTGCGGTCGGCGATGCGCTCGCCGAACCCGACGATCTTCTTCGAGCATCGCTCGCTGCTGATGACCAGCGACGGAAGCGCGCGGTATCCCGGCGACGATTATGTCATCCCGTTAGGCGTGGCGCGCACGATCCGGGCGGGCACGGACCTGACGCTGGTGACCTGGGGCGCGATGGTCCACCGCTGCGCCGAGGCGGTCGCGGCCACCGGGGCCTCGGTGGCGCTCATCGACCTCCGCACGATTGCGCCGTGGGACCGGGAGGCCGTGCTGGCCTCGGTGCGAACGACGGGCCGCTGCCTGATCGTCCACGAGGACACCCTCACGGCGGGCTTCGGGGCGGAGGTGGCGGCGGTGGTGGCCCGCGAGGCGTTCTGGAACCTCGATGCCCCGGTCGACCGGCTCTGCGTCGAGGACGTCCCGATGCCCTACCATCCGGACCTCCTCAACGCCGTCCTCCCATCGGCGGAGCGTATCGCCGAACGGATCCGCCAGGTGCTGGCGGCCTAGACGGCGGGCAGCACCCGCGAGCGCCGATCCGTGGGTTTCGGGAGGCTGCGGTGTCAATGGTGGGAATGCGCGAACCGGTCACTGAAACCCGAATCCGGCAGGTCTACGCCGAGACCGTCGACACCCTGTACGGGTTCGCGTCCCGGCGTTGTGCCGGTGACCAGTCGCTCGCGGAAGACGTGACCCAGGAGACCTGGCTGCGCGCGGTGCGGGAATGGCAGCACAAGGGCATCCCCAGGGTACCGATCGCCTGGCTCACCACCGTGGCGCGCAACCTGATCCTGAACCACCACCGCCGACGCCCGACGTTATCGCTCGACGCGATCACGCCGGCGGAACTGCTGGCGGCGGTCGACGACGGCCGCGCAAGCGACTCCAGCGACATCGCGACCATGGTCAGTCATGCGCTCGAGCGGATTCCCAGCGGACAGGCGCGACTGCTGGAGGCGTTCCATTTCGACCGGTTTCCCGTCGCGAGAATGGCGACCGTCTTTGGCTTGTCCGAGCGCGCCGTGGAAGGGCGCTTGCGCCGCGCCAGGGAACGACTGAAGCGTGAACTCGAGGCGGTCCTGAAGGCTCAAGGAGGGTTGGCATGACTGGCATGACCGAATCACACACCCCGCGTCCGGAATTCCGTGCCCGGCTGGAAGATGAGGTGCTCCGGACCTTTCACCGGCAGGCGCAGTTCTCGGGCGGACGAGGCTGGAGCATGCTGGACCCACGCCGGGTCCGCGGCGTTTCGCTGATCCTGGCGGGGCTGATCCTCGGGTTCAGCACCGAGTTCGCCTCTGGCCAGGTCCAGGACGCCAGGGAACGCTCGCGCCTGGTTGAAGCGGCCGATGCGGCGCGAAAGCTCGCCGCACTCCGGGCGCAGTTGGCGGACGAATCCGTGAAGAGGGTGAGGACACAGTACGAGATTGGCGTCGTGTCCCGTGAGACGTTGAGTGCCGCGGAAGCCGATTGCCGGGAAATGGAGATGAACGTGGTCCGGCTGGACCTGGACCTCGCGGAAACGCACGCCACGTCGGCACCTCCCCGCAATGAGCTCTGGGCACCGTCGGTGAGTGGTCGCGATTTCGTCGCCGATCGCATGCGCATCGACGCGGCACTCGTGCAGGACAGGCTCAAGAGGTCGGAGCAGCGACTGGAAGAGCTGCAGCGCAACCAGCGGGTGGGAGTGGTCACCGATGTCGTTGTCAGCGAGGCCCGGGCCGGGGTCGAGGAGACGCGGGACCAGCTCGGACTCCTCGCGATGAAGCTCTCCCTGAGGAAGGAGTTCCTGGAGAAGGGGCTTGCGACGGAGGACGTGGCGCGCCGGCTCCAGCGCACCGAACTGCAGTTCGAGCTTCAGGGCACGATGCGTGCCTTGAGGGGCGCCGAAGCGCGGCTGCAGAGGGCGAAGGAAAGGGCCAGGGTTGGTGTCGTCAGCGAACTCGAGGTGAAGAGGGCTGAGGTGGAAGTGCTGGAGCTCTCGATCAGGCTGAAGCAGCTCGAGGCTCAGTACCGGGACTTCTGATCCACGCGGGCCGCGTTCAGTGGTCGTTCGTCTCCACCGGCGTGATCATCTCGCCCAGCTTCCGGGTGTGAATCACGCGCCTCAGGACGGCCTTCGGCCCGAAGTGCAGGAGCAGTCCCACCTCCCTGCCTGACGCGCGCAGGTAGTTCAGGAGCTGGGCGCGATCGGCGTCGGCGGCCTGCTCGCCAGCCGTGACCTCCACGATCACGCGGTCGGCCACGACGAGGTCGGCCCGGAAGCTGCCGACGGTGACGCCCTTGTAGAACACCGTGACGGGCACTTCCCGGGCTACGCCCATTCGTCGCTGGAACAACTCGATCGCAATCGCGCGCACATACACCGATTCCAGGAACCCGTATCCCAGCTCGTTGTAGACCGCGTAGAACGCGGCGATGATCTCGCCCGTGATGTCGCCGTGGAGCAGCTCGGCACCGGTGGTGCCGCCGAAGTGCGCCGTCTCCTGTTTCTGCATTGCCGTGTCCATCGTGGATTCCTCGCGTCGGTGTGCGCCGTGGTGAACGCGCCGAGGATAGCGGAGGCCACGAAGGACGCGTCATCCTGGCAACGCGGGAGGTAGGAATTCCGCGCAGCGGGTCACGCGCCCCCTCGACCCGGGGCGGCGCGGATCGCACTTTCAGGGATGCCTGCCTTCGTCCCCTTCCTGCTGGCCCTGACCGTCGCCCAGGCGGATTCCGTCGATGTCCTGATCCGGCGCGGCACGGTCCACGACGGCTCTGGCGCGCCCCCGCGAACGACCGACGTCGGCATTCGCGGCGACCGTATCGTCTTCCTCGGCGACGCGGGCACCGCAGGCATTCGCGCGGCTCGCACGATTGACGCCAGCGGCCTGATGGTCGCCCCGGGATTCATCGACCCGCACACCCACGTCCTCGAGGGCGTTGCGAACGCGAACGAGGAACGACGGCGGGCCACGAGTGCCCTGATGCAGGGCATCACGACGGTCACCGTCGGACCCGATGGCCGTGGACCCATCGACGTGGCCCAGGTGCTCGGCACCGCCCAGGCCAGGGGCATCGGCGTCAACGTCTACGCCCTCGTGGGGTTCGGCACCGTGCGCCAGCGAGTGCTCGGCAACTCGTCCGCTCCGGCAACGAAGGCACAGGTCGACAGCATGCGCGCCCTCATCGACCAGGCGATGCGCGAGGGCGCGTACGGCGTGGGGTCGGGCCTGTTCTACGCGCCCCAGAGCTATTCGTCGATCGACGAGGTCATCGCGGTCATCTCCGCCGCCAGGCCGTACGGCGGCGTGTACGACACGCACCAGCGTGACGAGAGCTCCTACAGCATCGGCCTGCTCAACTCCGTGCGCGAAGCCATCCGCATCGGCCGGGAATCCGGCCTGACGACCAACGTCGGGCACGTGAAGGCGCTCGGCGTCGACGTCTGGGGCTACGCGGACAGCGTGCTGCGACTGATGCGCGAGGCGCGCGCGTCCGGGCACATGGTCGTCGCGGACCAGTACCCGTGGACCGCGAGCGGCACCGGCCTCAGCGCCGCCCTCAAGCCCCGCTGGGCGCAGGCGGGCGGTCGCGACTCGTTGCTGGCGCGGGTCTCCGACCGGGCGACGCGTGATCGCATCCTGGCCGAGATGCGCGACAACCTGCGGCGGCGCGGTGGGGACTCGACCATCCTGCTGATCAATGGCGACGCCGATGCCCGTCCCTTCATCGGGAAGACGCTGCGGGACGTGGCCGCCGCCCGTGGCATGCCGCCCGTGGAGACCGCGCTCGACATGATCGTCAACGGGCTCGACATGGGGGTGGCTTCGTTCAACATGAACGAGCGCGACATCGAGACCTTCATGCGCGATCCGTTCGTGATGACCGGTTCCGACGGCTCCGGTGGACACCCGCGGCTGTATGGCACCTACCCCAGGAAGATCCGTCGGTATGTGCTCGACAAGCCGGTCATCACGATGGAGCGGATGGTGCAGTCGTCCTCTGGCCAGGTGGCCCAGGTGTACGGCATCCGCGAGCGCGGGGAGCTGAAGGTCGGGCACTTCGCCGACGTCATCGTCTTCGACCCGGCAACGATCCGTGAGATGGCAACATACGTGGAACCGGAGCGGCTCAGCGTCGGGATGCGGTGGGTCTTCGTGAACGGGAAGGCTGCCGTGGAGGGCGGTCAACCGACCGGAGTCCTCGCGGGCCGCGGACTGCGCAAGCGATAGCCAGGCACGCACCGCGACGACCGCGTGCGTTTCGCCGCGGAGGAGAGTCTAGATCGCCTTGAGGTACTCGAACGGCTGGCGACAGTCGGGGCAGTACCAGATCGCCTTGCAGGCCGTCGATCCGAACTCGCTGCGCTGTTCCGTGCGCGTCGACCCGCACGCCGGGCATGGCACCACCGGCGCGCGGCGAAGGAGGGGAACGAGTTCGGTCGCGACCGCGGCGGAGCCCGAGGGGGGCGCGATTCCATAGGCGCGCAGCCGTTCGCGCGCGTCGGCGCTGATCCAGTCCGTCGTCCACACCGGCTGGAAGACCGTGTTGACCCGCACCTCCCCTGCCCCGGCGCGATGCAGGGCGGCCCGGATGTCGTCCTCGATGACGCGCATCGCCGGGCAGCCCGAGTAGGTCGGGGTGACATCCACCACGACCGTGCCATCCTCCTCGCGCACGTCGCGCACGATGCCCAGGTCCACCACGCTCAACACGGGCACCTCGGGGTCGAGCACCTCACCCACGGCCTGCCAGTACTCGGCGCGCGCTCGCACGAGGCTCACCACTCGGCGCCAGGGTACGAACGGGCGACGATCTGCATTTCCGCGAGCAGGTGGCCCAGGTGCTCGGTGTGCCGGCCCTCCCGTCCACCGCGCTGCATGAAACCGTCGTCAGGCACTTGCAGCGTCGCCGCCTGGAGGACGCGCGACACCTCCGCCCGCCAGGGCTCCCGCAACGCCTCACGGTCGGTCGCGATACCCTCGGCCACCAGCGCACGCTCGGCGTCGTCCATCTCGAACAACTCGCCCGTGTAGCGCCAGAGCTCGTCGACGGCCTCCTGGACCCGCCGGTGGCTCTCGGGCGTCCCATCCCCGAGCTTGAGCATCCAGTCCGCACTGTGACGGGCGTGGTAGCGCGTCTCCTTCAGCGCCTTGGCGGCAATCCCGGCCAGGTCGGCGTGCGTGGACGACTGCAGTTTCTCGAGGTGCAGCATGCCATGCACGGCGACGAGGAACTGGCGTGCGACGGTGAACGCGAAGTCCCCGCGCGGCAATTCCATGATCAGCGCGTTCCTGAACTCGACCGCCTCGCGGAAGTACGCAAGCGCATCGGCCGATCTCCCCCGCCCCTCGACCGCACCGGCCAGCTCGAGCAGGAGGTTGGCCTGGCCGATGAGGTCGAGCGCGATGTTCGCGAGCGCAATGTCCTCCTCGAGGATCGGCCCGTGGCCGCACCACTCGGAGAGCCGATGCCCCAGGATGAGGCGGTCGTCGGCGAGGTTGAGGAGGAAGAGGGGGAGCATGGGCGGGGGAGCTGCGTTCTGATTGCTGCGTGCTGCTGCCTGTGCTGGATGCTGGAGCTGGGAAAGGGTGCTCTCTGCAATCTGCAGTCTGCGATCTGCGCTCTGCACTCAGAACACCTTCACTCCCCTCGGCACCTTGTAGAACTGTGGATGGCGATAGGCCTTGTCATTGGCCGGATCGAAGAACGGCCCGACGTCCTCCGGGGTGGACCCCACGATCGCGCTCGACGGCACCACCCACAGGTTCATCCCCTCGTTCCTTCGCGCGTACACGTCACGCGCATTGAGCAGGGCCTGCTCGGCATCGACCGCGTGCACGCTGCCACAGTGCTCGTGCGGCGCCCCGTATTGCGGCTGGATGAATACCTCCCACAGCGGCCACTGGGAGTCCGGTGTTCCGTCCGGCGGCTTGCCCTGGCTCATCGCGTCAGGCCGCCGCCACGGTGGACGCCCGCTGTTTCGCGGCGTGCGCCTCGGCGGCTGCCCGGACCCAGGCGCCTTCCTCGTGCGCCTTCCGGCGCGCCGCGAGCCGTTCGCGGTTGCACGGGCCATCACCCTTCACCACCGTCCAGAACTCGTCCCAGTCGATCTGGCCGAATTCCCAGTTGCCCGACGCCTCATTGTACTTCAGCGCAGGATCCGGCAGGGTCAGGTGCACGGCCTGGGCCTGCGGCACCGTCAGGTTCACGAAACGCTGGCGCAGCTCATCGTTCCCCTTCTTCTTCACGCCCCACCGCGTCAGTTCGGCGCTGTTGGGCGAGTCCTTGTCGTTAGGCCCGAACATCATCAGGGACGGCCACCACCACCGGTTCACCGCGTCCTGCACCATCGCCCGCTGCCCGGGCGTGCCGCGCGCCAGGGTGGCCACGCTCTCGTAGCCCTGTCGCTTGTGGAAGTTCTCTTCCTTGCAGATGCGGACCATCGCGCGGGCATACGGTCCGTACGAGGCCTTGGCCAGCATCGTCTGGTTCACGATCGCGGCCCCGTCCACGAACCACCCGATCACGCCCACGTCGGCCCACGTCAGGGTCGGGTAGTTGAAGATGCTAGAGTACTTGGCCTTGCCACTGAGCAGGTCGCCGACCAGCTCGTGCCGGTCCACACCTAACGTCTCCGTGCCGCAGTAGATGTACAGCCCGTGGCCGGCCTCGTCCTGGACCTTGGCCAGGAGGGACATCTTCCGCCGGAGGCTCGGCGCCCGCGTGATCCAGTTCCCCTCGGGCAGCATGCCGACGATCTCGGAGTGGGCGTGCTGCGACATCATGCGCACCAGCTGCTTCCGGTACCGGTCGGGCATCCAGTCCTTGGGCTCGATGACCTCGCCGCGGGCGATCCTCGCCTCGAAGGCGGCAACGCGGGCCGGGTCGTCGGTGTGGGGAGTCTGCATCGGCATTCCGGTCGAGATAGAACCGTGTAAGTTGGCCTCGGGGCTGCACTTGGCGCAGCGCCTCCGACGCCGTTCGTCGTCCTTGGACTATTACCCCGCGAGGCGGTCCCCGCAATGGCGACTCAATGGGGTCTGACCCCATTGAAATGATGATGCCTAGATTCGTCGCCAGCCTGATCCACCACCCACCGGACTGCCATGAGCGAGAACGAACAGGAAGGCACAGTTGCCGTGACCCTGGACCAGGGCATCGCCACGGTCACGTTCCACCATCCCAAGCGCAACAGCCTCCCCGCGACCCTGCTTCGCAAGCTGGCCGAAACGATCGACGCCCTGGGCGCCGACGCCGAGGCCAGGGTGGTCATCCTGGCCAGCGAAGGCACGGGGACCTTCTGCGCGGGAGCGTCCTTCGAGGAGCTGCGGGGACTCCGGAGCGCCGACGAGGGCAAGGAGTTCTTCAGCGGATTCGCCCGCGTCATTCTCGCCATGCGCCGATGCCCGAAGGTCATCATCGCGCGGGTGCAGGGGAAAGCGGTGGGCGGCGGCGTGGGACTCGTGGCAGCGACCGACTACTCGTTCGCCCTGCACAGTGCCTCGATCCGGTTGACCGAACTGGCCGTCGGACTCGGTCCCTTCGTCGTCGGGCCGGCCATCGAACGGAAGATCGGGCGCGCGGCATTCGCGGCCATCTCGCTGGACGCCGACTGGCGGGATGCCGAGTGGGCGGAACGACAGGGGCTGTATACCCGGGTGATGGACACCGAGGCCGCGCTGGATGCAGTCCTCCCTGCGTTTGCCCACCGCCTGGCGGGCATGAACCCCGAAGCCCTGACCCAGCTCAAGCGGGTCCTCTGGGAGGGCACGGCGCACTGGGAAACCCTGCTCTTCGAGCGGGCCGCGATCAGCGGCCGACTGGCCATGTCGGACTTCACGCGGCAGGCGGTGGCGCGCGTGGAACCCGGCAGCGGTTCTCGGTCAGCTTGAAGGGGGCCCGGGGGCGGCCCGGGGTTACTCCACCGCACTCCCGGACGTCGAGAGAAGCGGGTTTGACGCCCGCCTTCTTCGTCCCCCATGACTGACCCTCGCAGCATTGCCGTCATAGGAGCCGGTTTCAGCGGAACCATCCTGGTCGCCCACCTCCTGCGCTCCAGCCAGGGGCCGCTCCGGATCCACCTGATCAACCGCTCTGGCCGACTGGCCCGTGGGGTCGCCTACGGCACGCGGTCGTCCAGACATGTCCTGAACGTCCCGGCCGGCCGGATGAGCGCGTTCGCCGAGGACGAATCGGACTTCCTCCGCTTCGCGCAGCAGCGCGATCCGTCGATCACGGGCGGCTCGTTCGTTCCCCGCCGCCTGTACGGGGATTACCTGGAACACATCCTGTTGTCGGCGCAGTCCGGCAGCGCACGCGGCACCGTGCTGTCCCACCTCGCGGACGAAGCGGTCGCGATCGACGTCGACGGCGACCGGCCGAGGATCCGCCTGGTGCACGGGAATCCCCTGGCGGTCGACCACGTTGTCCTCGCGTCAGGCAATTATGCGCCGTCGGCCCCCCGGCTCGCCGACAACGCCTTTCGCAACGACCCGCGCTTCGTGGGCGATCCCTGGAAGCCGCTGGCGATCAACGGCATCCGGGTCGACAGGCCGGTCGCAATCATCGGCACGGGCCTGACGATGGTCGACGTCGCGCTCGAGCTGGCCGGTCGTGGACATACCGGCGGGATGATCGCCATTTCCCGTCGCGGCCTGCTGCCGCAACCGCATCGGCGGGGCACGGCGCCGCCCGCCTGTGACCAACTGCCGCTGGACCTGGTGGCCTGCGCGCCGACCGCGGCCAACTACCTGCGCGCCGTCCGCCAGCACGTGGCCCGGCTGCAGCGGGAAGGGGTGGACTGGCGGGAGGTCATCGCCTCGCTGCGGCCGGTGACGCCGAGCCTGTGGCGGGCCCTGCCTGACGCGGAGCGCGCCAGGTTCCTCAGGCACCTGCGGTCGTACTGGGACATCCACCGCCACCGGATGGCGCCGGCGCTTTGGGAGTCGCTGCAGTCGCTCCTCCAGGGCGGCGACCTGCGCATCGTCGCCGGGCGCCTGACGAGCATCGTGACGACCCCGGAGGGGCTGACGGTGTCGTATCGCGGGCGGCACCAGGACGCGGTGACGACCATCCCGGTCGCCGCGGTGGTGAACTGCTCGGGGCCGGAAGGAGACGTGAGGCGCCTTCGTGACCCCCTGATCGGCGACCTGCTGCGCCGTGGACTCGCGACCTGCGATGCCGCCGGCCTGGGGCTGCGTGTCGACGAGAACTACCGGCTGCTGTCCTCGAATGGCTCCGCTTCATCCGTCCTGTCGTTGACGGGACCGCTCCTGAAAGGCGCGTTCTGGGAAGCGACCGCCGTCCCTGAGCTGCGAGTGCATGCGGCGCGGCTGGCCGGGAGACTGGCGGGGGTGCTTGAAAGAGTTGAGAGTTGAGAGTTGAGAGTTGAGAGCGGACAGAAATATAAGGCACTGCTGGGTCAATTCGGGCCGCGTCGTCGCCCGAGCTTCCGGATCATGACGGCCAGCATGCGGCTTACTTCGTCGGCCAGGCTCATGGCATCACTCGTTGATCCCGGCGCCAGGAACTCGAGGTCAACGCAGAGTAGCAGCAGCGTCTCCGTCTCGAGCAGCGAGCCTCTGGCGATGGCCAGGAAGCGAACGAAATCGCCGTTCGACATGCGACCCTGGCCCTCGGCGATGTTCGAAGGCACCGAGACCGCGGCCCGCCGTAGCTGGCTGCCGATCCCGAATCGTTCGGAGGCCGGCAGGTCTGCGGTCGTCCGATAGACGATGCGAGCGAGAGCCATGGCCTTCCGCCAGACGATCAGCTCGCGATAGCTCCGGATCGTGCCGCCCCCGGGAAGTCGCGTCCCAGTTGTCATGCAGCGACGGTAATACCGCCCCGTCACCGGTGCGTCACCCTGACAACGCACCAGAATCAGAATCCCGCACGCTCTCAACTCTCAACTCTCAACTCTCAACTCTCGCTACTACGACGTCGGCGGACTGAACCCCTCCGTCGTGCCGCCCTCGATCCAGCTCTGGTGGTACTTCGGGTCCTCGATCGGCAGGGCCGGCTTTGCCACGTGCAGCGGGCGGAACGAGTCCATCATCACCGCCAGCTCGTTCGTGTATTTCATGCCGACGCTGCCTTCGTACCGTCCCGGGTGCGGCCCGTGTGGCAGCCCGTCCGGGTGGTGTGTGATCGAGCCATATTCGATCCCCTTCCGGCTCATGAACTCGCTCGACGCGTAGAACAGCACCTCGTCCGAATCCACGTTGCTGTGGTTGTACGGCGCCGGGATCGCGTTCGGGTCGAAGTCGTACGGACGCGGGCAGAAGGAGCAGATGACGAACCCGTCGCCCTGAAATGTCTGGTGCACCGGCGGCGGCTGGTGGATGCGCCCAACGATCGGCTCGAAGTCGTGGATGTTGAACGCCCACGGGTAGAAGTAGCCGTCCCAGCCCACCACGTCGAACGGGTGATGGTCGAGCACCAGCTCGTTGATCGCGTCGTACTGCTTGACCAGCACCGGGAAGTCGCCCTTCTCGTCGCGCGGAGTGAGGGTGGACGGCCGGCGGATGTCACGCTCGCAGTACGGCGCGCCCTCGAGCAGCTGGCCGAAATCGTTCCGGTACCGGCTGGGCCAGCGGACGTGGCCGCGACTTTCGAACACGACCATCTTCGTCGCCCCTGCGCCCGGGTCCATCCGCCACCGATGCGTGATGTTGCGGTGAATGACGATGTAGTCACCCGGCTGGTAGGGCAGCTCGCCGAAGACGCTCTCGAGCACACCGGTTCCTTCGACGACGTAGGTGACCTCGTCGGCCTGGGAGTTCCGGTAGAAGTGCTCATCGACGCGGTCGGGCGCGACGTACAGCATGCCGATGTCGCTGTTGAACAGCAGGGGCAGCCGGTCGAGCGTCGGGCTTCCGCCCTTCGGCGCCCGCGCCGTCAGGAAGTGCCGGTGGCGCAGCGAGGTGTCTTCGTCCTTCTCCCACTTCACCGTCCGCACCCGCCGTGCCGACTTCACCGTCGTCGGCGCGTGCGTGTGGTAGAGCAGCGAGGACGTGCCGGTGAACCCCTCGTGGCCCATCAGCTCTTCGGAGTAGAGCCCACCGTCCGGCTTGCGGAAGACCGTGTGGCGCTTGCGGGGGACGGAGCCGAGCGTGTGGTAGATGGGCATGGTGTTGTTAGCGCCGAGCGCAACGCGCAAAGCGCAAATGAGGTTTGGGCTGGGTACCCGTTGCGCTTCGCGCCGTGCGCTCTGCGCTCGACTACAGGTTCCCTCTCCGCGCCTGCTCGCGCTCGATCGCCTCGAAGAGCGCCTTGAAGTTCCCCTTGCCGAAGCTCCGGGCGCCCTTCCGCTGGATGATCTCGTAGAACAGCGTCGGGCGATCCTGCACGGGCTTCGAGAAGATCTGCAGCAGGTACCCCTCGTCGTCGCGGTCGACCAGGACGCCCAGGTCCCGCAGCGGGCCCAGGTCCTCGTCGATGTGCCCGACGCGATCGAGCAACGTGTCGTAGTAGCTCGACGGCACCCTGAGGAACTCGATGCCGCGATCCCGCAGGGCCGTCACCGTGGACACGATGTCGTTGGTGGCGATGGCGATGTGCTGCACGCCCGGGCCGCCGTAGAACTCGAGGTACTCGTCGATCTGGGACTTCTTCTTCCCGGCCGCCGGCTCGTTGATCGGGAACTTGATCCGGCCGTTGCCGTTGGACATGACCTTCGACATGAGCGCCGAGTACTCGGTCGAAATGTCCTTGTCGTCGAACGAGAGCAGGTTGTAGAAGCCGAGGACCCGCGAGTAGAACTCGACCCACGCGTTCATCTGGCCCAGCTCGACGTTGCCCACGCAGTGGTCCACGTACTGGAGGCCCGTGCTGGCCGGCTCGAACGGCGAGGACATGGGCTGGAAGCCCGGCATGAACTGCCCGGTGTATCCGCGCCGTTCCACGATCGAGTGGATGGTGTCGCCGTAGGTGCGGATCGCCGCGATCACGACCTCGCCGTGCTCGTCACGAAGGACCTCGGGCTCGCGCGCGGCGACCGCGCCGCGTTCGATCGCCTTGGTGAACGCATCGCGGGCATCGTCGACCCAGAACGCGATGTCGCGGACCCCATCCCCGTGCCGCTGCACGTGCCCGGCCACCTCGCCGCCCGGGCCTAACGCCGACGTCAGGACGAACCGGAGCTTGTTCTGCTCGAGGAGGTAACTGGCGCGATCACGGACCCCCGTTTCGGGACCCCGGTACGCGGTCAGCCTGAACCCGAAGGCACCGCGGTAGAAATGGGCAGCCTGTCTGGCGTTGCCGACCCAGAACTCGATGTAATCGGTCCCGTTGATCGGGAACGTGTCGTGGGCGACGTCGGTCGCTGGTGCGGAAACGGTGGCCATGGCGAATGCGAGTTGGGCGGATGTGGTCCGGGCAACCCACGGGACCGGTCACGCCACGCACGACCCGGGCCAGCGCGGGAAGACTCACCGATTCCCAATCTAACACCCGCCGCCCGGGACGCGCGCCCGGGTGCCACCGGAATCCCGACTCAGGAAGACGAGTCGGGTGTCACCCGTGTCCAGATGGCGCCGGCCGCGTTCGGCAGGCTGATGGTCGGGATGGCGGCATCGACGAAACCGAACGTCATCGTGGATTCGGAAGCGTCCTCGAGGTACCGGATCTCGAACACCGTCGTATCCGCGACCACGCGGCGGACGACCGCCGTGATGGGGAATCCCGCGGGTCGTGTCATCCCACCGTACCGGAACACGATGCGATCGGCGGACAGTGTGAAGCCGCGACCGGCGAAGGGAGGCGTCGCCGTTCGCCACGATCCCAGGACCTCGTGCGGCAGTACGCGTTCGGGCGGTCGGTCTGGAATGACGCGTTCCGCAACGGCCCAGCTCGTGGCGATGACGGCGCATGCCACGAGCCAACGCCTGGTGCGCACGGTGCGCCGCTTCGCCACCGCCTCGGGCCGCTCGGGGAGTTCGTAGTGGAGGCCGAGCTGGAACATGAAGTCGCTGAAATCCATGGCGTGCTTCAGGTCCCCGTCGACGAGCCCCTTCGTGTAACCCTTGGCCGCCGGGGTAAGGGCCTCACCTTCAACCCGGGGGGCGCCGCCGGGCGCGCGTGCTCCTGCCGGAGGGGACACTTTCGTCATGCGGCATCCTCGAGCGACGTCGGGACCACATCGCCCGTGCCGCCCTGCCGCGCTGGGTCGGCTGAGGGCGGCACTCCCGGAAGCGTATTGCGGTTCGCGGCATCGAGGAAAGCGGCAACCGGGGCGGGATCGAACTGCGACCCCGCGCCCAGCTCGATGAATCCCGTCGCCTGGTGGACGGACAATCCCGCGCGATACGGGCGGTCCGACACCAGTGCATCGAAGACGTCTGCCACCGCCAGGATCCGCGCGAGGTGCGGGATCTCCTCGCCGGAGAGTCCATCGGGATACCCACGCCCATCCCAGTGCTCGTGATGAGAGCGCACGATCGGGATGACATCCGTGAAGGCCCCGATGGGCGCGAGGATCTGCGCTCCGACCACCGGATGGCTCTGGATCATCTCGCGTTCCGCGGCGGTCAGCTTCCCCGGCTTGTCGAGCACCGCCGTCGGGATGCCGATCTTCCCGATGTCGTGGAGGATCCCCCCTCGCTGCAGCGTGGACAGCGTTTCGGCGTCGAGTCCCAGTCCCTCTCCGATGACCATCGCGAGTGCCGTGACCCGCTCGGAATGACCGGCGGTCCAGATCGAATTGGCCTCGATCGCGCGGGCGAAGGCCGTCATGGTGCCCGCACTCAGCGTGGCCAGGTGGCGCACGTGCTGGATGTCGGCGATCGCGAGCGTCACCCGGTCCGCAAGCCGGCGGATGCCGTTGAGCTCCTCCGGACCGGGCGGCCGGTCGGCAGGCGTCCCCACCGCCACGAAGCCGACGACGCGACCATCGTTCACGAACGGAACGATGTGCACCGCGTGCTCGCCGCTGTTGAACGGGTCGACGCCGAGGTATGGTCTCCGCTCTCCGCGGCGGAGCGTGAGGATCCCGGGCGCGCCTTCGAGTTCGACCCGTTCGCCCCGGGAGAGTCCGATGGTGCGCGGGGCGAGGTGCAAGTCGCCCCGCGTCCGCACGAACGTCTCCATGGTGTCGCCCGACTGCTCGATCGCCACCAGGACATCCGCGTCAGGCACCAGCGCCCCGATCTTCGCCAACGCGGTCTCCAGCAACGGACGGGATTCCAGCGCACCAAGCACCGATTGGTGCAACTCATCCAGTCCCCGCAGGGTGAGGATCTGGCGGTCGAGCGTCGTCGCCATGCGATTGAACGACTCGGCGAGACCCTGGAATTCGTCCTGGCTTCGCACCGTGACCGCGGTCCTGAAGTCCCCCTGTTCCAGTCGTCGCGTGCCGTCCTGGAGCTGTTCCAGTGGCTCGGTGCTCCGGCGTATCTGGGCGTGGCTCAGGAAGAGGACGACGAGGAGGGCGATGAGCAGGATGCCGCTGAACGTGAGCGTGAATCCGCGCAGGGAGCCGAACGCCGCCTCGGAGGTCTGGCTCACGATGATCCGCCAGTCCGGAGCGCCATAGGCGTACCTGAGGAAGACATCCCACGAGGCGGCGTGCCTTCGGATGCCGCCATCCTTCCAGGTGGCCAGCCCAACGCCACCCGCACCCCGGATGGCCCCCAGGTCGCGCTGGGCGGCAGGAGGCACCGGAGCGTCGCATGCCAACGTTGCCGCCGCCGGGAGCTGCACGAGGCACAGACGCGTTTCTTCATCCACGTACTCATGCAGAATCGCCTCCCGGAGCGCCTGGTTGGCGATGTGCGCCCAGAAGACACGGTCGGCATCCTCGCCGGGGGCGACCGCGGCCAGGAAGAAGGACGGCTCGGCGCCCGCGCCGATTGTGAGCAGGGTGGCACCGCTTTCGAGGTGCTTTCGTTGATCCGGAGTGAGAGGACGCCCGGGCTGCCCTTGCTCGCCCGGGATGCCGGCGGAAAGGGGCCTGGCCACGATCGACTGGAATCCCGGCGGGACCGTCCACTCTTGGGCTGGCTGTCGACTGGTCGGCGCGATGGCTTGTCGGAACGCCTGTTCGTGCCGCTCCAGGGTCGCCAGGGTGATCTGGCCAGCAAGACGGGCACTGCGCGCCACGCGCGTCTCGATGGCACCACGGACTTCGGACCGCACGTACGAGGCAGCAATCAGCGCCGTGAGGATCGCCGGAATGAAGGCGGCGAACAGGAAGCGCGTGAAGAGGCGGCGCCCCACCGTCGTCTTGAGGAAGCCTCCGGCGAACGGCATCAGTAGTTCCTGGCCAGGCCGGTGAACCCGCCGTCGTTCGCGACGACGACGTCATCACGGGAGCGTGACGCGGTCAACGGCGGCGCCGACTCTCCGTCCTTGCCGAGGCTGTACAGGTCGAACATCGAGTTGATGGGCACCAGGAAGCGGTCCTTCCGCGCGCCAGGCGGTGGCGGCGTGCCCTGGCCCTTTCCCTTGCCGGGAGAAGCTCCGAATCGCAGGTACTGGTACGGCCGTCCCCACGGGTCGAGCAGGTCGTCACGGCCGATGTCGGCCAGCGATGCCGGGAGCGAGTCCGCCGACAACAAGTCGATGGTGAGCGTTCGGAGGTCGCCAATCGCCTTCGCGACCCGCGCACGCTCCAGGGCGTCCGAATACCTCGGCACGCTGATCGAGGCCAGCACGCCGATGATGGCGACCACACTGAGAAGTTCGATTAGCGTGAAGCCGGATCGTCGCAGGAGACGCGCGCTCGCGTCCCTGCGCGAGTGCGGCGTCGTTCGCGACAAGGCCTGCATTCCGGCTTCCTCATCAGTCTGGGGCAACCGCCGACCCGCCACGGGTCGCGCGGCGCCTTGCCCACTCCGGAGTAGTGACTTTCCTTTCCACGCGGCGGTAACGTTGGCACCGTCTAAGGTGAATCCAGGCCAATGTTTGAGTCGTTGTTCCCCGCAGGAATCCCCGTGCCATCCAACCCCTCCGCACCGTGACTGCGCCCCCCCCTGACGCACAGGCGCTCGCGAGTGCCCTGGACGGCCAGTACGAGATCCTCCGCGAGGTCGGGCGCGGTGGTATGGGTATCGTCTTCCTCGCCCGGGACCTGAAGCTCGAGCGGCTGGTGGCCATCAAGACGCTGCCCCCGAACCTCGCCGCGGACGCCGTGATCCGCGCCCGGTTCCTGCGCGAGGCGCGCACGGCGGCCGCGCTCAACCATCCCAACATCGTCCCGATCCACCGCGCCGACGACATCGGCGGCACGGTGTTCTTCGTGATGGGCTTCGTCGACGGCCCGTCCATGGCCCAGTTGATCCGCGACGGCGGTCCCCTGTCCCCCCGCACCGCGATTTCGCTTCTCTACGACGTCGCCGACGCCCTCGGCTATGCCCATGGCGCGGGCGTCGTGCACCGCGACGTGAAGGCCGAGAACATCCTCGTCGACGGCAACAGCAGCCGGGCCCTGGTGACCGACTTCGGGATCGCACGGGTAGCCGAGGCGGCGCCATTGACGGCCACCGGGACCGTCCTGGGGACCGTCCACTACATGAGCCCGGAGCAGATCGCCGGCGAGGCGGTCGACAGGCGCAGCGACGTCTATTCCCTGGGCGTGGTCGCGTTCTATGCGCTGGCTGGCCGCTTCCCGTTCGACTCGCCAACCGCGTCGGCGGTCCTGGTGGCCCACGTCACCAAGGTGGCCCCCGCACTGGCCGACACGGCGCCCACCGTGCCCCGCGGGCTCGCCACCCTCGTCGACCGGTGCCTGGCCAAGGACCCGGACAGCCGCATCCAGAGCTGCGACGAGCTCCTCAGGGAGCTGCGGCATATCGAGGCCAACCTGCCTGACGACGATACCCCGGCCCCGCGCCCCGGCCTCGCCCCCACCGTCTCGAGCGACGAGGCGCAGGCGCTCTGGCAGCGCGCCGCGCAGCTCCAGGACATGACCGGACAGCTCCCGCCGGTGCGGGCCATCAGCCGGACCCCCGCGCGGGAACCGGGCACCGCCGGCTACGGCATCGAACAGGTGCGCGACGCGGCCCGCGAGGCCGGGATCGACACCAGGTTCCTGCAGCGCGCGATGGCGGAGCACGGGCTGGTGGAGGCCCCGCCGGCGGACGGCCCGGAGTCGGTCCAGGTGCGGGAGGGGATCCTGCCACCACCCAACTGGTGGCTCGGCGGCCGGGCGGCCATCGCCTGGGAAGCGATCGTCCCCGGCGAGATGCCCGAGCGTGACTTCGACCTCCTCGTCGATTCCATACGGCGGGCGCTCAATGACACCGGCGTGGTGAGCGTGGTCGGGCGCTCGCTCAACTGGACATCGGCAGACCGGCAGCGGAAGGTGCAGATCTCGGTCTTCGTTCGCGATGGCCGCACGACCATCTACGTCGGGGAACGCCTCAAGGACCTGATCGGAAACCTGTACGGGGGCATCATCGGCGGCGGGGGTGGTGGATCGATCGGCCCGGTCGTCGGGCTGACCGCCGGCGCGCTGAACATGCCGTTCCTCATCGCGCCCCTCCTCGCGACGACCGTGCTGTCCGCGTTCGGGATCGCGCGGTATTCCCTGCAACGGGTGACCCGGTCGCGCTCGCAGGTGCTGTCCGACCTGACGCAACGGCTGGCCGACCAGGCGCGGGACTCGATCGCGCGGCGCGCCGTGACCCCCGGCCCACGGCACGACCGGAAGGCGCTGCGTTAGGCAGCGCGTTACCTCGGCGGACGCACCTCGACCCGCCGGGCCCCGATTTCGCCCGGGGCGACGGTGAATGACGTCACCCGGACCGAGCGGCTCCCCGCGGGAGTCCATGGATCGTCGTCGGACCGCAGCAGGTGAAGCTCGAGCGATGTCCCCGACGGAACGCCGCAGAACGTCACGGCCCCGCCTTCATCGGTCCGGGACTGGACTCCCAAGAGGCGCTGCGCCTTTCCAGGCGTGATCGGGTCTGCCGGTGCGGGGTCGTCCGGGTCGGGCCATCGCAGCCACACGTCCAGGTTGGGCAGCGGGTTGCCGCTCTCGGCGTGCGTCACCTGCAGGTGCAGGGTCGCCACCGGCGCCGTGAACCGATCGCCGTCGCAGAGGGTGGCGAGCAGCGCATCGGTGCTGATCGCGCGCAGGGTAGCCCGATATGTGGCCCCCGCCGCCAGCGTCAGCGGCTCGTCGTCGACCAGCTGCCCCAGCGCGGCGTAGTCCGCGTGCGACGCCAGAAGGGTATAGGCGCCGGGGGGAATGCTGTCGAAGCGGAAGGCGCCCGTCGAGTCGACCTCGGTCGAGTACGGGGTCCCGGACAGCGACACCACACTGCCGCGCAACGCGGCTCGCCCGGTGGAATCGCGCACCATGCCCGCGATCGTCCCGGGTTTCTCCCAGGAGCGCTGTCCCGGCGTGAACAACCCGCCACCCTCCTCGATCAACCGGTACACTTCAGGCTTCGGTATCGTCTGGCGGATGCCTTCGCGCACCAGCAGCGCCGGTGTCACCTCGGGGAACCTGGGCATCCGGACGAACCAGCGACGCACGAGCCATGCGCCCGATTCGTAGCGGAGGTAGTGGACCTCGCCGCCGATGAACGGGTTGCGCGGGATTGTGATGAGGTTCGTGTACCGGAACTCGACGAACCGCAGCTCGAACGACCCGGCATCGATCCAGATCGTGCCGTCGATCCCGCCAATCGGGCGATTCCTCCGCGGCCGGAACGCCAGGCCGATCATGCCGCGACGCCCACCGTTTCCCGTGACGAGGTCGTAGCAGTGCCCGAAACGGAACGCGTCGGAGAGGAGCGCGTCCGTGTCCGGTGCGTGGAACACCAGGGTGTCCTCGTCCTGCCTCCTCCAGTAGCCGAACGCCGCCATCGAATCGCCGCTGATGCTCCGCATGGGGCGGTCGAACAGGCCCTCGGCCACCGAATGGCGGTCTTCCAGCACGCGGAGCGTTCGGGGATCGAGCGTTCGGACGTGCCGCGAGAGCCATCCGGACAGCAGGTGCTCTCGACTGGAGACGTCGGTGGCCAGGAGGGCCGTGCGTACCTCGTCCCACAGCGCCGCCACCCGCTCGAGCTGGTCGTTCCTCCGCACGCACAGGTCGCTGCCGAGCACGCGCACCGTCGGCAGGCGCGACTCGAAGGCGGCGAGGACGATCCGGAGTCGTTTCGTCTCGCCGACGGCGAGCGTGAACGGCGCCTCGACGTGCCTGACGACGCCGATCCGCTTGGCGCTCACCTGGTACGTGCCCGCCCGGTCGAGCGAAACAGCGAACTCGCCGCGTGCGTTGGTGAGGGTGTGCCGGAGGCCTCCGGTACTGAGCGAATCGGGGATCCGCGCAACGGACACCAGGACGCCGGCGAGCGGTCGGGCGTTCTCGCGCTCGGACACCATGCCCCGGATCACCTGTCCGTTCGCGGGCCTTCCCAGGACCACGGTCATCGCGACCACGACAGCGACCAGGCGCACGCGACCTCCCGAACCGGGTGCGCGTGCAATCTCCGGCGCCCTGTCCGGATCGGCAAGGGCCGGTGATCGCCGACTTCGGCATCGCGCTGGCCGTGAGCAACGCGGGCGGGACACGCGTCACGCAGACCGCGCGCCGTCCGCTGTCCGCAATTCCGGAAGGTCGCGGTACAGCTCGAGCGCCGCCGGATTTGCCAGTGCATCGACGTTCTTCACCGGCCGCCCGTGGACCACGTCCCGCACCGCCATCTCGGTGATCTTGCCGCTGATCGTGCGCGGGATGTCCGCCACCTGCACGATCACCTTCGGCACGTGATGGGGACTCGCGTTGTCGCGCACCTGTTTCCGGATGCGCTCGCGCAGGGGATCGTCGAGCGCGAGGCCGTCGCGCAGGCGGACAAAGAGCACGATGCGCACGTCACGGTCATGGGCATCCCCGATCTCCTGGCCGATGACCAGGCTCTCCACGATCTCCGGCAGCTGTTCCACCTGGCGGTAGATCTCGGCCGTCCCGATGCGCACCCCGCCGGGATTGAGGGTCGCGTCGCTGCGCCCGGTGATGATCATCCCGCCGTGCTCCGTGAGCTCGGCCCAGTCGCCGTGGCGCCAGACTCCCGGATACGTCTCGAAGTACGCGGCGCGATACTTGGCGCCGTCGGGGTCGTTCCAGAACGCCACCGGCATGCTGACGAAAGGCTTCGTGCAGACGAGTTCCCCGGGTTCCCCCCGCACGGGCCGGCCCGTGTCGTCGAAGACCTCGACGGCCATGCCCAGCGACCGGACCTGCAGCTCGCCACGCCACACCGGTCCGGCCGGATTCCCTCCGGCAAAGCACGAGATGATGTCGGTGCCGCCGCTGATGCTGCTCAGGCAGACGTCCTCCTTGACCTTCCCGTACACATAGTCGAACCCCGGTGCCGCGAGCGGGCTTCCGGTCGACAGGATCGTGCGCAGTGCACCGAGGTCGTGGGTCCGCGCCGGGTGCAGCCCCGCCTTCTCGGCGGCGGCGATGTACTTCGCGCTGGTACCGAAGACCGTGATGCGTTCCGCCTGCGCCATGTCCCACAGGATCGACGGCCGCAGGGTGAGCGGCGCGCCATCGAACAGGATGAGCGTCGCCCCGGTCGCCAGGCCGCTCGCCAGCCAGTTCCACATCATCCAGCCGCAGGTGGTGAAGTAGAACAGGCGATCGTCGCGCCGCAGGTCGGCATGAAGCTGGTGTTCCTTCAGGTGCTGCAGCAGCGTGCCGCCCGCGCCGTGCACCATGCACTTGGGCAGGCCAGTGGTGCCTGACGAGTACATGATGTACAACGGGTGGTCGAAGGGGAACCTCGTGACCCGTGACGCGTTTCGTGACTCGAGGCTCGTGACTGGTGACTCGGCGCTTCTCTGTGGCCCGTGGCCCGTGGCCTGTGACCTCGTGAAATCTCCCCAACCCACGGCCGCACGGATGGCCCCGAACACGGGCGCGGGTCGCAACCACGGAATCACGACCACGGACTCGATCGACGGGAGCTGGTCCACGATCTCCCGCACCCGCTCGAGCGAATCGATCTCCTTCCCCCCGTAGCGATACCCGTCGGCCGCGAACAGCACCCGCGGCGTGATCTGGCCGAACCGGTCGAGGACGCCCTTCACGCCGAAATCCGGCGAACACGAGGACCAGATCGCGCCGAGGCTCGCCGTCGCGAGCATCGCGACGATTGCCTCGGGGATGTTCGGGAGGAATCCCGCCACGCGATCCCCGGATCGAATCCCTTGCGCACGAAGAGCCGACGCGACCGCCGCTACCGCGCGATTCAACTCGGCGTAGGTCAGCGCGCCGCGCCGTCCGGATTCATCCCAGGACACCAGTGCTTCGCGATCGTCATCAAAGCGCAACAGGTTCTCGGCGAAGTTGAGCCGCGCCCCCAGGAACCATCGTGGCCCGAGCACCGGATCCGGCGGCGCCATCCGCTCGAGGCCGACCACCACCTCGTCCCACGGATCGCGGCCCGGGCGCTCATCGGCCACCAGGCGGAAGTAGCGCCAGAGCGCCGGCCACAGCCGCTCAGGGTGGTCGATGGACCACTGATACAGCGTATCGTAATCGACGCTGGTCCCGTTCCACGCCACGGGACCGCCTGACGAGGCCACCTGCTCGGCGAAGTGCCGAAGGTGGGAGCGGCCCACGGTATCGGGCGAAGGGGACCAGAGGATAGACACGGGAAAGGAGGGTCAGCGCAGAGCGCAAAGCGCAACGCGCAAAGAGAGGATACGATTCACGATTCCCGGCCCCCGATTCCCGGTTCCCGCGCGATGAGGTCCCGCGTCACCTCCGAGAGGTTTCGCGCACCCGACAGGGCGATCGCGAGGTCGATCTCCTGGCGCAACAGCTCGAGCACAGCGCGCACGCCGTTCTCGCCGTCCACCGCGAGACCCCAGAAGACGGGCCTCCCGATCAGCACGGCCCGCGCACCGAGCGCGATCGCCTTGAGCACGTCGGTTCCGCGCCGAATGCCGCCGTCGACATACACCTCGGCCCGGCCAGCGACCGCGTCGGCCACCTCGGGCAACGCCTCGATCGACGGGATCGCCGTGTCGAGCTGTCGTCCGCCGTGGTTCGACACCACGATGCCCTGCGCGCCATGCGCCACCGCCCTCACGGCGTCGTCGCCACGCACAATGCCCTTCACCACCACCGGAAGACCGCTCACCTCGCGGACCCACTCGATGTCCTTCGGGGTCAGGGCGGCATCGTGCAAGTGGCGGAAATGCAGCATCAGTCCTGAGGCCTCGGCGCTCGCCTCGGGAACCCGCTCCATGCCCGCCGCGGCGGCGTTCGCGATCGTCAGGTGCGGGGGGAGGGTGAACCCGAGCCGGATGTCGCGCTCCCGGCGACCCAGCAGCGGCGCATCGACCGTCAGGACCAGGCCGGTGTACCCGGCTTGCACTGCATCCTCGATGAGCGCTCGCGTCCGGCCGCGATCCTGGTAGAGGTACAACTGGAACCACATCGGCCCCGGCGACGCGGCGATGACGTCCGCCAGCCGCGTCGTCGCGGTCGTGCTCGTGATCATCAGCGTGCCCGCCGAGCGCGCGGCACGGGCCGTCGCGCACTCCCCCTCCGGATGCGCCAGCTTGTGCATCGCCGTTGGGGCGATGAGGACCGGCATCGACACGTTCTGGCCGAGGACCGATGTGCGCAGGTCGCGCGCCGAGACGTCGACCATGGTCCGGTACCGGATCATGATGCGATCGAACGCCGCGCGATTGGCCTCGAGCGTAACCTCACCGTTCGCACCGCCGGCGATGTATCCCCAATGCGCCGGCGGGACGCGCTGCTCGGCCTCCCGCTCGTAGTCGAAGAGGTTCAGCAAGATGCGTGACTAGTGATTCGTGATTCGTGACTCGGCACCGCGCTCTGACCTCTGACCTCTGGCCTCGGACCACTGACCTCTGACCTCTGACCTCTGACCTCTGACCTCTGACCTCGATGTTATCGGATATAGCTGGCCGCGTCCCGCAGCGGGGCCGTGCACGCGGGCCACGTGGCACCTCGACCCCCACCGCCGCCGCCGCGACCGCCACGGCCACCACGCCCCATGGCCTGCGCCGCCGGCGACGCGCCGACATCGAAGGCGCGCCGTTCCCGCGACACCGTTTCCGGGTCCTCGGACGCGAGGTAGACCAGCATCGCGGTGAAGGTCGCGTTGTTCTTAAGGTCATCGAACACGATCTTGTCGAACGTGTCCCGGTTCGTATGCCACGTGTACCCGTTGTAGTCCCACCCCAGCGCCCCGAGACCGAACGCGGGCGCGCCGTAGCAGATGAACGAGGCGTTGTCCGAGCCACCCCCGGAGGGCGCGCCGGGGAAGCTGAGTTGCACGCCACTCGAGATTTCGCCGGGGACCTTCGCCATCCACCGCGCCAGGTTGCCTGACGCCGCGCTCAACCCGGACGCCGAGAGGCTGACGATCCGGCCCGTGCCGTTGTCCTGGTTGAACAGGGCCTGCAGGCCGCGCACGACTTCGGGATGGTCCTCGGCCCAGGCGCGCGACCCATTGAGTCCCTGCTCTTCGCTCGACCAGTGCCCGGCGATGATGGTGCGCTTGGGGTTCGGGTACACCTTCCGCAGGATGCGCATCGCCTCGAGCATCACCAGCGTGCCGGTGCCGTTGTCGGTGGCGCCCGACCCACCGTCCCACGAGTCGAAGTGCGCCGAGAGCATGACGTACTCGTTCGCCTTCTCACTCCCCTTGACCTCGGCGATGGTATTGAACACCGGGACCTCGCCACCCATCTGCGACTCCGCGCGCAACCGGAGTGTCGGCCCCTGGTTGCGTTCCGCCAGGCGGAAGACGAGACCGTAGTCCTCGCAGGACATCTCGATGGCCGGGACGACCTGCCGCAGGTCACCAAACACGCGGCGCGTGCCCCAGCCGTTGTTGTCCCAGCGCGTGGTTATTACGCCGGCGGCGCCCGCCTCCCCCAGCCGCCGCCCGAGCGTTCCGGCACCCAGGCCGGCGGAGTACCCGGTGCGACTGACCCGGGTGTTCCAGGCGGTGCGGGCCCGCGTGCGCGCCGAGTCCATGCGCTGGAAGGAGCCGGGGGCGGCCATCGCCTGCCATTCCTCGTTAGGGCGGCAGGTGGGCTCGGCGAACGTGATGAGCACGAACTTGCCGCGCACGCTCGGCAGCCAGGCAGCGAAGGCCGCGCTGTCGGCAACCTCCGGCAGCAGGATTGCCGGACCGGTCACATCGCGCCCGCCGGTGCCCGGGCTCCACGCCATCATCCCGCCCTCGAGGGTCCGGACGCGCGGCGTGAGGAGGTCGATGTGCGTGATCCCGCGGCGCCATTCCGTCCAGGTCCCGTATCGCTCGTTACGCGCCGGGATCCCCCAGCTCGAGTACATCGCCACCAGCCAGTCATTGCCGGCCTTCATGCCCGGGGTCGCGGTCAGGCGGGGCCCGATGGAATCGAGCAGCGACTGGGCCAGGGGCCACGTCTGCGAGCGATCCATGCCCTCATCCCAGATGGCCTTGATGACCGGGTCGGCGGAGGGATACTGCTGGGCAGCGAGCGGGGCGGCCACGAGCACGGTGGCGAGGACGGCGAGGGTACGGGCAGTCGATGACATCCGGAGTCACTCGGGGTTCGGGGAACGGCGACCAATCTACAGCCCGAGCACGGCGGCGTCCCGCGATGGCCTTGGACTTTACAAGACAAAGGACTCTTTCTAGCTTGCCTTCATCCCGACCCACCGGCCATGAGCGCAATCACCCGATTCTTCTTCCGCCACGAGGTCACGTGCCGAACCCCGGCCGAGGTGATCGGCTGGTGGGAGGCACGCCGGCTGCCGTACAACGTCGCCGTCGGGGCGACTGGACTCTTCACGCTGGCCGCGGTACACCTGCTCATGCGGCTCCCGCCGTTCCCGGTCTCTATCCCCCTCGAGCCCACGATCATCATCCCCGCCCTGTACGGCGTCCTGGCGAACGTGTGCTACACGGGAGGATGGGCGGCAGAGCTCTGGATACGGAAGGCGCTCGGGCGCGAGATGGAACCGGCCGGGCCGACGCTGTTCCGGTACGGGTTCGTGTTCTCGATCGGCCTGACCCTGATCCCGATCGCCATGGCCTCACTCGCGAAGGCGGCGATGGTCGTGATGGCGATCTTCTGAACCGCGCTCCCCGTCAGCGGACCTCCCAGACGACGACGCGCGGCGAGCCGTCGTCGGCCTCGACGTCGGCGACGAGCCAGCGACCGCCCAGCGTGAACGCGCCGACGAGAACGGGAATCGTCACCGGCCCGAGATAGCGTCCGCCGGGAGCGAACAGGTCGAAAACCGTGCTCGTGGCACCGCCGCGCAGCGTCTTCGCCCACAACCGCCCCGAGTCGTCGTACCGCAGGCCGTCGATGGCGAGATGCGGCTTGAGTTCATCGGACGGGGCGCGGATGGGCAGGACCGGCGCCGATCCGCCGCGCATCCCGCGTTCCCTGCCCAGCCGGGCCGAGGCAGCCGCGCGACGCCGCTCGATGGCCGCCATCTCTTCGGCGGTGCGCCGAACGCGGGGAATGTCACGAACGATCTCCCCGAGGGGTGCCCCGGTCGCAGACAGCAGGACGATGCGGTACTCGTCGGGATCGCGGGCGACCGCGACTTCACCGGATGGCGCAACGGCCAGCGACGGAATGGTGAGCACCCCGGGCCGGCGGCCAGGCGAAGCCGGCACCGGCCCGATACGCGCGCCTGAGTCGCCAGGCATCCATCGTTCCAGCAGGAAGGTGCCCCTGAAGTCATCCAGCAGAACGACCAGCTCGCCGCTGTGCCCCCGTGCGCCGACCGCGGCCGGGAAGCCGTTGACCGCAGCGCTCGACACGTAGCGACCGGCACGATCCAGTCGCGTTATGCGCCGCTGCGTCATGTCCACGACCTGGATCACGCCGGGGCCGAGCGCCGCGCGGATGGCCAGCCGGAACTCCCCCGGGCCCGTGCCGTCGCGTCCGGTGCTCCAGAGTGAACGCCCGGACCGGTCGAACAGCCGCAAGGTGGGCGCGTCCGCACTCACGACCAGGATGTCGCCAGAGTCGTTCACTGCGACGTCGTGAATGACGGCGAACTGTCCGGGTCCACCGCAATCGCTGCAGCCGATATCGGCAGTCCGGACGAGGGTCGGAAGCTGGCCCGTCGCCTGGGCGGCCATCGTGCAGAGGAAGGCAATCGCGCGGGATGCCAGGGCGTTCATGGGTGTGCCACCAGGAGGATGCTGGACGATTTGACACCGCCCTCCTCCCGAGGGATTCCGGCGTCGCCTCGCAGGTGTCCCGTCCGGCGACTCCCTTACTCGAAGCTCGGCTCCCAGGCCTCGGCGGCGCGCGGTTTCAGGTGCGGGTCGCGCTCCAGCAGCCGCACGCAGGTATTCCAACGCAGGATGGACTCGTCGTTTCCCGGCGTCCGCAGCGACTCGGCCTTCGCGTACCGCTCGAGCGCGCGCTCGATCCACTCGTACGCCACCTCACCTGCCCCCGGCGCCCCGAGGTTGAGGATGCCCTTCGCCCACCGCTCGAGGGTCACGCCGCCGTAGTACGCGCGCTTGTACTCGTCGGCGAGCCGGGCCACCGCCTGCTCGGCGCGATGCAGGTCCGCGGCGTGCCCGTGGACGAACTGGTCGGTGATCGCCAGCAGGTGCATGACCTGCGCGTCGACGTTGTCGGGTTCCACGGCGAGGACGTCGAGGCAGATGCTCTCGGCCGCGGTCGGGTCGTTGAGGATGCGGTACCGGTGCGCCTTCTGCAGCGCGGCCGGTACGCCTTCGCGGGAGATGGGCTTCAGCCCCGGCGCGTTCACGACGATTTCTTCCCCCGGATCAGCCTCACGAGCTTCACCACCGGGTCGTAGAACTCATCGACGACGCGTTCCTTCAGCGGGATGATGGCGTTGTCGGTGATGGTGATATGCTCGGGGCAGACCTTGGTGCAGCACTTGGTGATGTTGCAGTACCCGATGGCCTGGTCTTCCTTGAGGTCGCGGAGCCGATCCCCGGTGTCGAGCGGGTGCATCTCGAGGGCGGCCGTGTAGACGAAGAACCGTGGCCCGATGAACTCGTCATGCTTGTGGTGGTCGCGCAGGACGTGACAGACGTCCTGGCACAGGAAGCACTCGATGCACTTCCGGAACTCCTGCACCCGGTCGACATCCTCCTGCGCCATGCGCCACGACCCGTCCGGTGCATCGGGCGCGCGCGGCGTGAACTTCCTGATCTTCTTCTTGACCTCGTAGTTCCACGAGACGTCCGTCACGAGGTCGCGGACGTGGGGAAACGCGCGCATCGGCTCCAGCGTCACCGGCTCGTTCGCCGGCAGCTCGTCCATCCGGGTCATGCACATCAGGCGCGGCTGGCCGTTGATCTCCGCCGAGCACGAGCCGCACTTCCCGGCCTTGCAGTTCCACCGGACGGCGAGGTCGCCGGCCGACTCGGCCTGGATCTGGTGCATCGCATCGAGCACCACCATGCCTTCGGTGATGTCCGTCCGGTACTCGGTGAAGGCGCCCTTGCCCTTGTCGCCTCTCCAGACGCGGAATGTTGTGGCTGCCATGTGGGGGAATCGGGGAACGGGAATCGGGAATCGACGGCGCTACGACTTCTGCTCTTCGACAATGGCGGCCAGTTCCGCCGGCAGCGACGGGATGGGACGGCGCTCGAGTTGCATGGACCCGTCCGCACCGCGGCGAATGACGATGTTGAACTTCGCGTACTGCGGGTCCTTGTCCGGGTGGTCGTCGCGGAAGTGTCCGCCACGGCTTTCCCGCCGCTCGATCGCCGCCAGGGCAATCGCCTCGGAGATGGTGAGCAGGTTGTCGAGGTCGAGCGCGGTGTGCCAGCCGGGGTTGTACTCGCGATTGCCGGTGACGCCGACCTGGCCGGCGCGGCGGCGCAACTGGCGCACGCCGTCGAGCGCACGCTTCATCTCGTCTTCCTGCCTGACGATTCCCACCAGGTCCTGCATCATGCGCTGCAGCTCGTGCTGGATGGCGTACGGCGCCTCCGGGCTGCCGCTCCGCTCGAAGGGCTCGAGCGCGCGCGCGACCGCGGCGTCGGCCTCGCTGACCGGCGGTTGCGCCACCCCACGCTCGGCGGCGAACCGCGCCGCGTATTCGCCCGCCCGCCGGCCGAAGACCAGCAGGTCCGACAAGGAGTTGCCGCCCAGGCGATTGGCGCCATGCAGGCCGGCCGCGCACTCACCGGCCGCGAACAGGCCGGGCACCGTGGACATCTGCGAGTCGCCGTCCACGCGGATCCCGCCCATGATGTAGTGCGTCGTCGGTCCCACTTCCATCGGCGTGGTGGTGATGTCGATGTTCGCCAGCTGCATGAACTGGTGGTACATCGACGGCAGCTTCTTGCGGATGTGGTCTGCGGCGTTGGGGATGCGTTCCTTGATCCAGGCGATGTCGAGGAAGACGCCGCCGTGCGGGCTGCCCCGGCCCTCACGGACCTCGCGCTGGATGCACCGCGCCACGTGGTCGCGCGTCAGCAGCTCGGGCGGCCGACGCGCCGCCTTGTCGCCGGTCACGTACCGCCAACCCTCCTCTTCCGTGTCGGCGGTCTGCGGGCGGTAGTTGTCCGGGATGTCGTCGAACATGAAACGCTTGCCCAGCGAATTGCGCAGCACCCCGCCCTCGCCGCGCACGCCCTCGGTGACCAGGATGCCCTTCACGCTCGGCGGCCAGACCATGCCCGTGGGATGGAACTGGACGAACTCCATGTCCACCAGCTCGGCCCCCGTGCTGTACGCCAGGGCGTGTCCGTCGCCGGTGTACTCCCAGCTGTTGCTGGTGACGGAAAACGCGCGCCCGATCCCGCCGGTGGCCAGCACGACGGCGCCGGACGAGAACAGCCGGAACCGGCCCTTCTCCCGGTCATAGGCCAGCGCGCCCGCCACGCGGTCGCCGTCCTTCAGCAACTGGACGACGGTGACCTCCATGTGGACGTCGATGGCCAGGTGGATCGCGTGGTCCTGCAGCGTGCGGATCATCTCCAGGCCCGTGCGGTCGCCGACGTGCGCCAGCCGCGGGTACCGATGGCCGCCAAAGTTCCGCTGGAGGATCCGGCCGTCCGGTGTCCGGTCGAAGAGCGCTCCCCAGGCCTCGAGTTCATGGATCCGGTCCGGGGCCTCCTTCGCGTGCAGCTCGGCCATGCGCCAGTTGTTCATGTACTGGCCGCCGCGCATGGTGTCGGCGAAGTGCACCCGCCAGTTGTCGCGATCGTCCACGTTGCCCATCGCGGCCGCCGCGCCCCCCTCGGCCATCACGGTGTGCGCCTTGCCTAACAGCGACTTGCAGACCAGGCCCACCCGGGCACCCGCCGCCGCGGCCTCGATGGCGGCGCGCAGGCCCGCACCGCCGGCGCCGATGACCAGGACGTCGTGCTCGACGCGCTCGTACTCGGCCATCTACAGGATCCTCAGGTCGGTGAGGATCCCCATCGCGCACAGCCGGATGTAGACGTCGGTCAGCGCCACGCCGAACAGGCTCACCCAGGCCCAGTTCATGTGGGTCCGGTTGCACGTGGTCGAGACGTCGTAGATCCGCTTCCGGATCGGCGCCACCGAGAGCCGGTCCAGCATCCCGCCCACGACGTGCCGCATCGAGTGGCAGCCTAACGTGTATCCGGTCAGCAGCACCACGTTGAGCAGCATCACCAGCGATCCCATGCCGATACCGAACTCCATGCCCCCCGTGCCGGTCGCGAACCAGAACCCCTTCCAGGCGTCGTGCCAGAGGAAGATGAGGAAGATGAACGACAGCAGCAGGCCGTACCGGTGGAAGTTCTGGAGCACGAGCGGGAAGTACCGCTCGCCCAGGTACGACGTGCGCGGCTCCCCCACCGAGCACGACGGCGGGTCGGCCCAGAACGCCTTGTAGTACGCGCCGCGATAGTAGTAGCAGGTGAAGCGGAACAGCGCCGGCACCGGCAGGATGATCAGCGCCGGAGAGAAGGGCAGCCAGCCGGGCCACCAGCCGGGCTTC
Source organism: Gemmatimonadaceae bacterium (assembly GCA_030835125.1). Taxonomy (GTDB): domain Bacteria; phylum Gemmatimonadota; class Gemmatimonadetes; order Gemmatimonadales; family Gemmatimonadaceae; genus JABWBJ01. The sequence goes on along the minus strand of JAUQWM010000037.1, from coordinate 34,511 downwards.
GGCCCGAACCAGGCGTGCGGCGAGTCCCCCCAGATCTCCGGCGAGTAGAACGGCGAGAGGTAGGGCCCGGAGGTGTAGTGGGCGTTCTGGAAGGCGGCCCACGTGGCGTAGGCAATGAAGCTGCTCAGGATCACCACGACGAAGACGTTCGGTATCCACCAGGCGTCGCGGCGGAGTGTCTCGCCGAATCGCCTCTGCTCCAGCACCGGCAGCGATCGTTGCATTCCGTGTTCGACTGAGTGTGGACCGGAGCGCTCACGCCCCGGGTCAGGATCCGCCAAGTATGCAGCGCTGTCACGGCGCCAGCAACGCGAACCTCGCCCTGGAGAACGAGTTGGCGGGCCGCGGGCGGCCCGACGGCGGTGCCATGATCCCTCGCAACGGAGGAGCCGTCTGAAGCACAGTCCGCATGCCGCTGTCCCCTTTCTCACCTCTGTGGCTAACGCTGTCTGGCAGACAATCCCTGGCCATCGAGCGTCAGGCCCTCGACGAAGCGTTCACCGCGCGACGACAAGATGAGCGCACGCGATCCGCGCTCCCGGCGCACCGCACCGTGCGCAAGCAACCGGTCCAGGATGGCGGCGCCAAGCGCTCCGGACAGGTGCAGGCGCCGCTCGCTCCAGTCGAGGCAGGCCCGGCACAGTGGGCGTCGTCCCGCGCGAAGGGCGATCACGTCGATGTTCGTGCGACGGCACCAGGCGTCGCCGTCGGGCGATAACCGTGGGCTGTCCTCGTCCCCGGTGATGAGCCCCGTTTCGCGCAGTCGCCGGAACAGGCGGACGCCGGCCTCGCCGGCCAGGTGATCGTAGCACACGCGCGCGCGCCGAAGGGCCGGGTCGCCGGGACCGGCAACCCGAGTCCCCACCGGCGCCGAGAGACGCGTCAGGCCCTCGATGGCCAGCGCGACATCCGGCGAGGCAATCCGGAAGTACCGGTGGCGCCCCTGGTGCCTCGCGAGCAGAAGCCCCGCCTTCGTCAGGCGCGCCAGGTGGCTGCTCGCGGTCGACGGACTCACGCCGCCCGCCAGGGCGAGTTCGGTGGCGGTCCAGGCGCGACCGTCCATCAGCTCCATCAGGATCCGGGCGCGCGTCGCGTCTCCGAGCAGCATCGCCACCGAAGCAAGATCCCCGGCACCGTTCATGCTTCGAGCGTAGTCGAAGCGTGGAAGGCGCGCAATTCGCAGCTTCAGGCGATGGCAGCACCAACGGCCAGCCTCGAACCACGCGGTGAGCGCACGATGGCATTGAAGGACCTCCACGAGTACCGGGCCCGGCTCCGTTGGACGGGAAACCCCGGCGACGGAATCGTCGACTACGCGAGTTACGGCCGCAGCTACGCGGTGACGATCTCCGGCAAGCCGGCTATCGCCGGCTCAGCGGACCCCGCGTTCCGTGGCGATGCCAGCCTGCACAATCCCGAGGATCATTTCCTGGCGGCGATCGCCGGCTGCCACATGCTGGCCTACCTGGCCCTGTGTGCCCGACGTGAGGTGTGCGTGCTGTCGTACGAAGACACCGTTCAGGGGGTGCTCAGGCTGCGCCCCGACGGCGGGGGGGCCTTCGAGCGGGTGACGTTGTCGCCGTCCGTTGTCGTCGCGACCGAGCAGCAGGTCGCGCTCGGGGTGGCCCTGCATGACGCGGCCGCCGAACAGTGCTTCATCGCCAACTCGTGCCGCACCCCCATCGCACACCGGCCAACGGTGCGCGCCGCAGCGCGCCCTGCCGCATCGGAGGATCCGCATGCACGACGTTGAGCTGTTGCTGCCGGACCGACCAGGAGCTCTCGCCAGCATGGGCGAGACCCTCGGCCGCGCCGGGGTCAGCATCGAGGGCGGCGGCTCGTTCGTGGTTGACGGGGTTGGCATCGGCCACTTCCTGTTCGTGGACGGCCACGCGGCAGCGCGCGCGCTGGTTGCGTCGGGCTTCCAGGTCACCGCGGTGCGCGAAGTCATCGTCCAGCGACTGCGCCAGGGGGAACCGGGGCAACTCGGCTCGCTCTGTCGCCAGATGGCCGATGCCGGCGTGAACATCCGCGTGCAATACAGCGATCATGCCAATCAGTTGATCCTCGTGGTGGATGACGTGGAGCGCGGACGCCATGCGTCGGAAGCATGGCGCGTGCCGCACGCCCATACCGGCTGACGCATGCGGGCGGCCGTGGCCCAATCGTGATGCACCGGCCATCTTTGCCCATGGCCGATCCCCTCGTCATCGCGCGATCGGGTCCGATGGACCTGGCGCTCCTCCCCGCTCTCGCCAACCGGCACGGATGCATCACCGGCGCCACCGGTACCGGGAAGACCATTTCCCTCCAGGTCCTCGCCGAGCACTTCTCGCGCATCGGCGTGCCGGTCTTCCTCGCCGACGCCAAGGGCGACCTGAGCGGCATCGCCATGGCCGGCGCGGCGACAGAAAAACTGTCGGCGCGACTGCAGAAGCTCGGCCTTCCGACGCCCGAGTGGTCCGGCTGTCCCGTGACCTTCTGGGACGTGTTCGGCGAGCAGGGGCATCCGGTCCGGGCCACGATCTCCGACATGGGACCCTTGCTCCTCGCGCGCCTGCTCAACCTGAACGAAACGCAGGAAGGGGTGCTCTCGGTGGCGTTCCGGGTCGCGGACGACAACGGCCTGCTCCTGCTCAACCTGGCAGACCTCCGGGCGATGCTGCAGTTCGTCGGCGACAACGCCGCCGAGGTGCGCACCCGGTACGGCAATGTCTCCCCCGCCAGCATCGGTGCGATCCAGCGCGGCCTCCTGCAGCTCGAGGACCAGGGGGGCGCGAAGTTCTTCGGCGAGCCGATGCTCGACATCGATGACCTGATGCAGACGACGGACGGTCGTGGCGTGGTGAACGTCCTGGTCGCCGACACGCTGATGAACAACCCGCGCCTCTACGCCTGCTTCCTCCTCTGGATGCTGGCCGAGTTGTTCGAGAACCTCCCTGAAGTCGGCGACCGCGAGAAGCCGAAGCTCGTCTTCTTCTTTGACGAAGCCCACTTGCTGTTTGCCGATGCGCCGCCGGCCCTCCTCGAGAAGGTGGAGCTGGTCGTGCGCCTCATTCGCTCGAAGGGCGTGGGCGTCTACCTCGTCACGCAGAACCCGATCGACATCCCCGACAAGGTGCTGGGCCAGCTCGGCAACCGGATCCAGCACGCCCTGCGCGCCTACACGCCACGCGACCAGAAAGCGGTGAGGGCCACCGCCGAGACGATGCGCGCCAACCCGGAGATCGACATCCCGACGGCGATCCTCGAGCTGGGAGTGGGCGAGGCGCTCGTCTCCCTGCTGGACGAGAAGGGCATCCCGGGCATCACGCAGCGGGCGTGGATGTTCGCACCGGCATCCCGGATCGGCCCGATCACGCCTGACGAGCGACAGGCGCTCATGCGCCAGTCCGTCGTCGCCGGCGTGTACGAGAAGGAGGTGGATCGCGAGTCGGCGTTCGAGAAGCTGCGCGCCCGGGTCGACCCGGGCGAGGCCCGGCAGGGTGGTGCGCCGCCGCCGGATCGGCCGGTCTCCGGAGCCGACATGCCGGCGGCCGGCGGCGCGGGCGCCGTGCTGGGTGGTCTCGGAGGCGTCATCTTCGGCAGTACTGGTCCGCGGGGCGGTCGCCGGGAGGGGCTGCTGGAGTCCTTCGCCAGGACGGCGACGCGCACGGCCTCGAACCGGATCACCGGAGCACTGTTGCGCGGAGTTCTCGGTTCGCTCGCCGGCAGCCGTCGCAAACGGTAGCGTCCCGGACGCATGACTTGGCCGGGCGCTTGACTCCCGGGGGACTCGGTTGCACTTTACAGTGCAAAGTACTTATACCAATTCCCCGACCCGGCGTACCGCATGCCCCCACGTCGCCTCGCCAACCACCGCTTCTCCTGGCTGGACTTCAAGGTCGGGATCCGCATGCTGGCGCGGTATCCCGGACTCACCGTCGTCGGCACGGTGGCGATTGCGGTGGCGATCGCGCTCGGCTCGCTGTACTTCGAGGCGATCAACAAGTGGCAGAACCCGAAGCTGCCGATCCGCGACGCCGATCGTGTCATCATGATCCGGAACTGGGACGCCGGCGAGGTCCGGGCGGAACCCCGTTCGCTGCGCGACTTCACGATCTGGCGCGATCAGGCCAGGTCGATCGACCATCTTGGCGCCGCCGTCACGTTCGTGCGGAACCTCCAGACCGCGGACCAGCGCGTCGAGTCCGTGCGAGGCGCGGAGGTCTCGGCAAGCGCGTTCGCGCTCATGGGGACGCCTCCGCAGCTCGGTCGCACGCTCACGCCTCAGGATGAGAACCCGGCGGAGCCGCCGGTGGCCGTGATCGGCCACGCGGTCTGGAACGCGCGCTTCGCCGGCGATCCGCTGGTCGTCGGCAAGACCGTCAAGGTCGGCACGGTGACCGCGACCATCGTTGGCGTGATGCCGGAAGGCTTCGCCTTCCCCGCCAACCAGCGCATCTGGATGCCCCTGCGCGTGGACGGCTCGGTGCTCGCGCCGCGAACGGGTCCCGGCGTGCAGGTCTTTGGCCGCCTGGTCCCGGGCGCTTCCCTCAGGGAGGCACAGGCAGAGCTCGACGTCATCGGCGCGCGCCTCGCCGCCAGCGCTCCGGAAACCCATAGGAACCTGAGACCACGCGTCACGCCATTCGCCAAGCCGCTTACCGTCGGTGGCGAGGCGATGCTGATCCGGAACGTGCTGTACATCGTGAACGGCATCTTCCTCGCGCTGCTGGCCATCATGTGCACGAACGTCGCCACCCTCGTGTTCGCCCGCACGGCCACCCGCAGCTGGGAGATCTCCGTCCGCAATGCCCTCGGCGCCAGCCGCGGGCGCATCATCTCGCAGCTGTTCATCGAGGCGCTGGTCCTGGCCGGCGGTGCCGCGGTCGTGGGGCTGGTCATTGCGAGGATCGCCATGGGCTGGGGATTGAGCCAGGTGGCCGCCAGCGAATCGCTCCCGTTCTGGATCGACGCCAGCCTGTCCTGGAGGACCGTGGTGTACGCGGGCGTGCTCACGGTGCTGGGGGCGATGATCGTCGGGGTGCTGCCGGCGCTGCGGATCACGCGGACCAGCCTGCATGACGCGATGCGCAGCCAGGGCGCGGGCGCCGGGGTGAAGTTCGGCGCCTTCTGGACGACGGTGATCGTCCTGCAGGTGGCGATCACCGTTGCGTTCATGCCGCTGGCCGCGAGCGGCGTCTTCGAGTCCAACCGGTTCCGTCAGCGCGCGGAAGGCATCGGCGCGGAGCGATTCCTGACGGCGAGCATCGATATCGACCGCGAGGACTACGTGGCCGATTCCGCCGCCTTCACCGGGCGTGCCCGACAACGCTTCGACGAGCTCGAGCAGCGACTCCGCGCAGAACCTGGTGTCGAGCAGGTGGCCTTTGTCGACCGCCTTCCGGTGGAAGACCAGTTCAAGTACCGCATCGAGGTCGATACCGCCAACGGCGCCCCGGGCACCGGCCTGCGCGCAAGCACCCTGGTCCACGTGTCGCGTGGCTTCTTCGGCGCCTTCGGCACCTCAGTGGTTGCCGGTCGGGACTTCAGTCCGCTCGACTTCGACGTCGGCCGGGTCATGCTGGTGAACGAGTCCTTCACGCGCCACGTGTTCGGTGGCCGCAACCCCATCGGGCAGCGCGTCCGCATCGTCGAGGGCGAGGTCAGCAGCGTGGGCGGCGAGCAGTGGTACGAAGTCGTCGGCATGGTCAGGGACTTCGGCTGGCAATTGCCGCGGCCCCAGGAGCAGTCGGCGATGTACCTCCCGAGCCTGCCCGCGCCAGCGGGGCGGGCCGGCAGCATTGCCGTTCGCGTGCGCGATCCGGAAGCGTTCGCCGAACGCCTCCGCGTGGTAGCTGCCGATGTCGACCCGACCATCCGGCTCACCGAGGTCAGGCCGCTCGCGAGGGCGGGCGGCGGGGAGGCGCAGACGAACTGGGCGCTCACGTCGGTGGTCGGCGTGGTGTCTTTCATCGTGCTGCTGCTCTCGGCGACCGGCATCCATGCGCTGATGTCGTTCACCGTGGCGCGGCGGACACGCGAGATCGGCATCCGCGCCGCGCTCGGCGCCCGTCCGGCGCGCATTGTGGCCGGGATCTTCGGGCGCGCGCTACTGCAGGTGGGCGCGGGCTTGGTCGCCGGCAGCGCCCTCGTCGCGTTCGTGGGCCTCGGTTCGACGCGCGATGTCCTGATCCTCCTGGCGGCGGACGGCATCATGCTGGTCGCCGGGCTGACCGCCTGTGCGTTGCCGTTGCGGCGCGCGCTCAGGATCAATCCCACGGAGGCACTGAGGGCGGAGGCCTGAGGGCGACGACCGCGTCCTCGCACCGTGCGCCCTGCCGCGGAATGGATCCGTGGCCCCTGAGAACGGCAAAGCGGCAGGGCCGAAGCCCTGCCGCCTTTCCGCACCGGTTGGTGCTTCGTTACTGGATCGACCGATTCGAGCGCTCGACCAATCCAGAGAAGATCCCGTTGAACAGCAGCTTGAACGTGCCCGCGGGCTGGCCGCGGAACAGCACCTCCGGGCCGAACATGTACAGCTTGCCCGTGCCCACGTCCGCCTGGACCATCGCCGTGCCGCCCTGCAGGTAGTTCTGGCCCCAGGCCCAGCCGCTCCGCAGGGGCGTCGACGTGTCGAACCAGGCCAGCGGCTTCACGCCTTTCGCCGCGGCATCCGGCTCGAGCCGGAAGACCGGGCTGTCATCGAAGAAGACGTCGACCTGCTTCGGCAGGCCGGCCGTGATGGGCAGCGTGTTGTCCACCGCCACGCGCAGCACCGACCCCGGGACGTAGAACTTGTCCTGCGGCAGCGACCGTTCCGTGCCGTTAGGCATCCGCTCGACCATGTAGTCGGCGATCGGCAGGCCGAGGTGGCCGGCCAGGTTCGTCGACGACCCGATGGTGATCACGGTGCCCCCTTCCTCCATGAAGCGCTTGATCTGCGGGATCGAGCGGTCGGCGGTCACGGAGCCCAGTTGGTTCTGGTATTCCGCCGGCAGGTTCGCCGGGGCGCCACCGCCGCGCCCGCCACGGCCTCCGCCGCCACCACCGGCGGCCGGGATCGCGCCGGTCACGAACACGATGACGTCGTACTTCTGCCGCAGGTTGCCGGCGTCGATCTCGGGCGGGAAGATCACGCTGAAGGGGAACTCGAACTGCTCGAGCAACCAGCGCGTGTGCCCTGACGGCATCGACCCGCCGTACTGGTCCCACAAGCCGACCCGCTGCGTGCTCAGCTTCACCGCACCGGCGCTGGGGGCATCCGCGGTCGCGTCGAAGGACAGGCCCAGGTCCTTCGCCGCCTGCTCCGCCACCGTGCGCGCCTGGCCGGCGGCCTCGATGTAGAACGAGCCGGGCGCGTAGGTCTTCCCGTTCACGGTCATCGGGGCCTTCAGCCAGTGGACGCTGGCGCCGGCCTTCAGCGCGCGATTCACCGCGACGAAGGCGTCGTTGGCATCATGGCTCAGCAGCAATCCACGCGAGCCCGCGCCGGCGATCGTGCCGGCCGGCGGAACCGCCATGCCCGTGACCTTCTCGCAGGGGCAGTCGAAGCCCTCGAGGATCCGGTCGTAGTGGATGCCCATCTGCATCGCCAGCGTGTAGCCGGCGTTGTCGTACGGGGGCCGCGGCGGGCCGCCCGGGTACGCAAAGTCGTTCGGGTGATCCTGCGGCTCGAACATGTCGAGCACGTGGGGGCGGAACGCCTGCGCCGATTTCACGACATACGACCCGGCCGGATACGTCTTCCCGGCGACGGTAAACGACCCCGTGGCGCGATGGACGGTGACGTTCACCTTGCGGAGCGCGTTCACGAACTTCGTCGCGGTGGGGAAGTCCGGCTGGCTCGCCGGCAGGATGTACCCCCGCGGGTCACGCTTCGCCGGGTCACGCATCACGGCATTGAACGATTCCGCCGGCACCCCGGCGCCAAACGGCGCCGTCGCGAGGCCGACGTTGCCACCACCCCCGCCGCGGCCACCGCGCCCCTGGCCGGCGGGTGTCGTGCGGGCCACGCGCGCCTCGAGCGAGTCGACGTCGTGGGGCGTCACCGTCCAGTGATCGCGATTCCCGCGCTCGATCGAGTTCTTCCCCATCTTGTAGATGTTGTAGAGGAAGTCCTCGCGGCGCTTCGACGCGATGTCGAACACCGCGTAGTTCGCGGTCACCGAATAGTCGATCGACTGGCGGAAGTGCCACTCCTGCGGGGCGATCGGGTACGGCAGGTCGGCGCGCGGAAGCTGGTTGCGCACCACCAGCGGGATCTGCATCGGCGTCGGGTTGCCGATCGTTTCCGTCAGCAGGCCGATCATGTTGTGGAAGTACGCCGTCGTGCGCAGCCCGCCGTTCCACCACGTGGAATAGCTGGACCCCGAGCGCATCGTCACGCCCGGCTTGTCCTCCCGGATGAAGCGTTCGTGCATGGAGGCCGCGACCATGTCGATGCCGATCACCACCATCGGGTCGTAGTTGTAGTTGAACGGGTCGCGGAACGGCGGCGCAAACATCACCGTGCCCGCCGGGCCGGTCTGGTGGTGGTTGTAGATGATCTGCGGCATCCACTCGTGGTACTGGATGCGGGCGATGTTCACCGACTCGGGCTGGTTCAGGATATAGAAGTCGCGGTTGTTGTCGTGCCCGATGTATTTCTGGTACAACCGCGGGATGCCGCCCGTCGAGCGCTCCTGCGGATTCGGGTTCCGCATGTACCAGCTCGAGACCAGCTCCATCCCGTCCGGGTTGGCGTGCACGGCGAGGATGATGTTGTCGCGGAGGATCCGCATGGTCTCCTCGTCGCTCCGCGAGATCAGCTGGTACGTGGTCTCGATCAGCTGGTGCGCGCCGAGCACCTCGGTGGCGTGCAGGCCGCCGTCGAACCACACGATCGCCTTCCCTTCCTTCGCCATCGCGCGCGCCTGGGCGTCCGTCAACCCCTCCGCCAGCGCCAGCCGCTGCGCGATCTGCTTGTAGCGGGCAAGGTTCCGGAAGTTCTCCGGCGCCGTGATGATGGCCATCAGCTGTGGCCGTCCCTCGGCCGTCTTGCCGATCTCCTCGACGACCATGCGGTTGGACTCGCCGTCGATCTTCCGCCAGTACGCCATGAACTGCGTGTACGTGGCCAGGTTGTAATCGTCGCCGATGTTGAACCCGAAGTGTTCCTTGGGCGATGTGATGCGGCCTTGTGCCGCCAGGGGCATCGCCAGGACGGCGAGCGAGAGGACTGCAAGCGCGAGGCGCCGCGATGGCGCGATCCTCGGCGGACGCTGGAAGCGTGTCGCGAACATGACGTCCAACCTCTTTGGTGACGGGACGGGGAGAAAGTACGCCTGCGCACCGGGTACGCACGAGGGGCAGTTTTCGTGATTCATGAACCACGGCCCCTGTGGCGTGCGGCCTGTGACCCGCGGCCCGTTGTTCTAGATTCCGCCAATGCCCTTTCCCACGCGCGCGACCGCTTTCTCGCCCGGCTCGATCGGGAACCTGGGGCCGGGGCTCGATATCCTCGGCTGCGCGGTGGAGGGCGCCGGGGACAGCGTGACCGCGGAATTCGGCGACATGCCGGGCATCACCCTCCTCGAGCCGGGACACGAGTCGCTGCCGTCCGACCCCGAAGCCCATGCGTGCGCCATCGCCGCGCTGGCGGTGGTTCGCGCGGCCACCCACACCGGGGCCACCACGCCCGCCGCCGGGATCACGCTACGCGTCACCAAGGGCCTGCCGCTCTCGGCCGGTCAGGGCGGCAGCGCGGCGTCGGCGGTGGCCGGGGCCGCGGCGGTGAACGCGCTGATTGGCGCGCCACTGTCCCGCAATGCTCTCCTCGCCGCGGCCCTCGTGGCGGAGGAGCGGGTCGCGGGCAGGCACCTCGACAACATCGCCCCATCCCTGATGGGCGGCATCGTGCTCGTTCGGTCGCTCGATCCCATCGACGTCATTCCGATCCCGGTGCCTGACGGGCTCCTCATCGTCCTCGCGAGTCCCGCGCAACGGTTGCGCACGGCCGACGCGCGGGCCGCGCTGCCTGACGAGGTATCCCGCGCCGTGGCGCTGCACCAGGCGGCGCAGGTGGCGGGGATCGTCGCCGCCTGCTTCGCGCGGGACCTCCCCCTGCTCGGCCGATGCATCGACGACCGGATCGCCGAGCCCGCCCGCGCCGCCTTGCTCCCGGGGTTCTCCGCGGCGAAGCGGGCCGCACTGGATTCCGGCGCGCTCGGCGTCTCGATCTCCGGCGCCGGGCCGACGGCGTTCGCGTTATGCGACACCGAGGCCGTGGCCCGGTCGGTTGCGACGGCGATGTGCCGCGCCTACGACGAAGCCGGGCTCGCGTGCGTCGCACGCGTCACCCGCCCCGATCGGGTGGGGACGCGCGTCGAGACCTCCGGCACGTGACGCCATCACACGGAACGACGCCGGCGCGCTGGCAGCAGTGCGCGAGCTGCGGGAAGCGATTGGACGAGACGGATCCACGCGTCGCGTGCCCGGTGTGCAACGGGCTGCTCGACGTCCTGTACCACATCCCCGAGGGCCGGGGCGCCGGGCTGCGACGGGACTTCGCCGCGCGACTCGGCGCCGTGGGGGAACCGTCGCGCGTCTCGGGCGTCTGGCGCTATGCGGAGATGGTGATGGCGGCCGCGCCCACGGACATCGTCTCGTTCCCCGAGGGAAACACGCCCCTGATCGCGAATGCACGCGTCGCGGCCTGGGCGGGATGCCCGCGGCTCCTGGTCAAGCACGAGGGAATGAACCCGACGGGCTCCTTCAAGGATCGCGGCATGACCGTCGGCGTGACGCAGGCCCGGCGGATCGGCGCGCGTGCCGTCGCCTGCGCCTCGACCGGGAACACGTCGGCATCGCTCGCGGCCTATGCCGCGCTGGCGGGAATCCCCGCGCTGGTGCTGGTGCCGGCCGGGAACGTGGCGATGGGGAAGCTGGCGCAGACCCTGGCCTATGGCGCGCGGACCCTGGCGGTCCGCGGCGATTTCGATGCCTGCCTGTCGCTGGTGCGTGACGCGTCGCCGAGACTCGGGATCTACCTGCTGAACTCCGTCAACCCGTTCCGGCTCGAGGGACAGAAGACGATCGTCTTCGAGATGCTTCAGCAACTCGACTGGCGCACGCCCGACTGGATTGCCCTCCCCGCAGGCAACCTCGGAAACACCGCCGCGTTCGGTAAGGCGCTGGACGAGGCACTTCGAGCCGGGCTGATCGACCGCATGCCGCGGATCCTGGCCGTACAGGCCGCGGGAGCGTCCCCCTTCCAGCAATCGTTCGACGCCGGCTTCCGCGCCCGGGTCTCTATGAAGGCGGCCACGGTCGCGAGCGCAATCCGGATCGGCGACCCGGCGTCGTTCGATCGCGCCGTTCGCGCGATCCGGTCCTCGTCAGGCGCGGTGCTGGCGGTCGATGATGTGGCGATCCTGGAGGCGCAGGATCGGATCGGAACGGCGGGCATCGGCTGCGAGCCTGCCAGTGCCGCCTCCGTTGCCGGTGTCCGAGCCGCCGTCCGTGCCGGCCTCATCGGTCCCGACGACCAAGTGGTTGCCGTGCTGACCGGTCATTTGTTGAAAGACCCCGGAATGGAGGCCGCTGCGGCGACACCGGGAGTCACACTCCGGAACACCCCAGTCGAGATAGACGCCAGCATCAGCGCCCTCGAGCGCGAAATTGACGCACTTCGCGCGTAGACAGGGCAATACAGGACATTTCGACTTCGCGCGCAAGTCTGGGAATCGGAGAATCTCCAATCGCATTCAGCGATTGGTCCCAGCGCTGGAATCCGTTAGTATTGCTGCACTTGGCGCGGATGGGGGTGCTGCGTCTGCATCATTTCGTACCGCAATCAGCCCCCTGCCTCAATCCGATCCCCAACCTCCTCCTGAGGCTTTATGCGAACGAAATCCCTGTTGGCAGTCGCGGCGTTGATGCCACTGCTGGCCGTTAGTTCTGCGGCGCAGAAACCACTCGCTGTCGAAGCGGGCGTGTTCGGTCAGTTCACGAAGATGGACAAGGAACTCCAGCTCGACGATGTCCTCAGTGGGGGCGGCCGGCTTGGCCTGTACCTCTGGCACAATCTCGGATTGGAAGTCGACGGCCAGGTCGGGAAGACCGACTGGGCGTCACCTGGCGGCACGAAGTCGATCACGTACACGCCATTCGCGTTCCGCATCGTGTATGGCGTCCCGATGGGAGACCGGCTGCGCCTCCTGCTGGGCGCCGGATACCAGCAGAACGTCTATCGTGATCGCATCGACACGATCGGCACGTTCATCGCCGGGAATGAGTTCGAGGATGCGGTGACCGGCCTGCTCGGCCTCAAGCTCTGCCTCAACGAGAAGTGGAGCCTGCGCGGCGACGTGCCGATCGACTACAACCCGTCGCCGAACTTCAACGGAAGCACGGTGGCACTCGACGGCAAGTCGACGAACGTCGGCTTCCGCATCGGCATCAGCCGGATGTTCCGCGGCGAGTGTGGTGGCATGGCCCCCATCGTCGCGCCGCCGCCGCCGCCGGCCGCGACACCAGTCGCCCCGGCGCCGACGCCCCCGGTGCAGCCGGCGCCGGCGCCGACACCGACCCCGCCGCCCGTGGCGGCGAACCGTCCGCCGACCGCGTCGATCACGTCGCCGGCCAACGGCGCCATCCTCAGCGGCATGACGAACTTCGCCGGGTCCTGCCAGGATCCGGAGCAGGGAGACGTGACGCAGGGTGGACGGTGGCGTTCGAGCCGCGACGGCGACATCGGCAGCGGCGCCTCGTTCAGCCGGGCCCTGACGCCGGGCGCGCACACGATCACGCTGACCTGCACGGACACCCCGGGGCTGTCGGGCACGGCAAGCGTCACCGTGACGTCGCAGGAACTGCTGGTCCGCCTCAACTGGGTCTTCTTCGACTTCGACCGCGCCGTCCTGACTCCGGTGGGGCGCGACTCGCTCGACAAGGTGGTCGCGACGCTGAACCAGCGGACCGAGATGCGCATCGCTGTCGAGGGCCATACCGACCCGTATGGCAGCGACGAGTACAACATGGCGCTGTCCAATCGTCGGGTGCAGGCGGTCGTTGACTACCTGACGCGAGGCGGGGTCGCCATGAGCCGGATCGCGCAGAAGGGCTTCGGCGAGCAGTGCCTGGTCCTGGACGACGATCACACCCGTCCGGCGCGCTCGAAACCCGAGCACAACATCAACCGGCGCGTCGAGATCTGGTCCGCGGGCGATGCCGGTGTCGCCATCACCTGCCGACCGCGCCAGTAGCGGCGGCAGCAGACAGAGAGAGCCGGCCCCCGGGTTGACCGGGGGCCGGTTCTTTTTTCACCCTGGACAGCGCCGGTGCATCAGGCGGGTTGGCGCGAAAAGGCGCGCAGCAACGCCACCGACGCCACCGCCAGCAGCAGTTCGGCGAACCCCACCACCGCGAAGATCGCTTCATACGCCGGCCGGCCATCCGCCGACGTGAGCGCCACCAGGATCCCGCCCGCGATCGGACCGGCCAGGAACCCGAACGATCCCGCCACCTGGAAGATCCCGAACATCCCCTCGCCGTGGCCGCGCCTGACGAGTTCGCTCACCAGCAGCAGGCTGGGCGCGAAGATGAACGCCGAGGACACTCCGGAGAGGACCATGGAGACCGGCAACAGGTCGCGCGGGACGAAGCCGTAGGTGCCGAAGATCACGCCGAAGGCGACGTTCCCGGCCACCAGCAGCGGGAACCAGCCCACCCGCTCCGCCAGGCGTCCCACGGGATAGCAGAGGGCGGCGAAGGGGATCATGAAGAGCGCGACCAGCCATCCGCGCCCGGCCGGTCCCACCTGGTGCTCGCGGGCCAGGAAGATGGTGAAGGTCGACACGAAGATCCCGATGCTGAAGCGATCCATGAAGGCGTAGCCTAACGGGATCCACGACTCCGGCCGCCGCCACTGCCACCGGTACCGCGATCCGCGCTGCACGTCGGTGGCGGGATCGGTCGACGGGCCGAAGGCGGCCAGCATCGCCGCGACCAGGAAGATGGCGGCGCCGGCGTCGAACACCGCCGTCCCGCCCCGTTCCACCAGCCAGCCGCCCAGCGGGGACCCCACCGTGATGCCGAGCATGAGCGCGGAGGCAAGCGCGCCGAGCGAGGCGCCGCGGCGCTCACCGGCGGTGCGATTTGCGGCCACCATGAGCAGCGTCACGGCCGGCAGGTGGACGGCGCCATCGAGTGCGCGGAATGCGTACAGGGCGCCGAGCGTATCCACCCGGCCCATCCCGGCGAACGACACCGCGTCGATGAGAAAGAACCCGACGAGCCAGCCCCGCAGGTCGCCCAGTCGCCGCAGGCGGCGCATGAACAACGGCACGGCGATCATGCCGGCCAGCATGTTCACCGTCATGAACCCGTGCGCCGCGGCCTCCGACCCGCCGAACCGGCCTGAGACGAGTTCATCCAGGCCCGGCACCAGGAGCGTGACCGGCACGAGGGCGAGGAACATCCCGACCGAGAGGAACCAGTGCCGTGACATGAGGACTCCAACGATCACCATGTGGCACGGGCTTGGGAAGCCACGCATCGCGCGCCGAGCAAACGGCGCCCGGTGCGTATCTGGCATGGTGCCTGTACCGCTCTGCGAACGCCTCGTCCCTCACAGGCCTCGGCGGGGGCGACCCCGTCCCCTAAGTTTACCGCTGGCCCGCTCACCGAGGTTCGACATGGCTCGTTTCCGTTCGCTCCTGCCCGTGCGGTTCCGCCGTGCCCTGCTTGCCGCCGTCCTGCTGCCGGCAGTGGACGCCACGCTTCCGGAAACGGCACGCGCGCAGGCCGACCTCATTCCGCTCGATTCCGCGGTGCGCACCGGGACGTTGTCCAACGGGCTGCGCTATTACGTCCGCCGGAACGCGCGTCCCGAGAAGCGCCTCGAGTTGCGGCTCGTGATCAACGCCGGGTCGGTGCTGGAGGACGAGGACCAGAAGGGACTCGCGCACTTCGTCGAGCACATGCTCTTCAACGGCACGCGGCGCTTCGCCAGGAACGACATCGTATCGTACCTCGAGTCGATTGGCGTGCGCTTCGGCGCGGACCTCAACGCCTACACCGGGTTCGACGAGACCGTCTACATCCTGCCCGTGCCGACCGACAAGCCGGGCCTCGTCGAGCGGAGCTTCGACGTCCTCGAGGACTGGGCCGGCGGCGCACTGTTCGACTCCACCGAGGTCGTCAAGGAACGCGGTGTGGTGCTGGAGGAATGGCGCTCGGGACTCGGCGCCGGGGCGCGGATCCGCGACCAGCAGTTCCCGGTGCTGTTCCAGGGGTCTCGGTATGCGACGCGCCTGCCCATCGGCGACACCACGGTCCTCAAGGGCGCGAACCCGGCGCCGCTGAAGCGATTCTACCGGGACTGGTACCGCCCGGATCTGATGGCCGTGGTGGCCGTCGGTGACTATGACCTGGACCAGCTCGAGTCGCTGATCCGTGAGCGCTTCAGCCGCCTGCAGAACCCGGCGACCCGCCGCGAACGCGCGATGATCGCGGTGCCCGGCCACGATTCGACGCTGGTCACGATCGTCACCGACCCCGAAGAGCAGGTGTCGTCGATCCAGCTGATCTACAAGCACCCCCCCGCCCCGCTCGCGAAGCAGTCCGACTACCGCATGCTGCTGGCGCGCCGCCTGTACAACCAGATGCTGAACTCGCGGCTCAACGAGATTACCCGGCAGCCGAACGCACCGTTCGCGTTCGCGAGCTCGTCGTACGGGCCGTTCGTCCGATCATCCGACGTCTACTTCCTGTCGGCCACCGTGCAGGATGGCGGCATCCAGCGCGGACTGGAGGCGATGCTGCGCGAGGCCCGGCGCGTCGACCGCCACGGCTTCCTGCCCGCGGAACTCGAGCGGGCCAAGGCCTCGGTCCTGCGGTCGCTCGAGAGCGCCTTCCAGGAACGCGACAAGTCCGAGTCTGGGAACTTCGCCGCCGAGTACATCAACCATTTCCTGACCGCGGAGCCCACTCCGGGTATTGCCTGGGAATTCGAGACCGCGAAGCGCGTCCTTCCGGCGGTCACGCTCGAGGACGTGAACTCGCTGGGACGCCAGTGGATCACCGACGTGAACCGGGTGGTGGCCGTGTCGGCGCCGACCGGGCCGGCGGCCGGTGTGCCCGCGGCGGGCGAGCTGCTGGCTGCGTTCCGGCGCGTCGAGGGCGAGGACGTGGCGGCGTGGACCGAGTCGGTCTCGGAAGCCCCACTGGTCGCCACCGCGCCCGCGAAGGGCCGCGTGGTCTCGGAGACGCGGGAAGCGACGCTCGACGTCACCGACTGGAAACTCTCCAATGGCATCCGGGTCCTGGTGAAGCCCACCGACTTCAAGGCGGACGAGGTGCTGATCCGCGGCTGGAGTCCCGGGGGCACGAGCCTCGTGCCTGACGCGGACTATGTGGAGGCCTCGCTGGCCTCGCTCGCCGTGTCGCGCGGCGGCGTGGCGGCGTTCGATGCCATCGAGCTCGGGAAGAAGCTGGCCGGCAAGCGCGCGGCGGTCGGCCTCGAGATCGGCGCCCTGACCGAGATGATCAACGCCAGCGGCTCGCCGAAGGACCTCGAGACGATCATGCAGCTCATCTACCTGAAGGCGACGGCACCGCGCCGTGACGAGGCGGCGTTCAACGCCCTGCGGGCGCAGTTCGCGCCGCTGCTGGCCAATCGCGACAAGGATCCGGACCAGGTCTTCCAGGACACGGTCGTCCTGACCATGCAGCAGAATCACCCGCGCGCCCAGCCCCTGACCGCGGCGATGCTGCAGGCGGCGCGATACGAGCGGATGTTCGAGACGTTCCGCGACCGGTTCGCCGATGCGTCCGACTTCACCTTCGTGATCGTCGGCGCGGTGAACGTCGACTCGCTCAAGCCCCTCGTCGAGCAGTGGCTCGGCGCCCTGCCCGGCACCGGACGCCAGGAGGCGTGGAAGGACATCGGGCTCAAGTCGCCGACCGGCGTCATCGAGAAGACGGTCCGGAAGGGCGTCGAGCCCAAGGCGCAGACGGTCGTCTTCTTCACCGGCGACCCCGGCACCTTCGACCCGGCGTCGCGTTATGCAATGCGCTCGCTGGGCGAGTTACTCGAGATGAAGCTGCTCGACAACCTCCGGGAAGCCCTGGGCGGGACGTACTCGGTCCAGGCGGGCGGCCAGTTGTCGAAGTTTCCCCGGCCGGAGTACCAGTTCACCGTGAGCTTCGGCTCGTCGCCGGACAAGGCCGACCTGCTGTGGAAGACCGTGCTGGCGGTGATCGACAGCGTGAAGCAGGGTGGCGCCACTCCCGCCGAGCTCCAGAAGATCCGCGAGCAGCAGCTGCGCACGCAGGAGGTGTCGCTCAAGGAGAACAACTACTGGGTCGGCAACATCGCGGCCCGGATCGAGAACGGCGAGGATCCGCGCGGACTCGCGACGTACACGCAGGACTTCATCGAGAAGCTGACGAGCGACCAGATCCGCGACGCCGCCCGGCGATTCCTGGACATGGCACGGTCCGCGAAGTTCGTGCTGCTGCCGGAGCGGGTGGTGCCTTAAGGGGCGCAGAGCGCAGAGCGCGAGGCGAAACGGCGAAGGAGGCCCCGGAGCGGAGCAACGATGCCGCCGCCGGGGCCTTATCGCGGCACACCCCGCAAAGAGAACCGCCCCCTTTGCATTCTGCATTCTGCACTCTGCACTCTGCACTCTGCACTCTGTAAGGGTTTCCCTGCCGGGGAATCGTCACCTCCCTGACGCACGGTATTCCCCCCGGGCCCGACAATTCCCTCACGCACTGGCGGGATAGCTCGGAACTGAGCGACCCCGCCCAGGCTCGTGGCGTGCCCGGATGTGGCACGCAGTCCGACCACGGTCTCGAGGGGATACCATGTCCGACTCCGGCAGTCCCGGCGCCGCCACCGCGGGCGCGCGCCTCGACTCGTTCTCGTACGACGACGTCGTCGTCCGCAAGTTCCTGTGGGCGACCATCATCTGGGGATTGGTGGGCTTCCTGATGGGGCTCATCGTCGCCATCCAGATGGCCTTCCCGGCCTTCAACCTCGCGCCGTGGTTCGCGTTCGGCCGGCTGCGCCCCCTTCACACCAATGCCGTCATCTTCGCGTTCGCGGGCAACGCGATCTTCACCGGCCTCTATTACTCGACCCAGCGCCTGCTCAAGGCCCGGATGTTCTCCGACACCCTGAGCAAGGTGCACTTCTGGGGATGGCAGGCGATCATCGTGTCGGCGGCGCTGACCCTGCCGTTCGGCTTCACCCAGGCCAAGGAATACGCCGAGCTCGAATGGCCCATCGACATCGCCATCGCCATCGTCTGGGTCATCTTCGCGGTCAACGTCATCGGCACGCTCGTCAGACGCCGTGAGCGGCACATCTACGTCGCGATCTGGTTCTACATCGCCAGCATCATCACGGTCGCGATCCTCCACATCTTCAACAACCTCGTCATTCCCGCCGGGCCGCTGAAGAGCTACTCGATCTACGCCGGCGTGCAGGATGCGTTCATGCAGTGGTGGTACGGGCACAACGCCGTCGCGTTCTTCCTCACCACCCCGTTCCTCGGGCTGATGTACTACTTCATGCCCAAGGCCGCCGAGGGGCCGGTCTTCAGCTACCGGCTCTCGATCGTGCACTTCTGGACGCTCGTCTTCATGTACATCTGGGCCGGCCCGCACCACCTCCACTACACGGCCCTGCCCGAGTGGGCGTCGACGCTCGGCATGCTGTTCTCGGTGATGCTCTGGGCGCCCTCGTGGGGCGGCATGATCAACGGCCTGCTCACGCTGCGCGGGGCGTGGCACAAGGTGATCGATGACCCGGTGCTCAAGTTCATGGTGGTGGCCATCACCGGCTACGGCATGGCCACGTTCGAGGGGCCGATGCTGTCGGTGAAGAGCGTGAACGCGCTGGCACACTACACGGACTGGATCGTCGCGCACGTGCACACCGGTGCCCTGAGCTGGAACGGCTTCCTCACGTTCGGCATGATCTACTGGCTGGCGCCGCGCCTGTTCCAGGCGCCGCTCTTCTCGAAGAAGCTGGCCGAGGCGCATTTCTGGATCGCGTCCTTCGGCATCATCCTGTACGTCGTCGCGATCTACAGCGCCGGCGTCACCCAGGGCCTGATGTGGCGCGCGTTCGACGAGACCGGCCGCCTGGCGTACCCGGACTTCGTCGAGACCGTCGCCCGCCTCGTGCCGATGTACTGGGTCCGCGTGGCCGGTGGCTCGCTGTACATCGTCGGCGCGATCCTGTTCGCCTACAACATCTTCAGGACCTGGAAGGCGCGCCCGGTCACCTACGAGGTGCCGGTGGTCAAGGCGCCGCCGCTCGCGCGGGTCAGCGCCCCACCGGCCCATGCACCCGCGCCGGTCCCGGCCGGCGCCTGGGCGCGCTTCGTGTCGCTGGGATGGCACCGCAAGTGGGAAGGCCTGCCGATCACCTTCACCGTGCTCACGACGGTCGCGGTGGTCGTCGCGTCGCTGTTCGAGATCATCCCGACCTTCCTCATCAAGTCGAACGTCCCGACGATCGCCTCGGTGAAGCCGCTGACACCGCTCGAACTGGCCGGGCGCGACCTCTATATCCGCGAGGGATGCTTCAATTGCCACTCGCAGATGGTGCGCCCGTTCCGCTACGAAACCGAACGGTACGGCGACTACTCCAAGCCGGGTGAGTCCGTCTACGAACACCCGTTCCTGTGGGGATCGCGCCGCATCGGGCCCGACCTCGCCCGGGAAGGCGGCAAGTACCCCGACCTCTGGCACGTGAGGCACTTCGAGAACCCGCGGGCCATCTCTCCCAAGTCGATCATGCCGGCCTATCGGCACCTGCTCACGAATGAGATGGACTTCGACGGGATCCAGGCTCGCGTGGACGCGATGGTGATGCTCGGCGTGCCCTACGGCGAGGCCGTGACCGGCGCGCCGGCCATGGCCCGGCGGCAGGCAGCAGAGGTGGCTGCCTCGATCGTGCAGGGCGGCGGCGAGTCCGGGTTCGAGTCGAAGGAAATCGTCGCGATGATCGCCTACATGCAGCGGCTGGGGCGCGACGCCCAGCAGGTGGTCCTCGGCACCAACGCGGCGAAGCACGTCCACGTGGACAGTGTCGCCCCCGCGAGGGCGCCGGCGGCCCCGGGAGGCTCACGATGAGCCTCACCGAGCTGATGTCCAACGCCGGCCTGTCGCGGTATGCGGAGGTCGCGCTGCTGCTGTTCTTCTTCGCCTTCGTGATCATCGTCTGGCGGGTCTTCAGCCCGTCGCGGAAGCAGTTGCTGGAGCGCCAGGCGCGCCTCCCGCTCGACGACGACCACGCTTCCCCCTCACGCCCTTCCGCCGAGTAGGCACCATGGCCGACCAGGATAACGAACGGCTTCTCGAGCACAGCTACGACGGCATCCAGGAGTACGACAACCCGATGCCGCGGTGGTGGGTGATCACCTTCTGGGCCACCATCGTCTTCTCGATCCTCTACGCCCTGAACGTGCCGGGGATTGGCAACGGGAAGGGCCGGATCGCGGACTACAACGCCGACATGGCGCGGGCGATGGCGCTCCGGGAGAAGATGGAGCCGGCCGGCGTCATCACCGACTCCAGCCTCGCGCTCCTGGCCGGCGATGCCGCGGCGCTGCAGCTGGGAAAGCAGGTCTTCGAGACCAATTGCGCCGCCTGCCATCGCGCCGACGGGGGTGGCCAGATCGGGCCCAACCTGACGGACGATTCGTGGATCCACGGCGGATCCCCGTCGGCCATCCGGACGACGATCAATGATGGGGTGCTGGCCAAGGGAATGCCCGAATGGGGCAAGATCCTGAAGCCGGACGAGGTGAGCGCCGTCGCCGCCTACGTCGCCTCGCTGCTGGGCAGCAACCCGCCGAACCCGAAGGCCCCCGAGGGAACGAAGACGCCATGACCACCGCCGCGCCGCGCGCCGCCGGGCGTGTCCTGCCGACCATGAACGAGGACGGGAGCCGCCGCTGGGTGCGCCCCCGGCCCTCGCCCGGTCGCTGGCAGACGCGGCGGCGGGTCGTGGCGTATGCGTTGATGGCGCTCTACCTCGCGATTCCGCACCTGCGGATGAACGACAAACCGATGATCCTGCTCGATGCCCCGCGCCGCGAGTTCACGTTCTTCGGCTACACGTTCCTGCCGACCGACACCCTGCTGTTCATGCTCTTCCTGGGCACGGTGATCGTGACCGTCTTCCTGCTCACGGCGCTGTTCGGGCGCGTGTGGTGCGGGTGGGCCTGCCCGCAGACCGTGTGGATGGAGTACCTGTTCCGCCCGCTCGAGCGATTTTTCGAGGGCGGCACGAACGGGTCGCTGGCGATCGACCGCGGCGGCAATCGCTTCCACCCGCGTCGCCTCGCCAAGTTCGTGGCGTACTTCCTGATCGCGCTGGTCCTGGGGCACACGTTCCTGGCGTACTTCGTGGGCACCGACCAGATCGTCCAGTGGGTCCAGGCGTCGCCGGCGCAGCACCCCAGCGCGTTCGCGGTGATGGGATTCACCACCATGCTCGTCTTTGCGGACTTCGCGTACTTCCGTGAGCAGACGTGCACCATCGCGTGCCCATACGGGCGCTGGCAGTCGGCACTCCTGGACCGGAATTCGCTGATCGTCGCCTACGACCACCGTCGCGGCGAGCCGCGGCAGAAGGGCATGAAGCGGCGCGAGTCGACGGCCGGGGACTGCATCGACTGCGGCATGTGTGTCCAGACGTGTCCAACCGGGATCGACATCCGCGACGGGTTGCAGATGGAGTGCATCCACTGCACGCAGTGCATCGACGCCTGCGACGCCGTGATGGAGAAGATCAACAAGCCGCGCGGCCTCATCCGGTACTCGTCGCGTGACATGCTGGCGGGCACGGCGCGCCACCTGGTGCGCCCGCGGACCGTCATTTACCCGCTGGCCCTGGCGGCCTTCCTGGGCACGTTCGTGTTCATGCTCTCGACCAAGGCGGCGGCGGACGTGACCCTGCTCCGCGCCGTCGGCGACCCGTTCTCGCTGGACGGCGATGGCCGCGTCGTGAACCAGGTCCGGCTCCGCATCGCCAATCGCGCCGGCAGCGACCGCGAGTACCGCATCCGGGTCGAGGTGGAAGGGCATGAAGGGACGGTGGTCGTTCCCGTGAACCCGTTCCCGGTGGCCCGCGGCCACACCGAGACGACGAGCTTCTTCATCACCCTGCCGCGCGACGCGTTCTCGTCCGGCGAACCGGAGATCGAGGTGCACATCAGCGACGGCTCCGGCTTCGACCAGGAATTCCCCTGGCGCCTGCTCGGTCCCTCGGCAGGTGACCACAAGCGCACTGGCGCCGCCGGCGCCGCTGGAGGCACGCCATGAAGCGCGGAAGCGGGTGGCCCATTGCCGTCGCGACCATCCTCGGCCTCACCGTCGCCGCGAACATCTGGCTCATCCGCGTGGCCACCCACGACCCTTCCTTCGCGGTGGAGGAGGACTACTACCAGCGTGGCGTCCACTGGGACGACGAGATGGCGCAGCGCGCGCATAACGCGGCGCTGGGATGGACGCTGGCGGCCTCGATCTCCCCCATCCGCGACGGCGGCGGGTCCGACCTGACCGTGGCGCTCCGCGATTCGTCCGTGACTCCGCTCTCCGGCGCGTCCATCACGGTCCGGGCGGTGCACATCGCGCGGGCCGGCGAACCGATGGACCTGCGCCTCGACGCGTCCACCCCGGGCACCTATGCGGCCCATATGCCCATCCGGCGCGCGGGGCTGTGGGAACTGCGCATCGATGTGCAGCGCGGCGCAGACCGCTTCACCGCCACCGAACGACTCGACGTCCGGTCCGAACCGCGGTAAGCGCATGGAAGCGGCGATCGCGATCTTCGTGGCCAGCCTGGCCGGCAGCGCGCACTGCGCCGCGATGTGCGGGCCCTTCCTCGCGTTCGCCTCGGCCGGACCGTCGCGCGACGGACGCGGGCGAGGAGCGGCCATGACCGCCTACCATGGCGGCCGCCTGCTCTCGTACGTCGCGCTGGGCGCCGCCGCCGGCGCGTTAGGCGCTGGCGTCGACCGCCTGGGCGCCCTGGCCGGGGTCGGCCGGGCCGCCGCCATCGTGGCGGGGCTCCTCATGGTGGCGTGGGGCGTCGACACGATCCTCGCCGTGCGGGGCCGGCGCCCCACGGCCCTGCATCCGCCCCCGGTGATGCAGCGTGCGCTTGGAGGCGTCGTCCGCCGAGTCGCCGGGCTCCCCGGCCTCGCCCGGGGCGGGCTGACCGGCCTGGCGACCACCCTCCTCCCCTGCGGGTGGCTGTACGTCTTCGTGGCGGCCGCGGCCAGCACCGGGTCGCCGGTGCGCGGCGCCCAGGCCATGCTGCTCTTCTGGACCGGGACGCTCCCCGTGATGGTGACACTGGGATTCACGCTGCAGCGCCTCGCCGGGCCGGTGCGCCGCGCGCTGCCGCTCGTGACCGCGTCGGTCGTCGTGGCGATCGGCCTCCTCACCATCGCCGGGCGCCTCCGCCACACCGGGGCGATGCCGGCCGGAACGCCAGCGGTCCATGCTGACCATCGGTAGCCCCTCGACCGGGGCGGTCGCGCCGCCGCCTGACGAGCACGCGTGTGCCCATTGCGGCCTCGACGTGCCCCGTGGCCTCCTGGAGCCCGACGCCGGCCAGCAGTTCTGCTGCGCCGGGTGCCGCACGGCCTGGGCGATCCTGCACCAGAATGGATTGGAGCGGTACTACGACCTGCCGGATCGTCGTGACCGGCCGGTGCAGTCCTCGGGACGCACCTACGAGGACTTCGACCACCCGGCCTTCCATGCCCTGTACGTCACCGGGGTTCCGGGCGGCTTGTCCCGGGTCGAGCTGTACCTCGAGGGCGTGCACTGCGCGTCGTGCGTGTGGCTGGTGGAACGGGTGCCGCTGGTCGTTGCGGGCGTGGTGCGCGCCGAGCTCGACGTGCGGCGGTCGCGGGCGACGGTCGAGTGGGATCCCGCGACGACGCCGTTGTCCGCCATCGGCCGGACCCTCGATGCGTTAGGCTATCCCCCGCACCCGTTCCGCGGGATGGCGCGCGACGGCCACCGGCGCCGCGAGGACCGCGCCATGGTGGCGCGCATCGGGGTCGCCGGGGCGATCGCGATCAACGTCATGCTGGCGTCGCTCGCGCTGTACAGCGGATGGATGTCCGGCATGGAGGCCGAGTATGCGCGCTTCTTCCGGTGGACCGCGCTCCTCCTGACGCTGCCCGCGCTGGTGTGGCCGGGACGCGTGTTCTTCACCAGCGCGTGGGCGGCGCTCCGGACGCGCTCCCTGCACATGGACCTCCCCATCGCGCTCGCGCTCGCCGCCGGCTTTTCGCGGGGGGTCGTGAACACCGTCGCCGACTCCGGCCCCGTCTACTTCGATGGCGTCGCGATGCTGGTCTTCCTGCTGCTGTGCGGCCGGTACTTCCAGCTCCGGGGACAGCGCGCGGCGGCCGACTCCACCGAGCTGCTCTTCTCGCTCACGCCCCTGGTCGCCCGGATCGTCGGGGGCAACGGGGAGGTCCGGGAGGCGCCGGCCGAGGGCCTCATCCCGGGCGACGTGGTGGAGGTCCGCGCCGGCGACACGTTCCCGGCCGACGGGGTCGTGGAGTCCGGCGTGTCGTCGGTCAACGTCGCCCTGCTCACCGGGGAATCGCGGCCGGTGACGATGCGCGCGGGCGACGACGTCTTCGGCGGGACGCTGAACGTGGAGTCGCGCCTTCGCGTGCGCGTCACGGCGGCGGGCGAGGCGACGCGCATCGCAAGGCTCGTCAGGCAGGTGGAGGACGGCGCGCGACGCCGTGCCCCGGTGGTCCTGCTGGCCGACCGGATGGCGGGGTGGTTCACGGCGACCGTGCTGGCGCTTGCGGTGGTCGTGGGTGTCGCCTGGATGCAATGGGATCCTGCCCGGGCCGTCGACAACGCCATCGCGCTGCTCGTGGTCACCTGCCCCTGCGCCCTGGCGCTGGCGACGCCGCTGGCGGTGACCGCCGCCATCGGCCGGGCGGCGCGCTCGGGCATCCTCATCAAGGGCGGCGACGCGCTGGAGCGCCTGGCGAAGCCGTCTACCCTCATCCTGGACAAGACCGGGACGATCACCGCGGGCGCGATGAAGCTGGTCCGCTTCGATGGCCCGGAATGGGTCAAGCCGCTGGTGGTCGCGCTCGAGGCGGAGTCCTCGCATCCGGTCGCGGCCGCGTTCCGTGAGGGCCTCGGGCTCCAGGTGCTGCCGGAGGTCGAGTCGTCCCGCCACGTGCCCGGCGCCGGCATCATCGGTCGCGTCGGGAGTCATGACGTCGCCGTGGGCAAGCCGGCGTTCGTGGAGTCCACTGGCGCAGGCAGGATGAACCGGCCCGTTCCGGCACTCGGGCCCGGCCGCGTGCTCAGCGAGGTGTGGATCGCGGTGGATGGCCGGGTGGCCGCGCGCGCGTGGTTAGGCGACGCGGTGCGCCCGGACGCTGCACAGGCCATCGCCACGCTCCAGCGGGAGGGGTGGAGCGTCGGCATCGCCAGCGGGGATGCGACCCCGGTGGTCCTGGCGGTCGCCGAGCAGGTGGGGATCGACCCGCGGCGCGTGGTGGGCAACGCCTCCCCGGAACAGAAGCTCGCGCTCGTCGAAGCCACCGCCTGGCGGCAGCCCGTGGTCATGGTCGGCGACGGCGTCAACGATGCCGCCGCGATCGCGGCGGCCTCGGTGGGCATCGGGGTCCATGGTGGTGCAGAGGCGTCGCTGGCGGCCGCGGATGTCTACCTGGCCCGGCCCGGCCTGGCACCGCTGGTCGAGCTTGTCCAGGGCGCCCGGCGCACGATGCGGGTGATCCACCTCGGCATCGCGCTGTCCCTGGCGTACAACGTGGTCGGGGTCGCGCTCGCCATGGCGGGGCTGATCAATCCCCTCGTGGCGGCGGTCATGATGCCGGCAAGCTCCCTCACCGTCCTGATGGTCGCCTGGCGCGGACGCACCTTCGTGGAGGCAAGACCATGAGCGTGATCTTCCTGGTGCTGCCCCTGGCCCTCGCGATCGTGGCCCTTGCCGTGGCTGCCTTCGTGTGGGCCGCACGGCGCGGACAGTACGATGACCTCGAGACCCCGGCGATTCGCGCCGTGCAGGACGACTGAGAGGCGCTCGTCAGGCACCCTCGGGTTCCAGCGTGATGCCGTGATGCCGGGCGGCGTGGTCGATGACCCGCCCGAGGACCATCAGGCGTTCCTCCCCGGTCATGGGCTCCCGGATTCCGCCGGCCGACTCCCACACGCCGTACAGGTGCCCGACGCTCCCGGTCGGGCCTCCCCACCAGGCGCAAGACAGATGGACCCGCCGGTCGTGCTCGACGTAGATAGCCGTTTCCCCGCGCCAGTGGAACTCCACCCGGTATTCGCCGGGCGCCGGGGCGGCCGCGACCGCCTCCGCCTGCGGCACGGCCTCCGGCGCCGACCCGGCGCGTGCCTGCGCGACCAGGCGCTCCGCGCGGGCGACTTCGTCCTCGTGCCGGCGCCGGCCTTCCGCGACCGCCGCTTCCAGGTCGGGGACCGGGGGCCCCTCGAGCTGTCCCGGCGCGACCGGCCACGGCAGCGGGCGTTCCGGTGTTTCGTTAGGCATCCGGTCCCCCGGGTCCGGGGCCGTGCGCGTCGAGTGGGAGTGGCCCGCGCGATCGCCCGCCGGCGAATCGGCGGGAGCTGGACGACGGCCCTGGTCCGGGATACTCTCGCTGCACGCGATCGGCCCGTGGGATGGAGTGGGGTGCGATGGCGATCAACCTATGGAATCCCGCCAAAAGGGTAAGTCCGTGTCCAGGGGCATCGTGGTCCCACTCGCCTGGGTGCTGTGGGGCGTCCTGTTCATCGTGCTCGTGGTTGGCCTCGTGCGCGTCGCGACGGAGCGCACGACGAGCCCGGAGTCGTCCCGAGGGATAGGCGTGCTCGTCATCGGCGCCCTCCTCGTGGTGCTCGTTGGGCTCGGGGCACTCCTCTACCTTGCCGAGCGCAAGGGATCGTCGTCCGGGATCATCACGATCGCCGTGATCGTGGGGTGGCCGGTCGCCCTTCTCGTCCTCAGCCCTGCCGTCAAGGCGTTCAAGGACCGCAGCTTTGCCGCCTCCGAGGCGCGCTCCGGGGACTTCAGGGACCCGCGCCTGGACGCGATGGCTCGCGCCATCGTCGGCGACGATACGACCGCGCTCCGCCAATTGCTCGGGGGCCAGGCCCCACCATCAGGCAAGGACCGCGCCGGGAACGACCTCCTCGCCTTCGCGTTGCTGAACCTCCGCGACCGCCGCGGTGCCGTCGATCCGGTGCGCGTCCTGCTGGACGCGGGCGCCGACCCGCGCCAGTCCCGCATGGGCTCCGGGGAGGAGCTCCTCGTCTTCACGATCCTCGGGATCACGCCGGAACAGCGCGAAACCGCACGCCTGCTCCTGGATCACGGCGCTGACCCGAATGCCTACGATCCGCAACGGGAGCAGACTGCCCTTGGCATCGCCATCGAGGACTTTGAAACGCTCCGCCTGCTGGTGGAGCGCGGCGCGGACATCAATGCACTCCAGTTCAACGGGACCACGCCACTCATCAACAGCATCAGTGGCCAGCACTGGGATTGCGCCCTGTATCTCGTCGAACGCGGTGCCAACCTCGATATCCGCAACCCCGACGGGCTGTCCGTCGACTATTACCTGAATGACTGGAAGGACAGCATCTTCGGGAACCCGCTGCCTGAGGGCTGGCTGCGCGTTCGCGAGGCGATCGCGGCGCGGCGCGCGCGCGGCTAGGGGCGCTGGGAGAACGCCCTCGCCGTTCGGTCCCCCAACGGTCCCGGGTTCGATAGACGGCGCCACCAGGCTATGCAAGGGTGAAACCCTGACGCTCCCCGGGCGGTCCGGGAAATGTCTGACAGGGCGCGTCCTTTCGCTGACTTATGCGGCGCGACCCTGATGCTAGCCTGAATCCAGCACCGGCTCCGCTGACTGCCTGACGATCTCCCCACCCCATGCGGACGCTGGCGCTGTGGAGGGCATATGAGACTCAACTTCGCGTCCCGTCCGGGCATGACCGCCCCGTCGATACGGGCCCTGGGATCCACCTTCGCACTGGCACTGGCGCTGGCGGCGTGCGGCGGAGGAGGTGGCGGCGGGACATCGCCACCACCACCACCCGACAATACCGTCGCATCAGTCGGGGTAAACCCGCCCACGGCTTCCGTCGAGGTCGCGGCAACCGTGCAGTTGTCCGCGACACCAAGAAACGCGGCAGGGACCGCGCTGAGCGGCAAGGCGATCACGTGGGCGTCGAACGCCCAGGCGATCGCCACGGTCACGAACGCGGGACTGGTGACCGGTGTCGCGAGCGGGACGGCAACGATCACCGCCACGGCCGAAGGCCGGACCGGCACAGCGACCATTACGGTGAGCCAGGGGACGAGCCAGGTCGTGGCCAGCGGCATCATCGGTCCCGCCGGAGGGACGATCGCATCCGATGACGTCGGACTCACCATTCCTGCCGGCGCACTCGCGGACTCGCGTCGCATCGAGATCCTCGTCACCGACCAGGCCTCCAACCAGTTCGGGGCATACGCCGCGGCAAAGGAGTTCCGGCTCAACGGCTTCCCCGCTGATCGCCGGGCCGATGTCACCGTGCGCCTCAGGCAGACCTCGGCGCTCGACGGCGTGAGCCTCATCGGCTATGGCAAGATGGTGCGCACGTCGGACGAAGCCGCCACCCCGGAACTCCGCTACCGCGTCACCCCGGCGAAGGACTCGTCAGGCTGGCTCGTGGCCACGATCTCGGTGACCGGGAAGCCCGCGGTCCAGCTCAACACCGCGCCGGGATTCCGGGCGACCGTCGCGAGCGCGAACGGGATCGTGGACCTGCTCGATGGCTACATCATCGGCGTGAAGTCGGCGGACACGCTCAGCACCGCGCACTTCCAGGTCGTGAGTTACGGCGCGCCGCGCGCCACGCTGCAGCCGCTCCTTCCCGTGACCCTGGGCTACCTGGAAGAGGCGTTCACGGCGATCACCGGAATGGGATACTCCTTCGACTTCCGCAGGCGCTGGCCGATCTCGGTAAGCGTCCGTCCGATGCCCGAGCACCCCACCTGGTATGCGTTCTTCAACACGGAGGGCGGGTTTCCGGCCGATCCCGAGACGGGCTTCATGGAGTTCAACAGCCTGCAGGCGGCCGCCACCGCGTTGTGGCCCGGCGTCGCCATCCATGAGTTCTTCCACTTCGAGCAGACGCGCTATGGCACCCGCCGGAGCGACGCGATGTTCCTGGACTCGGACTGGTTCAACGAGGCCACGTCCAGCTGGATCATGGAGCGCGCGCCCTCGAACACGTTGGTGAACAAGAACACCTTCTTCTACGGGTGGCGCGACAGCCTCTTCACCGGCATCCATCCGGCGCTCAACGCGAACGGCGGATACGGCAAGGGCGCGCTCATCAAGTACATCGCCGACCGGTGGGGCGACGCCACGCTCCGCAACATCTACACGGCATTCAACGCGGGGACGCCGCTGGCCGAGGCCTTCGTGAACGCGCTGCCTGTCCCAGCGACTACCTGGTGGCCTGACTTCCTCGTGGCGTACATGGGGAACCAGGTCTATTCCCTCAACCAGGATGAACTCCTGCCCGGGACACACATCAGGGGAACGATCCATCCCGGTACGACGGCGCACACCATGTTGAACGTGTTCCCCGCCTCGGCTCGCGTGATCCGGCTGGACTACCCTGCCGCGGACTTCGGCTCCGGATCCAACCTCACGGTTCGCTTCCGCCAGGGCGACTCGCTGGCGCTCAAGCTCATGGGATTCCAGGCGAACGACGCCGGTGCGTGGACCTCGCTGGGCCCCGCGGCCGACACCCTCTTCATTCCCGGCGCGACGTTGAAGCAGGGCAAGGCGATTGTCCTCTTCGCGGTGCGACCCGATGCCCTTGCCCCATGTACCGGCGTGAAGAACACCGGCCTGGTGTATGACTTCGGGCTCCAGGATGGAGATTGGCTGGCCGAGCACATCACCAACGTGGCGGACAACATCGTGTACACCCGGACCGAGGCCGGAGACACGACGAAGATCGTCGTCAGCGAGAACGTCGAGGATGTCTCACGCCTCTTCGGGTCCCTGGGGACCTGGATCCGCGATCCGAAGCTGGTCGAGCACCACTACACGTGGACGACAGCCCCGGAGGTTGCCGATACGCTGGCGAAGCTGGGCATCAGGATGAGCGGGACCATTGCCCCGGTACCTGGCGCGGTCGGCTGGGACTACGTGGTCAAGGCACGGTTCGAGATGGGCGGCGCGTCGGCCGGGATGACGGGCAAGGCGTCGGTGCTGTGGTACCTGCTGCCGATCGGCCTCCTGCCGCTCCTCCGCAACCGGCGCACGCGCAAGCTTGCGGCTCTTGCCGTCGTCAGCATGACCTCGGCGCTGTGGGCCTGCGACATCGGCAGCTTCGCCTTCGCGGTCAAGGCGTCCTACGAGTTCGAGTTGCCCGAGGCCGCGATTCACTACACCGCCGAGGCGGGTGATTCGACCGTCGCGCTCGTGACCTATGAAGACGCACCCGGCAAGGTGACGATCGAGGAATACCGGTCCGAGTACTGGAGCTACATCCGCGACGACCAGGGCGAGAAGGTCGACTCGGTGCAGCAGCTACGCACGGGTGCCGGCACCGCGACCTTCAACTATGATGCGAAGCTGTTCTTCGAGGGCAAGACCCCGAAAGCGCCCGGGGACGACGATGACGGCACCGCCGCGGTCGCTGCGCGACTGCTGCAGTTGCCGCTCGCCACGGTGCAACAGGGGATGCGGCGGATGCGGGTTCCGCGTTAGGCTGTCGCGACGGGCGCGGGAGCTCCCTGCCCCCGGTGGCGACGGACTGGCCCGGTCGGCGCGTGACGCGCCGACCGGGCTTTCGCTTGCGGCATCACGGCTTCCAGCTCGGCCAGCACAGGTCCTGCGTGGACGCGAGGACCTCGCGGGTCGGCCACCCGCACGAGCGCGACCAAGGAGTGGCTCTGTGGGCCCTGCAGGACGCCACCGACGATCCAGGCCCCATCGGGACCCGTTTCTCTGGAAGATCGTGTAGATGAACGGTGCCAGCGCGGATCCCTGGGCAACGACCAGGAGGGCACCGGGAAGGACCATGGTGATCATGATCGGGAGCAACCACCATTTCTTCCGGACCTTCATGTACTCCCACAGCTCACGCGTCAGGCTTTCTGATGCCATGTGCCGGTCCGGTCGGGGACCGGCGCTGGCGCCGCAAGGACAGTACCGCCACATCCCGCGCGAGGTCCGCGCCCCCGACGGCTTCCCGGTCCCGCTCTGCCCGGCGGTGGGTCCGTGTCATGGGCGCCTAACGCGGCGCGGACCTGCGGCGCTGGATCGGTTCGTCGACTCGGATGTTCCTGCCTGACGGAATCCGCCGTGACACCGGTTGGCTGACGGCTCGCCCAATGGCGAGGACCGGACGCATGGGGGACTGCCCGACACAATGGCCCTCCGACCCTGACATCCGCGTGCGCGACGGAAGGACAGGTTGCGGGCATGGACAACCAACAACTCCGGCACAATCCCGGGTTGTCCGGACGTCGGGAGGCCGGAAAGAGGCCACATGCGCAACACCATCTCACGCGCGACCCTCACCGCAATGACGGCGATGGTCGCGCTTGTCGCGTGCAGCAAGGACAGCACCGCACCGACACAGACCATCTCCCTGAGCGTGCCGACCCGGACGCTCACCGTCCAGTGCGGATCCAGCGCGTCACTGAGTGCCGTCCTGCAGCGCGGCGGCGGCTTCACCGGTGATGTCGAGGTCAGCGTCAGCGGACTCCCTGCGGCCGTGACCATCGACGTCACGCCCGATGACTTCTCCGGATCGACGACGACCGTGACGATGAACCTCTTTGTCGACGAGTCCGTGATCGAGGGGACCTACACGGTCAGGGTCACCGGATCCTCGAGCATCGGGAGCGCCTCTGCGACGTTCACGCTCGTGATCATGGAGGCCCCGGGATTCGAGGTCGCCGTGGCGCCGACGGCGCTCACCGCACCGCGTGGCACCAGCACGACCGCGACCGTGACGATCACGCGTGAGGGGGGATTCACCGGGGAGGTCGCGTTGTCGGTTAGCAACCCGCCGCCCGGCGTCGCCGGCGTCTTCAATCCGGCCAGCACGACCGGCACGGTCTCCACCCTGACCGTCACGGTTGACGCATCCGTCGCCCCGACGGACTACCCGCTCACGATCCAGGGCACCGCCACCGGTCTCCCGACCCACACCGCAACGCTCGCGCTCACGGTCGTCGACCCGCCGGACTACACGCTGGCGGCGAACCCCGCGACGGTCACGATCCAGCAGGGCGGATCGGGGACGACCACGATAGAGATCACGCGATCGCCAGGCATGACAGGCCCCGTGACGCTCATGGTCCCCAGTCCTCCGCTCGGCATCGCAGGCACCTGTGAGCCGACGTCGCCAATCGGGACGAATTCGACCCTCACCCTCACCGTCGATGCCTCGGTCACGCCGGGCACCTACGCGGTCATCGTTTCTGGAACCGCTGACGGAGTCCCGGCGCGGAGCGCCACCGTGAACGTCACGGTCGTACCGCGTCCGGCATTCACGCTGGCGCTGAACCCGTCCGCCCTCTCGATCCATCGCGGGTACTCGAACGTGTCCACTGTCGAGATCGGGCGGATCGGTGGATTCACGGGTGCCGTGACGCTCGCGCTCGCATCGCCGCCAGCCGGCATCTCGGCAACGTTCAACCCCCCCGCGCCGACGGGCACCAGTTCCACGATGACCCTCTCGGTGGATGCCTCGGTCGCCGCGGCGACCTACACCATCACGGTGCAGGGCCAGGGACCCGGGGTCGAGGATCGCGCGGCAACGCTGCAGCTCACGGTGACGATCAAGCCGGAGATCCTGCTGTTGGTCGACCCGGCCGTCCTCACGATACCACAGTGGCAGTCCGCGACATCGTCGGCGACGCTGACGCGCGCGAATTTCGCCGGCGACGTCACGCTCTCGGCGGCGGGCGCCCCCGCCGGGATGTCGGTCACGTTCGATCCGCAAGTGACGGCCGGCGGCGCGGCCACGATCACGGTTGACGTCGGGCTCCTGGTCCCGGTGGCAACGTACGACGTCACCATCACGGCGAGCGGCAGTGGCGTCACCGCGGCGTTCCAAACGCTTCGGGTGCACGTCACGCCAGCGCCAGGTACCGTGGTGGAATACCAGTTCTGCTCGACCACCGACCGTCCGGCGTTCTTTGCGATGCAGGATGGCACCGGTCCATGGAAGGTGGTGGCCCCGACCGAGGCGGGCGGCGTCATGCGCTACCGCTTCCCGATGGCCGCCGGCTACGGTGGCGGCGTGTTCATCGTTCCGAGGATGCTTGGTGCCAGCGCCCGCGCGCAGGCCGGCGGCCGGACGGTCTTCGCCGACGCGAGCACCCTGTACAGTTCGCACTACGTCTTCGGCACGACGGCAGACCTGCTCCGTGAAGGATCCAACTGGTGCGAGGAAACGCTGCTCACCGGGACGTTCACCGGCACCGTTCAGGGGTACGGGCCTGGGGAACTTGCGCAGATTGCCATGGGTGGTGAGTGGACCTCCATCACCAGCACCAGCCCGGCGCCGTTCGTGCTCGCGGAAGCCATCCTGGGCACCAGGGACCTGATCGCCTCACGCCGACTCGCCAACGGCACGATCGACCGGTTCGACATCCACCGCAACATCAACGCCAGCCAGGGGGGCGTCCTCCCACTGGTGGACTTCACCGGGCCCGCGTCGTTCGCGGCGCTCACCGGCAACGTCACGGTCGGCAACGCGCTCACCGACTACCTCGCGAGCACGATCGAGTACTCCACGGCCAACGGGTACGTGGGTCAGGTCAGTGCGTGGTCCCCGTGGAGCATGACGGCCGTGCGGCCGTATCCCATCGTAGCCGCAGCGGGCCGCCAGCCGGGAGACATGATGGGCGTGACCGTGCGATCCTCGATCGGTGCGCCGGACCGGGATGACGACCTGCGACTGGTGACCGTCTCCGTGGACCCGGGGACAACGGCGCTCGACGTCACGCTCGGGCCGCGCTCCCCCGCGGCAACCGCCACGGCGGTCGCGACGGACCCGTACCTCCGGTTCCGTGTGCAGGGCACGCTCCTTCCGGAGTACCCGACGCTCATCGGCGTCAACTTCCAGCCCGCCAGCGGTTGGGCTGGCGACGACGGAAACCTCGTCAGCCTCACGGCGACCAGCGACTACCTCAACACGGTCGGCACGGGCCTGTCGTACGACCTGACGATGCCGGACCTGTCAGCATTGCCGGGATTCCCGATCGCGTCGGCGCTGCCACGCGGCGAGGCGTGGGTCACGACGCGAATGTGGAAGCTGCTTGGCACGACCAGGGTGAATCCCAACCAGCCGCTTGCGCCGGGCATACAGATCTTTGAAGGACGGACGTATCGGTTCCAGACGTTCTAGCACCGTCGCACCAGGAATCCCGGCAGCCTGCACTGGGGTCTGACCCCCTTGCAGGCTGCCGGGGT